>NZ_CP046046.1:0-600000 GCF_009676705.1 Spiribacter sp. 2438 | reverse complement strand
AGCTCCACCACGTCCTGCTTGGCCTCTTCAACACCGGCGACGTCCTTGAAGGTCACCTTGACCTGGTCGTCGGACATCATCTTGGCCTTACTCTTGCCGAAGGACATGGCCCCCCGACCGCCGCCACCGCCCTGCATCTGGCGCATGAAGTAGATCCACACACCGATGAGCAGGAGGAACGGGAACCACGAAATGAGGATCTGCATGAGCATGCTTCCTCCTTCGGGCTCCTCGGCGTTAATGGTCACCCCGGTGTCCATCAATTGACCGATCAGCGCACTGTTGTCGCTTTCCGGATTATAGGTACTGAAGTTCGAGCCGTCCCCGCGGGTGCCGCGAATGACGGGCCCCTGCATGGTCACCGAATCAACCTGGCCGGAATCCACCTCGCTGAGGAATTGCGAGTAGGGCACCTCCTGAGCGGTGGTTCCCTCATTCTGGAAATTACTGAAGACGGACATCAGCACGACGGCGATGACCACCCACAGAATCAAGTTTTTTGCCATGTCACTCAAGACGGCTCACCTCTAATAGAGTTTGACTGCCATCCTACTACGCGCGGAACCCGCGGGCCAGTAGATAAACTTCGCGACTTCTATCCCGGGAGGCCCGGGGCTTGCGGCTCTGGACGCGCTCGAATCGGGCGCGCATTGATTTGACGAGGTCGTCGAAACCTTCGCCCTGAAACACTTTGACTACCAGGCTACCGCCGGGGTTCAGCCTGTTCTCGCAGAAGTCCAGCGCCAGTTCGGCCAGGTGCATGGACCGCGGCTGATCGACGGCCTTCTGTCCAGAGATGTTGGGGGCCATATCGGATAAAACAAGGTCCGGGGCACGATCTCCCAGCAGCTCGTCCACCCGGGCCAGGCCCTCGTCGGTGCCGAAATCCGCCTGCACGAAATCCACACCCTGAATGGGCGGCATCGCCAGCAGATCAATGGCGATCACTCGCCCCCGGGCGCCCACCACCCGAGCGGCGTATTCGCTCCAACCTCCCGGGGCCGCCCCCAGATCCACCACACACTGGCCCGGGCGGAGCAGTTGATCCCGGGCATCCATTTCTTCGAGCTTGAATACCGCCCGGGAGCGCAGGCCGCGCTTCTGCGCTTCTTTCACGAAGGGGTCGTTGAAATGCTCTTTGAGCCAGCGCCGACTGTCTCGGCTCCGAGGCATCAGTGATCACCGCCGGCCTGATGCTGATCCACCGCCCGGCGGGTACGCCAGGCCAGCCACCCGCCGAAGGCGAATCCGGCCAGAACCAGCAGCCCGATCTCCGTCCAGTGACCCAGATCCACCCGGAACATGACCACCAGCAGCCCCACGGCCAGGCCGAGCACCACCGCCAATTCCAGTTTGACGCTGTCCAGCGGACTACTCGTAGCGGACTTCGACGATTTCGTAGGCACGCTGACCTCCTGGCGCCTGCACGTCCACCGCATCGCCCTCTTCCTTGCCGATCAGCGCCCGGGCCATGGGGGACTGCACCGAAATGAGGCCGGCTTTGATGTCCGCCTCGTCTTCGCCAACGATCTGATAGGTCTTTTCCTCGCCGTCTTCCTCGGCTTCGAGCACCACCGTGACGCCGAACACCACTTTGCCGGTGGCCGGCAGCCGGGTCACGTCGATGATCTGGGCATTGGCGAGCTTGGCCTCGATGTCAGCGATGCGCCCCTCGATGAAGCCCTGCTGCTCCCGGGCCGCATGATACTCGGCATTCTCCTTGAGATCGCCGTGCTCCCGGGCTTCAGCGATGGCTCGAATGACCCCCGGGCGATCTTCGGATTTCAACCGGTTGAGCTCGGCGCGGAGCTGCTCGGCACCGCGCACGGTCAGTGGTGTCTTGCTCATGTTGAGACCTCCCTGTGCAGATCCTGAATGGAGCGCACATCCACGCGATCCAGATGATCAAGCGCCTGAACGGTGGCGCGGGCACCCGCCATGGTGGTGGTGTAACACACCTTGTGATGCAGGGCCTCACGGCGAATCGAATAGGAGTCGGCAATGGCCTGGCGACCTTCGGTGGTGTTGATGATCAAATCAATTTCAGCGTTCTTGATGGCGTCTACCACATGGGGACGGCCTTCAACCACTTTGTTGATGATCCCGCAGTCTATCCCCGCCTGGTGCAGCACCGCCGCCGTTCCGGTAGTAGCGATGACCTCAAAGCCCTTGCGCTGCAGCTCCTGGGCCAGGGCAGGCGCCGAGGCTTTGTCCTCATCCCGCACGCTAATGAAGACCCGGCCACCCCGCGGAAGCTCGACACCGGCACCCAGCTGGGACTTGGCGTAGGCCTCGCCAAAGCTTGAACCAATGCCCATCACCTCGCCGGTGGATTTCATTTCCGGGCCGAGAATCGGGTCCACCCCGGGGAATTTGATGAACGGGAAGACCGCCTCTTTGACCGCGTAGGAGGGGGCGATGATTTCCCGCGTGCAGCCCTGATCCTGCAGGCTGCGTCCGGCCATGCAGCGGGCTGCCACCTTGGCCAGCGGCAGGCCAATGGCCTTGGAGACGAACGGCACCGTCCGCGAGGCCCTGGGGTTGACCTCGAGCACGAAAATATCGTCGCCCTTGATCGCAAACTGGGCATTCATGAGCCCCACGACACCCAGGCGCAGCGCCATTTCCCGCATCTGCGCCCGCAGCCGGTCACCGACCTGGGGCGCGAGACTATAGGGCGGCAGGGAGCAGGCAGAATCGCCGGAGTGCACACCGGCCTGTTCGATATGTTCCATGATGCCGCCGATCAGGACTTCTTCGCCGTCGCAGACCGCGTCCACGTCCACCTCGATAGCGTCATCCAGAAAGCGATCCAGCAGCACTGGCGACTCGTTGGAAACCTTCACCGCCTCGTTCATGTACTGGGCAAGTTCCGACTCCTGGTAGACGATTTCCATGGCTCGGCCGCCGAGCACGTAGGACGGTCGCACCACCAGCGGATAGCCGATTTCTGCGGCCAACCGGAAAGCCTGCTCGGCACTGGTTGCGGTCCGGTTCGGCGGCTGCTTGAGCCCGGCCTCGTTAATCAGGCCCTGGAATCGCTCGCGGTCCTCGGCGAGGTCAATGGAATCCGGCGTGGTGCCGATGATCGGTGCGCCGAAGGCTTCCAGATCCCGCGCCAGTTTCAGCGGGGTCTGGCCGCCGTACTGAATGACAATGCCCTCGGGCTGCTCGGTCTCGACAATTTCCAGGACGTCCTCAAGGGTGAGCGGCTCGAAATACAACCGGTCCGAGGTGTCGTAGTCGGTGGAGACCGTCTCCGGGTTGCAGTTGACCATGATGGTCTCGAAGCCGTCGTCCCTCAGCGCCAGCGCCGCATGCACGCAGCAGTAGTCGAACTCGATGCCCTGACCGATCCGGTTGGGCCCTCCTCCGAGGATCATGATCTTTCGCCGATCCCCGGGGGCCGCTTCGTCTTCTTCTTCGTAGGTGGAATACATGTAGGCGGTCGCGGTCGCGAACTCGGCAGCGCAGGAGTCGACCCGCTTGTAAACCGGCCTCAGACCCAGATTCCGGCGCCGCTGCCGAACCGCATGCTCATCGGTCCCGCAGAGCCGGGCGATCCGGGCGTCCGAGAAGCCACAACGCTTGAGCCCCCGCAGCTCTGTCAGACCCAGGGATTCAAGGGAACGGCCGGCAATGGCTGACTCGCGCTCCACCAGATCACCCACCTGGGCAAGGAACCAGGGGTCGATCCAGGTGTGGCCGAACAGCGTCTCGATATCGAGCCCGGCCCGAAACCCGTCTGCCACCCACAGAAGCCGCTCCGGCCCCGGCTGGCGCAGCTCCTGGGTGACCGCCGTCAACGCCTCGTCGCTCCCCGGCGCGATTCGCGGATCCAGGCCTTCCAGCCCGTTTTCCAGCCCCCGCAGCGCTTTTTGCAGGGATTCCTGAAACGTGCGCCCGATGGCCATGACCTCACCCACGGATTTCATCTGGGTGGTGAGCACCGGCTTGCTACGCATGAATTTCTCGAACGTGAACCGCGGAATCTTGGTGACCACGTAGTCGATGCTGGGCTCGAAGGACGCCGGGGTCCGGCCACCGGTGATTTCGTTTCGCAGTTCGTCCAGGGTGTAGCCCACCGCCAGTTTGGCCGCCACCTTGGCGATGGGAAACCCGGTTGCCTTGGAAGCCAGCGCCGAGGAACGGGACACCCGGGGATTCATTTCGATGACCACCAGGCGCCCGTTCTCCGGGTTCACGGCGAACTGGACGTTGGAGCCGCCGGTCTCCACGCCAATCTCGCGCAGCACCGCCAGCGAGGCGTTGCGCATGATCTGGTATTCCTTGTCCGTCAGGGTCTGAGCCGGCGCCACGGTAATCGAGTCGCCGGTGTGCACCCCCATGGGGTCCAGGTTTTCGATGGCGCAGATAATGATGCCGTTGTCAGCGCGATCTCGAACTACCTCCATCTCAAACTCTTTCCAGCCAAGAACCGACTCCTCAATGAGCAATTCGTTGGTGGGCGAGAGGTCGAGACCCCGTTCGCAGATCTCGACAAACTCTTCGGCATTCCAGGCGATGCCGCCGCCGCTGCCGCCCATGGTGAACGACGGCCGGATAATGGTGGGAAATCCGACCTCACGCTGCGCCTCGTGGGCCTGTTCCATGCTGTGGGCCACTCGCGCGGCGGGTGTATCAAGGCCGATGCGGGCCATGGCCTGGCGGAACGCTTCCCGGTCTTCGGCCATGTCGATGGCGGCCTTGCTGGCGCCGATCATTTCGACCCCGTACCGCGACAGCACGCCGTGCCGGTCCAGGTCGAGGGCGCAGTTCAGCGCGGTCTGCCCCCCCATGGTGGGCAGAAGAACATCCGGCCGCTCCCGCTCGATAATGCGTTCCACCACCTGCCACTGGATGGGCTCGATGTAGACCGAGTCCGCCATCTCCGGATCGGTCATGATCGTTGCCGGATTGGAGTTGACCAGGATGACCCGGTAACCCTCTTCCCTCAGCGCTTTGCAGGCTTGCGCGCCGGAGTAGTCAAATTCGCAGGCCTGACCGATCACGATCGGGCCGGCGCCAATGATCAGGATGCTTTCGATGTCGGTGCGCTTGGGCATGGTGATTCAGTCAACCGATAAGTCAGAGAGGCGCCGGGCGGGCGGCCATCAGATCAATGAAATGGGCAAACAGGGGCGAAACGTCGTGAGGCCCCGGACTGGCTTCGGGATGTCCCTGGAAGCTGAATGCCGGGCGGTCGGTAAGCTCAATGCCCTGCAGGCTGTCGTCGAATAGCGAGCGGTTAATGACCCGGACATTGTCCGGCAGGCTGTCTGCGTCGATGGCAAAGCCATGGTTCTGACTGGAGATCATCACCCGCTGGGTGGCGCCGTCGACCACCGGATGGTTGGCGCCATGGTGGCCGAACTTCATCTTCAGGCTGCGCCCACCCGCCGCCAGCCCCAGGAGCTGATGGCCCAGACAGATACCAAATACGGGCAACCCCGCCTCGATGAATGTCCTTGTCGCCGAAATGGCGTACTCCAGCGGCTCCGGGTCACCGGGGCCATTGGACAAAAAGACCCCGTTGGGCTGCATGGCCAGCACTTCATCGGCGGGAGTTTTCGCCGGCACCACCGTGACGCGGCAGCCGTGATCCACCAGCATCCGCAGGATGTTTCTCTTGATCCCGAAGTCATAAGCGACCACGTGCCAGGGCAGCTCACCGGCCAGGCGCTCGGGGGCCTCGGTTTCGTCATGGTCCAGCGACCAGGTCCCCCGCCGCCACTCGTAGGTCTCGGTGGTACTCACTGCCTGAACCAGATCGCGACCGGTGAGCTCGGGATGCGCCTGGGCGGCAGCCACCGCGTTCTGTGCAGCAGTCTCCCCCGCGGCCTCGGCACCGGAGACGATGCAGCCCTTCTGCGCGCCCTTGTCCCGCAGGAGTCGCGTCAGCCGGCGAGTGTCAATTTCGCAAATCCCCACCACCCCGTTACGTGAGAGATAGTCGGGCAAACCCTCGGTGGAGCGCCAGTTACTCAGCCGCACGGGCTGGTCGCGGATCACCAGCCCGGCGAGCTGGGTGCCATCGGCCTCTTCGTCCAGCGGATTGGTGCCGGTGTTGCCAATATGCGGGTAGGTCAGCGTTACCAGCTGGCCATAATAGGAGGGGTCTGTGCAGATTTCCTGATAGCCGGTCATGGCCGTGTTGAAACACACTTCTCCACAAGTCCTGCCGCGAGCTCCCAGGGCTCTGCCATGAAAAACCGAACCATCCTCTAATGCCAGAATCGCGTTGTCGCTCACGCCAACTACCCCGCCTGCTCGCAAAAACGGGAGGGTTCCGCGGAGCCCTCCCGTCATCGATATAACCCGCGAAATTGTACGCCGGCGGGGATAGGGTGTCCATTGGGATCGCTGCCTCTGCGCGGGGGCAGCGGTTGCACCGAAGCGGTGCCAGCGGCTACCTTTGCCGTCTTTGATTGCCGCCCGGTGATCTACCCAACCGGTTTGAATATCCATGAACGCGCTTTCTCTGCGCCAGTTGAACAAAACGTACTCCGGCGGAGTCACCGCTCTTCGTAATGTGGACCTGGACGTTGCCCCCGGAGACTTTTTTGGCCTGCTCGGACCCAACGGGGCCGGCAAGACCACCATCATCGGGATTGTTGCCTCACTGGTGACGCCTACCTCCGGTGAGGTGGAAGTCTTCGGCCATGACCTGTTCCGGGACTCCTGGGAAGCCAAATCCAACCTCGGTCTGGTCCCTCAGGAGTTCAATTTCAACCAGTTCGAAACCGTCGGAGACATCGTGCTCAACCAGGCGGGCTATTACGGAATTGATCGAACGACCGCCCGGGAACGGGCCGAGCGCTATCTACGGGAATTGGATTTGTGGGGTAAGCGGGATGCGACGTCCCGCACCCTGTCCGGAGGCATGAAACGGCGGTTGATGATCGCCAGGGCGCTGATTCATGAACCGCGCCTGCTCATTCTGGACGAACCCACGGCGGGGGTGGACATCGAGTTGCGCCGTTCCATGTGGACGTTCCTGCGCGACATTAACGAGCGAGGCACCACCATCATCCTCACCACCCACTACCTCGAGGAAGCCGAGTCCCTGTGCCGCAATATTGGCATTATCGATGGTGGGGAAATTGTCGAAAACACCGACGTGCGCTCGCTGCTGTCGAAGCTGAAAAGCCAGAGCTTCCTGCTGGATATTGATGCGCCAATCAACCGCCTGCCGGAGCTCCCGGAATTCCACGTGGTTCCGGTGGACGAACGCACCGTGGAAGTGGAAATCCGTGGCGAGCAAACACTAACCGATCTTTTTGAACGCCTCCATGGCAGCGGAGTCAACGTCACCAGCATGAAAAACAAGTCCAACCGGCTGGAAGAGCTCTTCGTGCGAATGCTCGGCAAGGAACCGGCCACCGCGGCCGCAGGAACGGACTGACCATGGCAGCCCTCTATCCCGCATACCCCCGACAGACATTGACGGCCCTGCGCACCCTGGCGTGGAAAGAGACTCACCGCTATCTGCGCATCTGGGTCCAGACACTGGTCCCTCCGGCCATAACCATGACGCTCTATTTCATCATCTTTGGCAGCCTGATCGGTTCCCGTATCGGGCCCATGGACGGCTACAGCTTCATGGAGTTCATCGCGCCGGGGATCATCATGATGTCGGTGATCACCAACTCGTACACCAATGTGGTTTCGTCGTTTTTCGGGGCGAAATTCCAGCGCCACATCGAGGAGCTGCTGGTTTCTCCAACCCCCAATTACGTGATTCTGGCCGGTTACGTGGCGGGCGGAGTCGGTCGCGGACTGTTCACCGGGCTGATTGTAACGATCATTGCCAGCTTCTTTGCTGATCTGCGGGTGCACAACATCCCGGTCACCATCTCGGTGGTGTTCCTCACCGCGGTGCTGTTCTCCATTGGTGGCTTCTTGAATGGGGTGTTCGCCAAGAAATTCGACGACATCGCCATCGTGCCCACCTTCATCCTCACGCCGCTCACTTATCTGGGTGGCGTGTTCTACTCGGTGTCCATGCTGCCGGAGTTCTGGCAGACGGTTTCCCTGGCCAATCCGATTCTCTACATGGTCAACGCGTTTAGATACGGCATCCTGGGGAGCTCGGACATACCGCTGGGCATCGCCTATGCCATTATTTTCGCTTTCATTGCCGCCGGCAGTGGCCTCAGCATGTGGCTGCTGCGTCAAGGCACCGGTCTGCGCAGTTAGCCGTATGGGCACCAAGGACAGCACACCATGAACCTGGAACGCACCCCTCTGCTCACCGATCTGTACGAGCTGACCATGCTGCAGACCTACTACGAGCATGGCATGACCGGCGAGGCGGTCTTTGAGCTTTTCATGCGTCACTCGCCGCAAAGAGGTTATTTCATCGCCGCGGGTCTGGAGCAGGCACTGGAATGGCTTGAGCAGCTCCAGTTCAAGCCCGACGAGCTCGACTGGATGCGCGAGTCCGGATTTTTCTCCGCGGATTTTGTCGATCGGATGGCCGATTTCCGATTCACCGGTACCGTGACCGCCTTACCCGAAGGCACCGCCTTTTTTGCCGAGGAGCCGCTGGTGCAGGTGGTGGCACCGCTTCCCGAGGCACAGTTCATCGAGTCGCGCCTGATGAACATCATTCACTACCAGACCCTGATCGCCAGCAAGGCGGCGCGCTGCATATTGGCCGCGCGGCAGACACCCGTAATCGACTTCGGCATGCGCCGGGCCCACGGCGGCGAAGCCGGCACCTGGGCAGCCCGGGCCTGTTATCTGGCCGGATTTCAGGCCACAGCCACCTGCCTGGCCAGCGCCCGCTATGGTATCCCGGCCACTGGCACGATGGCCCATGCGTTCGTCCTCGCCCACGACTGCGAAGCCGAGGCTTTCGAACGCTTCGCCCTCAATCACCCGGACAACACGATCCTGTTGATCGATACCTACGATGTCCGACAGGCCGCACAGCGGGTTGTGGATTTGGGGGCCCGCCTGGCTGACCGGAAAATTCCCGTCAAGGCCGTCCGCATCGACAGCGGCGACCTGGCGGCCAACGCCACCATGGTCCGAGAGATTCTCGATGCCGGTGGCCTGCAGGACACCCGCATTTTGGTCAGCGGCGGCCTTGATGAGTATCGAATCGAGGCGCTGATTGCCGCCGGTGCGCCCATTGACGGCGTGGGGGTGGGCTCCAGCGTGGACACCTCGGCGGACGTGGCTTTCCTTGACTCCGCCTACAAGCTGCATCAGTACGGTGGCTCGCCCCGAGGCAAGCACTCGGAAGGCAAGACGGACCTGCCGGGCCGCAAACAGATTTTCCGCGAGTACGGGGACGGCGGAATCCTGGCCGGCGACACCCTCGGCCTGTTCGAAGAGCGCGGTGCCGGAGAGGCCCTACTGGCGACGGTAATGGAACAGGGCAAGCGGATTGAACCCGCGTTTGACCCGAGTCTGCAAGCGGCGCGGGAACGGTGCAATCTGACCCTGCAGGCATTGCCCCAGCCCCTGCAGAGACTAAAGGATCCGGGCGCGTATCCGGTGCGTTTGACCGACGATCTTCAGGCCCTGCAGAAACGCCTCATAGAGCGACACCGCACCTCCTGAAACGCCGCCTTAAAGCGAGACGCCCTGCCTGCCGAGGTGCGGGCAAGGGCGTCTCGCATCACCATGAGGCGACCCGGCGGGTTCAGTCGACCCGAAGCTCCTCCACCGAGCGGCCGCTGGCCTCCCACTCCTTGACCCAGCCGGGTTTACGCCCGCGCCCGGACCAGGTTTTGCTGGCGTCTGCGGGATGCTGGAAACGGACTTTCCCCTTGGACCGGGTGCGGGCTGGCTGCCCTGCCACCAGATCCGTGAGATTAAAGCCGTAGCGCTCGGCAACCTGCTTGATTTCCTGCTGGGCCTTTTTCGCATCTTCCTTGCGCCGGCTATTAATCTCTTTATCAATATCTTTCTTGAGCTCGTTAAGCTGCTGGGTCGTGTAAGTGGAGAGATCCATATTTACCTCGATAGTCTTGTGCATTCATTGGTCGGCCCAAACGCCGAGCGGGAATATAATGCATTGACAACAGAAAAGGCAAAAACGTTTACAATGAGGGACGAATTAAAGGAGTTTGGTTAATGCAAGCGGCACTCTCCGCAACGCCCGCTGTTCTGACCGTGGAACTGGAACCCTCGGCAGTAATGACGGGCCGTCCGCCTGAACCACTGGACCGGGATCGCGCCGAATTACTTGCAGCGCCGATTGCTGATGATCTTCGCCGAATTGTTGGCGAAGAGGTGGAGTCGGCCGGATTGATTCTGCCTGCTGCACTTTATGACCTGACCGAGCTGCTCCGCCCCGGGCTGCCAATGGTGGAGGCCATGCTGGATATTTATCGGGGCAGTCTTCGGGGCGGCGCTTTTCAGCCTCAACTATTGGCCATTGGTAGCGCCGGTGGACGGTTTCCCGAGTCTGCCATCGCACCGGCGAGGGAGCCCGGTTCAGGCCCGCTGCTGGCCGTACCATTTGCTCTGATTGCCCCGGGGCCGCAGCTGGATCCGCTGCGACAGACTCTGGAAAGCACACTCCTGGAAAAAGGCCGTGCCAGTCTCGCCACCGATCGGGCCCTCCGGCAAATGCTCGGTGTTGAACCCGTGAATTTGAGTTATGCCACCTTTCACGATCTTTCGGCCCTCATGAAGGTTCAGTTGGAGCACGCCGGGTTCGGCGAATTGTGGCAGCTTATTGAAGCCTCCCTGTACCGCCCGGATTCGGTTGAAGTCCAGGCGCTTTCAGCGGGCAACCGATTTATTGCCTTTGGCGGATCGGTCTGGACACCCTGGAAGACCTGGGATCAGTCGGTTGAAGAACGCCCCGACGACCCCCGGGCCGCCGAGGAGGACTACACCACCTGGACTCAGAACCAGCGTCAGACCATGGCCGGCTTAGCCCGTCATGGCGTTCACGTCTCGGTAACGGCGCCCGCGTCCGGAATCGGGGCCGATGACCCCGAGGTGGCCCTCTCCGTGGCCCAGGCCCACGCACTCCCGGATGACCAGGGCTGGTACCGGGAGCCGGTGGTCGGGTCACTGGAAGCCGCACGGGCGACGCACAATGTCGCCGTGATCAGCGGGACCGAGCAGAGCCTTCCCTCGTTAGGCCCCGTCGCCTACACCGTCATGATCCAGTCGGCCGATGGATCACTCCTGCTGCTTGAGCACGACTATCCGATTCGGGAAAACGGAATTAGGGCCCTGCTCCAGCACTGGGAAGCTCAAGCGGCCGAGCTGGGAGCCACCTGGCATCTGGAGCGCCCGGAGCGGCTGACCACCTCTGCGGAGACCGGCCAGCTGCAGCCCTGGCTTGAGTTTGGGGGCAGTGCCTGATCCGGCGCTAGGGATTCAGCAGCGTCCACTCCCAGTCGCCGGAAGCGGTCCGGTAGAAACGCTCACGGTCATGCAAACGACCGTCGCGACCCTGCCAGAACTCCAGCATGTCCGGGATGACTCGGTAGCCACCCCAATGGGGAGGCCGCGGCACCTCGACCCCGTCGAATCTGGACTCCACTTCCGCCACCTGGGCATCAAAAGTGGCTCGATCCGCCAGCGGTTCGGACTGCTGAGAGGCCCAGGCACCGATCTGGCTCAGCCGAGGCCGGCTGGCGAAGTAGGCGTCTGATTCCGCCTCGCTGACCGGCTCGACATGCCCCTCAACCAATACCTGCCGAGCCAGCGGCTCCCAGAGAAACACCAGCGCGGCCCGCGGGTTGGCGGCAACCTGCTCGCCCTTCCGGCTGTGGCCGTTGGTGTAGAACACGAAACCTCGCTCGTCGAAATGCTTGAGCAGGACCGTGCGGGCACTGGGTCGACCCTGGGCGTCGGCGGTCGCCAGCGTCATGGCCGTGGCATCATCAACCCCCGGTGTCTCACCGGCCAGATCAAACCACGCCCTGAACTGATCCACCGCCGCGCCATATCTGTCCATCAGAGACTCACTCACCTTGATTGCCAAGGGGCTCGACATGAAGCGTCAGCCCGTCCACTTCGACCACCCGCACGCGGTCGCCCGGGTTGAGGCTGGCATCGCAGCGGGCCTGCCAGCTCTCGCCTTCCACTTTGACCCGCAAGCTGGGGTCGGTGCCGATCACCTCGGCCTCGTTGTCCACCAGGTGGGACACGCCGGCGACACCCCGCCGTTGGAAAGCCCGCACGGCCAGGGTGGCGGTGCCCGTGAAAATCACCAGACTGGCCGCAGTGACACCAATCACCAGCGCCAGAGAAATCTCGAACCCGGGTCCGCCCGCCTCGAACAGCATCAGCGAGCCCAGACCGAATGCCAGAACGCCTCCCACGCCCAGTATACCGAAGGAAGGCGCCAGAGCCTCAGCCAGCATCAGCAGCACGCCGAAAGCCAGCAACCCGAGCCCGGCCAGATTCACCGGGAGGGCCTGCAGCGCAAACAGCGCGAGCAGCAGAGAAATCCCGCCGATGGTTCCCGGCACCAGAGCCCCCGGGTTGGCCAACTCGAATATCAGGCCATACATCCCCACCAGCAGCAGGATGTACGCCACATTGGGGTGAGTGATCGCGGACAGGAGCTCATCCCGCCAATCCGGAGGCCGATCCTCTATAGTGGCCCCCACGAGCTCCAGCGTCTGTTCCCGGTCCATCACGGAAACCACCCGCCCCTCAATGGCTTCGAGGAGGCCCTCGGTGCTGGAAGCGGTGAGATCAATGACGTTTTTCTCCGCCGCCTCAGTGGCAGAGAGGCTGACGGATTCACGCACGGCACGCTCGGCCCAGTCCGCATTCCGCCCCCGAAGCTCGGCCAGGGAGCGGATGTAAGCCACCGCGTCATTGATCATTTTTCGCTCGCCGGCATCTCCGGCCACCGGCTCTTCACCATTGGCTTCTTCGCCATTGGCCTCTTCATCGCCATTGCCCTCTTCCGGTTCTTCCTCCTCGGGCATGCCGGGCGCACCACCGCCCACCTGCACGGGTGTCGCCGCACCGAGGTTGGTCCCCGGCGCCATGGCCGCCACGTGACTGGCATACAGAATGTAAGTGCCGGCACTGGCCGCCCGGCTCCCCGACGGGGAGACATGGGTAATCACCGGGATCTCGGCATTGAGAATGCCGCTGATGATGTCCCGCATGGCCTGATCAAGCCCGCCCGGGGTGTTCATCTCCAGAAGAACCGCAGCCGCGCCCTCCTCTTCGGCCGTTTCCAGACCATCGAGGAAGTAATTGGCGGTGACCGGTCCGATGGGCCCGTCAATGGTGAGCTTGTGAATGCTCTCCCCCCAGACCGGGAGGGAGAGCAGCAGGCCGAGTAGAAGCGTTGCGAATCTCATGACTATTGAGATTGCCAACCGAAATGGAGGTTCCGTCTACCCCTCAAGGGCACTCACGATCCGCTGCCGCACCACCTCGATGTCACCACGGCCATCCACCGCGACAAAACGAGGGGCATCCGGCCCCCCAGCAGCGGCCAGGTTCTGGTAATAGGCCACCAGGGGACTGGTCTGCTCGTGGTAGACCGACAGGCGCTGCCGAACCGTATCCTCGCGATCGTCATCCCGCTGAACCAGCGGCTCGCCGGTGACATCATCCAGGCCGGGCTGCTGCGGGGGCGCGTTCTCCACATGATAGACCCGCCCCGAGTCGGGATGGACCCGACGGCCGGCCATGCGAGCGACGATGTCCTCATCGTCTACCCGGATTTCCACCACCGCGTCGATGACCACACCGGCATCGCGGATGGCATCGGCTTGAGCGATGGTGCGAGGAAAGCCGTCGAGCAGGAATCCCGACGCACAGTCCGGCTGAGCGATACGCTCCCGGACCAGCCCGATAATGATGTCGTCAGAAACCAGCTCTCCTGCATCCATCACCGCCTTGGCGGCGCGCCCAAGCTCGGTGCCGGCCTTCACCGCGTCCCGGAGCATGTCGCCGGTGGATATTTTCGGGATCCCATACGTCTCGCACAGGGCCTCCGCCTGCGTGCCTTTGCCCGCACCCGGGGGGCCGAGAAGAATCATCCGCATGCCCCGCTCTCCTCTTTAGTTTTCGTGATCAGTTGTCAGCGCCTCGAGGTTGCCCGAAAGGTCCACCACGATCACCCGGTCTGCCTCCACAATCGGTCGAGCCATAATCGGCGCGTTACCGAGTCGGTATCGTGCCACCAGGCGACCATCATTGCGATGAAACCAGTGAACCTGTCCATCGGCGGAGCCCACCACCAGATACTCTCCGTGAACAGCCGGACTCCCTAACCGACTGCCTTCGAGGTCGTCGGCCCGCCACACGGACGCGCCATTGCTGCGATCCAGTGCCCAGATCCGCCCCTGCTCGTCGGTCGCGTACAGTTTATCCTGATCCACGGCGAGCCCACCCAGAGATGAAATGCCTCGGGCCCAGGCAATTTCTCCATCGGCCAGGTTGATGCCAACGACCCGCCCCTGGTAAGCCCCAGCGAACAATTCGCCACGGTGCACCAGGGGGTCAGCGTCCACATCCACCATCCGCTCCAGATCGGTTCGCCCCTGGGGCGCTGCCACCGTGGCCTCCCAGGCCGGCTCACCGCTGTCCAGCGACAGAGCGCTCAGGCGGCCATTATCAAAACCCGCCACGACGCCGTTGCGCACCAACACCGGCGATGAATGTCCGCGCAGACTGAGTGCCGGTACGCTTCGGCTGAATAACCACCGCCGGTCGCCGCTGTCCGCATCCAGCGCGAACACCCGCCCGTCGGCGCTGCGAACCACCACATGGCCCTGGCCGACGGCCGGTGGTGCCAGCACTTCACTGCTGACCCGAGCCTGCCATTGGACTTCACCATCCGCCGCCGACAGTGCAATTACTTCACCATCGCTGGTACCGACGGCGATCAGTTCATCGTCAGCGCCCGGGCCACCGGCAATCGGTGCATTCAGGTTGACAGCCCAGCGCTCATCGCCGGTAGCAGGATCCATTGCCACCACCCGCCCGTTGCCGGCAGCCATCACCAGGTGACCGCCCGCCATGGCCGGTTGCAACCGGTGGGCGTCGTCAGCTGCCTCACCGATTTCAGTAGACCAACGCTGCTCCACGGTGATCTGACGGCCGTCCTCAGTGGCCGGGGTGGGTTCGGGGCCGGGCGCTTCGCGAGCTGCACAGGCAGCCAGCAGGATCGCCAGCGCCAGAGCGGTGAGTGAAGGCTTTATCGCTCTCACGATGCCGGCACCCCGCCGAGATCATTCAGCTTGAGCTCCAGGACCGATCGGCGCTGCCCCGGCGCCCGCTCCAACGCCTCCTGGTAAGCGGCGATGGCCCCGTCACGGTCACCCTGCGCCACTAAAAGGTCGCCTCTCAACTCGAGGTAGCGGGGCAACAGCGGACCGTCCGGCGTCGGCTCTGTTGCTGCCAGCGCCTCGTCATCCCGGCCTGCGGCTGCAAGGGCTTCGGCATGACGCAGTCGTGCCACCACCGTCAGCGGGCTGTCGGCACGCTCCTCGCTGACCCAGGCCAGCAGGTCCGCCGCGGTGTCAGCGCGCCCATCGGCCAGCTCGGCGGTGGCCACGGCCATGGTCGCCATGACGGCATAGGGGCTGCCCGGGTGATCCTCGCGGAGCAGCGCCAACCGATTGTCGGCGGCCTCAACGTCGCCCTGGTTGATGGCGGTGACCACGGCGGCGTAGTCCTGGGCGGCGGCGGTGGCCTGGCGGGCTTCCCAGGCCTGCCATTGCTGCCAGCCAACCACCGCGGCAACACCTGCCAGGACACCAATCACCACGGTTTGGCCATACTGGCGCCACCAGTTGCGGAGTTTTTCAAGCTGTTCTTCGTCTTCGTAGGCCACGGCGTGGCTCCTGTCAGGTCACTGTGTACAGAGGGGCAATAATGTCTTTTGCAAGGCATCCATGGCAACGCGTGCCTGTTCTGCCTGGCCCCGGAGATCCTTGACGGTTACTTCGCCGGCGGCCACTTCCTCATGGCCCAGCAAAAGTGCTAGAGCCGCTCCACTGCGGTCGGCCCGGCGTAGCTGGCTTTTCATCGACCCACCGCCGGCGTTGACCTCCAGCTGCAGCCCGGGCAATGCATCACGGAGCCTCTCCGCCAGCGCAATGGCTTCTTCCAGCAGGTCCGGGTCGCCGATCACCAGATAGGCATGGGGACGGGTGGGCGCCGGCGCGGTACCCGCCGCTTCAACCAGAGCCACCAGCCTTTCGATGCCAGCGGCAAACCCAATGGCGGGGGTGGCGCGGCCACCGATCTGGGCGACCAGCGTATCGTAGCGGCCGCCCGCCAGTACCGTGCCCTGGGCCCCCAAATCGTCACTGATCCATTCGAAAACGGTTCCGCCGTAATAATCCAGCCCACGGACCAGCCGGGAGTTCACGGTGAACGCCTGGTTGGCCGCGCCCAGCACCTGCTGCAGTGTCTCGAAGTGTTGCCGGGAGTCGTCATCAATGGCCGCCAGCAGGTCCGGGGCATCCCGAACCACATCGACCATGGCCGGGTTCTTGGTGTCCAGGATGCGCAGGGGGTTGCTATGCAGGCGCCGCCGGGCATCTTCGTCCAACTGGTCGGCCTGCCCTTCGAAATAGGACACCAGCTGCTCCCGGTAGGCCGCTCGAGAAGCCTTGCTGCCCAGGTTGTTGATTTCGAGACGCAGATTCTGCAGCCCCAGCGCGCGAAGAATGCGGCCGGACATGAGAATCATTTCGGCATCGATATCCGGTCCCGACAGTCCGAACGCCTCGGCTCCCACCTGATGAAACTGCCGGCACCGACCCTTCTGCGGTCTTTCATGCCGAAACATGGGCCCCGTGTACCACAAACGCGGACGCGCATTGTGCAAAAGGCCCCGCTGCAGGGCCGCCCGTACACAGCCGGCGGTTCCCTCCGGCCGCAGGGTCAGACTGTCGCCGTTGCGATCCTGGAAGGTGTACATCTCTTTTTCGACAATGTCCGTCACTTCACCAATGGAGCGGGCGAACAGTTCGGTTTTTTCCACGATGGGCAGCCGGATTTCATCGAAGCCATAACGCTTCAATTCCGCCTTGAATGTCTCCTCGACAAACTGCCAAACCGGGCTCTCGGCGGGCAGGACATCGCCAAAGCCCCGTATGCTCTGAATGGACTCGCTCAAAACTCCCCCACAAAATCCAGCGAACGGGTGACCTGGCGCTCAGGAATCACCCAACGTAAACCGAGCGACATTGCCCCGCGCATGTTGTTCAAGATCCACCGCCTCGCCCCGATAGCTCAGCGAGACCGCGCTGACATCGCCAATGACGATGTCGAATGGCGGCTCGCCCTGCAGCTGCTCCTCACCGCTGGTGACTAGCCCGAACATGAGACGATCTCCCTGAGCATCGGTGACCTCAACCCAGGATTCCCCGGTGAAGACGAACCCGAGGTTGACGGCCATGTCCGTCGCATTGGACGAATCGCCGTTAAGCGGATCCGGCTCAGGCACGAAGAGCAGATCGGCAATCGCAGCCGTTTGCGGTGGTGAATCCATCCCCGGGGCGGCTTCCCCAACTTCCGCCTCGACGGTCGGATCAACAGGAACGGCCGCCAGAGATGGCGTCGGTTCAGCGGACTCCCGCTCAGTCGGCTCGGGCTCGGTCAGCGGCGACTCGGCCGATCGCGGCTCGGTGGGCTCGGTGGGCTGGATGGGCTCAGTGACCTCAGTGGCTTCGGTCTCAGCCGGCGAGACCGTCGCATCCTCACCGCTGGGGTCAACCACGGAGTCCGCCTCTTCGCGACTCAGCAGCCAGCCGGCGGTACCCGCCACCGCTATCAGCAGGGCGATGGAAAGCGCCATCACCGGCAGCCGACCGCCTGCGGACCCGGCCACGGATTTCCGGCGGTTGCCGGCGGAATCCATGCCCGGCCCCGCTTTCAGGGTGCTGTCCTCACCGGCCGGCGCGACCTGTTTCAGCCTTGCGACCAGAGGATCCGGATCAATGCCAAGCAGGACGCTGTATGAGCGGACATAGCCCCGCACGAAAGTCATCGGCGGCAGCGCGGGATAATCATCCCGTTCGAGTTTTTCAATGGTCGCCCGGTCAAGGTGGAGCCGGCTGGCGACCTCCTCGAGAGTCAGCTCGCGACGCAGCCTCTCGTCGCGGAGATGGGAGCCCGGGCCATTTCCTGCAGTTACCTGCCCCTCGGTGGGCCTCGTCTGCTGCTCGGACATAATCTGCTACTCGGTCAATCGTGCGGGATTTCGAACTCGGGATAACGCTGCCGGAGTCGATGTTCGAGTTCCTCCGCGCCTTTCCGATCCCCCTCTGCCGTGGCAATCCGCACACCCAGCCACAGCATCGACGGCGTCTCTACCGACTTATCAGTGTAGCGCGAATAAAATGCCCGTGCCCTATCGGCATCACCCCTCGCCAGGAAGATTTCACTCATACCGCGAAGGGCGGGTACGGACGCCGGATCATTCTCCAGAGCGGTCTGCCAGTAACGCGCCGCCTGCGCGGGCTGATTTGCATCCGCCAGGCAGCGCCCGGCATTGACCCGAGCGACATTGCGTTGGGGGTAAAGGGGATTGGCGATAGCGAGTTCGTAGAGATCCACCGCCTGCATCACCCGCCCCTGCCGACAGAGAAAGCCGGCGTAATTGTTGAGCGCAGCGCCGTTCTCCGGCTCCAGCCGCAGCGCTTCGCGAAAGTGCCGCTCAGCAACTTTGGGGTTATCCAGCTCGACCTGGATTTCCGCTGTCACCAGGTGCGCCACGACGTACTCCGGGTCCTGTTCCAGCGCCTGCAGGGCCCGATCCCTGGCCCGAGCCAGATCCGCCTGCTGGAGGTGGTAGATCGCGAGGTCGGTGTTCGCCCGAGCGGCCCGCTGCGCCTCCTCGGTGCTAAGCGGACGGTCTGCCTGCACCGCACAGGCGGTGAGAAACAACATCGCCAAGCCACCAACCAGCGCTCGCATCAGGCAGGGACCCGGTTTGCCCCCTGCTTGCCGCGGTTGCGGCGATTGATCACCTGGCCCACCAGCTGGCCGCAGGCGCCGTCGATGTCCTGACCCCGAGTTCGCCGGATGGTGGTGATGAAACCGGCTTTCTGGAGATGGTCGGCGAACCGGCGGATGCGCTCGCGGGGCGAACCCACATATCGGGTGCCGGGAAACGGATTGAAAGGGATCAGGTTGATTTTGGAGGGAATGTTACCCAGCAGCTCCACCAGTTCGCGGGCATTGGCCAGACTGTCGTTGACGCCGTCCAGCATCACGTACTCCCAATAAATGGCGTGATGCGGCGTGTTGTCGAGATAGTGCTCGCAGGCGGGCAGCAGCTCGCGGAGGGGATATTTGCGGTTGATGGGCACAATCTCGTCGCGAAGCCGGTCATTGGGGGCATGCAGCGACACCGCAAGGCTGATGTTGCTGTGGTCCGCGAGCCGATAGAGGGCGGGAACCAGCCCCACCGTTGACAGCGTGACACGGCGCCGGGACAGGCCCCAAGCATAGGGGTCCACCATCAGATTGGTGGCAGAGACTACATTGCGGAAGTTCGCCAGGGGCTCACCCATGCCCATCATCACCACGTTGGTGATCCGGCGACCCCGACCCTCGGCCTCCAGTGCCGCTGAAGCGAAATGCAGTTGCCCGATAATCTCGTCGGCGGAGAGATTGCGGTTGAAGCCCTGCTTGCCGGTGGAACAGAAGCCGCAGTCGAGGGCGCAACCCACCTGCGAGGAAACGCACAGCGTGCCGCGGTCCCGCTCAGGGATATAGACCGTCTCGACGGCATTGCCGCTCTCAAGGCCTACCAGCCACTTGCGGGTGCCGTCCGCCGACTCCTTGTCGAAAATCGCCTGCGGGACATTGATGCGGACCCGCTCGGTCAGGGTCTGACGCAGCCCCTTGGAGAGGTCGGTCATTTCGGCAAAATCATAAACCTGCCGCTGGTGCAGCCACTGACGCAGTTGACGACTGCGGAAGGGTTTCTCGCCGATATCGGCGAGAAATTCCTTCATCCCGCTCTCGTCCAGGCCCAGGAGCCCGACGGGATCGACACGGGGAGCGGACGCGTTATCAGCGCCGGCTGTGGAGCTCATCATCTCCGAAGAAGAAGGCGATTTCTTCACGGGCGGTCTCCGGCGCGTCGGAACCGTGAACGGCATTGGCGTCAACGGTTTCCGCCAGATCGTGGCGAATGGTACCGGCGGCGGCTTCGGCGGGATTGGTGGCACCCATGATCTCCCGGTTCTTGGCGATGGCATTCTCGCCTTCTAGAACCTGCACCACCACTGGGCCCGACATCATGAATTTCACCAGGTCGGCGAAAAACGGCCGCTCACGGTGAACCGCGTAGAATGACTCCGCCTGCTCCTGGCTCAGGTGCAGCATGCGGGCCGCGATGATCGTCAGGCCGGCGGTCTCGAAGCGGCGATAGATCTCGCCGATGTTGTTGGCGGCGACCGCATCAGGCTTGATGATGGAAAGTGTGCGCTCCACGGACATTCATGAACTCCCTTGTCAGCCCGAAAAACCCCCGGGCCAGAAAAACAGAAACCCACCAGCGGCGCCGCGGCGGGTTGAACGAAGCGCCTGAGTGTATCGTCGCGTCGGTCTCCCGACAATTACTGGAAGGCGAAGCTCTCCCCGCAACCGCATTCGGCGGTGACATTCGGGTTGTGGAAGCTGAACCGCTCGTTGAGCCCCTCACGGACGAAATCCACCTCAAGCCCCTCCAGAAAGGGCAGGCTCTTGCGGTCGATCACCACCGTTGCTCCGTGCTGCTCCACCAGGGTGTCGTCTTCACTCACCGACTCGGCGTAGTCCACGGTGTACATGAACCCCGAGCAGCCCGAGGTCCGGACGCCCAGTCGAAGTCCGACACCACCGCCGTGGCGAGCCAGAGACTGGCGGATGTGTTTGGCGGCACGCTCCGTTACCTGAATATTCATGACTGCTCTCGGCCTCCTGTCAGTGGCGATGCCGTTGCGGCGGCACGCATCGCATCCTCAATGCACAGTGCATCGGTCTTCGCCCCGTCGGCAAGCCCTGCCCGACGAACGATTTCCAGTCCGGTCAGGGACTCCAGGTCGGCCACGGGACGGCCGGACAGCCACCGCGCTGCCCAAAGAGCCCCTCGCAGAGCGTCCGGTCCGGCGAACACTTCAAAGCGGGCTGACTGAACGCGGTCGCCTTCAATGGCCAGCCAGCAATCGACCCGGCGGTCTTCCCGAATCGAACCCGCCCCGCCGTGGCGCCAACCCGCCACATCAGCGGGAGCCCCTAAATACTTATCCCAATCCTGCGCCTCGCAAACCACCGTTTCAAGCCACGTCCAGCGGGGTTGTTGCCTCGTAAACCTCGGCCACCGGACGGCCCTCAAGGAGTTCTCTCCAAACCGGGGAGACGGCCCGCGCCTGACGCACGACGCTGGCGACATGGCAAGCCAGCGCGTCGACTTCTTCCACCCGGGTGTAGCGACCCGGACTGAAGCGCACCGCGGCATGAGCCAGTGCATCCGGCCGTCCCATGGCTCGCAGAACCGGCGACGCACCGCCATCACTGCAGGCGGACCCGAAGCTCACCTGACAATCCCTCAACCCGTCCCGCAGCACGGCTCCATGAGCCCCAGCGAACGAGACATTGAGGATATGAGGCGAGCCGTCGTCGCGCCCATTGATGACCACGCCCCCCAGGGCCACCAGTTGATCCCGGAGTCGCCGGCGCAGCTCCAGAAGCCGACGCCGCTCGGATTCGTCATCGGCCAGCGCCAGCGCCGCGCCCATGCCGGCAATCAGGTCCGCCGGCAGCGTCCCGGGCCTGAGCCCCTGCTGCTGCGCGCCACCATGAAAAAGCGGCTCAATGCGCACATCCGGGTGATAACAGAGCGCGCCAATGCCCTTGGGTCCGTAGAACTTGTGGGCGGACAATGACACCAGATCGGCGCCCATGGCGCTCAGATCAAGCGGCAGACGGCCCGCTCCCTGGGCCGCGTCCACGTGAAAACGCCCGCCCGCCTCGTGCACCGCCGACGCAATGGCCTCCAGCGGCTGGATAACGCCGGTTTCGCTGTTGACATGGGCAACGGATACCAGCGCCACCCGCTGATCGATCGCTCCGGCCAGGCCCTCCATATCCAGCTGTCCGTCGACGCCCACCGCCAGCCGCTGAACCTCAAAACCCATCTCCCGGGCCGCGTCAGCTGACGCCAGCACCGCTGAGTGCTCAGTGGCCGCCACCAGGATCCGGTCCCGGGCCGGCTCCCGCCGGCGCGTCGCCCGGGCAACGCCGAGGATGGCGAGGTTGTCCGCCTCGGTGGCGCCGCTGGTCCAGAGCAAGTGATACCCAGGGGCATGGACGGCTGCCAGGACCTCATCCCGGGCCACCGCCACCGCGGCCGAGGCCGCCATGCCCGCGGGGTGCGAGCTGGAAGGATTGGCCACCAGCCCGGTGGTCCCCCGGACACTTTCCATGCGCGCTGCCACCCGGGGATCCAGCGGCGTGGTCGCCGCGTGATCCATGTAGATTCGCGTCGGGTCCATCGCTATTTCGGGTCGCCGGACGACGCCCGATCGGTGGCCGGATCCTCCTCCATGCCACAGCGATCGATATCCGGAATGCGGGTGTCATTGACTTCGGCTCCCAGCTCGCGAAGTGCGGTGCACATTTCCTGCAGCCGGGCGTCGGTATGGTGGACATGGTCAAGGATCGAGTTGATGGCATTGGCTACCGGATCCGGCATGTCATGGGTCGCCCCGTAGGCATCGAAGCCGATCCGTCGGGCCGTTTCCGCCCGCCGCTGGTCGGTTTCGGACAGCGATGACGGCTCCGAACCCAGCCGGGCCACCCGCGCCGGAATACCAACCATGGTCGCATTGTCGGGCACATCCTTGACCACCACGGCATTGGAGCCGATCCGGGCCCCTTCGCCGACGCTGATCGGGCCAAGCACTTTGGCGCCGGCGCCGACTACCACGTTATCGCCTAGCGTCGGGTGGCGTTTGCCACCCTCCCAGGACGTCCCGCCCAACGTAACCCCCTGGTACAGGGTGCAGTCATCCCCCACTTCGGCGGTTTCGCCGATGACGACGCCAAGGCCATGGTCAATGAAAAACCGCCGCCCGATGCGGGCTCCCGGATGGATCTCGATACCCGTCAGTAGCCGGGCAATCAGGGACAGGAACCGGCTCAGCCAGCGCAGGTGGTGGCGCCAGAGCCAGTGGTTCAACCGGTGCAGAAGCAGCGCGTGCACACCCGGATAGGTGGTGAGCACCTCGAAGTAATGCCTGGCCGCGGGATCGCGGTCAAACACGCACCGGACATCTTCTCGGAGACGTTGCATCATGGGCGGAAGTATACGCGCGCGCCAGGTGCCGCAGCCAGCGCCCTCAGTGCTTGATGCGCTTGAGGATACCCCGGAGCAGATTGACTTCATCCCGGGTGGGGCGGGATCGGTTGATGAAATTTCTAAGCCGCCGGTTGAGCACTTCCCGGGGCTGATTGGCGGAGTAGCCCGTGCGCTCCACCAGCCGCGCCAGATCGGTATGCAGGCCCTCCAGGTGCGCCCCGGTGGCGATCACTTCCCCGGATGAAGAGCCGGTGGTGCCTCCCGGCTCGCCAAGGCGCTTGCAGCGAATCTCATAGCTCATGACCTGCACGGCGGCGGCAATGTTGAGCGACGGATACTCCGGGTTGGCCGGCAGATGCACCAGCCGATGGCAAAAGGCGAGCTCGTCGTTGGTCAGCCCGGTGCGCTCCCGCCCGAACAGGACACTCACCTGGCCGCCGGGCTGGGCGGCGATCAGGGTCGCCGCCTCGGCCGGACCCAGGGCGGGAACCCCATCCCGGCGCTCTCTGGCGGTCAGCCCCAGCACCAGATCGCTCTCCGCAAGGGCCCCCGCGAGGGTTTCATGAATCACCGCCGACTCCACCACGTCCCGGGCGCCCGCCGCCATGGCGAGGGCCTGTTCGTCAACCTCGCACTCCGGCGCCACCAGGTCGAGCCCGGTCAGTC
Organism: Spiribacter sp. 2438; assembly: GCF_009676705.1. Taxonomy (GTDB): domain Bacteria; phylum Pseudomonadota; class Gammaproteobacteria; order Nitrococcales; family Nitrococcaceae; genus Spiribacter. Next base: position 576,074 of record NZ_CP046046.1, on the reverse strand, counting down.
CCATGGTTTTCATCGCCCGTGCCGCCGCCCCGATATTACCGGAGTGACTGGTTCCCACCAGCACCACCCGACACGCCTGTCCCGTCACGGGCCCGTCTGCCACGCTGCCACCTCCCGGATCGAATACTGTTATCATCCGCGCTGAATTCTACGGCATGCCAACGGCGGCCGCGGTACAGATCAGGATCTTTAAATGAACCCCATGGTTAACATCGCCGTGCGCGCCGCCCGCAGCGCCGGCAACATCATCGTTCGCCACATGGACCGACTGGATCGGATTGTAGTGGAGCAGAAGGGCGAAAATGATTTCGTCAGCGAAGTGGACCGGATGGCCGAGGCTGAAATTCGCGCCATCCTCCGGCAGGCCTACCCCGACCACGCTATTGTCGGCGAAGAGGAAGGGGGCAGCGAGGACGCCGAGTATGTCTGGCTGGTGGATCCGCTGGACGGCACCACCAACTTCCTGCGCGGATTCCCGCAGTTTGCGGTCTCCATCGCGCTCAAACACAAGGGCGCCCTCGAAGCCGGCGTTATCTATGATCCGGTGCTCCAGGAGCTCTGGACCGCCAAGCGCGGCGGCGGCTGTACCTTTGAAGGCCGGAAGATGCGCATCAAGCCTCGGCCGGGTCTGGACAACGCCCTCATTGGCACCGGCTTTCCGCTGCGCCTGCGCGAATATCACAGCGCCTATCTGGGCATGTTCGGGGACGTATTTGCCCGGGCCGGGGACCTGCGTCGGGCCGGTGCCGCCGCCCTGGACCTCGCCTATGTGGCCTGCGGGCGGCTGGACGGCTTCTGGGAGATCGGCCTCAAGCCCTGGGACATGGGGGCCGGCGCGCTGATGATCCGTGAAGCCGGCGGCATTGTCGGCGATTTCGCCGGTGGCGACCGCTATCTGGAGACCGGCAACATCGTCGCGGGCAGCCCCCGGCTGTTCGCCGACCTGGTTCGCACCATCGGACCCCACCGCGTGGATGGCATCCGCGCCTGATACCTCAGCGTAGCGGGGTCTCCTGACTTTCGTCGGCGTCCTCGCCCTCTTTCGGCGGCGGGATGAGGTCTTCCTTGCTGACGCCCAGCGCCAGGGCGGCGGAACTCGCCACGTAGATGGATGAATAGGTGCCCACCAGCACGCCGATGATCAGGGTCACCGCGAAACCACGGATCAACTCGCCGCCGAAGAACAGCAGCGCCAGCAGCACCAGCAAGGTGGTCAGACTGGTCACCAGCGTCCGGGGCAACATCTGATTGATGGACCGATTGGTCACCTCTTCGGCGGTGCCCTTGCGCATGCGCACGAAGTTTTCCCGGATTCGGTCGAAGACCACGATGGTGTCGTTAAGGGAGTAGCCGATGACGGCCAGCAGCGCCGCCAGGACCGTGAGGTCGAAAGTCAGCCCCGTGGCCACGAACAGACCGACCGTGACCACCACGTCATGGACCACGGCGGACACCGAACCGATGGCAAATCGGTATTCAAAGCGGAACGCCACATAGATCAGAATCCCGGCCAACGCGTACAGCAACGCCAGCCCGCCCTGCTCAGTCAGTTCCTCACCCACTTGGGGCCCAACGAACTCCACCCGACGCAGCTCCGCATCCGGGCGTGCCGCCTGCAGGGCATCCAGCACCGCGTTACTGAGTTCATCGCCGGTGCCTTCATCCGGCGGCATTCGAATCAGGATGTCCCGCGGCGTGCCGAAAGTCTGCACCACCGCTCCCTCGAAACCGGCTTCGGTCAGGGTCTGCCGCACCGACTCCAGCTCCACCGCTTCGGGGTAACCAACCTCCACCAGCGTGCCGCCGGTGAAATCCAGCCCGGGGTTCAGGCCCCGGAACACGATCAGGGCGATAGCCCCCACCAGCAGAAAGGCGGTGACCAGCGCTGCCAGCCGCCGGTGGGCCATGAAATCGATTCGGGGTTCGCGCTTGAAGAAGTCCAAGATCGCTCCCTCAGATAGCCAGACGGGCGCCGCGGCGGCCGCCGTAGATAAGGTTGACCAGGGCTCGGGTGCCGAGAATGGCCGTGAACATGGAGCTGACCAGACCGATGGACAGGGTCACCGCAAAGCCCTTGATGGGACCAGTGCCGAACGCAAACAGCACAATGGCCGCAATGAGTGTCGTGATGTTGGCATCCGCAATGGTGGACAGGGCCTTGCCATAGCCCGCTTCGATGGCCTGCTGAGCGCTGCTGCCATTGCGCAGCTCTTCGCGGATGCGCTCAAAAATCAGCACGTTGGCGTCCACCGCCATGCCCACCGTCAGGACAATGCCAGCGATGCCGGGCAGCGTCAGGGTGGCCTGTAACGCTGACAGCGCCGCCACAATCAGCACCAGATTGGTCACCAGTGCCAGATTCGCCAGCAGCCCGAACACCCGGTAATAAACGCCCATGAACAGCACCACCAGGGCGAAGCCCATCAGCACCGCTGCGATGCCCTGATCAATGTTCTGCTGCCCCAGACTGGGCCCAATGGTGCGCTCTTCGATGATCTGCATCGGCGCCGCCAGAGAACCCGCCCGCAGCAGCAGCGACAGGTTGCGGGCCTCCTGGCTGCTCTCAAGGCCGGTAATGCGGAAGCGATTGCCCAGCTGCTCCTGGATGCGGGCCACGTTAATGACCTCTTCCACCTGGACCTGCTCGCGAATGACCTCGTCGCCGACCCGTCGGGCCTGAAGCTCGGTTTCCTTGAACAACACCGCCATGTGGTCGCCCACCCGGGCACCGGTGATGCGGTTCATTCGGCTGCCACCAGCCCCGCTCAGCCGGATATTGACCTCCGGCTGGCCGGTTCGGGTATCCAGCCCGGACGAGGCGTCGGTGATTTCGTCACCGGTGATGATGATCTCCCGCTCCAGCAGCACGTAACCACCATCACGCTCCGGGAAAAGTTCGGTGCCCGGAGGTACAGTGCTGTCGGCATCGCCGAAGAAGGGAAAGTTGTCCTGATCCACCATCCGGAATTCGAGAGTCGCGGTGGCGCCGATGATGTCTTTGGCCCGGGCGGTGTCCTGGACACCGGGCAGCTGGACGACAATGCGCTCGGCCCCCTGGCGCTGAATCACCGGCTCGGCCACGCCCAGCTCATCCACCCGATTGCGCAGCGTGGTGATGTTCTGCTGGATGGCGAAATTGCGGACTTCGGCGAGTTCTTCATCGGTCAGGGTGGCAACAAGCCGGGCACCCGCCGGGTCCTCGGTCACCTCCACATCGAAGTCCAGCTCAGGATATTCCGGTAACAGGAGAGACAGCGCCCGATCCGCGTCCGCCTCGCTGGCAAAACGCACGCTTACCCCAGTCTCCTGACTCTGGATTCCCCGGTGGCGAATGCCGTCGTCCCGCAACAGGCGACGGAACTCATCGGTGTAGCGCCCCACCGTCTGCTCAAGCACGGTATCCATGTCCACTTCCATCAAAAAGTGGACACCCCCCCGCAGATCAAGGCCCAGATACATGGGTCGGCCACCGAGCCCCCGCAACCATTCCGGCGTGGCGGAGGCAAGGTTGAGCGCCACGGTGTGATCCCGGCCAAGGGCGAGTTCCACCTCGTCGGCAGCGCGCATCTGAGCATCCAGGTCCGGTAGCCGCAGCAGAAACTGTCCGTCCCGCAGCTCGGCGGCTTCTACCGGCACGTTCCGGTCAGCCAGCAGGTCCACGATGCGAGCGCGGGTGCGCTCATCGGGGGGATTGCCATCCGCCGTGGTGACCTGAAGCGCGGGATCCTGCCCGAAAAGATTGGGCAGGGCATACAGACAGCCCGTCAGGATCACGGTGACGATCAGGACATATTTCCAGAGCGGATAGCGATTCATGGGGTTTTACTTGGCGCTGGCCTTGGTGGCCTCAGTCTTCTCCAGACTCTGGCGGTAAGAGCCCTTGGGCAGTACCTGGGCCACCGCGGATTTCTGCATTTTGACCTCGAGATTATCCGCGACCTCCAGAGTGGCGAAGGTGTCACCGACATCGGTGATCAGCCCCACCAGTCCACCGGTGGTCAGGACCTCGTCTCCCTTGGAGAGGTTTTCCACCAGCTTCTTGTGTTCCTTGGCGCGCTTCTGCTGCGGCCGGATCAGCAGAAAGTAGAAGATCACGATCAGGGCGATGGGAAACAGCAGGCCCATCAGGCCGGCGCCCGGCTCGCCCTGCTGGGCCATTGCGTTACTGATGAAGAAATCCATGATGCACTCCGTCAAAGTAAAGGGAGGATTATGTCATACCGCTGCGTTTGGCGGCGAAGTCCCGCCGGAACTCATTGAGCTCGCCAGCCTCGATGGCGTCGCGCAGACGCTGCATGAGGCGCTGAAAATAGCGCAGGTTGTGAAGCGTGTTGAGCCGCGAACCAAGCATCTCGCCGCAGCGGTCGAGATGTCGCAGATAGGCCCGGCTGTAGTGCTGGCAGGTGTAGCAGTCACAGTCGGCTTCCACCGGGCGGGTGTCCCGGGCAAACCGGGCATTCCGCAGCCTCAGGGTCCCGGTGTCGGTATACAGAAATCCGTTGCGGGCATTGCGGGTGGGCAACACGCAGTCAAACATGTCGATGCCCCGCGCCACGCATTCCACCAGATCTTCAGGCCGTCCAACCCCCATTAAATAGCGGGGAGCCGCTGCCGGCAGCCGGGGGCCAAGACTGTCCAGCACCCGGAGTCGCTCCTCCGGTGGCTCCCCCACCGACAGGCCACCCACCGCGTAGCCGTCAAAACCAATCCCGGTGAGTCCATCCAGGGACGCCGCTCGCAGGTCCTCGAACATGCCCCCCTGCACGATGCCGAATAGCGCCGATGGATTGTCCCCGTGGGCAGCGCGGCTGCGCTCCGCCCAGCGCAGCGACAGCTCCATGGATCGGCGCGCCTCGTGCTTTTCCACCGGCCAGGCGGTGCATTCGTCGAAAATCATCACGATATCGCTGCCCAGCGCTCGCTGGACGGCCATGGAGCGTTCCGGATCTAGAAACACTTCCGAGCCGTCCACCGGCGAGCGGAAGCGGACGCCCCGTTCGGTGATTTTCCGACCCTTCGCCAGGCTGAACACCTGGAAGCCGCCGGAGTCGGTCAGGATCGGGCCCTGCCAGTGCATGAAGTCATGCAGGTCCCCATGGTCGGCAATGATTTCGGTGCCCGGACGCAGCATGAGGTGGAAAGTGTTACCCAGCAGGATCTGGGCGCCCGATTCGGCCACCTCCTCCGGCGTCACCCCCTTGACCGTGCCGTAGGTGCCCACGGGCATGAATGCCGGGGTCTCTACCACCCCCCGCTGGAAGTGCAAACGACCCCGGCGGGCCAGGCCATCCTCGGCCAGGGTTTCGAATCGCAGGCTCATGGTGCCACCGTGGTGGTGTCAGCCATGATGAGCATGGCGTCGCCATAGCTGAAGAAACGGTACTGCCGCTCCACGGCGTGCCGGTAAGCCGCCAGGATTGACTCGCGGCCGGCCAGAGCGCTCACCAGCATGACCAGCGTCGAGCCCGGCAGATGAAAATTGGTGATCAGCGCGTCCACCACCCGGAACTCATATCCCGGATAGATATAGATGTCGGTTTCCCCCTCAAACGGTGCGAGTTCACCCCCCAGGGCCGCCGTCTCCAGGGAACGCACCACGGTGGTTCCCACGGCCACCACCCGACCGCCACGGGCCCGGGTGCGGGCAACCGCATCGCAGACGGAGGCCGGCACGGATACCCACTCGGCGTGCATTTCATGGTCCTCCACCGTCTCGCTGCGCACCGGCTGGAAGGTCCCGGCGCCCACATGGAGCGTCAGCCGCGCCAGTTCCACCCCGCGATTTTCAAGGGTCTGAAGCAGTGACGGGTCAAAATGCAGCCCCGCCGTGGGGGCCGCGACGGCACCCGGCTTGTCGGCGAATACCGTCTGGTAGCGTTCCCGGTCCGCATGGGTGTCCGGCCGTTTGATGTAAGGCGGCAGCGGCATGTGGCCATGGCGCTCAAGAAGGACCGGCAGGGGTTCGGTCCCTTCGAAGCAAAGCCGGAAAAAGTCCCCGTCGCGTTGTGTCACCTCGACGCCAAGCCCGCCCTCCAGATGCAGCCTGGTGCCCGCTTTCGGGGTTTTACTGGCCCGGATCTGGGCAAGGGCTTCGCGCTCATTCAGCACCCGCTCGAGCAGAACCTCGACGGCGCCGCCAGTGGCCTTGTGACCGAAAAGCCGGGCCGGCAGAACCCGGGTGTCATTCAGAACCAGCAGGTCGCCGGGCCCCAGAAAATCCACAATGGCCGGGAAGTCCCGGTCCGCCAACGCGCCGGTGTCGCGGTCAACCACGAGCAGGCGGCTGTCGGTCCGACGGGGGAGCGGTTCCGAGGCAATCAGTGACTCGGGCAGGTGATATTCGAAATCGCTGACTTTCATTCAGGCCTGTTATACTCAGCGCTCCGCGCCGGGGTGGCGGAACTGGTAGACGCGCCGGACTCAAAATCCGGTTCTCGCAAGAGAGTGCGGGTTCGATTCCCGCCCCCGGCACCAAGCGTCGCTCTCGCGGCGGCATCATACCCACCCCGCGGTTGTCGGCGCCAGATCACCTCCGACCCCGCCTCGCGACGCCAGCGGCGCAGGTCAGCCCAGTCATCCAGGTCATTCGCGGGCGCGATCAGGCCAAGACGGACTTTGCCCCGCCGACCGGCAGCCAGCGTCTGGCCCATCACCGCCGGGGTTCCCCAGTCGATGCCCTGGAACAACCGGGGGACCCGGCGGGTGAGCCCCACCAGCGTGTAGCCGCCGTCCGGCGCCGGCGCAAAAACCGCTTCAAGACCCTCGGCGAGACAGCGCCGGGCGGCGCGAATGTGAGCCGGACCCAGGCCGATGCAGTCGCCGCCCACCATCAACACCGCCTCGGAGTCCCGCAGGGACTCTCGGGCAATGGCCCGCAGACGCGCCCCCAGTGGGCCGCGGGGCTGGCTGGCCAGATCAAACCCGTGGTGGCGGGCCAGGCCGGTGAGCAATGGGTGACGAACCGGCGTGTGCCACAACGTTACCGGCCCGCTGGCCGCCCCCTGGACCATGGCGGCGACGTCCCGGAGCATGCGCGTGTAGAGGCCGGCGGCGGCCCGATCCCCCACCCGACGGCCCAGCCGGGTCTTGACCTGACCCGGCACCGGCGCCTTGGCCAGGATCGCAATCCTGACCCGCATCACGAACCCCTCGAGTGATAGCGCGAGGCAAGGTGTTCCGGATCGGCGCCCCGCCAGTAGGCCCACCGGAGTTGCCACATGAGCGCCATGGTCCGCCAGACCCCATGGCTTTCCCAGCGGCGACCGGAGGTATGCAGCGACTCCCGGAGGCATGCCGGCCGCCCCACGGCGTCCTTGAGTCGGCGGCAGAGCGCAATGTCTTCCATCAGCGGCTGCTCCGGATAACCGCCCACGGCGTCAAAAACCCGGCGACGCACAAAAATCCCCTGATCCCCGGTGGCGATGCCGGTGAGTCGGGAGCGAGCATTCATGCTGGTGGCAATCACCGGCAGCATCCAGTGGTCCCCCTGGATCCGGACGTCGAAGCGCCCCCAGTCCCGCCCCGCAGCAAGGCAACGCTGCAACGCCGAAAGCGATCCCGCGGGCAGCCGGGTATCCGCGTGCAAAAACCACAGCCACTCGGAGCGGGTGGCCGCTGCGCCGGCATTCATCTGCCGAGCCCGTCCCGGGTCGGCCACCAGGGTCCGGGCGCCGGCCCGTTTCGCTTCGGATACGGTGGCATCGCGGCTGCCGCCATCCACCACCAGCGGTGTCTCCAGCCAGGGATGGGACCCTCGCTGGCGCCGCAGCGATTCCACCAGTTCAGCAATCCGCCCCTGCTCATTGAGGGCGGGAATGACGATGGCCAGCGTGTCTGCCACGGGATCCTCTCAAGTGTGGAACCACACGAGAGCGCAATGCTACACTTTCGCTCGGTTAATGGGGCCGTAGCTCAGTTGGGAGAGCGCTAGAATCGCACTCTAGAGGTCAGGGGTTCGATTCCCCTCGGCTCCACCACCTTCCCTGAATAGCCCGTCGATTCGGTCCCTGCCCCGGTAGCTCAGCCGGATAGAGCAATCGCCTCCTAAGCGATAGGTCGCAGGTTCGAATCCTGCCCGGGGCGCCAATTACGCCGTTGGGCTAACGCTGACGACGGCGGATGAGGCGCTCGCGCTTGCGCTGCTGTCGGGGGGTCAGTTTGTTGCGGCGCCCGGCATAGGGGTTTTCACCCGTGCGCAACTCCAGGCGGATGGGGGTTCCCCAAAGCCCCAGCTCGCGCCGGAAACGGTTCACCAGATAGCGGCGATAAGCCCCGGGCAGCGCGGCGGTCTGATTGCCGTGGACGACAATGGTGGGTGGGTTGCGGCCACCCTGATGGGCATAGCGCAGTTTAATCCGGCGGCCGCGGATCAGTGGCGGCTGATGGGCTTCAGTAGCCTCGGCCAGGATCCGGTTGAGCTCCGGGGTGCCGAGCTCGCGCCGACCGGCTTCATCCACACGAGCCACTTCCTCGAGGAGGCGCCCGACCCCGGTGCCGTGCAGGGCCGAGATAAAACGCGGCCGCGTGAAATCCAGAAAGCCCAGCTTGACGTCCAGCTCGCGGCGGATCCGCTCCCGCGCCCCCGGCTCCAGCCCATCCCATTTGTTCACCGCCAGCACCAGCCCGCGGCCCGCTTCGATGACATGGCCGATCAGGTGCGCGTCCTGCTCGGAGATTTCCTGCTGAGCATCCAGCACCATGATGACCACCCGCGACGCTTCGATGGCCTGCAGGGTTTTGACGACGCTGAACTTTTCGACGGTCTCCCGAACCCGGCTGCGGCGACGCACGCCGGCGGTATCGATAAGGGTAAAGGCACGGCCGTCGCGCTCGAAGGGCACGCGAATGGCATCCCGGGTGGTGCCGGGCATGTCGTACACCAGCACCCGTTCCTCGCCAATGAGCCGATTCACCAGCGTGGACTTGCCCACATTGGGCCGGCCGACAATGGCGACCTCGATGGCCGTTGTCGGATCGTCGCCGGCGGGCGCTGAAAACCCCTCAGGCACTGGCTGCGAGTCGGTTCCGGCTGGCTCCGCCGCCGGCATCAGCGTCTCCAGCACGTCATCAATCAGCCGCCGCACGCCACGACCATGCACGGCGGCGATGGGCCAGGGAGTGTCCAGCCCCAGACCGTGGAAATCGGCGGCCGCCACATCCGCGTCCACCCCGTCCACTTTGTTCATCACCAGCCAGACCCGCTTGCCCCGTTGACGCAGGTCCGCCGTGAGCGCCTCGTCGCCGGGGGTGACCCCGGTGCGGGCGTCCACCAGAAAGAGGATCGCGTCGGCCTCGTCCAGCGCCCGAAGCGCCTGACGCTGCATGTGATGGTACGTGACGTCGTCCGGCTCACCGAGCCCACCGGTATCGATCAACACATACGGGTGCTCGCCGACCCGCCCGACGCCGTACTGGCGATCACGAGTCAGGCCTGGAAAATCCGCCACCAGGGCATCCCGGGTACGGGTCAGTTGATTGAACAGGGTGGATTTGCCGACGTTGGGGCGGCCGACCAGCGCAATAACGGGGTTATTCATGGCGCGATGATACCAGCGCGGGCCCCTAGAGCGCCGCCGCCAGTAAGCGCTGGGTATAGGGGTCGGCCGGACTCTCGAAAATCGCCTCGGCGTCGCCGGCCTCCACAATCCGGCCGGCCTGCATCACCACCATGCGATGACTCATGGCCCGAACGACCTTGAGATCATGACTGATAAAAATGTAGGCGAGGCCATGACGGGCCTGAAGCGTGCGCAGTAATGACACCAACTGGGCCTGAACCGAGCGGTCCAGGGCGGAAGTGGGCTCATCCAGAACAATCAGACGCGGCTTCAGGACCACGGCACGGGCCACCGCCACCCGCTGACGCTGCCCCCCGGAGAGTTCGTGGGGAAACCGCGACGCCAGTGCCGGGTCCAGTCCCACTTCGGCGAGGGCGTCCCGGGCCAGTGCCTCCCGGCCTTCGCGGCCCTCGCCGATGCCATGGACTTCCAGCCCTTCGCCGATGATCTGCCCCACCGACATGCGCGGGCTCAGGCTGCCGAAGGGATCCTGAAACACCACCTGCAGCTCCCGTCTCAGCGGACGTAACTGACGGTTGGAGTAGCGGGTGATGTCCTGCCCCTGATACTCGATGGCACCCCGGCCATCCTGCAGTCGCAGCAAGGCCATGCCGAGGGTGGTTTTGCCGGAGCCGCTCTCCCCGACCACGCCCAGGGTCTCTCCCGGGCGCACGGACAAATCAATGCCATCCACGGCTTTGAGGTGCCCCACCACCCGCTTGAGCAGTCCGCCGCGACGGGGAAACCACACCTGCAGATCCCGGGTCTCCAGGACCGGCTCACCGGCGGGCACCGCGGCCGGCCGGCCCTCGGGCTCGGCATCCAGCAGCAGCCGGGTATAGGGATCCGTCGGGTGGTTGAAAACCGTGTCGATGGAGCCCTGCTCGACAATTTCTCCCTGCTTCATCACCGCCACCCGATCGGCGATCCGTCGAACCACGCCCAGGTCATGACTGATAAACAGCATCGCCATGCCAAGGCGGCGCTGCAGGTCCGCCAGCAGATCCAGGATCTCGGCCTGAATGGTGACGTCCAGCGCCGTGGTGGGCTCATCGGCGATCAGCAGACGGGGACTGTTGGCGATGGCCATGGCGATCATCACCCGCTGACGCTGCCCCCCGGAGAGCTGATGGGGGAAAGCCCCCAGACGACTGGCCGCCTCCGGCAGCCGCACCATCTCCAGCAGCTCGACGATCCGGTCCCGGGCGATGGCCGGACTGAGCCGCTGATGAATCCGCAGGGTTTCGCCAATCTGCTTTTCAATAGTGTGCAGCGGATTCAGTGAGGTCATGGGCTCCTGAAAAATCATTCCCAGCTCACCGCCCCGGACCACCTGCATGCGTGCCCGAGAGGCATCCAGCAGGGACTCCCCGTCCAGATGTATACGGCCGGTGGGGTGAGCGGCATAGGGGTATGGCAGCAGCTGCGGAATCGACAGCGCCGTCACCGATTTCCCGGAACCGCTTTCCCCCACCAGCGCCAGGGTTTCACCGGCATTCAGTCCCAGGCTCACCTGGCGCACCGCGGTGACCCGCCCCTCGCCATGCCCGAAACAGACGGACAGTTCCTGAATGGACAGCAACTGACTCACCCGCCGTGCCCTCCCAGCGTCTTGCGGGGGTCGAAAGCATCCCGCGCCGCCTCACCGATGAACACCAGCAACGACAGCATGATGGACAGGCTGAAAAACGCGGTCAGGCCCAGCCAGGGGGCCTGCAGGTTGGCTTTGCCCTGGGCGAGAAGCTCCCCCAGCGACGGGGATCCCGGCGGCAGCCCGAAGCCCAGAAAATCCAGTGAAGTCAACGTGGTGATGGAGCCGGTAAGAATGAACGGCATGAACGTCACCGTGGCCACCATGGCGTTGGGCAGGGCATGGCGGACCATGATGACGCTATCAGTTACCCCCAGGGCTTTGGCGGCTTTCACGTAGTCGAAGTTGCGGACCCGCAGGAATTCTGCCCGGACCACGCCCACCAGCTGGGTCCAGCTGAACAGCAGCATGATCCCCAGCAGCCACCAGAAACTCGGCTGCACGAAGCCCGCCATGATGATCAGCAGATAGAGCACTGGCAGTCCGGCCCAAATCTCGATGAAGCGCTGCCCGAAGAGATCCGTACGACCGCCGAAGTACCCCTGCACCGCACCGACGGCCACGCCGATCAGGGAACTGCCGATGGTGAGGGCGAGACCGAAAAGCACGGAAATCCGGAAGCCGTAGATCAGTCGCGCCAGCACGTCACGGCCCTGATCGTCGGTACCCAGCCAGTTTTCCGCGGAGGGCGGCGCGGGCGCCGCGGCTTCGCTCTCGAAATTGATGGTCCGATAGTGGTACCGAAGCGGCGGCCACAGCATCCAGCCGTCCGCGTTGATCAACTCGGCCACATAGGGATCCCGATACTCTGCTTCCGTGGGGAAGTCTCCGCCGAAGATGGTTTCGGGGTAGCTGACCAGCACCGGCACGTACCAGCCACCGTCGTAATGAACCAGCAGTGGCCGCTCGTTGGCCAGAAACTCGGCAAACAGCGACAGAATGAACAGCACCAGGAAAATCCACAGTGACCACCAGCCCCGCCGGTTGGCCCGGAACTGGGCCCAGCGACGCTGGTTGATGGGGTTGAGCTGAATGGCCACCGGCTCAGCCCTGCCTGGCTTCGAAATCGATGCGTGGATCCACGAGGACATACATGATGTCGCCCAGCAGATTCAGCACCAGACCAATCAGCGTGAAGATGAAAAGCGTGCCAAAAACCACCGGATAATCACGGTTGACCACCGACTGGAAGCCCAGTAGCCCCAGCCCGTCCAGCGAAAAGATCACTTCGATCAGCAGCGCCCCGGTGAACAGCACCCCCACAAAAGCCGCGGGAAATCCGGCAATGACAATCAACATGGCATTCCGAAACACGTGGCCGTAAAGCACCCGCCGCTCGGTGACCCCCTTTGCTCGCGCGGTCATAACGTAGTGCTTGTTGATTTCCTCGAGGAATGAATTCTTGGTGAGCATGGTCAGGCCGGCAAAGCCACCGATCACCATCGCCAGCACGGGCAGCACCAGATGCCAGAAGTAATCGAGGATGCGCATGGGCCAGGAGAGCTCATGCCAGTCCTCGGAGACCAGCCCCCTCAGCGGAAACCAGTCCAGGTAACTGCCCCCGGCAAACACCACGATAAGCAGGATCGCGAACAGAAAGCCGGGAATGGCATAGCCGACAATCACCACGGCACTGCTCCAGACATCGAACGCCGAGCCGTCGCGCACGGCCTTGCGAATGCCCAGCGGGATCGAGATGAGATAAGTGAACAGGAGCGTCCATAGCCCCAGGGAAATGGACACCGGCAATTTTTCGACAATCAGCTCGCCCACGGTCTGATCCCGATAGAAGCTCTCACCGAAGTCGAACCGGACGTAGTTGCCCACCATGAGCAGAAATCGCTCATGGGCCGGACGGTCAAAGCCGAACTGTGCTTCCAGCTCGGCAATGAACTCCGGGTCCAGTCCCCGGGCACCGCGGCTCTCGCTGGCCACCTCGTCCGCCGCGACCCCCGAAAACCGGGCGGTGGAGAAATCTGCCGTGCCCTGAACCTGGGCGGCCACCTGCTCCACCGGACCGCCCGGCGCGAACTGAACCACCACAAAGTTAATCAGCAGAACCCCGAGCAGGGTCGGGATCATTAGCAGCAGGCGACGCCCGATATATGCGTACAAGGGCTCCGAGACTCCGGGTTGTCAGTTAACGCCCATCGACGCGCTGGGCCTTGTCGGGATCCACCCACCAGGTATCCAGAGCGAATCCATAGGGCGGATTGTCGCCGGGACGCCCGAAACGGTCCCAATACACGATCCGGAAGCGATCAATGTACCAGTTGGGGATGGCGTAGAAATTCCACTGCAGCACCCGGTCCAGCGCCCGGGTCCGGTGGATCAGGGATTCCCGGTCCGGCGCATCGACAATCCGTTCAACCAGCTCATCAATCACCGGATCGCAGACCCCGGCAATGTTGCGGCTACCGCTGATCTCGGCGGACTCACAGCTCCAGAAGTCGCGTTGCTCGTTGCCCGGCGACAGCGACTGCGGCGCCACATGGACCGTGATATCGAAATCAAAACGATCCAGCCGATTCTGATACTGGGTTGGATCAACGGTCCGTACGCTGACATTGGCCCCAAGCCGCTCCAGATTGCGCTGCATCGGCAGAACCACCCGCTCGAAGGAAGGACTCACCAGCAGGATCTCGAAGTCCATGACCTCGCCGCTTTCGGTGTGGGTCAAATCACCGTCCACCACTGACCAGCCGGCTTCATCCAGTAGCGCGAAGGCCTGACGAAGGTTTCCCCGCATCCCTCGGCCCTCGGTGCTGGGGGGCTCATAAGCTTCGGTGAAAACCCGTTCCGGCAACTGGTCGCGAAACGGCTCGAGAATTTCCAGCTCCGCTTCGGAAGGCAGCCCGGTAGCCGCCAGCTCGGAGTTCTCGAAGTAGCTCCGGGTGCGCTCATAAGCCCCGTAGAAGAGGTTTTCATTGGTCCACTGGAAGTCGAACGCGTAGGCAAGCGCTTCCCGTACCCGGGGATCCGAGAACATGGAGCGGCGGGTATTGATGAAAAATCCCTGCATGCCGGCGGGCTGGCTGTGAGGAATTTCCTCAAGTCGCAGCAGACCATCCCGCACGGCGCTGTTGTCGTAAGCCGTGGCCCAGTTACGGGCCACGTTCTCCTGGCGGAGATGATATTCCCCGGCCTGGATGGCCTGAACCGCCACGGTGCCATCCCGGTAATAGTCGTAGAGCATGCGGTCAAAGTTGTGGCGGCCACGCTGCGTGGGGAGATCCGCCGCCCAATAATCCTCGACTCGCTGGTAGACGATGCGCCGGCCCTGATCCACCTCCGCGACGCGATAGGGGCCACTGCCCAGCGGCGGCTCCAGAGTGGTGCGGCCGAATTCGCGCTCGGCCCAGTAGTGCTCCGGCAGGACCGGCAGCTGGCCGAGGATCATGGGCAGCTCGGCATTTTGAGTGGTGCTGAAGTGGAAAATCACCTCGTGGTCATCGACCACCTCCACCCGGTCCACATCCCGGTAGTAGGGGCGATATCGCGGATGACCGTCCTCACGGAGGGTGCGAAAGGTCCAGGCGACGTCGCTGGCAGTCACCGGCACGCCGTCATGAAAACGGGCTTCTTCCCGGAGCAGAAATCGCACATGACTGTTATCTGCCGCCACATCAATGGTTTCGGCAATCAGGCCATATTCGGTGAAGGCCTCATCCAAAGACCGCTCGGTCAGGGTGTCAAAGACCAGGCCGAGACCCTGGGCCGGTGTGCCCCGCAGAATGAACGGGTTGAGGGTGTCAAACGTGGACGCCGCCACGTTGGCCAGACGGATCTGCCCGCCCTTGGGTGCGTCGGGGTTGACGTAGTCAAAGTGCTCGAAATCCGGGCCGTATTTGGGCTCGCCATGCAGCGCCAGCGCATGGTCGCCCGCCGACACGGTGGAGACCGCCATGGAGAGGACAAGAGCAAGGCCAAAACTGATAACCCGGCGTGCAAACATTTTCGCTACCCTAGTGGAAGACACGAGGCGTCATGCGGTTGGCCGCATCGACGCTTTTCAGTAACGTAACCGGGATTTTCTCGGGGGCAAAGGGGTTCGCATGGGTTTTCTTTCCGGCCGCAAGGCACTCATCGTTGGCGTGGCGAGCAATCGGTCCATTGCCTGGGGCGTGGCAGAAGCCATGCATCGGGAAGGCGCTGAAATCGCGCTCACCTATCAAACCGAAAAGCTCAAGGGACGGGTCGAGCAGTGTTCGGCCGCCTGTGGGGGTGGACCGGTGCTGCCGCTGGACGTCACCGATGACGAGCAGATGGCGGCAGTCTTCCACGAGCTGGAAAACGTCTGGGGCCATCTCGATATTGTGGTGCATGCGGTAGGGTTCGCGCCTCGCGAAGAGCTCGAGGGCTCCTTTGTGGACAACACCACCCGCGGTGGCTACGCCATGGCCCACGACATCAGCGCCTACAGCTTCGTGGCACTGGCCAAGGCCGCCCGTCCCCTGATGAAAGATCGCAACGGCAGCCTGCTGACGCTCACCTACCTGGGGGGCGAGCGGGCACTGCCCAACTACAACGTCATGGGACCCGCCAAGGCCAGTCTCGAGGCGGCGGTGCGCTACATGGCCCACGATCTGGGATCGGAGGGCATCCGCGTCAATGCCGTTTCCGCCGGGCCCATCCGGACGCTGGCGGCATCGGGCATCGGAGATTTTCGAAAGATGCTGGATTACAACGCGGCCGCGGCCCCGCTGCGCCGCAATGTCGGCATTGAGGAAGTGGGCAACGCCAGTGCCTTTCTGTGCTCGGACCTGGCATCCGGCATCACCGGCGAAGTCGTCCATGTGGACGCCGGCTTTCATGCGGTGGCCCTGTCCGGGAATGCCCTCGGCGAGGGCTGATTCAGCGACCCCGAAGAGCGCCTGATCCGTTACAGGCGCTCCTCGTAAACCCGGACACTGGAGCGCTGGCGCAGCTCGTGGATGAGCGCATCAATGGCCACGTCTCCATCCACCCGGTTGAGGCTGTTGCGAAGCTGCTCGCGCTCCGCCGCATCAACGGCGTCGGGGTCACCGTCTTCAACCCCGCTGACCGCGACGATGGCATAGCCATCGCCCAGTGACGCCAGCCCGGCCACCGCCGGCTCGCCCTCCGCCAGATAGAGCCGGAAGGCCGCCTGCCTCACGCTGCGGGGGATCTCGGCGTCATCTCGCCCTGCCCAACGAGGCGGGTGCTGCTCCGCGCCGTCGACCGCCGCGGCTGCCTCCAGGGCCTCGGACGGTTGCCGGCCCTCCATGAACGAGCGCCCCGCTTCTTCCGCCAGCTCCAGGGCCCGTTCCTCGCGATAAACCTCCGTCACCTGATCCTCGACTTCGGCAAAGTCAGGGATGCGCGCGGGCTCATGGTCCGCCACCCGTAGCACCACATAGGCATCTTCATCGAGTTCGATGAGGTCACTGTTTTCCCGACGCTCGAGCAGGGCCTCGCTAAAGGCGGCGGACAGCACCGCGGACTCACTGCCAATACCGCTCTCCCGGCCGCTGCGCGGAATCCAGTCGCTTTCCCGGACCTCCAGTCCCACCGCACGGGCGGCGGGTTCCAGGGAGTCCGGATTCTCAAAGGCCACCAACTCCAGTTCATTACCCCGCTCGAACACCCGCTGCCGAGCCCGTTCCTCGGCAATCTCCCGGCGCAACTCATCGGCGACCTCTTCAAACGCCACCTCCGCGGTCTCGGGCGCCTCGGTCACCTCAATAAGATGCCAGCCGAACTCGGTGCGAACCGGGTCACTCAGCTCCCCCGGCGCCAGATCCCAGGCCGCGTCGGCGAAAGGCGTCACCAGATCGCCCCGGCTGACGGCACCCAGGTCACCGCCCTGGCGCGCCGAGCCGGGATCATCGGAAACCTCTGCGGCCACTTCGGCAAAGCCCTCGCCTTCTTCGATGCGGGTTCGCGCCGCCGCGATTGCCTGCTGCGCCTGTTCAACCTCGACATCGTCAGCGTCGGGTGCCACCTGCACCAGGATGTGACGGAGCGAGCGCTCGCCGTCATCGGCGCCAGTCTGCATCCGCTCCTCGTGGAGCGCTCTTACGGCCTCATCGCTGACATCAATGTCCGCCGCCAGTGCCTTGGCATCCAGCCGGACGTACTCCACGCGCACCCGGGCCTG
The DNA here is from genome assembly GCF_009676705.1 of Spiribacter sp. 2438. Classification (GTDB taxonomy): domain Bacteria; phylum Pseudomonadota; class Gammaproteobacteria; order Nitrococcales; family Nitrococcaceae; genus Spiribacter. The sequence goes on along the minus strand of NZ_CP046046.1, from coordinate 558,805 downwards.
CTGACGGAACGGCTCACTATTCTCCGAAAACCAGTTTTCGATGCTGGCCTGATCAAGCGGCACTTCATCGGCAAACGCGGTTGCCGGGAGCTGCGTCCAGGCGATCTCACGGCGCTGATCCTGGAGGGCCAGCAACCGATCCAGCTCGCGGTCACTGGCGAAGACGGTTCCTTCCAGGGCGCCCTGCACCAGCTGCGTGGCCAGATCCTGGCGGACCTGTGCCTCATAGCGCTCCGGCGTCAGATTATTGCGGGCCAGCAAGGCGCGATAGCGCTCCACCGAAAACTCGCCGTCGGCCTGGAAGAACTCCTGCTGGCGAATGTAGCGGGCTATGTCTGCGTCGCTCACCTGCAACTGCTCGTCACGGGCATAGTTGAGCAGCAGCTCACGGTCGATGAGCTCGTTAAGCACCTGGCGCCGCAGCTGCGGACCATCGATGGCGGTGAGGTCGAACTGATCACCCAGCATTCGCCGGAGTTCCGCCTGCCGGCTTCGGTAGCGCTCATCCAGAGTGCCCCGGGTGATTTCCTCCCCTTCCACCGTTGCCACGACCCGGTCTCCGGTGCCGTCGCCCAGGTAGTTATAAAGACCGAAAAGCGCAAAGGGGACGGCCAGAAGCCCGACCACCAGATAGGCAACCCAACCGCGAACGCGGTCCCGAATGGCTAGCAGCATGTTTGGCGCACCGTAAAAAAAAGGCGCCCGTGGCGCCTTCCTGAAAACTAAAGCTAGTGGCGGAGCGGACGGGACTTGAACCCGCGACCTCCGGCGTGACAGGCCGGCATTCTAACCAGCTGAACTACCGCTCCGTATCCGGTTTTGGTGGGTGGTGAGGGGCTCGAACCCCCGACATTCGCCTTGTAAGGGCGACGCTCTCCCAGCTGAGCTAACCACCCCGGAAAGCGGTGCTTAGTTTACTGCATCCTTGAGCGCCTTACCAGCCTTGAAGCCCGGCACTTTGGATGCAGCGATGTTGATGGAAGCCCCGGTGCGAGGGTTGCGGCCGGTGCGAGCGGCGCGCTCACGAACCGTAAAAGTACCAAAGCCCACCAGCGTAACCTGATCGCCCTTTTTGAGCGCATCGGTGACAGTCTGCGAGAAAGCGTCCACGGCTTTCGTCGCATCTGCCTTGGAAAGGCCCGCCGACTCGGCAACGGCATCAATCAGTTCGGATTTATTCATTGAGAGGTCCCCTTAAATCTCTGTTGTCAAAACCATCGTCGATCCCGACGAATTCTACGAATGCTACCGCGTGCGTTGCCCCCACTACAAAGTGTGCCGTCAGACTGAGCGGCGTAGGATCAACCGGACATACACGATCAGCCAAATGCATTTAGCAATGGGTTTTCATCCCTGTCAAATCAATGCGGTCGTACCGACCCCTCGGTTGAGCCTCTTTCGGCACCCTTTTCCTCGGATTGCCCGATCCGATTGCCCGGAGCCGGGACCGGCTGGGCGGTGAGAGCCACCTCGAGCACCTGGTCGATCCAGCGCACCGGACGAATGTCGAGCTTGCCCTTGATATCCTTGCCGATGTCCGCGAGATCCTTGCGATTTTCCTCCGGAATCACCACCGTCTCGATACCGCCTCGTAACGCCGCCAGCAGCTTCTCCTTGAGCCCGCCAATGGGCAATACCTCGCCACGCAGCGTGATTTCACCGGTCATTGCCACGCTGGCGCGGACGGGAATGGCGGTCAAGGATGAAACCAGAGCGGTACACATACCGATGCCAGCACTGGGGCCATCCTTGGGAATCGCACCCTCGGGGACGTGGATGTGCATGTCGCTCACCTGGTTGAATCCCGGGTCAATACCCAGTGCCTCAGAGCGTGAGCGGACCACGGTCAGGGCCGCGTGAATCGACTCCTTCATCACATCACCCAGCTGGCCGGTGTTCTGAAGCCTGCCCTTGCCGGGCACCACCGCCGCTTCGATGGTCAGCAACTCACCGCCCACCTCGGTCCAGGCCAGTCCGGTGACGCGGCCAATCTGATCGCTGGTTTCCGCCATGCCATAACGGAACCGCCGGACCCCGAGGTACTTGTCGAGATTCTGGGTATTCACCTGGACGGTCCTGTCGCGCGGCTTGAGGAGCACTTCCTTGACCACGCGGCGGGAAATCTTGGCCACTTCCCGCTCCAGGTTCCGCACACCAGCCTCGCGGGTGTAGTAGCGCACGGTGTCCCGCAGCGCGTTGTCGCTCACCTCCAGCTCCTGCTTCTTGAGGCCATTGGCCTTGATCTGCTTGGGCAGCAGATACTTGTTGGCAATGTTGACCTTCTCCTCCTCGGTGTAGCCCGACAGCCGGATCACTTCCATGCGGTCCAGCAACGGGCCCGGAATGTTCATCGTGTTGGCCGTGCAGACGAACATCACATCGGAAAGGTCAAAGTCGACCTCCAGGTAGTGGTCGTTAAAGGTGGCGTTCTGCTCGGGATCAAGCACCTCCAGCAGGGCCGACGCCGGGTCGCCCCGGAAGTCCATCGCCATCTTGTCGATTTCATCGAGCAGGAACAGCGGGTTACGCGTTCCCACCTTGGAGAGTTTCTGGACGATTTTGCCGGGCAGCGAGCCAATGTAGGTCCGCCGGTGGCCGCGGATTTCGGCTTCGTCCCGGACCCCGCCCAGGGACATCCGCACGAAGCGGCGATTGATGGAGCGAGCAATACTTTCGCCCAGCGAGGTCTTGCCCACGCCGGGTGGACCCACCAGACAGAGAATCGGACCCTTGAGCTTTCGCACCCGCTGCTGAACCGCCAGATACTCGAGAATGCGCTCCTTGACCTTCTCGAGGCCATAGTGATCGCTGTCCAGGATCGCCTCGGCCCGGGCGATGTCATGGCGCACCCGGGTGCGCTTCTTCCAGGGCAGGGCCAGCAGCCACTCGAGGTAATTGCGCACCACCGTGGCCTCGGCGGACATCGGCGACATCATTCGCAGCTTGGCAAGCTCCTGGTCGGCCTTCTCGCGGGCTTCGGTGGAGAGCCCGGCTTCTTCGACTTTCTTCTCGAGGTCCTCGATTTCATTGGGCACATCCTCGAGCTCGCCGAGCTCTTTCTGGATCGCCTTCATCTGCTCGTTGAGGTAGTACTCCCGCTGGGACTTTTCCATCTGCTGCTTGACGCGCCCGCGAATGCGCTTTTCAACCTGCAGGATGTCGAGCTCTCCCTCGATCAGCGCCATCAGGTGCTCAAGGCGCTTGCGCGGGTCGTTCATTTCGAGGACTTTCTGTTTCTCCTCGATCTTGAGGCTCATGTGGGCCGCAACGGTATCCGCCAGCCGGCCCGCCTCCTCGATCCCCTGCAGCGAGGACAGAATCTCCGGAGGCACTTTGCGATTGAGCTTTACGTACTGCTCGAAGAGCGAGAGCAGCGACCGGGTCATGACCTCCACTTCGGGATCGTCGGTGACGTCCGGCTCCGCGAGCGCCACGGCACCCGCCTGGAAATAATCGCCATCCACCTGCAGCGTCGACACGGTGGCTCGCTCGGCGCCTTCCACCAGCACTTTGACGGTGCCATCCGGCAGCTTGAGCATCTGCAGAATGTTGGCAATGGTACCGATGGCATAGATGTTGTCTGCCGCCGGTTCATCCACCTCCGCGCTGTGCTGGGCCACCAGCAGGATGCGCTTGTCGTCGGCCATCGCCGCTTCCAGCGCCTCGATAGATTTATCCCGACCCACGAACAGCGGGATGACCATGTGGGGGTAGACCACCACGTCACGCAACGGCAACACCGGCATCATCGATGCCGGTGAAGAGGGGACTTGCTCGCTCATAGAATTCCTCGCCGGGCCGGAGCTCGGCCCGCCAGCGGCTCAGTCAGAGGCCGCTGCGGACTGCTCCGAGCCGTCATAAATCAGGTAGGGGGCGGTTTCGCCACGAATCACCGAATCGTCAACCACCACCTTGCTGACGTTTTCCAGTGAGGGGAGGTCATACATGGTATCCAGGAGAACGTGCTCCACCAGCGTCCGCAGCCCCCGTGCCCCGGTGTTGCGCGCAATGGCCTTGCGAGCCACCTCGTACAGTGCAACATCCCGGAATTCCAGCTCGACGCCTTCCATGTCGAAAAGCCGCTGGAACTGCTTGACCAGCGCATTGCGGGGCTCGCAGAGAATCTGCACCAGGGCATCTTCATCCAGCTCGTTGAGCGTCGCCACCACGGGCAGGCGGCCGACGAACTCCGGAATCAACCCGTAGCGCACCAGATCCTCCGGCTCCACGTCCCGCAGCGTTTCGCCAACACCTCGCTTCTGGGCCTCACCCTTGATGTCGGCGGAAAATCCGATGCCGCCCTTCTCGGAGCGCTGCTGGATCACTTTTTCGAGCCCGGCAAAGGCGCCCCCGCAGATGAACAGGATGTTGCCGGTATCCACCTGCAGGAACTCCTGCTGGGGGTGTTTGCGCCCGCCCTGGGGGGGCACCGACGCCGTGGTCCCCTCGATGAGCTTCAGCAGCGCCTGCTGGACGCCCTCGCCGGAGACATCCCGGGTAATGGAGGGGTTTTCCGCCTTGCGGGACACCTTGTCGATTTCGTCGATGTAGACGATGCCCTGCTGGGCTTTCTCAACGTCGTAGTCGCACTTCTGGAGCAGCTTCTGAATGATGTTCTCAACATCTTCGCCCACGTAACCCGCCTCGGTTAGCGTCGTGGCGTCGGCGATGGTGAACGGCACATCCAGCAGCCGGGCCAGTGTCTCGGCCAGCAGGGTCTTGCCGGAGCCCGTGGGCCCCACCAGCAGAATGTTGCTCTTGGTGAGCTCCACGTCATCGCGACCCCGCGGGGCCTGCATCCGCTTGTAGTGGTTGTACACCGCCACGGAAAGCACCTTCTTGGCGTGCTCCTGACCGATGACGTGCTCGTTGAGCGCTTCGTTAATCTCGTGGGGCTTGGGCAGACGCGCACCCGCTTCGGCGCTCTTTTCTTCCATCTCCTCGCGGATGATGTCGTTGCATAGCTCCACGCACTCGTCACAGACGAACACCGAAGGCCCTGCAATCAGCTTGCGGACTTCGTGCTGGCTCTTGCCGCAGAAGGAGCAGTAAAGAAGCTTACCGCCGTCGTCGCCTCGACCACCGTTATCTCTGTCAGTCATTGGCTACCCTTGCAGATGCGAGTGTCATCAACTTCGACGATGCCCGCTTTTGGAAAACCACGCAACCGCTTCACTCCAGCGGCAGACTGCTGCGATCCTCCAGCACCTGATCGACGATGCCGTAGTCCCGGGCGGCCGCCGGGGACATGAAATTGTCGCGCTCGGTGTCCTGGGCGATGGTCTTGAGATCCTGGCCCGTGTGATGAGCCAGGATCTGGTTCAGGCGCTCACGCATGCTGAGAATCTCGCGGGCGTGAATGTCGATATCCGTGGCCTGCCCCTGAAACCCGCCAAGCGGCTGGTGAATCATCACCCGTGAATTCGGCAGCGCAAACCGCTTGCCGGCGGCTCCGCCCGCCAGGAGCAGCGATCCCATGCTGGCCGCCTGGCCGATGCACAGCGTACTGACGTCGGGTTTCACGAACTGCATCGTGTCATAGATGGCCAGACCGGCGGTGACGACGCCGCCCGGACTGTTGATGTAAAAATGAATATCCTTATCGGGATTCTCGGACTCCAGAAAAAGCAGCTGGGCAATCAACAGATTGGCCTGGTGGTCCTCCACCGGCCCGACCATGAAAATCACTCGCTCCTTGAGGAGCCGCGAATAAATATCAAAGGCCCGCTCGCCCCGGGCGGTCTGTTCCACCACCATGGGGACCAGTCCGGTGGCCATGGGGGATTGCGCCTGTTGCTCGTCGCTCATCATTGATTGCACTCCTGACCGTTTAGCTGGCCTCGGCGTTGTCTTCGTCACTGATCTCGGCGCCACTGGTGAGGGCATCGAGAGTCATGGGCTTGTCGGTGACCTGCGCTTTCTCCATCACCCAGTCCACCACCTGATCTTCCATCACCTGCAGCTGAAGGCTCTGCATCATTTCCTGGTTCTGCAGGTAGTACTGCATGACCTGTTCCGGCTGCTCGTAACCGGAAGCTACCCGCTGCAGGGCCTGCTGCATCCGCTCGCCATCCAGCTGGATGTCGTTGGCACGGACAATCTCGTTGACCAGCAGTCCCAGCGCCACCCGCCGGCGGGCTTCGGTTTCGAACTGGTCGGCGGGCAACTCCGGCTCGTCGCCCTCGGCGCCGGCCTGACGCATGCGCTCCCGGGTCTGCTGGCGCAGCTGCTCAATTTCACTGTCCACCAGCGTCTGTGGCAGCTCGACTTCATTCTTTTCGACCAGCGAATCCATCACCTGGTTCTTGACTCGGGCCCGGACGGCCTGATCACGCTCCCGCTCCAGACTCTCGGTGATGCGCTCACGGACCGCCTCGATGCCGCCCTCAATACCCAGCGTCTCGGCAAACGTGTCATCGGCGGCGGGCAACTCCGGCGCCTCCACTTTTTTGACGGTCACCGTAAAGGTGGCCTCCCGGCCGGCGATGTTCGGGTCCGGAAAGCCTTCCGGAAAGGTGTAGGTCACGGTTTTCTCTTCACCGGCACTCATGCCCACCAGCTGGGTTTCGAACTCTGGCGGCATCTGTCCCTCGCCCAGCGGCACGGGAACGTCTTCGCCGCTGTTGCCCTCGAAGGGCTCCCCATCAATGGTGCCCTGGAAGTCGATGACCACGCGGTCGCCCTCGGCGGCCGCCCGCTCCACCTCGGAATACTCGGCATGCTGACGTCGCAGCCGCTCGAGAATGCGGTCCACGTCGGCGGCTTCAATGTCCACGGCCGGGCGATTGAGTTCGATTTCGTCGATCCCCTTGACCTCGATCTCGGGCATCACTTCGATGCTGGCCTCGTAGGCCAGGTCTTCGCCCTCATTGAGGTTGATCGGCTCGATGGATGGCGCACCAGCCGGTCGCAGGGATTCCTGTTCGAGGGCCTCGGCATAAGTGGTCCGCACCACTTCGTCGAGCACCTCGCCCCGAACCTGCGGGCCGTAGCGCTTCTGGACGACCTTCATCGGCACCTTGCCGGGTCGAAAGCCCTGCAGCCGCACCTGTCCGCGCATCTCGCGCAGCTTTTTGTCGACCTGCTCGTCAACCCGATCCGAAGGGACCTGAACCTTGAGCTTGCGCTTGAGGCCCTCGCCCGACTCCACCGATACTTGCATTGCCCACCTCTGGTTTATGGTGCGAAAGGCGAGACTCGAACTCGCACGGGGTCTTTCCCCACTGGGACCTAAACCCAGCGCGTCTACCAATTCCGCCACTTTCGCGCTTCGCGACTCAAGCCGGTCAGTATACCGGGATGCCGGAGCCGGCAAAAGCAAACGGCCGGTCAGCGCCTTCCGGAGTGCGCCGGGCCAATGCCGCGGCGCCGGTGCCATGCCTTGTGCGCCTCGGCCACGAATATCACCGGCAGGCTGACCATCAGTGCCAACAGCCAGGCCTCGAGACCCAGTGCGCGGGTATCAAAAAGCAGCTGCAGGGGCGGCGCGTAGGTGAAGGCGAGCTGAGCGCCGATGATCACCGCCGCTGCCAGCAGGACGTAACGATTGCCGAGCAATCCGCTCCAGTTCAGGGAGCTGGCGTAGAGACGCCGTGCCGAGAACAGAAACCACACCTGGGCCAGCACCAGCGTGTTCACCGCCAGGGTGCGGGCTTCCGCCAATTCCCGGCCCGCGCCCCGTTCGATCAGGAACAGCCCCAAAGTGCCCACCACGATCACTGACGCCACCAGCAGCAGCCGCGAGCCCAGCCCAGAGGGAATCAGTGGCGCGTCCGTCGCCCGGGGCGAGCGCTCCATGACGTTCTCCTCGGGTGGCTCGAACGCCAGCGCCAGCGCCAGCGTCACCGCCGTTACCATGTTGACCCAGAGGATCTGCACCGGGGTAACCGGCAACATCAGTCCAACCAGCACCGCGATCACCAGCAGCAATGACTGGGCGGCATTGGTGGGCAGGATGAAAAGAATGGACTTGACGATGTTGTCGTAAATCACCCGGCCTTCGCGCACCGCCGCCTCGATGGTGGCGAAGTTGTCGTCGGCCAGCACCATGGCGGAAGACTCCCGGGCCGCATCGGTGCCGCCCTTGCCCATGGAAACACCCACGTCCGCGCGCTTCAGCGCCGGCGCATCGTTCACACCGTCGCCGGTCATGGCGCAGACTTCATGATCCGCCTGCAGGGCTTCGACCAACCGCAGCTTGTGCTCCGGGGACACCCGGGCGAACACCACGGACTCCCGTGCCGTGCGGGCAAAGTCCTCGTCGTTCAGTTGATCCAGGTCTTCCCCGGTTACACCCCGCTCACTCTCGCCAAGCCCCAGCTGGCGGCCAATGGCGGCGGCGGTGCGGGCGTGATCGCCGGTGATCATCTTGACGGTGATACCCGCGTCCTGACAGGCGCGCACCGCCGTAATGGCTTCGTCCCGGGGCGGGTCGATAATCGCCACCAGCCCGAGCAGCACCAGCGATTGCGGCCCGTCACCATCGTGGAGGTCGACGGATTCGCCGTCCAGTTGTCGCTCAGCAATGGCCAGCAGGCGCAATCCCCGTCCGGCCAGCTCTTCCGCATCCCGGTGCCAGGCCTCCACATCCAGGGGTTGAGTTCCCTCCTCCGCCAGCATGTGATCGCATCGAGGCACCACGGCTTCCGGCGCCCCCTTGACCAGCAGCCAGGACTCGCCATCAATGTCATTGACCGTGGCCATGTAGCGATGGGCCGAATCGAAGGGAATGCCATCCTGCCGCGGCGCCGACTGACGCAGCGAATCGATGTCGACACCGCGCTGTTCGGCAAAACCCAGCAGCGCGGCTTCCATGGGGTCACCGCTGATCACGGTTTCGCCGTCCTCCCGCTCATGCACCGACGCCTCGCTGCACAGGCTGACGGCGCGGGCGATTCGGTCCTGGACCTCGGCCAGTTGATCATCCTGCCCAGCGTCCTCCAGGGAATGGACGCCATCCGCCAGTAGCAACTCCTGGGCGGTCATTTCATTGCGGGTCAGGGTTCCGGTCTTGTCCGAGCAGATCACCGTGACCGCACCCAGGGTTTCCACCGCCGGGAGCTTGCGCACGATGGCGTTGCGGGCGGCAAGGCGCTGCACGCCCAGCGCCAGGGTAATGGTCACAATGGCTGGCAGACCCTCGGGGATGGCGGCCACCGCCAGGCCCACGGCGGCCATCAGCATTTCCACTGCTGTAAAGCCATGCAAAAGCACACCGGCCAGAGCGGTGAACAGCCCGGCCATGACGATGATGACGGACAGCATCTTGCCCAGTCGATCCAGGTGGCGGAGCAACGGCGTCTTCACCGACTCCACCGTGGAGAGCATCTCGGTGACCTGGCCCAACTGGGTGCGCTCGCCGGTGGCCACCACAACGCCCTTGCCCTCACCGGAGGCCACTACGGTGCCGGCAAACGCCATGCTGTGGCGGTCACCCAGACTGGCGCCTTCATCCACCGTATCGGTGAGTTTGGAGACGGGCACGGACTCGCCGGTCAGGGCGGACTCGTCCACTGACAGATTCCGACAGGAGAGCAACCGCACATCGGCGGTAACCTTGTCCCCCGGTTCGAGCACCAGGACATCGCCGGGCACCACGCCGGTGGCATCAATGGTGCGACGGGTGCCGTTGCGTCGTACCACCGCCTCGGGGGAGAGCATCTCTCGAATCGCCTCCATGGCGCTCTCGGCCTTGCCCTCCTGGATGTACCCAATCAGCGCGTTGATCAGCACCACCGCGACGATGACCACCGTGTCGATCCATTGCCCGAGTATGGCGGTAACCACGGCCGCGGCGATCAGCAGGTAGATCAGCAGATTGCGGAACTGACTCAGAAACCGCATCCAGCCCGAACGGCGTTCCGGGGGGCGCTGACGGTTCTCGCCATATTCCTCAAGACGGGCTTCGGCGGCCTCGTCGGAAAGGCCCTCGGAGTCCGCGTCAAGCTGCTCCAGAACATCTTCCGGAGGCAATGCATGCCATGCAGGCGTTGATTCTTCGGTTTGGCCGTCGGTGGGTTGCTCTGCCATTGCCGTCTTCCCTGTTCACATCCATGAGATGTGACAGACACAGAACGGGAATGTTTGCTGCAATGCAACTTGAAGACTGGTGGGCCGTCAGGGACTCGAACCCCGAACCTACTGATTAAGAGTCAGCTGCTCTACCAATTGAGCTAACGGCCCATGAAGAGGATGGGGTGAGCGATGGGACTTGAACCCACGACCACCGGAGCCACAATCCGGAGCTCTACCAACTGAGCTACGCCCACCATTGTCAGAAACCCTGCCAGCAAACTGGTCGGGGTGGAGGGATTTGAACCCCCGACATCCTGCTCCCAAAGCAGGCGCGCTACCAGGCTGCGCTACACCCCGCCTCGACCGCAGGCGCCCCTGTCGACCGAGCCAGCAGGGGACGCGTGATAATACTGAGCCCCCACTTTGCGGTCAACGTGCGTATACTCCACGCAGCTTCAGGAGTAACGCTTAAATGACATTCGATGATTTCGGCCTCCGCGCCGAACTGCTTGACGCCATCCGGGCGTCGGGCTACACCACCGCCACCCCCATCCAGCAACGCGCCATCCCCCACGTTCTCGAAGGCCAGGATCTGCTCGCCGCCGCCCAGACTGGCACCGGCAAGACAGCCGCCTTTACGCTGCCGCTACTGCAGCGCCTGGCGGCGGACCAACCCGCCCCGGGACGCCCACCGGTCAGGCTGCTGATTGTCGCCCCGACCCGGGAGCTCGCCGCGCAGATCCACGACAGTGTGCGCACCTACGGCCGAAAGCTCTCTCTGCGCAGCGCCGTGATCTTCGGCGGCGTTGGCATGCAGCCCCAGGTGGACCGCCTGCGCAAGGGCGTCGACATACTGATCGCCACCCCGGGCCGTCTCCTGGATCACCTCCAGCGCGGCAACCTGCGGCTGGATCGGGTCCAGTCCGTGGTGCTGGACGAGGCCGACCGGATGCTGGACATGGGCTTTATCCACGACATCCGCCGATTGATGAAGCAGCTCCCCGCCCAACGCCAGACCCTGCTGTTCTCTGCGACTTTTTCGACGGAGATTCGTCGCCTGGCCAGTGGCATGCTGAGCAGCCCGGTGGAAATCGACGTGGCCCCGCGCAACAGTGCGGCAGAAACCGTTGCTCAGCGGGTTTATCGGCTGGAAAAGGCGGAAAAACGCCGGGTACTGAGCCGCCTGATTCGGGAAGGCGACTGGCAGCAGGTGCTGGTTTTCACCCGCACCAAGCATGGCGCCAACAACCTGAGCCGACAGTTGGACAAGGATGGACTGACCACCGCCGCCATTCATGGCAACAAGAGCCAGTCCGCCCGCACCAAGGCCCTGGACGGGTTCAAGCGCGGCCGAGTGCGGGTACTGGTGGCCACTGACATCGCCGCCCGCGGCCTGGACATCGATCACCTGCCCCATGTGGTGAACTATGACCTCCCCCATGTGGCCGAGGACTATGTCCACCGCATCGGGCGAACGGGTCGCGCTGGCAACGAGGGCGAAGCGATTTCCCTGGTGGCGCCGGACGAGGCCAAGCTGCTCAAGGGCATCGAGCGCCTGCTCAAGCGTCCGCTGGAGCGGGCCGAGGCGGTTTCCTGAGGGGCGTCTCCGGCGGGCAGTGATGGCGCGCCCGGCAGGACTTGAACCTGCAACCCTCGGCTTAGAAGGCCGATGCTCTATCCGGTTGAGCTACGGGCGCCTGGTGGGATTGTATCGCAATCCCGCCGCGGGTCGGCACCGACAGCGACCACCCCCCACCCGGAAGCCCGTTCCCGTCTGGAATGCCGGGCCAGCGCGGGGTAGAGTGCCGCCATTCATCAGGTAGCCAGACGCTGACGGGGCATTCATGGGCGCGGGGATTATTGACGGCAAGGCCATCGCAGCGGATATCCGCGAGCGCATCCGGCAACAGGTATCCGGGCGACTTCATCGGGGCCAGCCGGCGCCCGGGCTCGCCGTGGTCCTGGTGGGTGACAATGCCGCTTCATCGGTTTATGTCCGCATGAAACGCCGGGATTGCGCCGAGGTGGGCTTCATTTCCCAGGATTACGATCTCCCCACGTCAGTGACCCAGAGCGAGTTGCTTGCGCTGATCGATCAGCTCAATGCCAATCCGGCCACCCACGGCATTCTTGTTCAGCTGCCGCTCCCGGATCACATTGACGAGCATTCGGTGATCGAGCGGATCGATCCCGCCAAGGATGTCGATGGCTTTCACCCGCGCAACGTCGGCCGCCTGGTCCTGCGCCTGCCGGGCCTGCGATCGTGCACCCCTCATGGCGTGATGACCCTGCTTGAGCGGGCCGAGGTGCCCCTGGAGGGTGCCCATGCCGTGGTGATCGGTCAGTCCAACATTGTCGGGCGACCCATGGCTCTTGAGCTGCTCAACGCCCGCTGTACAGTCACCATCTGCCACAGCCGCACCCGGGATCTACGTGCCGAGGTCCAACGCGCTGACATCGTGGTCGCCGCGGTAGGCCGCGCGGAATTTATCCCGGGGGAGTGGATCAAGCCCGGCGCCGCGGTCATCGATGTTGGCATCAATCGCCTGGAGAGCGGCCGGCTGGTGGGCGACGTGGATTATGCCGGTGCCGCCGAACGCGCCGGCTGGATCACCCCGGTGCCCGGCGGCGTTGGTCCGCTGACCCGCGCCACACTGCTCGAAAACACGCTGAAGGCCGCTGAAGCGCTGGACGACTAGCCGTCGGCCTCACGGACGATGTCGAGCGCGGCGTCGAGTCGCTCGACACCCGTTACCGCCAGTCCGTGTGGCGCCTGGCCCGATGCCGGACAGTTTTTCATGGGCACCAGCGCCCGGCGGAACCCGTGGCGGGCCGCTTCCGCCAGCCGATCGGCGCCATTGGGCACCGGCCGAATTTCGCCGGCGAGCCCGACCTCACCAAAGATCACCCAGTCCTGAGGGATCGGCCGATCACGCAAACTTGAAACCACGGCCAGCAGGGCCGGCAGGTCACTGGCGGTCTCGGCCACCCGCACGCCGCCGACAACGTTGACGAACACGTCCTCGCCATAGGTGCTGACCCCGGCATGGCGCTGAAGGACGGCCAAGAGCATGCCCAGCCGATTGCCGTCCAGGCCCACCGCCAGCCGCCTCGGGTTGGATAACGGGCTCTCCGCCACCAGCGCCTGCAGCTCGAGCAGCAGCGGCCGCGTGCCCTCGCGAGTCACCAGGATCGCGCTCCCCGGTACGGGCTGTTCGTGGCGGGAGAGGAAAATCGCCGAGGGGTTCCTGACCTCTTTGAGCCCGGTGTCCAGCATGGCGAATACGCCCAGCTCATTGGCAGCCCCAAAGCGATTCTTGACCGCCCTCAATAACCGGTAACGACTGCCTGAATCACTCTCGAAATAGAGAACCGTGTCGACCATGTGTTCCAGGACACGCGGCCCCGCCAACTGGCCTTCCTTGGTCACATGCCCCACCAGAAAGAGCACCGTGCCGCTGCGCTTGGCGAACTGAACAAGCTGGGCGGCGGATTCCCGAACCTGCGCCACACCACCCGGCGCCGAACCCAGCGAATCGCTATGAACGGTCTGGATGGAATCCACCACAAGTACTTCGGGGCGCTCCCGGGCCGCCAGCTCGATAATGGCCTCGACCCGGGTTTCAGCCAGCAGCTTGAGGCCATCGTCCTCAACGCCCAGACGCTCGGCCCGCATGCCCACCTGTCGCAGCGACTCTTCACCGGTGACATACAGGGCGCCGTGCTGCCCGGCCACCCGGGCCACGGCTTCAAGCAACAGGGTCGACTTGCCGATACCCGGATCCCCGCCCAGCAGGACAACACCCCCAGCGACCAGACCGCCCCCCAGCACGCGGTCGAACTCACCGATTCCCGTGGCAAAGCGGGTCTCGGCATCTCGAGGCACTTCGGACAAACGCTTCACGCCGCTGTCGCCCGCGTACTGACGCCCGCCCCGTGCCGAGCCGCGACCGCTGGTGACAGCCGGGGCCTGGACCTGTTCCTCCAGCGTATTCCACTCACCGCAGTCCGCACATTGCCCGGCCCACTGCGGCGAACTCGCCCCGCAGGCGGAACAGACAAACAAGGTCTTGACGCTACTCCTGGCCATCCACGCCTCCATGGCGATAGACCCGCTGGACCCGTGGGGTCAGCCGGCAGAAAAGCTCATAGCTGATGGTACCGCAGGCCTCGGCGATCTCGCTGGCGGGCGGGTCCACCCCCCACAGGATGGCCGGATCCCCCACACAGGCCTGGGGCACCGTACGCAGATCCACCGCGATCATGTCCATTGACACTTTGCCGATCATTGGCACCCGCCGGCCACGGATTCGGACCGGCGTGCCATCCGGCGCATGGCGGGGATAGCCATCGCCGTAGCCGATGGAGACCACGCCCACGGGCATGGCCACGGGACAGACAAAGCGACTGCCGTACCCCACGCCGTGACCGGCGGGCAGCGTCTTGACGGAGATCAGCCGTGCCTCGAGTTGCATGACGGGGTGCAACGGCGCATGCAGGCCGGCGTGGCTGAATGGCGAGGCGCCGTACAGCATGATGCCGGGTCGCACCCACTGGGCATGCGCCTGCGCCCAGTAGAGAGTGGCGGCCGAGTTGGCGGCACTGGCACTGGCGTGGGCCAGCTCGCCAAACCGCACGAGTTGGGACCCGGTGTCCGCGCGATCCGGCTCGTCGGCACTGGCCAGATGGGTCATCCAGCGAATCTCGCCCACGGCGGGCAGGGTCGCCAGGCGCTCGGCCGCCGCCCCGGCGTCCGCCGGCGAGAACCCCAGCCGTCCCATGCCGGTATCCACCTTCAGCCAGCAATCAATCGGGCGGGAAAGATCCGCGCTGGCCAGAGCCTCGATCTGCCAGGGCTGGTGAACCACGGCATCCAGACGGCGGGCACTGAATAAAGGCAGTTCCGCCGCCTCAAAGAAACCCTCCAGGAGGATGATTCGGTGCTGAAGCCCGGCCTCCCGAAGCGGCAGCGCCTCCTCGGTGCAGCTGACGGCAAACCCTTCGACATCGGACGCCAGTGTATGAGCGACCCGCAAAAGCCCATGGCCGTAAGCATTGGCCTTGAGAACGGCCATGATGTGGGCGTCGGGTGCCGACCGCCGGGCGACGCCCAGGTTGTGGCGCAGGGCATCGAGGTTGATCGTCGCGCGGGCGACCCGGCTCACTGCCAGCCCCCGCCTCCGTAGCCGGCATCCGCGATGAAGTTCTCGAAACGCGTGTACTGACCCAGGAAGGTCAACCGCAACGTGCCCACCGGTCCGTTACGCTGCTTGCCGATGATGACCTCAGCGGTGCCCGCATCGGGACTGTCCTCGTTGTAGACCTCATCGCGGTAGATAAACAGGATGACATCGGCGTCCTGCTCAATGGCCCCGGAGTTATGACTGACGATGCCGTCCGCCAGCCAACAGGCCGGCCCCGGTACGGTCAGATCGAAGACCGCTTCTTCACCGGCTTCCTCAATGGAGACCACCCGGTCCCAGAACAGGTCGCCATCGGCGATCGCTCCGAGCCGCTCCTCGCCGGGCAACCGAGCGACGCCAAGGCGATCATCAAACCGGATGTCCTCAACCCGCTTCCAGCCCCACTGGGATCTTAGTTGGTGTTCCGGGGTACACCGAATGGAGCGCCCACTGGCGAGATGAATCCTGCGAACGGCACGGGTGCCGACCTGCCAGACAAGATCGGCGCGCGCCCTGATCACTCGATCGGCCGAATCGATTGATAAAACCTCGGGCTGTTCGCCCACCAGGTCGGCAATCGGCCGGCGGCGACCGTCAGCCAGCAGGACCGGGGTATCACCAGTCACGCACTCGCGAAGATCAGACATGATCGGGCGCTTGTTGGGCCGCTGCTCGAGACTGCGGTTGAGCTGGGAGAGCACGATCACCGGTACGCCGAGTTCCTTGGCCATACCCTTCAGGGACCGCGAAATTTCCGAAATTTCGGACGCGCGGTTTTCCTTGAAACCCGGCAACTGCATCAGCTGCAGGTAGTCCACCAGCACCAGCCCCAGTCCGTGTTCCCGCTTCAGTCGCCGGCAGCGGGCGCGCATGTCCGTCGGGGTCAGGCCGGGCGTGTCGTCGATGTAGAGCTTGGCCTGGGAGAGCAGGTTCATGGTGCTGGTGAGTCGCGGCCAGTCATCATCCGACAGCCGCCCAGAGCGGATTTTCTGCAGCTCAACCCGGCCCAGCGAGGCCAGCATGCGCATGGTCAGGGCGTCTGCCGGCATTTCCATGCTGAATACGGCGGTGGGCGGGCCTTCGCTCAGTGCCGCCGCCTCGGCAACGTTCATGGCCAGCGTGGTTTTGCCCATCGAGGGCCGCCCGGCGACGATGACCAGGTCCCCGTTCTGGAGGCCGGAGGTCATGCGATCCAGGTCGGTGAAACCGGTGGCCAGGCCGGTGATGTCGCTGTCCTGGTGGTACAGGGTATCGATGCGGTCGACCACGTCGGGGAGCAAATCCCGAACGCCGACGAAGCCCCGGCGGTTGCGCCCGGACTGCTCGGCAATTTCGAAAATCCGCCGTTCGGCGCCATCCAGCAGTTCAGCCGAACTCTGCCCCTCGGGGTTGAAGCCGGCGTTGGCGACTTCGGTGCCTGCCTCGATGAGCTGACGCAGCACCGACTGCTCGCGGACGATGTCGGCGTAGGCGCGAATATTGGCAGCGCTGGGGGTATCCCGCGCCAGCAGCCCCAGATAGGCGAGCCCGCCAGCACTTTCCAGCTCATCGTGGGATTTCAGCCATTCGGACAGCGTGACCGCATCCATGGGCTGCCCGGACTCCGCCAGGTGGTCCAGCGCCCGGAAGATCAGCCGATGATCCCGGCGGTAGAAGTCATCTTCACCGACCCGATCCGCAATCTGGTCCCAGGCGCTGTTATCCAGCATCAGGCCGCCCAGAACCGCCTGCTCGGCCTCCAGCGAATGCGGCGGAACCTTGAGGCCGTCGGTCCGCTGAACCCCGCTGGAAAAGGTCTCAGCCACTGCCCGCCCGCCTCTGATCCGGCCGCCGGCCGTCTCAGGCTCCGCCGGTTATGTTGACGTTGGCCGCGGCGTTGACGTCGGCATGCAGATGCACCTCGACGGAATACTCTCCAACGGCACGAATCGGTCCGTCCGGCATCCGCACTTCGTGCCGCTCCACCTCAACCCCGGCCGCGGTCAGTGCATCGGCGATATCCTGCGGGCCCACCGAACCGAACAGCTTGCCCTCATCGCCGGCATTCGCCGCAATGGTGACTGCCTCCAGACCTTCGATACGCTCGGCACGAGCCTGGGCCGCTGCCAGCTCCTCGGCGGCCTTTCGCTCAAGCTCGGCCCGCTGGGACTCAAAATAGGCAATGTTTTCCGGCGTGGCCGGCTTTGCCTTGCCCTGCGGGATCAGGTAATTGCGGCCATAACCGGCGCGCACTTTGACCGTGTCACCCAGACCGCCCAGGTTGGCCACTTTTTCGAGAAGAATCACATTCATTCCGCAACCCCCATTGGGTTATTCAACTTGACGAGGAAGGCGCATAGCGCCTCCGAAAATCCAGAAATGTGTCCGCCACACCCACCAATGCCACGGGCCGGATCAACAATGGCAAAAGCAGGTAGACCCCCACCAGCCAGCCGCTGTGCCAGCCTCTCGCCAGCGCCAGCGCGTGCACCACCGCGAGTGCCTGCAGGACAAAGACGCCGGCCACCACCGTCGCCAGATCCGCCAGCAATCCGGGCCCGGTGACCAGCCCCCCGGCCAGCACCGCCAGGGCCAGGCCGGCAAACCATGCCGGAAAGCGCAGCCCGTGGAATTCCTCGCGGAAGCCCCCCGGATTGTACAGCACCGCCTGCCACCAGCGCCCCAGCAGCAGACAGACCACCGCGAGCCCCAGCATGTTGGCCACCCAGAGTCCGGTGAGCCGCGGCGCCAGTCCGGCGGCGGCCTGCTGCCATTCCGGCCCCGGCTCACCGCCGGTCAGCGCCGCGACGAGCGCCTCCAGGGTCTGCTCCCAGAATTGCACCGGATCCCCGTGAATCGCGTAAAAGGCCAGCACTGCACCGCCGGCCAGCAGCGTGCCAAGCTGAATCGTCACAGCCAGCGAGACGGTCTGGCGGAGGATCTGGGCCAGCGCAATCACCGGCACCCAGACCAGCACCATCGGCTGGAGCACGGCCATCGGTGCGCCCAGCAGGAGCAGGTAGAGCGGCAGCAAGATCGCCACGGAGCCGGCGAGCACAATGCCCGCTTCGCCCAAGCCCCGGCGCAGGGTAATCAGCGCGAGCACCGCGCCACTGACCCAGAAAAGCAGCGGCAACACGGCCCCCAGGGACACCACGCCGATGGCACCCAGGCGGGTGCGCATGACAAATCCGAGGAACGCGTTCATGGCTGCGCGCTACCGGCCGCGGCCCCTAGTGGCTGTCGGTGTAGGGCAGCAGCGCCAGGTACCGGGCCCGCTTGACCGCGGTGGACAGCTGCCGCTGATACCGCGCCCGCGTTCCGGTGATGCGACTCGGCACAATCTTGCCGGTCTCGGTGACGTACTGGCGCAGGGTGTTCAGATCCTTGTAGTCGATTTCTTTCACGCCTTCGGCGGTGAAACGACAGTATTTACGACGACGGAAAAAACGAGCCATGGTCATTGTCCTTCAGTTGATTCGCCCAGTCGCTGCACGTGACTGAGACTGATAATAATCGGGTCGGTGTCGGGTCCCTGCTGTCGGGAGCGGAGCAACACCCCGGCCACCTCCAGCGGCCGGCCAATGGGGATGTCGTCCAGCGCTTCCGCCAGTGGCGAGCCTGCAGCGCGCACACCCACCAGAAAACGGATCCAGCGCTCCACGCCCGCCTCGGTCTGGGATGACTCGTGCTCAAGTAGCGCCCGGGCGATGGGTACGCCCGCCGGGGAATATCTGAGCTCGGTCTTGTCCACCAGCCGGCCGGTCAGCTCGACCCGGTTATTCACTCGTCCTCGGTGTTATCGACGGCCGCTGCCTCTTCGGACGATGCATCATCATCGTCGGACGGAGTGGGCTCCCGATCGCTGCGATCCCGGTCGCGGTCGCGATCACGCTCCTCGTCCTGGCTCTTTGCCAGCGGAGAGGGCTGAGTGACCGCTTCGTCACGGGAGAGCACCATGTTCCGGATCACCGCGTCGTTAAAACGGAACATCGATTCGAGCTCTTCAATGTCCGACGGCTGACACTCGACGTTCATCAGAACGTAGTGGGCCTTGATGAGCTTGTTGATAGGGTAGGCGAGCTGGCGACGTCCCCAGTCCTCAAGACGATGGATGGCACCGCCGTTGCCCTCGATCAGGCCACGGTAGCGCTCGATCATTGCGGGAACCTGGTCGCTCTGGTCCGGGTGGACCAGGAATACAATTTCGTAATGCCTCATTGTGGCTCCTTACGGTTGATCCGACGTGCTGTCGGGAAAAGCCACCCGAATCCGGGCAGCAAGGAGTGACCGGGTCTCCGGTCAGCAGCGCAGTATAGTCAACCGCGGCCGTCGGGGGAACCTTGCCGCTGGCGAACGGCTTCGAAAAGCAGCACGCCGGTGGCCACGGAGACATTGAGGCTCTCCACCTCACCCGCCATGGGAATCGCCAGCAGGTGATCGCAGTGCTCCCGGGTCAGGCGTCGCAGGCCCCTGCCCTCGGCCCCAAGAACCAGAGCCAGCGGGCCGCGCAGGTCCGCCGTAAAGGGCGAATCCCGTCCATCGCCGGCTGCCCCGACCAGCCAGATGCCGCGATCTCTTAAGTTTCGCAGGCAGCGGGCCAGATTCGTCACCTGAAAAAATGGCACGGTGCTGGCCGCTCCTGCGGAGACCCGATGCACCACGGGGGTGAGACCGCTGGCCCGGTCTCGCGGAGCAATGACGGCATGGACTCCCGCCGCGTCGGCAGTGCGAAGACAGGCGCCCAGATTGTGGGGATCCTGCACCTGATCCAGAACAAGCAGCAGCGGCTCTTCCTCGAGCCCGTCCAAGAGCGCCGCCAAAGCCTGATCCCCCCGGGGACCCTGACCCTTCATCGCCAGCACGACGCCTTGGTGAGACAGCCCGGGGACCAATCGACCCAGCGCGTCGGATTCGCTCTCATGAACCGGGCAACCCACCGCCTCGAGCTGCTCCCGTACCCGACGCAGCCGATCGTCCCGACGACGCCGATCCACCCAGGCCTCGAGCGCCCGCGTGGGATCGTGACGAACCGCTGCCTGCACCGCGTGCACGCCGCCCAACAGGGTTCGCTGAGCCATCAGCTCCGCCGACGGCTCCGGGAGCGGCGGCCGGGCTTCTGACCCCGCTTGGGCTTGCCGCGGCCCGCGCTGCCGGCTTTCTCCGGCAACGGGTTACCGTCGGCATCCAGCGGATGGGCCACGGGCTCGAAGTCGAGTTTGCCGTCGTCCACGTTGACCTGGGCCAGCCGGATCCGGATCCGGTCAGCCAGCCGGTATTCCTTGCCCGTGCGCTCCCCGATCAACCGATGACCGATGGGATCGAAGTGGAAGAAGTCCTGCTCGAGGTTGGTAATGTGGATCAGCCCGTCCACGAACACCGCGTCGAGTTCGATGAAAAGTCCGAACGAGGTCACGCCACTGACCACCCCGGTGAACTCCTCGCCGATCCGGTCGCTCATGAAGCGGCACTTGAGTGTCCGTATGGCATCCCGACTGGCCTCCTCGGCCCGACGATCGGTCATCGAGCAGTGTTCTCCCACCGTCACCAGCTGATCCTCGGTGTACTCGAAAGCCTCGGCCGGGCGCCTGGCGAGGACGTGCTTGATGCCGCGATGAACAATCAGATCCGGATAGCGCCGGATGGGCGAGGTGAAGTGCGCGTAGGCATCCAGAGCCAGACCGAAGTGACCGGCGTTGTCCGGCCGATATTCCGCGGCCATCATCGAGCGCAGCATCACCGACTCCACCATGTGCCGATCGGGTCGCCGGGCAACCGCTTCCATCAAGGTGGCATAGTCAGCCGGCGAGGGTTCCTCGCCACCCCCGAGGGTAAGTCCGGTCTGACCCAGAAACTCCCTCAGGTTTTTCAGGCGTTCCTCCGCCGGCGGCTCATGCACCCGGTACAGGGTCGGCACGCGATGTCGATTCAGGAACCGGGCGGTGGCCACATTGGCCTTGACCATGCACTCTTCGATCAGGCGATGAGCATCGGTCCGCTCCGCCGGGTGCACATCCGCCACCTGGCCTTCACTGGTGAACTCGATCACGGACTCGCTGGTGTTGAAATCGATGGCGCCACGACGCTCCCGGTCACGCCTCAGGGCGCCAAACACCTCATACAGATGCTCGATGTGCTTGAGTAGATCGGCGTGTTCCCGGCGCAGCGAGGGGTCGCGATGGTTATGAATCGCGTCCACTTCCTCATAGGTCAGTCGGGCCCAGGAATTCATCACGCCTTCAAAGAACCGGGACTGGCGGAGTTCTCCCTCGCGGTCGATCTGCATTTCGCAGACCATGCACAGCCGATCCACTTTGGGATTCAGTGAACAGAGCCCATTGGATAGAGCCTCCGGCAGCATCGGCACCACCGTGCGCGGGAAATAAACGGAATTGCCCCGCTCTGCCGCCTCTTGATCCAGTGCCGAACCCGGCTTTACGTAGGCGCCGACATCGGCGATCGCCACCAGAAGCTGCCAGCCATCGGCGGTGGGCTCGCAATAAACGGCGTCATCAAAATCGCGGGCGTCGGCTCCATCAATGGTGATCAGTGGCGTCTGACGAAGATCCCGACGGTTCGCCTTGCTGGACTCCGGCACACTGTCCCCAAATGCCTCACTTTCCGACAGCGCGTCCTCAGGCCACTCCGTGGGAATGCCGTGGGTGCGGGCGGCCACCGCGACTTCATCACCGGGGGCGATCTGGGTGCCAAATACCTCAACCACCTTGCCAATCGGCTGCCGCCGCTCGGACGGCTGACTTATCACCTCGGCGGTGACCAGTTCACCATGACGAGCCCCATGGCGGTCGCCGGCAGGAATGATCAGATCCTGGTGCAGCCGCTTGTTATTCGGCACCACAAAGCCGATGCCGCTCTCTTCGTAGTAGCGCCCGGCGATGTTCTGATTGGCGTGTTCGATGATCTCGACCAACTCGCCGCTACGGTGCCCACGCTCATCATCGCCGGTGAGACGCACCACCACCCGGTCGCCGTTGAGCAGTCGACGCATCTGCCTGGGCGCCAGAAAAACGTCAGGCCCGGGGCGATCCGGGTGCACCACGCCCGAACCATCCGCAGCCGCACGAATACGGCCGCGAACCAGCTCTTCGTTGTCAACCAGCACGTACCCGTTCCGCCGGTTGCGAACCAGCTGGCCATCACGCTCCATGGCCTTAAGTCGTCGTCTCAGACCCTCGAGATCATCTTCGTCTTCCAGCCTGAACAGCTCACCCAGCTCCCGTCGGGAGAGTGGCCGCGCCTGCTCCTCGAGCTGCTGGGTAATGAACTCTCGGCTGGGGACCGGCGAGTCGTATTTCTGACGCTCGCGGTCGAGGTAAGGGTCTTGGGATGGATCTGCTGATTCGGAGGTGTTCTTTGCCATGCGTCGGAGGATACGGCATCCACTCGGTGGTGCCTACACGGCGATCCCTCCGACGAATATCCGAGAGATGGTTTGACAGGCCAGGGGGCTCGGATTATTCTCTGCGCCGCTGGTGATCGGATGTTCCTCCGTAAGCCAAGCCGAGGTGGCGGAATTGGTAGACGCGCTAGCTTCAGGTGCTAGTGGGGGTAACCCCGTGGAGGTTCAAGTCCTCTCCTCGGCACCATCCGCTCCATTGGGTCATCATGTCGGTCCTACGACTGCATCCGTAGGTCTCCCTCCAGAATGGCGCCCGGGTGGACTTTGAGGGTTTTGCACACGACCTCACCCTTGATGCGTCCAGTGTGGCTCAACGTGAGATCGTCACAAGTCAGGGTGCCCTCTACCTCGCCGCTCAGCGAAACACTCGTTGCCTTCAGATCGCCGGAAAAACTGCCCGTCGCGCCGATGCTGACCTGCGGTGCGTCCAGTTTTCCCTCGATTCTCCCCTCCAGATTGAGTGACCCCGGGCAATTCACTTCGCCTTTGAACCACATCCCTTCGCTGATGACCGAGGGGCGGCCCATCGGCGACACATTTCGGTCCGACCAATTACCCGATTCGCTCACACCGTCGACGTGTTCCACCACAGGACCTGCTTTTTTATCTTTATTGAACATCTCTGGCCACTCTAAAAACCTCAAGGGGATCGACGTGCCGATCGTCCAGCCTCACCTCGTAGTGCAGGTGGGCGCCGTCGGTTAACCCAGTATCCCCCATCAACCCAATCCATTCCCCACGCTTCACCCACTGCCCTTCTTCCACGTCAATGCGCGCCAGATGGGCATAAATCGTCTCGATCCCGAAACCATGATCAATGGTCACCCGATTTCCGGAGGCACCGTCATAGTCAGCGAACACAACACGCCCCTCGCCAGCGGAGCGAACCCGCTGATCGTCCCAGGAAACCAGGTCGACACCCCGGTGTGCGACATACTGTCCCGTGACCGGGTGCTTGCGCATGCCGAAGCCGGAGGTCATGCGGCCCCCTTGCATCGGATTCAGATCGGGCAGGGTGGAGCGATACCCCTCTTTCACCGACACGGCACGAAGGGCTCGCGCGAGATCCCCCGGAAGGTAGGTCGCCAGGAGTCGGCCCGGGGCGTCGGCGCCCGATACACCCCCACCCCAAGAAACCGGGTTAACGGTCTCGCTTTGCAGAATGAATGATGAGTCAACGTCCAGCGCTGCCAAATCCAGGCTGAGATCCTCCTGGTACCTTGAAACCGCCTGGCGGGTGATATCAGTGTAAACCGTGAATGCCTCGTCTAAATCCTCGAGCAGCGTCCCAACGGTTTGAAGGCCTTCAAGAGGCGTGTCCAACTCGGGCGCTGCAACACCTGAGGCGACACCACGGGCCGTGGAAAACATCTCATCCAAGGCCGAATTCAGCTCAGATGCATCGGCCTGTGCCGTGGCCAATTCATCTGACAGACGCATCTTTTGCTGCCCCAGGTCCTGGCTGTAGCCGATGAACCCCACCAGGCATGCCGAGATGACACCAACAACGAGACTAAACCGGAATTTCTGCCGCCCCAGCACTCTCTGCTGGGCGACGAGCATTTCATCCACGTCCTGTCGGGACACTGTCAGGTGGGCGACGCCATCCCGAGTTGGGATAACAACTTCTCCGGGTTCGCCCGCGGGCAGACTGTCCCTTAGCTGATGCAGCCACGGCGGAGCCGCCGGGTAATCACTTCTCCGGCGATTCGGCATCGTCCCTGGCCTCGCTGTCGGCGTCCGGCTCGTCCTTCTGCACGATCCGGTCCGGCAAATTCATTGGTTTTGACTTCTCGCCCTTGCCCATTCCATGGAACCCCGACTTTTCCTTGCTACTGCTCAACGTACCGTTTATTTCGGCGCCAGACTCGATCTCGACGGACTGATATTGCACTGACCCGCTGACAACTGCTGTGGACCTGAGGATCAGCGTCTGCGCGGTGACCTGCTCGCTGACGCTACCCTGTAAGTCAACGTTGTTCCCGTGAAGGCTGCCTTCGACGACACCAGTGGATCCCACTTTGATGTCATCACCCCGGATGCTGCCCTCAATCCTACCATGCAGCTCAAGCTTACCGGGTGCATCGACTTCGCCGACGATTTTGACACCGTCACCAACAATCAAATCGTTGTTTTTAGAATTTTCCATTGCAAATGCCCTTCCTTAATTCCGGTAGAAGGTAGCAGACGCAGTGATAAAGACAAAAGCCGACCAAGGAGCGCCCCGGCGTTCAGATAGAGAAGGGAGACCGCCGGACAATCGTCTGGTCGCGCTCCGGCCCCGTGGACACAATGTCGACTGGCACCCCGCAGAGCGCCTCCAGCTGCTCGATATAGCGACGCGCGGCGTTGGGCAACTGTTCATAGTCCGTGATACCGAGGGTGGAACACTGCCAGCCCGGTAACTCGATGTAGTCTGGTTCGCACTCCGCCAATGCCTCGGCACCGGCCGGCAGAACGTCCTGACGGACGCCATCGCACTGATACCCGGTGCAGATCCGAAGGGACTCCAGCTCGTCGAGCACATCCAGCTTGGTAATGCAGAGGCCGGATAGGCTGCTGATTTCGACCGCACGGCGCATGGCGACCACGTCGAACCAGCCACAGCGCCGTGGGCGGCCGGTGGTGGAGCCAAACTCGTGACCACGGCGAGCCAAATGCTCACCCAGATCATCCAGAAGCTCCGTGGGGAAAGGCCCCGCGCCTACCCGGGTGGTGTAAGCCTTGGTAATACCGAGCACGTAGTCGAGCTCAAGCGGCCCGGTGCCGGTTCCAGTGGCGGCAGCCCCCGCGGTGGTATTCGAGGAAGTGACATAAGGATAGGTGCCCTGATCGATGTCGAGCAGTGTCCCCTGCGCGCCCTCGAAGAGCAGATGATCACCGGCCCGCCGATGCTGGTGCAGCAGGTGGCTGACGTCCGCCACCATCGGTTCGAGCTCGGTCGCGGTGGACAGACATTCTTCCTGAATCTGCTGGAAGTCCTGACCGGGCTCCCCGTAGTAATGCTTGAGGATGAAGTTATGATAATCCAGCAGCTCGCCGAGCTTGGCCGCCAGCCGTTCACGATGGAAAAGATCGCCAACACGGATGCCACGGCGGGCGGCCTTGTCTTCATAGGCCGGCCCGATGCCCCGACCGGTGGTGCCAATAGCGGCTTTTCCCCGGGCTTTTTCGCGGGCTCGATCCAGCGCCACATGGGACGGAAGGATCACCGGACAGGCCGGGCTGATCCGCAACCGCTCCCTTGCCGGGATACCAGATCCCTCTAGCGTCCGCAGTTCGGTGAGCAGCGCCTCCGGGGAGAGCACCACGCCGTTGCCAATCAGGCAGAGCACCCCTTCACGAAGGATCCCCGACGGAATGAGGTGAAGCACCGTCTTTTGGCCGTCGATGACCAACGTGTGCCCCGCGTTATGCCCTCCCTGAAAGCGCGCTACCGCAGCCACTCGATCCGTGAGCAGATCGACAATTTTCCCCTTGCCCTCGTCTCCCCACTGGGAGCCGATGACGACCACGCTTCTACCCATTGGAATCCCCGTTATTAAAGCGGCGCGACCCGCCATTCCCCCTCGGCCGTACACTGCAGCTGTCGATCGCAGCCTATGGCCCGTGCGTTACTGCCATCGCCTGGCAAAGACCAGACAACCACTTCGCCAGCGGCGCGAAGGGCCTTGACGCGCTTATGGAGGGACTCATCACTTCCCCATGGCGCCAGGATCGCCGATCCGGTCTCCGGTGCCTGACCCGGCCTCCCCTCAGCCGCCCGGAGCAGCGCTTTCAAATCGGTGCTGAAACCGGTGGCGGGGCGAGCCCGTCCGAATACCGCACCGATGTCGTCATAGCGGCCCCCACGGGCCAGCTCCAGAGACTCCCCGGGCGCGTAGGCTGCGAACACCACCCCGGTGTGATACCGGTAACCACGAAGCTCTCCGAGATCAATGTGCAGCTCCAGGGCCGGCAACCATCGCTGCAGCGCCTCCACCACGGTGGCCAGCAAATCGATATCCGCGAGCACCGTCGGACCCGATCCGGCAAGCACTTCCCGGGCCTCGGCAAGTACCTCGACGCCGCCATTCAGGCTGGACAGCGCCGCAATCCGCGCTCGCAGAGACGCGCTGAGATCGAGTCGTTCCAACAACTCGGCAAGATCGCCGGTCGCCTTGCGCTGCAGCGCATCCCAGAGTAACGATTCGTCGACCTGCGACAGCGCCGCTTCGGCCACCAGCCCCCGAAAAAGGCCGACATGGCCCAGATCCACCTGCAGGTTCCGAATACCCGCCTGCCCCAGCACCTCGGCCATGAGGGCGATGATCTCCACGTCAGACTCGACCCCTGAGTGGCCATAAACTTCGGCCCCCAGCTGCAGCGGATTACGGGAACCGGCGGGCTCTTCCGGGCGCGCCCGAAGCACGGTACCGGCATAGCAAAGGCGAACGACACCGTCCCGGCGAAGCTGATGGGCATCAATCCGCGCCACCTGTGGGGTGATGTCCGCCCGCACTCCCATCATCCGGCCGCTGAGCTGATCGGTCAGCTTGAAGGTTTGTAGATCCAGGTCATGGGCGGCCCCAGAGAGAAGCGCCTCAAGATATTCAATGGCGGGTGGGACAACCAGCTCATAGCCCCAGTGCCGGCAGGCATCCAGTGCTGAG
Source organism: Spiribacter sp. 2438 (assembly GCF_009676705.1). Taxonomy (GTDB): domain Bacteria; phylum Pseudomonadota; class Gammaproteobacteria; order Nitrococcales; family Nitrococcaceae; genus Spiribacter. Next base: position 531,557 of record NZ_CP046046.1, on the reverse strand, counting down.
CGCCGCAGGACCTCGAGGCTTTGCGCCGCCGGCGGGAGCACCTCTTCGATGGCATCCGGCAGAAGCCAGGGGATGGGCCGACCGCCCGGCTTGTCGATCATGAGATCACCTCAGCGCACCAGATAAAGCAACAGCAGCCCTGCCACCATACTACTGGCACCCGTGAGTCTAAGGGTACGGTCGTTGTTCTGCACGATGGTGAACAGAGTTTTTCTTAGAGCCCTTGGGCTGAGGAAGGGCAGGATCCCCTCAATGACCAGCAACAGGGCAATCGCTGTGAGGAGATCCTGCATTATTATCAGTCAGCCGACGGGGTCAGTCCGTCCAACTGGTTGAAATACCGGAAGAACTCGGAGTCGGGTGAGAGCACCATCATGTTGTCCTGCCCACTGAAGGTATTCTCGTAGGCCCGCAGACTGCGGTAGAACCGATAGAACTCTTCGTCCGCCTCGTAAGCATTGGCATAAATGGCCGTGGCCTGAGCGTCGGCGCCACCGCGGACTTCTTCCGCATCCCGTCGAGCCTCGGCAAGGATTTCCTCGCGACGCCGGTCAGCAGCTGACCGAATCCGCTCCGCTTCCTCCTGACCTTCGGCGCGGAACATCCGGGCCACCTGTTCACGGGCAGCCACCATGCGGTTGAACACCGACTCACTGACGCCTTCCGGCAGGTCCACCCGCTTGAGCCGAACATCCAGCACCTCGATGCCTAGCGCCTCACCAGCCAACTTGGCCTGCTCGGACAAGATGTCCATGATCTCCACGCGGTCACCAGCGATGACCTCCTGTACGGTACGCGTGCCGAATTCAGCCCGCAGGCCGTCCCGGATGATTTCAGAGAGCCGCAGATTGGCCCGGTCTGGCTCTGCCCGAACAGTCACGTAGTACTGCTGAACATCGCTCACCCGCCATTTAACGAAGGAATCCACGATCAGATTCTTCTGCTCGCTGGTCAGGAACCGCTGCGGGCTCTCATCCAGTGTCTGCACCCGGGCATCCACCTTGCGGACGTTGTTAATGAACGGAATCTGGAAATACAGACCCGGGTCGAAATCAACTCGGATCACTTCACCAAGCCGGAATTTCAGGGCCTTTTCTGTTTCCTTGACGGTGAACGTTCCGAAGGTGATTCCAATCACCAGCAAAACAATCACCACCGCACCCATCGAAGTCAGACGATTCATCAACGCGTCTCCCTCATTCGCAACGAGCCCGAACTCGTTGTCTGCCTCGAGGCGGTTTCGCCCGAGCCACTGGTATTCACCGAAGGTCCGTCACTGGCGGCGCCCGTCTCGGGCGACCCCGGCCGGATCATCCGATCCAGCGGCAGATAGAGGAGCTCCTGACTCGCCGAATCGGTGTCGATAAGCACCTTGCTGGTGCCGCTGAGCACCCGCTCCAGCGTATCGATGTACAGCCGGTCCCGGGTGACTCGCGGTGCGAGCGCGTACTCTTCCAACTGCTGGCTGAAGCGACTGGCGTCACCTTCGGCGGCCTGAACCACCCGGGCCAGATAGGCCTGCGCATCTTCAGTGATCCTCGCAGCCTCACCCTGAGCCCGCGGGATGACCTCATTGCGGTAGGCGTTGGCCTGGTTGATCACGCGCTCCCGATCCTCTCGCGCCTTAATGGCGTCCTCGAACGCATCCTGGACCTGCTCCGGCGGCTGGGCGTCCTGAATCACGACTTCGATGACCTGAATACCGGCCTGGTAGTCATCAATGACCCGGGTCACCAAATCACGCGTCTCCTGAGCCACCTCGGCCCGGCCTTCGGTGATGATGAAGTCCATACGCCGCTTACCCACGACTTCACGGAGGGCGCTTTCGGTGAGCTCCTTGAGCGTCTGCTCCGGATCCACGAAGTTGAAGATGAAGTCCCGGGCATCCGAGACTTGATACTGCACCGCCAGCTGGACGTTCACGATGTTCTCGTCCTCGGTCAGCATCAGCGCCTCGGTGAGCACCGGCCGGGTCTGCTGCGGACTCACCGCCTGGTACCCCACCGTCACACGGCGACGGCTGGAGACGTCCACGATCTCCACAGCATCCACCGGGTAGGGAATGCGCCAGTGCGGCCCCGGCGTGGACGTGGTGTGGTAAGCCCCAAAACGTGTCACCACGCCCCGGGTACCCTCGTCGACAATGTAAATACCCGACAAAAGCCAGCCGGCCACCAACAGTCCAATGATGACGAAAACGCCTTTGGCGGACGGTTTTCCACCGCCGCCCCCGGAGCCGGTGTCGCCACCGCCGGACCGGCCGCGACTGCCACCGCCGCCGAAGAGGCCTTCAACTCTCGCGCGGATCTTGCGAAGCGCTTCATCCAGGTCCGGTGGCCCCTGGTTGTTACGTCCGCCGCCGCCGCCGCTGCTCCAAGGGTCCCGATTATTGCCCCCGGGTTCATTCCAAGCCATGTAATTGTCTCCGATTGTGGAGCGGATCCGGCCAGGTGCTCAGTGGCCGGGATAGAAACTGGGCGAGCATGGTAGTCATGCTTAGCCCCCTAAGTTTAATGAGCAGCGACCCCAATGGACAAGTCCTCGTTGGCTGCCGGCTGCAGTTCGGCCACCAGGCCCTCATGCCGATATAGCCGCTCGAGCTCTCGCCGCGGCAGCCTGACGGCCAGACGAACCGTCCCGGCATCGGTGAACTCTTCATGGAGGACATCGCCCAGTTCGTAGAATCGTGCTCTAAGGCGCCCATCGCCGGCCCCAAGCTCAATCAAGCCGGACGCCTGCTCGGACCGGATCAGACCCGAAATGACTCCAAGAAGTTCATTCATCCCGGCTCCGGTAGCGGCCGAGACTCGGACCGATGCAATGGAGCCCTCTTCGGACCAGTCGAGTCGGGGGCGCATCCCGCATTGGTCAATTTTGTTGTACACCCGCAACTGGGGCACCTGATCGGCACCGAGCGCTTTCAGCACTTCGTCCACCTCGCGGGCGTTCTCTTCGCGGAGCGGGTCCGAGGCATCGATCACGTGGACCAGCAAATCCGCCTCGACCACCTCCTCGAGGGTCGATCGGAAGGCCGCCACCAACTGCGGCGGGAGATCGCGAATGAACCCGACGGTATCCGCGACCACCGCCGTTTCTCCACCCGCCAGTTCCAGCCGCCGCAGCGTGGTATCCAGGGTGGCGAACAATTGATCCGCAGACAGCACCCCGGCGCCCGCCAGGCGGTTGAACAACGTGGATTTGCCCGCATTGGTGTAACCCACCAGGGAAATGGCGGGCATGTCCCGCCGCCGCCGGGCCTGCCGGCCCTGGTCGCGTTGCTGACGAACCCGGGCCAGTCGCCTCTCCAGCTGCCGGATGCGCACGCCGAGCATGCGCCGATCCATTTCCAGCTGGGTTTCGCCGGGCCCCCTGAGCCCGATGCCGCCCTTCTGGCGCTCCAGATGCGACCAGCCCCGGACCAGGCGGCTGGCAATGTGGCGCAGCTGGGCAAGTTCGACCTGCAGCTTGCCCTCGTGAGACCGGGCCCGCTGGGCGAAGATATCCAGAATCAGTCCCGTGCGATCCAGCACGCGGCAGCGCAGCATCCGCTCGAGATTGCGCTCCTGAACCGGTGACAAGGCATGGTTGATCAGCACCAGCTCCACCCCCTGCGACTCAATCAGGTGCTGGAGGGTCTCCACCTTGCCGGAGCCCAGGTAGGTCTTCGGGTCCGGACGCCGCCGGCTGCCGGTCTCGCGGGCCACCACATCGGCGCCGGCGGATAGGGCCAGCGCTTCGAACTCGCGGAGTGCCTCGTCGGCGTCGAGCTGATCATCATCAATCTGCACCAGCAGGGCCCGCTCCCCAGCCTCCGGCCGGTCGAAAAGAAGGGCCGGAGAGGTTTCAGCGGCGGCCGAGCGCTCAATCGTCGTCGGCTTCGGGATTGCGCTCCTCCTGCAACAACGTGCGGACGTTACGTGACGGGACAATGGTCGAGATGGCGTGCTTGTACACCATCTGACTGATGGAATTACGCAACAGGATCACGAACTGATCGAAGGACTCCACCTGCCCCTGCAGCTTGATCCCGTTCACCAGGTAAATGGAGACCGGAATTTTTTCTTTTCGCAGCGCGTTGAGAAACGGCTCCTGCAATGATTGCCCCTTTGACATACGGTGGCGACTCCTTGATCGCTGATGTGCCTCTTTTTGTGTATTTATTACTCACTAATCTACCACGTCCGCCAGCTGTTCCCGAAGCCGTTTCAGGGCCCCGGGGCCGGTGCCGTCGACCCAGCGGATCGATTCGGTGCGTCGCAGCCAGGTCATTTGCCGCCGGGCAAACTGCCGGGTGGCCACTACCCCCCTGAAACGCAAATCCGAACGGTCAACACGCCCTTCAAGGAAGTCCCAGACCTGGCGATACCCCACCGCCCGCATGGAGGGCAAATGTTCGTGTATGCCGGGACGACGCCGTAGCGCCGTCACTTCCTCCACCAGACCCTTCTCAAGCATGCCTGCAAACCGCTGTTCGATCCGTTGGTAAAGGAATTCGCGGCTCGCTGGAGCCACACCAATATAGACCAGCGGCCCACCGAGAGGTTCAGGCGCCGGATGGTTATGCAGATCGCTCAGCGGTTGTCCGGTAAGGGTGAATACTTCCAGCGCCCGCTGGATGCGCTGGCTGTCGTTTGGATGCAGTCGCCGGGCCGTCGCCGGGTCGACCTGCTTCAGCCGTTGATGGAGTGCCGGCCATCCCCGATCCGCGGCTTCCGCCTCGAGGGATCGGCGCAGGGCCGCATCAGCGGACGGAAGGGGCGATAGCCCCTGGGCCAGCGCCCGAAAGTAAAGCATGGTGCCACCCACCAGCAGCGGAATACGGCCAGCCTGTCTGGAACGCTGAATCAGGCCCCGGGCGTCCGCCGCGAACTCCGCCGCCGAGTAGGATTCCTGTGGATCCCTGATGTCCACCAGCCCATGGGGCGCCTGTCGCTGAACCGCTGGCGACGGCTTGGCCGTACCGATGTCCATGCCGCGATAGACCATGGCCGAGTCCACACTGATCAGGTCCATTCCGCCCCGGGCATGGAGCTCCAGCGCCAGGTCGGTCTTGCCCGCCGCCGTTGGCCCCATGATGCAGACCACCGGGGGGTTCGCCGGCACCGATCCCATTAACGACCCCGCAGAAAGAGTCGATCCAGCCCGGCCATGTCCAGTTCCACCCAGGTGGGACGACCATGGTTGCACTGATCGATGTTGGGGGTCTCCTCCATGGCCCGGAGCAGTGCCTCCTGTTCCGGCCGGGTCAGCCGCCGATTGGCCCGCACCGAGCCGTGGCATCCCATGGTCCCCAGCAGTCGGCTCATCCGGTCTTCCATCACCTCACTGGATTCATCCTGACCGGGGTTATCCAGCTCGGCCAGCACGTCCCGCAGCAGCCCGGCCGCATCGGCATCCTTGAGCAGAGCCGGCACGCCGCGAATCCGCAACTGTTCCGGTCCGGCTCGATCCACATCCAGCCCCAGCTGATCCAGGATTGCGCGGTTATCCTCGGCTCGATCCGCCTCGGTGGGCGTCACGTTGACCGCGACCGGCACCAGCAGGGGCTGGTGGGCCAGACTCATGGCGGCGTACTGTTGTTTCAGCCGCTCGTAGACGATGCGCTCATGAGCGGCGTGCATGTCCACCAGAATCAATCCCCGCGACGACTCCGCCAGCACATAAACCCCATGAATCTGGGCGATGGCGTGACCCAGGCGCGGCATTGAGGATGAGACCGACGCATCGGCATCGTCCTCCGGGGCCGCCGCTGGTGTTGCAATGTCCTCGGCAGCGGTCTCGGTGGCATAAAGCGCCCGGGCCTCCGCCAGCGGCAGCCGGCCGGTCTGGCCCTCGACGGCCCGCGGCAAGGGGCCACGGGGGGCAGGCGCTGCGCTCACCTGTTGAACCCGGCCCTCACCCGCGGGGTCGGCGTTGCTCCCCTCCACCACCGCGGATGCGCCGGACTCGGCCAGGGCGCGGGACACCTGGCGCCTCAGGAAATCGAACACCAGACCCCCGTCCCGGAAACGGACTTCGTGTTTGGTCGGATGGACGTTGACATCCACCTGCATGGGATCGATCTGCAGGTGCAGCAGGTAGGCGGCAAAACGATCCTTGAACAGGACATCAGCGTAAGCCCGGCGCAACGCCTGGCTGACCAGCCGATCCCGAATCATGCGGCCATTGAGATACACATACTGCAGATCCGGTTGGCCCCGGGAGGCCGTGGGCAACCCCAGCCAGCCGGACAGGCGCATCCCGGCCGCCTCGGTGTCGAGCCTGAGGGCAGCATCGGCAAAGCCGGCACCCATCAATTCGCGAACCCGGTCGCCGCTGGCCTCCGGCGAAAGGGCCGGCAAATGCATGAGCTCACGGCCATTATGGCTCACCTGAAAAGCCACCTCGGGCCGGCCGAGGGCAACCCGGCGAATCAGCTCCTGGATGTGACGCAGCTCGGTGCGCTCGGTGCGCAGAAACTTCCGCCGGGCGGGGACCTGATGGAACAGATCGCGGGCTTCGACGGTGGTGCCCGGGGGATGCGGCGCCGGTCGCGGCGATTGCGGATCCTGCGGATCCAGGCAATGACCATGGTCGCTGTCCGGGCACCGGCTGGTGAGGCGCAGGGCTGCTACCGACGCTATGCTGGGCAGCGCTTCGCCACGAAACCCGAGGGTCGCCACCTGCTCCAGATCGTCCAGGGAGCGGATTTTGCTGGTGGCATGGGGACGTACGGCCATTTCCAGATCCGCCGCGCTCATGCCCCGGCCATCGTCCCGCACCCGCAGCAGGCGCTTGCCGCCGGCCTCCAGTTCGATGCGAATCGCCGCTGCCCCGGCATCCAGGGCATTCTCCAGCAGTTCCTTGAGAACCGAGGCGGGTCTTTCGATGATTTCACCGGCAGCGATCTGGTTGACCAGCTCCGGGGGCAACTGCTGAATCGACATGGCCGCAGTATAACGGCGTCAGGGAATCTGCAGGGTCCGGCCTGCCGAAATGCGATCGTTACCGAGATTGTTCGCCCGGCGCAATGAGTCCACGGACACGGAGTGGCGCATCGCAATTTCCGAGAGTGTGTCACCACGCTGGACGACGTACTCGTCGGCACCAAAGTGCAAATCGGGCCGCATGTTCCGGGCATAGGCGCGGATTCCGTTCAGAATGCCCCGGGACAATTGGTGCTGATACGCCGGGGTGTTCAGGCGGCGCTCCTCGTCCGGGTTGGTGATGAACGCCAGCTCCACCAGCACCGACGGCATGTCCAGTGATTTGAGGACGGCAAAGCCGGCCTGTTCGACGCCGCGGCCGTGGACGTCGCCGATGGCAGCCAGCTCATGCCGAACCTCGGCGGCAAAAGCCATGCTCTCCTCGACGGTATGAGCCCGGGAGAGGTCCAGCAGGACTGAGGCCACGTCCGGGTCCTTGTCATCCAGCGAGACCCCGCCGATCCGATCCGCGCGGTTTTCACTGCGAGCCAGCAGCCGGGCCATTTCACTGGAGGCGCCGGTCCGGGAGAGCACGAACACCGATGAACCCCGCACGTTCTGATCGTGGAAGGCATCCGCATGCAGGGACACGAACAGATCGGCATTGGCGTCCCGGGCCCGGCGGGTCCGGTCCCGGAGGCCAATGAAATAATCGCCATCCCGAATCAGGATGGCTCGCATGCCTTCCACGGCATTGATGCGATCGGCGAGCTTGCGACCCACACTCAGCACCACGTCCTTCTCGTAAGTGCCGCCGGGCCCGATGGCGCCGGGATCCTGGCCACCATGACCCGGATCGATGGCCACCAAAAACGGTGCCTCGGATCGTGAAGAGGCCGACCGGGTCGGCTCCCTAGCGGTGGATTCCGCGCGATCCGTGGCACCGTCGCCACCGGGGCCACTACCCTTGAGGTCCACCACCAGACGATGACCGCGGCCGTCGGACGGTTCCACCGTAAAGCTGTTCACCTCCACCGACGCGGTCAGGTCGAACACCACCCGAACCCCATCCCCCCGGGAGCCCGTGCGCACCCGATCAATCGGCCCCTGGCCCGCCATGTCCTCGAGCATGTCAGCGGGTAACCGGGCATTGCGGATATCCAGCACCGCCCGATCAGGCCCCTCAAGGGTGAAAAGCTCATAGCCCGCGGGGCCATCAAGATCGAACACCACCCGGGTCTTCTCCGGACCGCTCCAGGAGCGCACGTCTTCAACGGAGACGCCAGCCACCCCCACCAGAGGCATCAACAGCAGTGTCAGCAGAACCCACAGGGTGCGCATAGAATTCCGACTCATTGAGGTTGTTGGGGATATGCCACACATCGCAGAAACTTTCAACAAAAAACCAGCCCAAATAGCGAGATAGAGCGGTTTCTTATCTCAGGGGTTAAACCACTCCAGTCTCGCCTGCCTGAAGGCACCCACCCGCTCCAGCCAGACGGCCAGGTCACAGGGCGGCAGCACTCCCTCCCCCATAGCCGGCCACTCCACCAGCAGCAGCCCCCGGTCGCTGAAGTCACGCAGGCCGATGAACTCCAGCTCCTCCGGATCACCGAGCCGGTAGAGGTCCAGATGAAACACCTCGCCGCGCTGCAGCGCATAGGGCTCCACCAGGGTGTAAGTGGGACTCCGCACTGAGCCGGCATGCCCCGCCGCTCTCAGGAACCCCCGCACCAGAGTGGTCTTTCCCGCACCCAGGTCGCCATACAGATAGACGCAGCCTTTCGCCGGCAGCGCCTCCGTCAGGGACGCTCCAAGCGCCAGGGTGTCCACCTCGGCGGCCAGGGCCATGGTTTCCACGTTCACGGATTGACCACCCGACGGAGCTCCGCCAGCAGGTCCCCCGCCAGCAGGCCCCGCTCACCCTGGACCGCGGCGAGGTCCGCCGCCCGGGCGTGCACCAGCGCACCCAGACGCGCCGCGGTCCAGCAGTCCGCGCCCTGCGCCAGCAGGCCCGCCACGATGCCAGTGAGCGCATCCCCCATACCGCCGCTGGCCATACCGGGATTGCCCTCGGTCACCACCGCGCGCCGCCGGCCATCGCCCACCACGGTTCCCGGCCCCTTGAGCATCACCACCCCGCCGTAGCGCCTGGCCAGCGCGTCCACCGCGGCAAACCGATCGTTCTGAATGTCCCCAACGGCGACATCCAGCAGCCGAGCCGCCTCACCGGGATGGGGGGTCAGCACCCACTGCTGCCGAGACATCGGTTGCCTCGCCAGCAGGTTGAGCCCGTCCGCGTCCACCACCAGCGGACACGGCGCGGCCTGCGCGCGCTGCAGGCATGCTTCACCCCAGCCTTGCTGGCCGAGGCCCGGCCCCACCGCGATGACGTCCGCCTTCTCCGCGAGGCGATCCAGCGCTGCCGGGTCCTCCATGCCGTGGGCCATCAACTCGGCGCGCGTGGCCAGCACCGCCGACACATGGGCGGGCCGTGTGGCAATGCTGACCAGCCCGGCGCCGGTGCGAGCCGCCGCTTCACCGACAATGCAGACCGCCCCGCCGGTGCCGTGATCTCCCCCCACCACCAGCACATGGCCGCAATCGCCCTTGTGCAGAACCCGGGAGCGAGGCACCAGCCACTGATCGAGCAGATCCCCTCCAACCCGGGTGGTATCCACCGGTGTATCGGCATAGACCGCCCGGGGGACTTGCAGGTCGTCGAAAACCACTTCACCGACATAATCCGCCGCGTCACCGGTGTAGAGGCCCCGCTTGCGACCAATGAAGGTGGGGGTCAGGTCGGCCTGGATGGCGACCCCCATGACCCGGCCGGTGGCCCCATTGAGCCCCGAAGGAATGTCCACCGCCACCACCGGACAGTCGCTGGCGTTAACCGCCCTGATGATTTCGGCCATGGCCCCTTCCACCGGACGATCAAGACCGGTACCGAGCAGCGCATCCACCACCACATCGGCTTGCCCGAGGCGTGCCGCGGAGAACTCCACCGGCCGGACGCACTCCAGCGCCTGCACGGCCGCCTGGCGGGCGTCGCCACCCAGCGCCGACGGGTCACTGACCGCACAAAGATCCACGGCCAGGCCGGATTCCGCCGCCAGACGGGCCACGACATAGCCGTCACCGCCATTGTTGCCGCCGCCACACAGCACCAGCAGTCGTCCGGCGTTTGAGTGGCGTTGCCGTATCAGCCGCCAGATTGCGCGTCCGGCCCGCGCCATGAGCACCCCGCCGGGCACTCCATGGTTTTCAATGGCGCGGCGATCCAGTTCCGCCACCTGGGCCGGGGTGTAGAGGTTGTGGCTTTCATCCGTCATGGGCTCATCCTAGCTCGCTGACAACCGGGGCGCATGAGTCGATACACTGGGAAGATGCAGCCAGACACCGACATGCAACGGCTAATGACCGACATCCGTCAATGGGCGGCGGAGCTCGGCTTTGACGAGCTGGGCGTGGCCCGACCGGCACTGGAAACCGACGAAGCCCACCTGCTGCGCTGGCTGAAGGACGGCCGCCACGGCACCATGCGCTGGATGGCCCGCCATGGCACCAAACGGGCGCATCCCGAGCGGCTGGTCCCGGGCACGGTTCGCATTATCAGCGTGCGCATGGACTACCGCCCACCCGACCTGGAGGCGGATGCGGTCATCCTCAATGAACCCCGGCGTGCATTTATCGCCCGGTATGCCCTGGGCCGGGATTATCACAAGCTGCTCCGCAAGCGCCTGCAGCAGCTCGCCGACCGAATCGAGACCGCGGTGGGGGAATTCGGGTATCGGGTTTTCGTGGACAGCGGACCGGTGCTGGAAAAGGCCCTGGGACGCAATGCCGGCCTGGGCTGGATCGGCAAGAACACACTGCTGCTTAATCGGCATGCCGGCTCGTATTTCTTCCTCGGGGAGATCTTTACCGACCTCCCGCTGCCGGAGGATCCGCCGGTGGAGGATCTCTGTGGCAGCTGCCGGGCCTGTATCGACGTCTGTCCCACCGGGGCCATCACCGGCCCGCGGCAGCTGGACGCACGCCGCTGCGTCTCCTATCTGACCATCGAGCATGAGGGCAGCATCCCTGAGGAGCTGCGAGCGGCCATTGGCAACCGGGTCTTTGGCTGCGACGACTGCCAGGCGGTCTGTCCCTGGAACCGTTATGCCCAGCCAACGGATGAGGGCGACTTTCACCCGCGTCATGGACTGGAAGCCGCCACGCTGGTGGAACTGTTCCGCTGGGATGAGGCCACTTTCCTGAAACGAACCGAGGGATCAGCGATCCGCCGGCTGGGCCATGAGCGCTGGCTGCGTAACCTGGCGGTTGCGCTGGGCAATGGGCCGGCCGAAGACGACGCCATCCAGGCCCTTGGCGAACGCCTGCACCACTCCTCGGCGCTGGTACGGGAGCACACCCGCTGGGCGCTGGGGCGGCTTACCGGTGCCAGCGACGGTAGCGGTTGATCAACCCGGCGGTGGAGCCGTCCAGCGACCCCCCATCATCGGCCCCGGCGAGTGTGGGCTTGAGATCCGCCGCCAGCACCTTGCCCAGTTCGACGCCGAACTGATCGAAAGCATTGATCCCCCAAATGGCGGCCTCGACGAAGGTTCGATGCTCGTAAAGCGCGATCAACGCGCCGAGGTGCCGTGGCGTGAGCGCCTCCAGCAGAAGGGTGTTGCTCGGACGGTTACCGGGGCAGCGACGGGCCGGCGTCATCTCCGCCCCGTCCCGACCCTGCATCAGCGCCTGGCTCTGGGCGAACAGATTGGCCGTCAATTCCAGCGGGTCACCCCGTTCACCGGCCACCGGCCGGGCGACGCCGATGAAGTCAACGGGGATGACGTCCGTGCCCTGATGGAGCGCCTGAAAGAACGCATGCTGACCCGGCGTGCCCGTCTGCCCCCAGATGGCAGCGGCGGTGGGAACCGCGACCGCAACGCTTTCGTGGTCCACGGACTTGCCGTTGCTCTCCATCACCAGCTGCTGGAGATAGGCCGGCAAGCGTGCCAGCCGCTCGGTGTAGGGAATCACCGCCTGACTGCGCCGGTTCAACAGGCTGCCATTGAGCACGGACAACAGGCCCAGCCAGACCGGGGCGTTGGTGTCGAGGGGTGCTTCGGCAAAGTGGCGGTCCATGTCATGGGCGCCCGCCAGCAGCGCCTGGAAGCGCTCGGGCCCAATGCCGAGCATGATGGCAAATCCCACCGCCGACCACAGCGAGTAGCGCCCGCCTACCCAGTCCCACATGGGCAGTGCCAGATCCGGATCCAGGCCCAGCTCACGAACCCGGGCCAGGTTGGCAGTCACCGGGAGCACCTGACGCTCCAGCACATCCTCAGCCGGGACGCTGCGGCGCAGCCAGGCCATCACCTGATAGGCATTGGCCATGGTTTCCACGGTGCCGAAGCTCTTCGACACCACTAACGCCAGGGTCGCCTCCGGGTCACAACGGCTGAGGGTGCGCTCCAGTTCCACCCCGTCCACATTGGCGACGAAATGCACCTCCGGCCCATCGGCAAGCGGCGCCAGAGCGTCCATGACCAGTCGGGGGCCGAGATCCGAACCGCCAATCCCGATGTTGATGACATGCCGAATCGGCTTGCCGGTGACCCCGGTGCGTTGACCCGCCCGTATCGCCGCGGCCATCTCGGCCATGCGCGATCGGGTGGCCTCGACCTGTTCCGCCAACTGGGCGCCGGCCCAGCCGGCTCCGCCATCCGGCACCCGAAGGGCCGTGTGCAGGACCGCGCGCTCCTCGGTGTGGTTGATCGTCGCCCCCCGCAACATGGCATCACGCTGCTGTTCGACATTGCGCGCACGCGCCAGCGCCAGCAGCGCACTCCAGATGGGGTCATCCACCGGCTGCTTGCTCACATCCAGCAGCAGTCCTGACACTTCCAGAGAGAACCGCTCGAAGCGGTGCGGGTCCTGCGCGAACAGCCCGTTGATGGACAGTTCGGCAGCACGCTCGGCCTGACCCTGCAACGCCTGCCAGGCCGGCAGGGATTCAATTGAAGCCATGCGGATTCCTCGTCAGTCGATGGGCGGTCGGTTCACCCGGACGTTGTCAATCAGCCGGGCCCGGCCCAGGTAAGCCGCTCCGGCCACCACCAGGTCCTGGTCACCCGGGCCCGGCTCCCCGAGGTCGCCGGCACGACGGATTTCCACGTAATCAGGCTTCATCGTCGCAGCAGACAGCGCCTCCATTGCCTCCCGGCGGAGGCCGGCGAGGTCGGTGTTGCCCGCCCGGAGGCGATCCGCCAGCGCGCAGAGCGTCTGATACAGGACCGGCGCCCGCGCCCGCTCCGACTCGCCGAGGTAGACATTGCGGCTGCTCATGGCAAGGCCGTCAGGCTCCCGGGCCACCGCGGCCCCAATAATTTCGATGGGCAGATCCAGATCCCTGGCCAGGCGCTGGACCACCAGGAACTGCTGGTAGTCCTTTAATCCGAATACCGCCAGATCGGGGCGGACAATGTTGAAGAGTTTGGTCACCACCAGGGCGACGCCATTGAAAAATCCGGGGCGGGACAGATCGCAGAGCATGCCGTTAAAGGCGGGCACCTCCACCCGGGTCCGCAACAGCCCGCCTTCCGGATACATGGCCGCCACCGATGGCAGAAACACGCAGTGCACGCCCCGATCCTCCAGCAAGGCGAGATCGGACTCACGGGTCCGCGGGTAGGTCTCATAGTCCTCGCCGGGACCAAACTGGGCGGGATTGACAAAAATGCTGACCACCACGCGATCGCTGCGGGCCATGGCCTCGTCCACCAGGGACAGATGGCCGCCATGGAGATTACCCATGGTGGGCACGAAGCCCACGGTCAGCCCGGCCACATGCCAGTCCCGGACCTGACGGCGCATCGCCTCGATGGACTCAATGGGCTGCATGGGCTTTAGTCGAAGCAGTGCTCACGGGCAGGGAACTGACCGCTCCGCACCGCCTCGGCATAGGCGCTGAGAGCGCTTTGGATGCTGCCGGTGTCCGCCAGGAAATCATGGGAGAAGCGAGGTGCCTGACCCGGAGTGATTCCCAGCATGTCCTGAATGACCAGGATCTGGCCATCGCAACCGGGTCCGGCGCCAATGCCAATGAGTGGGACGTCAACCTCGGCCTGGATCCTGGCCGCCAGATTCGCGGGCAGACACTCCACCAGCAACACATCGGCGCCGGCGTCGGCCAGCGCCCGCGCATCGGCAAGCACCGCCTCGGCACCATCCTCACCGCGCCCCTGAACCCGATATCCGCCCATCTGCAGCACGCGCTGGGGACGCAGTCCGAAATGCGCGCACACCGGCACCCCGGCCCGGGACAGCGCCGCGACAATGGGAGCCTGCTCGGCGGTGGCTTCGATCTTGACCATCTGGGCGCCACCGGACTTCATGAGCACCGAGGCACTTTCGAGCGCACTCCGGGCATCGAAATCGCTGAGGAACGGCAGGTCCGTCATTAACAGCGCCCGATCCAGCCCCCGCGCGACACACCGAGTGTGATAGGCCATCTCCTCAAGGGTGACCGGGACGGTGCCGGCATGCCCCTGAATCACCATGCCCAGGGAATCGCCGACCAGGACCACGTCCACCCCGGCCTCGTCCACTGCTCGGGCGAGCGCGTAGTCATAGGCGGTCAGCGCAACAATGGGCTGACCCTCACGCTTCATGCGGCGGAGTGTTGCAACACTGACGGATCGACTCATGGCTCTCAGAGTACGCTGCTATCGAGGTTGAAGTAATGCCGAACCGACTGCATGCGCCCGATTTCCTCCAGCAGCATGTCCAGATGATCGGGATCGTCCGCGGGATCGATGGCGGCGTTGTTGACGATGAGAACCGGCGAATCGGCGTAGTGGTGAAAAAAATCCACGTAGGCGCTCGCCAGGCGCTCCAGGTAATCGCCCTCCAGACCGGCCTCGGGGCCGCTGGCGTGACGTCGCAGTCGCTCGTGGAGAACTCCCGCCGGAGCCTGCAGATAGATGACCAGGTCGGGGGTTGGCACCGCTGTCACCAGCGTGCTCCAGACCCGTTGGTAAAGATCGAACTCATGGGCGTCCAGATTCAGTTCCGCGAATAATCGATCCTTGGCAAAAAGAAAATCCGCCACCACCCGGGGCGCAAACAGATCCCCCTGACGCACCCGCCCGAGTAACTCCGCCCGCTGCATCAGGAAAAACAACTGGGTGGGGAACGCCGCCTTGGCCGGATCGCGATAAAAACGCTCAAGGAACGGATTGTCCTGGCTCTGTTCAAGAAGCGGCTCGCCGCCCAGTCGCTCGGCGAGCTGATTGGCCAGCCGGGATTTGCCGGCACCAATGGGGCCCTCGACCACGATGTGCTGGAGACCCTCGAGGTTCATGCTGATTCCTCAACCACCGCCAGCGCTTCGGCGTCGATCAGCGTCCGCAGGCGGGACACCTCACCGGCACCCGGAATTTGAAGACCGGGCGCGATGGCGGCGAGTGGCACCAGCACGAACGCCCGCTCCGCAATCCCGGGGTGGGGCACATCAAGTTCGGGCTCGGCAATGACCTGGTCACCATAGAGCAGAATGTCCAGGTCCAGCGGCCGCGGCCCCCATCGCTGACCGTTACGGCGGCGACCCGCCCGGGCCTCCTGATCCTGCAAGGCGAGCAGCAATTCCCGGGGCTCCAGGGCCGTCTCCACGGCGGCCACCGCGTTGACGTAATCCGGCTGACCCGCCGGCCCCATGGGTGGATTGCGGTACAGGGGCGAGACGGCCGTGCAGCAGCACCCGGGCAGACGATCCAGCGCCTCGATCGCCCGTTTTACCTGATCCACGGGCTGATCGAGATTGCTGCCGATGCCGATGTAAGCCGTCACGGGCAAGCGTCAGCCCTCCGGCCCGTCGGCGACCGGTGGCTTGCGCCGCCGTCCACCGCGGCGACGACGGCGTGCCGGTGTGGGGGGCGGCGCATCGGCACTGCTGGTGGTGAAGGCACGCCACCAGTCGGCGAGCTCCGGGTCCACCAGTCCCGCCTCGCCACGCAGCAGCAGAAAATCATAGGCGGCCCGAAAGCGCGGATGGGAAAAAAGGCGTTTCGCCCGACTCTCGGAACGGGTGTCAAAGCGCGGCTGTAGTGCCCAGATCTCCCGCATGGGCATGGCAAAGCGCTTCGGGATGGCCACCTGCCTCAGCTGACGCTCCAGGGCCTCGGTAATGGCCTGCTCCACCAGCTCCCGGTCCAGATCCGGCGACAGCCGGCCTTTGGGCAGCTGCGCCAGAATGGCAGGCCAGATCAGCGCCGCAAACAGAAAGGCCGGGGTCACGGGGCGCTCTTCATTGACCCGTCGATCGGTGCTCTCCAGCGCCCGGGCCACGAAGGTCACGAACTGACCGTGCTCATCATCGTCCAGGGCCGTGTCGGTGGCCGGGAACAGATACCGGAAAAGCCCGTGCTGCCGCAGCGACTCGAACGTCTCCACCCCCTGCCCGGCCATGAACAGCTTGAGCACTTCGTCGAACAGCCGCGCCGGCGGGATTTCATCCAGCGCATCCGCCATTCGGGGGATGGGCAGCGCCGTCTCGGGATCAATCACGAATCCCAGTTTGGCGGCAAATCGCACCGCCCGGAGCATTCGCACCGGATCCTCCCGATAGCGAACGGCGGGATCGCCGATCAGGCGCAGTCGCCCGGCCTTGAGATCGGCCATTCCCCCGGTGTAGTCCACCACCGAGAAGTCGGCGATGTTGTAGTAGAGGGCGTTGATGGTGAAATCCCGGCGCAGGGCATCTTCTTCGATGGTGCCGTAAACATTGTCCCGCAGGATCATGCCGTCCTCGAGCACCCGCTCCCCCTCGTCGGCATCGTCCGACGGAGCCAGGGCGCGAAAAGTGGCCACCTCGATGATCTCCGGCCCCCAGTGCACGTGCGCCAGACGAAAACGCCGACCGATGAGGCGGCAGTTGCGGAACAGAGCCTTGACCTCATCCGGGGTGGCGTCGGTGGCGACGTCGAAATCCTTGGGCTCCCGACCCAAAGACAGGTCCCGCACGCCGCCTCCCACCAGATAGGCGCCGTAACCCGCGTTCTTGAGCCGATAGAGCACCGTCAGGGCTCGCTCGCTGATCTGTGAGCGGGAGACGATATGCTGGTCCCGAGGGACAATTGTCGGCTCGATGGATGATGGTCCGGATTGACTCACGGGCTGCTCCGCGCCTCTTGTACGGCAAAAACGAGCCCGTATAATACCAGCCCTTGTTGTCGGGGCCGATCATCGGCCACCTCCAGGGCAACGCGATCACGCTCCCATCGTCTAGTGGTGAGGACGCCGCCCTCTCAAGGCGGAAACCGGGGTTCAAATCCCCGTGGGAGCGCCACTTGTTCACAGGATCGGCATGATTCCCGACGAACACCGACCCAGTCTGCTGCGCCGTCTCGCGGCGATTCTCTACGACAGCATGTTGCTGATTGCGCTGTGGATTGGCGCCGGCGCCATCTGGGTGGGGTTTCGGGGCGGCGAAGCCGCTGAGCCGGGCTCAATCGCTTTTCAGATCTATCTGCTCGCCGTGGCCTGGGGTTTCTTCGTCGGCTTCTGGTGCATCGGCGGTCGCACGCTGGGGATGCAGGCATGGCGCCTTCGCCTGATTGACGCCAACGGCCAGCGGGTGAGCGCCCGGGCCGCCTCCTACCGCTTCGCCATGGCCCTGGTGTCCTGGTTACCGGTGGGACTGGGTTTCCTCTGGGCCCTGCTGGACCGCGAGGGCCAGACCTGGCACGACCGCCTGTCCCGAACCTATCTTTACCTGGACGAGCGGCACAGCTAACCGGCCCGGCGAATGCCCACCAGGGCCACCACCCCTACCAGCAACGTGGGCAGCAAAGCGCTCAGGGGCGCCGGCAGTCCGTAGATCATGCCGGCGTTGCCCAGAAACCGATTCAGCAGAAAGAAACCCAGACCGATCATGACGCCGATGAAAATCCGCTGCCCGGCACTGTTACTGCGCTGCGGCCCGAAAACCAGCGGCACCGTCAGCAGCAGCATGACCACGGTGGCCAGGGGCGTGGCGACTTTCTCCCAGAAGGCCAGTTGATACCGCGCGCTGTCCAGGTCATTGGCTTCGAGATAGCGGACGTACTCCCGAATTTCAGTGGCGGACAGGGTCGCTGCATCCACCACCACGACTTCCAGCATGTCGGGCCGCAGCTCGCCTCCCAGGGCGAAATCAGCGCTTTCCCTCACATCCACGCCCTCCGACCAGAACCGGCTGACCCGCGCATCGGCCAGTTGCCACCGGCTCGACTCGAAGCGCGCGCCCGGCGCGACCACCACCTGCACGAGCCGGTCACCATCAACCTGAAACGCGGTGACACCAGCGAGGGTATCCGCTGCCAGCACCCGGTCGACGTGGAGCACCCACTCACCATCCCGGGCCCACAACCGGCCCGCCGCCGACCCCAGCTGTCCGTCGCTGGCTCGGGCCTGGACGGACTCGGCCATTCGCGAGGCCGATGGCGCCACCCACTCGCCCACCACGGCGGCCATCAGCGCCAGCATGGTCGCCGCCAGTGCCACCGGGCGCGCGATGCGCGCCGGCGACAGACCCACCGCCCGCATAACCGTCAGTTCACTGCGGGCCGCCAGGGCGCCCAGGCTGACCAACGCACCCAGCAGGGTGGCCATGGGAAAGGCCTCATAACCCCGCTGCACCATGGAAAGCCCCACCGCCAGCATCGCGTCGGCCAGCTGGTAGTCCCCCACGCCAATGTCGTCGGCCTTGTCGATGAACTCGAACACAAAGCTCAGGCAAACAATCACCGCCAGCCCCACCAGAGCACCGGCGGTCACGGTGGCGGCCACGTAGCGATCGAGCCGGGAGAACAAGGGACTCCGGGACATGGCCATCACCGTCAAACCCGCCGCCGCAGCTGCAGGCCCAGCATGAATCGCAGGGCCAGCAGAACGGCCATCAGTGCGGCGCCGTGCACGAGCACGCCCCCAAGCCAGGCCGGAACACCGGTGCGAACCGTCCAGTCCGACACCGCATAGAGAAGGTTGAAGTAAAGCATGAACAGCAGGACCGCCGTGACCACTCGGCCATACCGCCCGCTGCGGGGCCCTGACCGGGAAAGCGGGAGGCTGGCCAGCGCGAGGATCACCACCATCAACGGAAACGACATCCGGTTGAGCAACTCGGCCCGGGCTCCCGCATCCGGCCGTTGCGCCAGATCCCGCAGAGCCAGCTCATCCAGGCTTACCCGGGGAGAAACCGGGCGCGGCTCGGCCAGGCGCACGCCGTACTCCTGGAATGCCAGGGTCTGCCAGGCACCGGTGCCCGGCTCCCCGCGATAGCGCCGACCATCCGCGAGCACCAGAAATTCCCCTGGAGCCATTTCATCCACCGCCCGGCGGCCCTGTTCGGCCACCCAGATCTCCCGCCGCCCGTTGCCCAGACGTCGCTCGGCGAAAACCGCCTGCATTCGGCCCTGATCGTCGACGTCACCGGCGTACACCACCGTGCCACCGCCAAACGCCTGGAAGCGGCCCGGCTGCAGGCCCGCAAACTGTGCACTCTGGCGCGCCTCCGCCAGCACCTGATTGGCCTGACGCTCCGCCGCCGGCCCCACGCTCAGCGTGAGCGCGCCGACCACCAGCACCAGGGGTGCGGCCGCCGCCAGGATGCCCCGATACAGCCGATCCGGGCCAATCCCGCACCCGGCCATGGCCGTGATTTCGGAATCCCGGTAGAGACGCCCCAGCGCCAGCACCAGTGCCAGAAAAAAACTGCCCGGCAACACTACGCCCACATTGGCTGCCGCCTTAAGGCCGAGCATCACGAAAATGACATCCGGCGGAATGTCGCCTCGGGCTGCGTCCGCCATGAAATCGATCAGTCGATTGGTGAGCAGCACCACCAACAGCACCAGCGTCACTGCCAGCCAGCTGGTCAATATCTCTTTCAGCAGGTAACGGGTCAGCCGGTTCAGGCCCACGACATGAACCCCGTGGCTGCGGTAACCTCTCCGATTTGGTGCAATGCTTGCTTCCTCAAACGGGCGATGCGCCGGGGACCAATGGTACAGCCGCCGGGGCGATGATGCCGCGCATCGATTTCTACATTCTTGCCAGCGAGGGCGCGGATGCCCGGGAGCAGTTCTGCTGTCGATTGGCCGCGCGTGCCTGGCGGAAGGGGTTGACGGTGCTGATCCGCCCGCAGGACGAGGCCATGGCCGTGCGCCTGGACGAAGCGCTGTGGACTTTCGATGAGCAGAGTTTCGTCCCTCACGGACGCGAGCCCCTTGGCGGAGACAACCCCGTCGTGATCACCACCGAAGCATGCCCCGGCCGATTGCTCATCAACCTGTCGGAGGATACGCCGGCGGACTGGGCGCAGCGTGAGCGCATTGCCGAAATCATTAACGCCGATGCCCGGATTCGGGACACCGGGCGACAACGGTACCGCCATTACCAGCAGGCGGGGGCCGAACTGAAGTCTCACCGTCTGGAGCACTAGGAGCTGCCTGAATCCATGGACAAGACCTACGACCCGGCCAACATCGAGCGCCAGTGGTATCAGCGCTGGGAGCAGAACGAGCAGTTCAAGCCCCGCGGCAATGGCCGGCCCTACTGCATCATGATTCCGCCGCCCAATGTCACCGGCACCCTGCACATGGGGCATGCCTTTCAGGACACCCTCATGGACATTCTGATCCGCTACCACCGCATGGCCGGCGATCGGACCCTGTGGCAGCCCGGCACAGACCACGCCGGTATCGCCACGCAGATGGTGGTTGAGCGCCAGCTCAATGAGGAAGGCAAGACCCGCCATGATCTCGGGCGCGAGGCCTTCGTCGACCGCATCTGGCAGTGGAAGGCCCAGTCCGGTGGCACCATCCAGAACCAGATGCGCCGACTGGGCGCGTCGGTGGACTGGTCCCGGGAACGCTTCACCATGGACGAGGGGCTTTCCGACGCCGTCCAGGAAGTGTTCGTGCGCCTCTACGAGGAAGGGCTCATCTACCGCGGCCAGCGACTGGTGAACTGGGATCCGGTGCTCCAGACCGCCGTGTCCGATCTGGAAGTGGAGTCGGCTGAAGAGCAGGGTTCCATCTGGAAGTTGCGCTATCCCCTGGACGACAGCGATGAGTATCTGGTGGTGGCCACCACCCGCCCGGAAACGATGCTGGGTGACACCGCGGTGGCGGTCAATCCGGAGGATGAGCGCTTCCGGCACCTGGTGGGACGCTACGTCCGGCTGCCGCTGGTGGGGCGGCGTATCCCCATTGTGGCGGATGAGTACGTGGACCCGGCGTTCGGCACCGGCTGCCTCAAAATCACCCCGGCCCACGATTTCAACGACTACCAGGTGGGCCTGCGGCACGGCTGCGAACCCATTAACGTCCTCACCGAGCAGGCCTGCATCAACGACAACGCGCCGGCCGCCTATCAGGGGCTGGATCGCTACGAGGCCCGGGAGCGAATTGTCGCCGATCTGGACGCCGCCGGACTGCTGGAGGGCATCGACCCCCACCGAATGATGGTGCCCCGCTGCGACCGCACCGGGGTGGTGGTCGAGCCCTACCTGACCCATCAGTGGTTCGTGGACCTCACCCGGGACGTTCAGCAGGACGGACGCCCCGGCGGCTGGAGCGCCATTACCCGACCGGCCATTCAGGCGGTTCGCCAGGGGCAGATTCGTTTTGTCCCGGAGAACTGGACCAAGACCTACTACAACTGGCTGGAAGACATTCAGGACTGGTGCATCAGCCGCCAGCTCTGGTGGGGGCATCGCATCCCCGCCTGGTACGACGCCCAGGGCAATGTCTACGTGGGCCGGGACGAACCCGATGTGCGCGCCCGCCACAACCTGCCCGCGGACCACCCCCTCAGCCAGGACGAGGACGTCCTGGACACCTGGTTTTCCTCGGCACTGTGGCCGTTCTCAACCCTGGGCTGGCCGGAGGAAACCGACGAGCTGGCGACCTTCTACCCCACCAACGTGCTGGTCACCGGGTTTGACATCATCTTCTTCTGGGTCGCCCGGATGATCATGATGGGGCTCTACTTCCGCGATGACGTGCCGTTTCGTGAGGTCTACATCCACGGCCTGGTGCGGGATTCCGAAGGCACCAAGATGTCCAAATCCAAGGGCAATGTGCTGGACCCCATCGACATCGTCGATGGCATCGATCTGGAATCCCTGGTGCGCAAGCGCACCACTGGCCTGATGCAGCCCCAGCGCGCCAAAGCCATCGAGCGCCAGACCCGACAGGCCTTTCCCGAGGGTATCGCCGCCCATGGCACCGATGCCCTTCGCTTCACCTTTGCCAGCCTGGCCACCACCGGGCGCGATGTGGTTTTTGACATGGGCCGGGTGGATGGTTATCGCAACTTCTGCAACAAGCTCTGGAATGCCGCCCGCTTTGTTCTGATGAATACCGAGGGGGAAGACTGCGGCAGCGACGGCGAAACCGTGATCCTGGGGGATGCCGAGCGCTGGATCATCTCGCGACTGCAGAAGACCGAGGCCGCGGTGACCGAAGCCATCGAGCAGTACCGGATGGATCAGGCGGCGCAGGCCATTTACGAATTTCTCTGGGATGAGTACTGCGACTGGTACCTGGAACTCAGCAAGCCGGTGCTCCAGGGTGACGCCACCGCCGACCAGCGCCGTGGCACCCGGCAGACGCTGGTTCGGGTACTGGAAGCCGTGCTGCGCCTGGCGCATCCCATTATGCCCTTCATTACCGAGGAGATCTGGCAGCGACTGGCGCCGCTGGCGGGCAAATCCGGCGACACCATCATGACCGAGCCCTTCCCGGTGGCGGAGCCCGGGCGCGAAGACCCCGCCGCCGAAGCCGACATCCGATGGCTTCAGCGATTCATTCTGGGTATTCGACGCATCCGTGGTGAAATGGACATTCCGCCGGGCAAGCCGCTGCCGGTGCTGCTGCAGAACAGTTCGGCCAGCGATCGGGAAAGACTG
Organism: Spiribacter sp. 2438; assembly: GCF_009676705.1. Classification (GTDB taxonomy): domain Bacteria; phylum Pseudomonadota; class Gammaproteobacteria; order Nitrococcales; family Nitrococcaceae; genus Spiribacter. The sequence continues at coordinate 508,703 of NZ_CP046046.1, read as the reverse complement.
GAGCGACACAGGCCGGCCCTGGATTTTCTGGCCCGCCTGGAGTCCGTCAAAGTCCTGGAGGCGGGGGAAACCGCGCCGGAGTCGGCCCTGGCACTGGTGGATCAGCTGGAGATTCGCGTGCCCATGGCCGGCCTGATTGACCGTGATGCCGAGCTCGCCCGCATCGATCGGGAACGGGAAAAACTGACCCGGGATTACGAGCGCACCCGGAACAAGCTGGACAACGAGTCCTTTGTGAACCGCGCCCCCGCTGAGGTGGTACAACGGGAGCGCGACAAACTGGCGGACATGACCGGCTCACTGGAGCGTCTGGCGGAGCAGCGCCAGCGCATCGAACGGCTCTAGGGCATGCGCCACCAGGGCACGTCATTGACCCGCAGCGCCCCGTCCTGAAAGGTCAGTTCGGTGTGCCATTGGTCGTCGCTTCGACGAAGCACGCCGAAGGCTTCCAGTTGGCGGAGCCAGTCCCGCTGGACGGGGGCCATCTGATCCGCCAGCGCCGGATCCATAGTCAGCGAGACCCCGGCATCCACGAACGCCAGCAGGGTCCAGGAGCCCACCCCCTGACGCAGCGGCCCCGCCATGGCGGGACTGACCTGTAGCGAGCCATCGGCCGCAACGCCCCGCCCCGGGCCGGCGGCCAGCCGCAACCGCTCCAGGCTCAAACGGGGCCCACCCTCGGCGAGCCGGGCCAGGAGATCGGCGTCCAGCGCGTCGCCGGCGCTCAACGCCAGGAAGGGCTCCAGCGGAAGGCCCTCGGCTTTGAGTGCCAGCCCGCCGTCCAGGGTCGGATTCGGTGCAACGCTGAGGCGGTCCCAGTCCAGCGAGGCGCCGACGGTCATGTGGCCGCTGTCCGCCAGTCGGGATCGCGTGGCGAGCCGCAGCCCGTCCACCCGAACCGGCGGCTGATCCAGCGAGGTCAGCACCACCAGTCCGGTGTCCAGATGGTTCTCTCCCACCCAGAGACCCTGATCATCGACTGCCAGCCAGGCCAGTTGCCAGCCGCCGCTGACCTCTCTGAGCGTGATGGTGTCGCCGCCCCGGGGATCGGTTAGGGTCAGCCCCGGCCATTCCAGCTGACCATCCAGCGCCTCACGGCGCGGGTGATAACGCAACTCCAGCGACAGGGCCCCACTGTTCAGGTGGAGCTGTTCGGCCGGGGGCAGCCTGCCATCCAGCTCGGCGACTTCCAGGGTCATGGTCTGCGCCCGATAGCCAATCCGGCCGGCCAGCTGCAGACTCTCCGGGCCGCCTCCCAGGGCCTCCAGCCAGCGTACCACCGGGCCGTCACCGGTCAGGCCGCCCTGGTACCGCACGCCATCAATGCCGTGCCGAACCGTGGTCTCCAGCACGAGCTCGAGCGGTCCCTCCGGCAGCTCCAGGGCATGCCGCCAGACCGGGTCCGCCGCTGCCTCGGGCCAGGTCACCCGGGTGATCGCCTCGGAGCGGTAAAGCCCCCGCTGATACTCCATCAACGCCAGGGTCGGCGCATTCGGGCCACTGGCCAGCAGTTGTGCCTCGGCGGCGTCCACCTGGGTTCGGTAGATCCGCTCGGCATGAATGCCATTGATGACAGGCAGGGCGGCCAACCCCACCGCCAGCACCCCCAGAAAGGCCAGGGCGCCGGCGCGTATTCCCCGATGCATGGTTGGTGCCCTCCGCGGTGAACGGGCGGTTACCCGCCGGATGCCGATCAGGTCAGTCGGTTAATCACGAACCAGACGACGCCCATTAATACCACGACGAACACCGCGGTGAAGACGAAGCCGGCGATGATGAACGTGGTGGCGTTGCCGCGGCTGAAGTCCCGCTCTCGAGCCTCTTCGCTCTGCACCCCCAAAGCGGCGGCAAGGGTGCTTTTAATCACCTGCCAGACCGTCAGGCCCCGGGGTTCTCCGGGATCCGATTGATCAGCCATGAATCCTGGCCTCTTCGCTGAAGAAATGAGGGCGCGATTATAAAAGCCAGAACGCGGGCCTGCACGGCGGCTTCGCCGCGGCGGACCGATGACGGCACCGGTCAGCGACCAGAGGCGGACATAACTTCCCGCAGGGTATAGCGCATGACCAGCGCATCCTCGCGCCCGTCTTCGGTGGGATAATAATCCCGGCGCCGCCCGACCCGGCGAAACCCGATGGTGCGATAGAGATGCACCGCCGATTCGTTGCTGGGCCGGACCTCCAGAAACACCGATTCGGCACCCAGTCGTTCACTGCGGGTCAGGCCTTTCTCCAGCAGCCGCCGACCGAATCCCCGATTGTGCCACTCCGGATGCACCGCCAGATTCAGGATATGAGCCTCCCCCGGGCCCATGGCCAGCACCAGGTGCCCGACCACGCGATCCGTGGCCAGCTGGATCCAGCATTCGTAGCCCATCCGCAGGCAGTCACGAAAAATTGTCAGGGTCCAGGGGTAGTGATAGGCGGTGGACTCCACCTGGTAGACCGCCTCCAGATCGCCGGGCCGCATGGGTCGGATCACCGGCAGCACCGCCTCGGAGCGCTGACTCATGCCGCCTCCCGAAGCGCCGCTTTAAGCGCCAGCAGATCCTCCCAGGCCTGGGCCTTGGCCGCCGGCCGGCGCAGCAGATACGCCGGGTGATAGGTCACCCTGACGGGAACCCCCGTGTCCGGCCCGGCATGCCAGCGCCCGCGAAGCCGACCCAGCGTGCCGGTCTGCCCGGTCAGCGCCTGAGCGGAAACCTTGCCCACCGCCAGTATCACCCGGGGCTGAATCATGGCGATCTGCTGCTCCAACCAGGGTCGGCAGGCGGCCATTTCCTCCGGCCTGGGATCGCGGTTATCCGGAGGGCGGGATTTAATCACGTTGGTAATGAACACCCCGGACTGGCGATCCAGACCAATGGCGGCAAGCATGGCGTCCAGCAGCTGCCCGGCGCGACCCACGAAGGGCTCCCCCCGGCGGTCCTCCTCGGCACCCGGCGCTTCCCCCACCACCATCAACGGAGCGGCGCGGTCTCCCACCCCCGGCACCGCCCGACGGCGGGTCAGGTGCAGCGGGCAGCCCTGACAGGCGGCAATGCGGGATTCCAGTGCGGCCCAGTCCCCGGCGCTCGCCTGCCGGTCAGGGGCCGGCGCGGCCTGTTCCGACCAGGCGGTCAACCCCATGGCTGCCAGCAGTCGTTGCCGTCGCGGATCGAGGCTCGTCATGCCCGGCGCTCCCGCTCAAACGCCCTCGGTCTGGGGATGGGTGCGCCTCGCGCCCCGCCGCAACCGGTTGAGCGCATGCAGATAGGCCTTGGCCGAAGCAATCACGATGTCGGTATCCGCGCCCTGACCATTCACGGCCCGACCGCCCCGTTCCAGTCTCACGGTCACTTCACCCTGGGCATCGGTGCCGGTGGTGATGTTGTTCACCGAGTAGAGAAGCAACTCCGCGTCCAGCTGGACAATGCCCTGAATGGCTCGGAAGGCGGCGTCCACCGGCCCGTCCCCGGAGGCCTGGTGATGGGTTTCCTGCCCGTCCATCAGCAGCGTGACGTCGGCAACCGGGGTCTCGCCGGTCTCCGAGCAGCAGCGGAAGGCCACCAGACTGATGGTCTGCTCCTCCTCCAGCGCCGCCACGGCCTCACTGGCCAGCGCCTGCAGGTCCTCATCAAAAATTTCGTGCTTTTTGTCCGCGAGCTCCTTGAAACGCTGAAACGCCTCATTGAGCTGTCCGGCGGTTTCGAAGTTGATGCCGATTTCTTCACAACGACTGCGAAAGGCATTGCGACCCGAGTGCTTGCCGAGAACCATACGATTGGTGCCCCAGCCCACGTCCTCGGCCCGCATGATTTCGTAGGTCTCCCGGTGCTTGAGGACGCCGTCCTGATGGATGCCGGATTCGTGGGCGAACGCATTGATGCCCACAATGGCCTTGTTGGGCTGCACGGCGAAGCCGGTGATGTTGGCCACCAGGCGAGAGGTGGGCAGGATCTCCCGGGTCTCTACCCGCGACGCGCAGGCAAACTCGTCCTGGCGGGTACGCAGGGCCATGACCAGCTCCTCCAGCGCGGCGTTGCCCGCCCGCTCACCCAGGCCGTTGATGGTGCACTCCACCTGGCGGGCTCCGGCCTGCACTGCGGCCAGCGAATTGGCCACCGCCAGCCCCAGGTCGTTGTGACAGTGCACGGACCATACCGCGCGGTCGGCGTTGGGGATCCGTTGCCGCAGATCCCGGATCAGGCCCGCAAACTGCTCGGGCAGGTTGTAGCCCACGGTGTCCGGGATATTGATGGTGCCGGCACCGGCATCAATGGCGGCTTCAATGATCCGGCAGAGGAAGTCCGGCTCGGATCGCCCGGCGTCCTCGGGGGAAAACTCGACGTCGTCGCAGTGCTGACGGGCGCGCTTGACCGCGGCCACCGCCCGCTCCACCACCTGGTCCGGCGTCAGCCGGAGTTTCTTTTCCATGTGCACCGGCGAGGTGGCAATGAAGGTATGAATCCGCCCGGCCGCTGCCGGCTTGACCGCGGCGCCCGCCCGATCCACATCCTCGTCATTGGCACGGGCGAGGCCGCAGACCCGGGCCTCGCGAACGGTCTCGGCCACCGCCTTCACCGATTCGAAGTCGCCCTGGGAGGCCGCCGGGAAACCGGCTTCGATGACATCCACGCGCAACCGCTCCAGCGCCCGGGCGATACGAACCTTCTCCTCCCGGGTCATGGACGCCCCGGGGCTCTGTTCGCCATCCCGCAGGGTGGTGTCGAAAATGATCAAGCGATCCACAGTGTCCATGCCCCTTCCTCCTCGCGCTCCTGCCCCAATACTAACCTGCATGACGCCGTTTGCGCCGCCGGCGCCGCCGCAGCACCGTCAACACCGGCCCGGAGAGCATGTAGGTCAGGGCCAGGGCAAACAGCACCGTGGGTGGATGCAGCGACATCAGGGCCACCGCCATCACACCCAGCACGATGGCCACGAAGGGCACCCGGTAACGGAAGTCGATTTCCTTGAAGCTGTCATAGCGGACGTTACTGACCATCAGAACGCCAGCCGCCACCGTAATGATCAGGGTGGGAATACCCAGCGGCCAGCCGGCAAAATCCAGCCGGTCCCCTGCCCACACCAGGCCGGCCAGCACGGCGGCGGCCGCCGGGCTCGGCAGCCCCTGGAAGTAGCGCTTGTCCGCCACACCGGCCTGGGTGTTGAAACGCGCCAGCCGCAAGCCGGCACAGGCGGTAAAGATAAAGGCGCCCAGCCAGCCGAGCTTGCCCCAGACCGTGCCCAGATCCCCCAGATCCGCCAGTGCCCAGGCGTAGACCACCAGGGCCGGCGCCACGCCAAAGGACACCATGTCGGCGATGCTGTCGTACTGCACGCCAAAGTCGCTCTGGGTGCCGGTCAACCGGGCGACCCGGCCGTCCAGCCCGTCCATGATCATGGCCACCAGCACGGCGATGGCCGCCAGTTCATAGGCACCGGAGAGTGCCGCCACCACCGCATAGAAGCCGAAGAAAAGGGTCAGGGTGGTGATGAGGTTGGGCAGCAGGTAGATCCCCCGCCGTCGGCGGCGGGGGCGATCGTGGGGCTCGGGATTGTCGTTCATGACTACCTCCGCCCCGGCGCAGCGGCTTCGCCGGCCACCACGCTCATCGGGGAGTTTGACCGTCGGCTAGTTACGACTGCGGTCCACCAGCTTGTTGGCCTGAATCCACGGCATCATGTCCCGCAGCCGGGAGCCCACTTCCTCGATGGGATGCTCCGCAGCCCGCCGGCGCATGGCCTTGAGGCGCGGCTCGCCGGCCTTGCTTTCGAGGACGAATTCCTTGGCAAATTCTCCATTGCGGATCTCCTCGAGGATCTCCTTCATGGCGGCGCGGGACTGTTCGTTGACCACCCGAGGTCCGCGGGTGAAGTCGCCGTACTCGGCGGTATTGGAAATGGAATACCGCATGTTGGCGATACCCCCCTGATACAGCAGATCGACGATCAGCTTGGTCTCGTGCAAGACCTCGAAGTAGGCCATTTCGGGCGCATAGCCGGCATCCACCAGGGTCTCGAAACCCGCCTCGATCAGCGAAGTGATGCCACCACAGAGCACCACCTGTTCGCCAAACAGGTCGGTTTCGGTTTCCTCCTGGAAGCTGGTCTCGATGACGCCGGAGCGACCGCCGCCGTTGGCCGAGGCATACGACAGGGCAATCTCCCGCGCCCGTCCGCTGGCATCCTGATGCACGGCGATCAGGCTGGGCACGCCGTTGCCCTCAACGTAGGTGGAGCGCACCAGATGACCCGGGCCCTTGGGAGCAATCATGAGCACGTCCATGTCCGGCCGAGGCTCGATCTGCTGGTAGTGGATGTTGAACCCGTGGGCAAAGGCAATGGCACCGCCCTGCTTGAGGTTGGGCGCCACGGACGCTTCGTAGACCGCCGGCTGATGCTCATCCGGCAGGGTCATCATGACCAGATCCGCGGCGGCCACGGCATCGCCGACCTCGGCCACTTCCAGGCCCGCCGCTTTCGCCTTGTCGGCGCTGCCGGATCCGGCGCGCAGGCCCACAACCACGGACACCCCGGATTCCTTGAGGTTGTTGGCATGGGCATGCCCCTGGGAGCCATAGCCGAGAATGGCCACTTTCATGCCCTGAATGATGGAAAGGTCGGCGTCTTTGTCGTAGTAAACCTTCATGGCTCCCCCGAGTGGTTGTTTCATACACGCATTTGTTTTTCGCCACGGGCAATGCCGATGACCCCGGAGCGCACCACTTCCATGGGGGTCTTTCGGTCCAGCAGCTCGAGGAACGCATCCAGTTTGCTGCTGCGGCCGATCACCTCGATGGTGTAGGTCTTGTCGGTCACATCGACAATGCAGGCGTCGAATATGTCGGCCAGGCGCTTGAACTCCTCGCGGGTCTCACCGGAGGTTGCCTGGACTTTCACCAGCATCAACTCCCGCTCGATATGGGTGGCCTCGGTGATATCCAGGACCTTCACCACGTCGAGCAGCTTGTTGAGCTGCTTGAGAATCTGGTCAACGATTCGATCGTCCCCCTGGGTGACCAGGGTCATCCGGGAAAGCGTCGGGTCATCGGTGGGCGCCACGGTCAGGGAGTCGATGTTGTAGCCCCGCGCGGTGAAAAGGCCCGCGATCCGGCCCAGCGCGCCGAACTCGTTCTCGACGAGGATGGAGATGATGTGTCGCATGTCCCCTGCCCGGCTACGGATTGACCAACGCCCGAATCGTTGAAAGCCGGTCAAGTTACGGGGCGCCGCATGGGGCGTCAAGCCTGGGGGTGGGCGCCTTCGGCCCGGTCGGCTAACCTGTGTCCTTCAATACCCACAGGACAGGAAGGCATGCGCGCAAGCCGATTCCCACTATTCACCAGCAAACAGACCCCGGCGGACGCGGAAATTGTCAGCCATCGCCTCATGCTGCGGGCCGGCCTCATCGAAAAGCTGGGCGCCGGCCTCTATACCTGGCAGCCCCTGGGCCTGCGTGTGCTTCGGCGGGTGGAGCGGATCGTCCGCGAGGAAATGGACCGCATCGGCGGCCTGGAAACGCTGATGCCCGCGGTGCAGCCAGCAGAGCTGTGGGAAGAGTCCGGCCGCTGGTCCCTGTACGGCCCGGAGCTGCTGCGCCTCAAGGACCGCCATGGGCGGGACTTCTGCGTCGGGCCGACCCACGAGGAAGTCATCACCGACTACCTCCGTCGGGAGCTGCGCAGTTACCGGCAGCTGCCCCTGACCTATTACCAGATCCAGACCAAGTTCCGGGACGAAATACGGCCTCGGTTCGGCGTGATGCGGGCCCGGGAATTCGTTATGAAAGACGCGTACTCCTTCCATCTGGATCAGGCATCCCTGGAGTCCACCTACCGGGACATGCACGAGGCCTATTCCCGGGTATTCCAGCGGCTGGGGCTGCGTTTTCGGTCGGTGGGGGCCGACAGCGGTGCCATCGGCGGTAGCGTGTCCGAGGAGTTCATGGTGCTGGCGGAGTCCGGCGAGGATGAGATTGCGAGCTGCAGCCAGTGTGATTACGCCGCCAATATCGAACTCGCCACCAGCGCGCCGCCGCCTGCCCCGGCGGCGGACCCCCTGCCCGCCGAAGAGGTCGCCACCCCCGGCGTGCAGACGGTCACCGAGCAGTGCGAGACCCTCGGCATTGCCCCCTCACAGGTCGTCAAGAGCGTGGTGGTCATGGCCGATGACTCCCCGGCGGTGCTGTTCATTGCCGGCGATGACGAACTCAACCTGGTGAAAGCCGCCCACGCCCTGGGGGCCGACGAGGTTCGACTGGCGGAGCCGGCGGAGGCGGTGGCGGCCACCGGCGCTCCCCGCGGATTCATTGGCCCCCGCGATCTGCCGGCGGACCTGACCCAGCGGGTGGACCATCGCGCCGCCACCCTGACCAACTTCTCCAGTGGCGCCGGGCGGGCCGACTGGCACTGGATCAATCTCAACTGGGAGCGGGACATGCCCCGTCCGCCCCGGGCCGACCTGCGCAACGTGGTCGCCGGTGAACCCTGCCCCTGCGGGGCCGGCGGGTGCATGGAGATCCATCGCGGCATCGAGGTAGGGCACATCTTCCAGCTGGGGACCAAGTACAGCGAGGCCATGGACGCTCGGGTGCTGGATGAAAATGGCGACCACCAGCCGCTGATCATGGGCTGTTACGGCATCGGTGTGTCCCGGGTGGTGGCCGCCGCCATCGAGCAGAACCATGACTCGCACGGCATCGTCTGGCCCGCTGCGCTGGCGCCCTTCGATGTCGCCATTGTCACCATTGGCGCCGACCGCTCCCCGGCGGTGACCGAGGCGGCCGAAGCGCTTTATAACGGTCTGCGCGCCGCGGGCATCGACCCCCTGTGGGATGACCGGGACGCCCGCCCCGGCGTGAAATTCGCCGACATGGAACTGATCGGCCTCCCCCATCGGGTCGTCATCGGCGATCGGGGCCTGGCCGCGGGTACCCTGGAGTACCGATCCCGGCAGGCCGAGGCCAGTGAGGACCTGCCCCTGGATCAGGCCCTCGAGGCGTTGCTGGAGCGAATCGGGTCGCCATCCTCATCCAGCGCCGGGTAGGGCAATCCGCGGACTCGGCAATGCTCGGCCAGCCTCGGATGGAGCCATTCAAACAGCGTGACCCGGTAGGTTTCCGGATCCAGCCGGGGCGCGTCGTAAAATCCGGCGGCCTCGCGCTGGCGCTGAGCCTCGAACAGAATCACCGCCGCCGCCACCGACACGTTCAGCGACTCCACCAGCCCCATCATGGGAACGGTGAGATGGCCATCAACGGCAGCCGCCGCCGCGGCGCTGACCCCCCAGCGCTCGGCCCCCATCAGCACCGCCATGGGCCGGGTATAATCAATCTGCCGAAAATCCACGGACTGGGGCGACTGGTGCGCCGCATACACCCGCAACCCCTCGGCCTGCAGGGCCTGAATGCCCTGCTGGATGTCGTCGTGAGTGACGGCCCGCACCCACCGGCCGGCCCCCGCCGAGCAGTGCCGATGAATCTCGAGCTCCCGCCCCGGCAGCACCGCATGGGCCTGAAACACGCCGGTAGCATCGCAGGTCCTTAAAATCGCGCTGAGATTATGGGGCTTGTGCACCTCCTCCATCAGCACTCGCAAGTCTGGCTGGCGGCGATCCAGCGTGGCACGCAGTCGCGCCAGACGATTGGCACCCAATGACCTGTCCTCCAACGGAATGAAGCCGTTATTCTAGCCCCAATGAGTGAGCGCATCCTGATTGTTGGCTGCGGGCGGCTTGGCAGCCGCCTGGGCCAAAGACTGGCGGCGGCAGGGCATCAAGTCTTCGGGCTGCGCCGGTCCCCGGCCTCCCTGCCAGGCGGTATTGAACCGGTGGCGGCCAACCTGCTGGAAACCCCGCTACCCGCGGTTCTGCCCTCGGAGCTTGACCGGGTCTATTACATCCTGACCCCGCCCAGCTATGACGACGCCGGCTATCAGGCCGCGTATGTCCAGGGTCTGTCCCGGCTGCTCCCCGCACTGCAGACCACCGGCAGCGGTCATGCCCGATTGATTTTTGTCTCAAGTACCGGAGTGTACGGCCAGTCCGGGGGCGACTGGGTGGATGAGCACAGCCCCACGCAGCCAGCGCGTTTTTCGGGGCAGCGGCTTCTGGAAGCCGAGTCGGTTGCCGCGACCCATGGCGGCCGGTCGGTGAGCGTGCGGTTTTCGGGCATTTATGGCCCGGATCGGGATGCGCTGGTCCGCCGGGTGCGCCGTGGAGGGGCCTGCGGTGATCATCCGCCCCGCTATACCAACCGCATTCACGAAGATGATTGCGTGGGAGTCCTGTGCCACCTGGGTGACCTGCCGTCGCCGGCACCCGTCTACGTGGCCACCGACGACCACCCCTGCACCCAATGCGAAATCATGGACTGGATGGCGGGGGTGCTGGGGTGTCCCACACCGCCGAGGGAGGCGAGTGACAACGCCGGCCGGCGATGCAGCAATCAGCAGCTAGTGGCCAGCGGCTACCGCTTCAGGCATCCGGACTACCGCAGTGGCTACGCCTACCTGCGCGATCGATCGGGGGTGTGAAGCGCCGGCTCCAGCTGGCTGTAGAAAGCCGCCAAATCCCGCATGTCCTCTTCGCTGAGGTTGGCGGCCTGCCCGTTCATGATGGCGTTGACGCGGTCGCCGGACTGATAGGCCCGCAGGGTATGCAGCAGGTAGTCGGCATGCTGACCCGCCAGAATCGGAAATTCGGGATTGTCCGCAGCGCCTTTCGCCCCATGACAGGCAATGCAGGTCTGAGCCTTTTCCTGGCCCGCAATCGGATCACCGACGGCCTGAGCCGATGCGGCGGAGCCGACCAGGCTCATCACGAGACCCAGCACGAAAGCGATGGATCGGTTCATGGTGTTTCACTCCGCCCGAAGGCCTCAAAATAAGCGGCAATGTCCCGCTTGTCCTGCTCGGACAGGGTCCCAGCGATGGCCTGCATGGTGGGATGCCGCCGATCACCGTTCTTGTAGGCCTGCAGAGAGGAAACGATGTATTGCGCGTGCTGCCCGCCGATGCGAGGCACCCGAAAGGCTGGATAGGCATTGCGGTAACCGTCAATCGCGTGACATCCCATACAGGTATAGGCTTTCTCGCGACCCAGAATCGGATCGCCCTCTTCAGCAAGAGCGGTCAGTGGCAGACTCATGAACAGCCCCAACAGCCCGGCTGTCATCATTCGGAAGGTTCTCATCGTGCTCCTCTTGGCCGCATGGCGCCATATATTTCCATGGATTGATTATCCGGTAAAGCGCCGGTGCGCCGCTTCTCAGGCGATCACGAAATCCGGATGACTCGGATCGTCCGCCGGGCTTGAGTCGACGCTGCGAACCCGGGCCTCCGCGGGCCCGTCCCAGAGCCAGGCTTCCAGCGCCTTCAACGCCTCGGGTGCGCCGCAGGCGATGACTTCCACCCGGCCATCCGGGCAGTTTCTTACCTGCCCCCGAAGCCCCAGGCTTTGGGCCTGATCCTGGGTGGAGGCCCGATACCAGACGCCCTGGACGCGTCCGGTCACGATGAAACGCCGGCATGTGTCGGTGTGCGTCGTCATGTCTTTCCCCTTGCACCGGCCTCTTTCAGCCCGGATGATCCAGCCCATGCAATGTGAAATTCTGGTTCTCTATTATAGCCGTCACGGGGCCACCCATGACATGGCCCGCCAGGTCGCCCATGGCGTTGAATCCATCCCTGGCGCCGAGGCCCGGGTGCGAACGGTACCGCCGGTCTCAGAAGTCAGCGAAGCCACCGCACCCGCCGTGCCGGAGGCCGGGGCTCCGTACGCAGTCCTCGACGACCTGGCGGAGTGTCAGGGCTTGGTCATGGGGAGCCCGACCCGGTTTGGCAACATGGCCGCGCCCCTCAAGCATTACATCGACCAGACCACCGGGCTCTGGCTCAGCGGCGCTCTTGATGGCCGACCCGCGGGGGTATTCACCTCCACGGGGAGCCTTCACGGGGGTCAGGAAACCACGCTGATTTCCATGATGCTGCCGCTGCTGCATCACGGCATGTACCTGGTGGGACTGCCCTATTCCGAACCGGGGCTCACCGCCACCACCTCCGGCGGAACGCCCTACGGTCCGAGCCACCTGGCGGGCGGCGACTCCGACCGGCCGGTGGACGATACCGAGGCCGAGCTCTGCCGCTGCCTCGGCGCCCGGGTCGCCCGCGCCGCCATCCAGCTGAAACGCGGACAGGAGTCCACCCGTGAGTGACGCCGGCGAGATCCGGGAAACCGCGACCACCGTGGCCCCCAGCCCCCTCTACAAGGTGGCGGTGGCGTCCTACATCAGCCTGATGGCGCTGCTGGCGGCGTGGGTGTTAGTGCTCGACCCTCCCCCGCCGGCGGTTCGCATCCTGCTGCTGGTGATCTTTCTATTGCCCCTGATGCTGGGCCTGCCGGGCCTGCTGGCCCGCCGCCGCTACACCATGCAGTGGACCGGCATGCTGAGCCTTGCCTATTTCGTGCATGGGCTGATTGCGGCCACGGGCCTGGGGCTCGGCCGCTGGCTGGGCAGCATCGAGGTGCTGCTGGCGCTGACCTATTTCGGCTGCAGTCTGCTGGTGCTGCGCTACGGCAAACGGGCCCACCAGGCGGCCAAGGCCGCCAGGGACGCCTCTGAGTCGAGTACCGACACCCCGGCGGACAACTAGCCGGCAAGCACCCCGCGAATGAACGGAACCGTCAGTCGGCGGGCTGATCGGAGGGACGCGGCATCCAGGCGATCCATCAGCGCCATGAGGTGCGACAGGTCCCGAGCCTCCCGGCTCAGCAGATAGTTAACGCTTTCCGGGGGCAGGTGCAGTCCTCGCCGACGGGCCGCCTGCTCGAGAATGCGACGCCGCCGCTCGTCATCCGGCGGGGTCAGGCGCAACGAGAGCATGGCCTGCAGCCGGGACACCAGATCCGGCAGACCCATCTCGAGGCCCGCCGGCGTGCGATCTGCCGCCACCATCAATTGTCCACCGGCGTCCCGAAGCCGGTTGTAGGTGTGAAAAATCGCTTCTTCCCAATCCGGCCGCCCGGCCACCTCATGCAGATCATCAATGGCCACCAGGGCCATGTGCTCCAGCCCCTCCAGCAGGGCCGGCGAACCGCCGCCATGCTCGGCCAGGGAGACATAAACCGCCGCCTGTCCGCCCTGACCCCGCTGCGCGCAGGCCGCGTGCAGCAGATGGGTTTTGCCGCAGTCAGCCGGCCCTGAGAAAAAAAGCCACTGGGCATGGGGCGTCTCCAGGGCCTCCACCGCCGCAACGGCTTCCTCGTTGCCCTGAGCGACAAAGCAGGCCAGATCACTGGACTGATCCCACCGAAAGTCCAGTGCCAGTTGCGAAAAATCCACTCCCGGCCCCGTCATTCCCAGCGATAACCGTCCGTGGTGGCCACCAACCGGGCATCGCGATTGAGAGAGTCCCGGACCTGATCGGGTTCGACGCTGATCGACAGCTCGAAATCCGCCGCATCCCCGCGCACGCCAAGCGTGATCACTTGAGCGACCCCCGCCAGGGACTCCAGCCGCTCGGTCACCCGGTCATGGATCGCCAGATCCCGGATGCCGACCACCCGGACCGTCAGGCGGCCGCGGGCGCCTAGGTCCGGAAGATAGGTGAACCGCTCCCGAAGCTGTTCCAGCAGGGGTTCCAGCGTTTCGTCCACTAGCTGCCCCGCCGCCTCGCCGGTCACGCGCCAGCGCCGCGTGGTGGCCTGCTCCGGATCCACCAGCATCCAGCCGACCCGGGCAGCACCGCCTCGCGCCACCACCTGGCCCGCCAGCAGGCGATCCGACCCGTAGCGCCCGGAGGCATCGATTACCGGATCCACGAAGCCGGCGGCAATGTCCGCATGGGAAATGGCGGCGAGATCCTGCAGATCCATGATCGGAAAAAGCATGCGAACCCCCAGGTCCGCGGCCGCGTGTGCCAGCTGATCCCCCAGCTCCCCGGGATCGCCCGACTGCAGGATGCGGGGGCCGTCCCCGTCATCCATGGACACCCACGCCAGCACCGTCGGTGGACGCTGCGGCCAGATGGGGATGTCCGCCGCCACCAGCGCTTCGCGCAGCCGGCGAACGTCATAACGGGCCACCAGAAAGGAATCGCCGTCCTCGCCCCGCCGGTAGGAGAATCCCTGCAGGTAATCATCGGCCTGGTCGCGCATCTCGGCGGCCGCCGCTGTCTCGGTAACGGCGGGATCGCCGGTCAGCCGTTTCAACACCCCGTCGATGCCTGCCGCGGTCGCCGCCTGGCGGGCACGATCGGTCTGATCCGCCACAGGCACCTCGACCCGGCCCGGCGAGGGCAGATCCCTGGCCAGCCCCGGTGAGGTGAGCAGCGCCCCCAGCAGACCGACGAGCAGGACAAGCAAAGCAGGATGGCGGGTTGTCATGAGACTGAACCGGGACTCCCGGAGCGATGGCGGTGACGGTTAAGTTATCATGGACACTGATACTCAACGAAGAACCGCCAGCGGAGGAACAGGCTTGACCAAGCGCGACGCAGAGGAAGGACTCACCTATCGGGACGCCGGCGTCGACATCGAGGCCGGGGCCGCCCTGGTGGAGCGCATTGGCGGTGCCGTGGCCTCGACCCGGCGGGCCGGGATGCTGGGTGGCCTGGGCGGTTTTGGCGGCCTGTTCGAGCTGCCCGTGGACCGATACCGACGGCCCGTGCTGGTCTCGGGCACGGATGGCGTCGGCACCAAGTTGCGCCTCGCCCTGGACACCGGCCGGCACGAGGGCATCGGTGTCGACCTGGTGGCCATGTGTGTTAACGACGTCATTGTCACCGGCGCCGAGCCGCTGTTTTTCCTCGACTATTACGCCACCGGCCGACTCGATCTCGAGGTGGCGGAACAGGTCATCAAGGGGATTGCCGATGGCTGTCGCCAGGCCGGGGCCGGACTGATCGGTGGCGAGACCGCCGAAATGCCGGGCATTTACGGCGACGGTGACTATGATCTGGCCGGTTTCTGTGTTGGCGTGGTGGAGCGGGACGAAATCATTGACGGCAGCCGGATACGGCCTGGCGACGCGGTGATCGCAGTGGCCAGCAGCGGCGCCCACGCCAATGGCTATTCACTGATCCGGCGGATTATCGAACGGGATCCGCGGGGCATGAACCGCGAGTTGGACGGTCAGAGCCTGACGGATCTCCTGCTCGAGCCCACCCGGATCTATGTCCGGTCCCTGCAGCGGCTCAGGGACGAGGTGCCGCTCAACGGGCTTTGCCACATCACCGGCGGCGGCCTCACCGAGAACCTGCCCCGAATCATTCCTGCGCCGCTGGCAGCTCGTATCGACACCCGCAGCTGGGACTGGCCGGTCCTTTTCCAGTGGCTGCAGCAGACCGGCGACGTGGCCACCGAAGAGATGCTCCGCACCTTCAACTGCGGCGTCGGCATGGTCGCCGTGGTGCCCGCGGCGGCGGTGAATGACGCGCTGGACGTCCTCAGGGCGACCGGCGAGCAGGCCTGGCTGCTCGGCGATGTGGCGGCGAGCGGCGGGCCGGCGGTGAGCTACACGGAGGGATCATGACCCGAGCCGATCTGCGGATCGCGGTGTTGATCTCCGGATCCGGCAGCAACCTCCAGGCGCTGCTGGATGCCATCGCCGGCGGCGAAATTGCAGGCCGGATCGTCCGGGTGATCAGCAACCGGGCCGAGGCCGGTGGCCTGGAGCGTGCCCGCCGCGCCGGGGTAGAAACCGAAGTCCTGCCCCATGGTGACTATCCGGACCGGGAGACCTACGACGCGGCGCTCGCCGCGCGGCTGAATACGGTCAGCCCGGATCTGGTGGTGCTGGCGGGATTCATGCGCATCCTCTCCGATGGCTTTGTTGAGGCGTTCCAGGGACGGCTGGTGAATATTCATCCCTCGCTGCTGCCGGCCTATCGCGGGCTGCACACCCACGCCCGGGCGCTACAGGCCGGTGACCGGGAGCATGGCTGCAGTGTCCATTACGTAATCCCGGCCCTCGATGCGGGCCCGGTGATTGCCCAGGCAAGTCTGCCGGTGCACGAGACGGACACGCCGGAATCGCTGGAGACGCGGGTGCGGACGCTGGAACATCGGCTCTATCCCCTGGTGGTGCGCTGGATCGCGGACGGGCGGGTCGCCATGCGGGCGGGACGGGTCTGCCTGGATGGCGAGCCATTGTCGCGTCCGCCCTGCATAACCGCCGGGACCCCCTGAATGAAAGGCGGGCGACTGGCGATGATGGCACTGGCCCTGCTGGCGGTGATCGGTGCCGCCCAGGCCAGCCCGCCACCGCCGGAATTCGAAGCGCGCTACCAGTTGCAACGGGTGGGCATCACTCTCGGCGAGGCCCACCTGCAGTTTCGCCGGCCCTTCCCCGAGCGCTATGACTATCGCCTCCACACTCGGGCCACTGGCCCGGCTCGGCTGGTGGTTCGCGCCGAAGTGGAAGAGTCCAGCCGTGGCCGGATTACCGAGCAGGGGTTCCGTCCGGATGTCTACCGTTACCAGCGACGCGGCGACGACGACGAACGCGAGGCCGAACTGCGGTTCAACTGGGCGCGCCTGCAGGTGGTCAATGACATCGAGGATTACCCCTGGCGCATGGACATCACGCCGGACACCATCGACCGGGTGATCAGCCCACTGCAGTTAATGCATGACCTCGGCCATCGTGAAGGGTCCGAGGATCGTCTGGTCTACCAGGTGGCCGATGGCGGAGAACTCAGGGCCTATACCCTGCACATCGAAGGTTACGAGCGGGTCAGCACCCCGGCCGGTGAGTTCGAAGCACTGCGGATCCGCCGTCAGGACCCCGACCGGGACCGCTACACCCTGCTCTGGTGTGCCCCCTCACTGCACTATCTGGCCGTTCAGATCGAGCAGCATGAAGACGACAGCCTGAACGTGCGGATGCGCCTCGCCGAGGTCGAGGGCCTCGGCGGCGAGGGCTGATCGACGGGCCTCAGGGGCGTGGCAGTGTGACGCCCCGTTGACCCATGTATTTGCCGGCCCGATCCTTGTAGGACGATTCGCAGACTTCGTCGGACTCCAGGAAAAGCATCTGCGCCACCCCCTCATTGGCATAGATTTTCGCCGGCAGGGTGGTGGTGTTGGAGAACTCCAGGGTCACGTGTCCTTCCCACTCCGGCTCCAGGGGCGTGACGTTGACGATGATGCCGCAGCGGGCGTACGTGGATTTCCCCAGGCAGATGGTGAGCACATTGCGGGGAATCCGGAAGTATTCCACGGTGCTGGCCAGAGCGAAGCTGTTGGGCGGGATGATGCAGACGTCGGCGCGCACATCCACAAAGCTGGACTCGTCGAAGGCTTTCGGATCCACCACCGCCGAGTTGATGTTGGTGAAAATCTTGAAGTGATCCGCGCAGCGCACGTCATAGCCGTAGCTGGACGTGCCATAGGAGATCATCCGTCCGCCGGCATTCTCCCTGACCTGCCCGGGCTCGAAGGGCTCGATCATGCCCTCTTTGGCTCTCTCTCTGATCCAGCGATCCGATTTGATGCTCACGGCACCGCTCCTAGTTGTCGTCGACGACGATGTTGGGGAAGCGGCTGGCACCCGCGGGATCCTGCAGCGAGAGCAGCGCCGCCGTGCGGCGGGCAGCCTGCCGGTAGCGCTCGGCAGCCGCGGAATGAGGGTCCGCCACCACGGTGGGCTGGCCCCGGTCGGCCTGCTCCCGAATGGAAATATCCAGGGGCAGGGAGCCCAGCAGTTCCACGCCCTCCTGCTCGGCCAGACGCTGACCACCACCGGCGCCGAAAATATGTTCTTCGTGCCCGCACTGGCTACAGCAGTGAATGCTCATGTTCTCGAGAATGCCCAGCACCGGAACGTTGACCTTCTCGAACATCTTGACGCCCTTGCGTGCATCCAGGGTGGCAATGTCCTGGGGCGTGGTGATCACCACGGCCCCGGCCACCGGCACTTTCTGGGACAGCGTCAGCTGGATGTCACCGGTCCCGGGAGGCAGGTCAATCACCAGGTAATCCAGCGCCTCCCAGCGGGATTCGTTGAGCAGCTGGGTCAACGCCTGGGTAACCATCGGACCCCGCCAGACCATGGGAGAATCCTCTTCAATCAGAAATCCGATGGACATCACCTGGACGCCATAATTGTCCAGGGGCGTCAGGGTCTTGCCATCGGGGCTTTCCGGCCGACGCCCCGCCACGCCCATCATCCGCGGCTGGCTGGGGCCATAGATGTCCGCATCCAGCAGCCCCACCCGCGCGCCCTCATCGGAAAGCGCCAGCGCCAGATTGGCCGCGCTGGTGGATTTGCCGACACCCCCCTTGGCAGACGCCACCGCAACGATGTTGCGGACCGACTCCAGGGGCTTGAGCGCCGCCTGCACCTGCCGGGCAGAGACCGCCCAGTCCACCTCCACCGTCACCGACTCGGCACCCGTGGCTGCCGTCACGGCATCACGGACGTTCGCCTGCAGCTCGGCGCGGTAGCGATCCACCGGAAACCCCAGCTTCAGATGAATCCGGACACCCGCCTCGGTGATCTCCACCGCCTGCACGGCACCGGCACTCACCAGATCGGTCCCCAGACTGGGTTCCGTCCAGCGGCTCAAGGCATCTTCGACGGTTGCACGGGACAGCTCCGGCATGTGGTCTCCTCAAATCACTTATCGCCCCACAAACTGCCGGAAGTCTACCCTGCGCCCCGGGTGCATTAAACACGCTGCGGGTGGGGTTGCCGCCGCCCGCCTCTGGGGGCAGATTGCCCCCATGGACACGACACCGGACAACGTGGTGCTAATCGGCATGCCAGGCGCGGGCAAGAGCACGGTGGGAGTGCTGCTGGCCCGGGAACTCGGGCTGGATTTCGTGGACACCGACCTGCTGATTCAACGACGGGAGGGGCGGCGCCTGCAGGACATCGTCGATACCGGCGGTCATCAGGCGCTGCGACGAATCGAGGCGGAGGTGCTGACAAGGCTGGACTGCCGGGGCCACGTCATCGCCACCGGTGGCAGCGCGGTGTACAGCGAGGCGGCCATGGCTCAACTGAGCCACCATGGCGTGATCGTGCATTTGGATGTGACGCTGGCGGTGATCGCGGCGCGGGTGACCGACTTCGATACCCGCGGCATCGCCCGGGCCGCCGGCCAGTCGCTGGAAGACCTGTACCGGGAGCGACAGGCCCTGTATCGCCACTACGCCGATCTCACCGTGGATGTCAGTCATCGGGACCAGGCGGCCAGCGCCCGGGCCATCGCGGCGGCCCTGCGGGAGAGTGATGCCTGGCCCGCCGGCTCTGGCATAATATCGGGTTCCTGATTGTCACCGCGCGGAGCGTTCATGAGCCGCAAGATACTGGTCACCAGTGCCCTGCCCTATGCCAATGGCCCGATTCATCTGGGTCATCTGGTGGAATACATCCAGACCGACATCTGGGTCCGCTTCCAGAAGCTGCAGGGCAATGAGTGCTGGTATGTCTGCGCCGATGACGCCCATGGCACGCCGATCATGCTCAAGGCCCGGGAGCGGGGCCTGACCCCGGAAGCGCTGATTGATCAGATTGGCACCGAGCACCGGCGGGATTTCGCCGGCTTTCACATCGATTTTGACAACTACTACAGCACTCATTCGCCGGAGAACCGCCACTACTCCGAGCTGATTTACAGCCGGTTGCGGGATGGCGGCTATATCGATCGTCAGACCATTACTCAGGCCTACGATCCGCGGGAGGCGATGTTCCTGCCCGATCGCTACATCAAGGGCACCTGCCCGCGGTGCGGGGCGGATGATCAATATGGCGACAACTGCGAAGCCTGCGGCGCCAGTTACTCGCCGGATGAGCTGAAAAATCCGGTGTCGGTGCTCTCCGGCGAGACCCCGGTGCAGAAGGAGTCCGAGCACTATTTCTTCCGGCTCCAGGATTTCGAAGACATGCTGCGTCACTGGGCCCGAAGCGAAGGCCTGCAGGACGAGGTGGCCAACAAGCTCCAGGAGTGGTTCGACGCCGGCCTGCGCGCCTGGGACATCTCCCGTGACGAGCCATATTTCGGCTTTGAAATCCCGGACGCACCGGGCAAGTATTTTTATGTCTGGCTGGACGCGCCCATCGGCTACATGGCCAGCTTCCAGGATCTCTGCAATCGCCGCGGCATCGACTTTGACGACTTCTGGGCCGCCGATTCGGACGCTGAGCTCTATCATTTCATCGGCAAGGACATCGTCTATTTTCATGCGCTGTTCTGGCCGGCCATGCTCCATGGCGCCGGCTTCCGCACCCCCACCCGGGTCTGCGCCCACGGGTTTCTCACCGTGGACGGCCAGAAGATGTCCAAGTCCCGGGGCACCTTCATCATGGCCGAAACCTATCTGCGCCATCTGAACCCCGAGTACCTGCGGTATTACTTTGCGGCCAAACTGGGCAGCGGTGTGCATGACATCGACCTGAGCCTGGAGGACTTCAGTCAGCGGGTGAATGCCGATCTGGTGGGCAAGCTGGTGAATATCGCCAGCCGTTGCGCCGGGTTCATTCACAAGCGGTTCGAGGGGCGGTTGAGCCCCCACCTGGATAGCCCCGAGCTGTTCCGGCGGTTCAGCGCCGAAGCCGAAAACATCAGTGGCCTCTACGAGGATCGCTCCTTTGCCCGGGTGGTGCGCGAGGTGATGGCCCTGGCCGATGAGGCCAATCAGTACATTGACGAGCAGAAACCCTGGGTCGCCATTAAAGACCCGGAACAGGCTGCCTCCGTGCAGGCGGTCTGCACCACCGGCATCAACCTGTTCCGCCTGCTGATGCTCTACCTCAAGCCGGTGCTGCCGGAGACGGCCCGGGCGGCGGAAACCTTCCTCAATGTCGAGTCCATGCAGTGGAGTGACGCCAGTCAGCCGCTGCTGGATCACGACATCGCGCCTTTCAAGCCACTGCTTACCCGGGTGGACCCGGACGCCATTGCCGCGGTCATCGACGAGTCAAAAGACAGCCTGAGAGCCACATGAGCCTGGTGGATGACATCGATGCCCGCCTCCCGCAGACCCAGTGCGGGCAGTGCAACTACCCCGGCTGCCGGCCCTACGCCGAAGCCATCGCCCGGGGGGAGGCGGATATCAACCAGTGCCCGCCGGGTGGTCAGTCGGGCATCGATGCCCTGGCGGAGTTGCTGGGTCGGGCGAGCAAGTCCCTGAACCCGGATCATGGTGTTTATCAGCCGCCGCGGGTGGCCTGGATCGATGAGTCCATCTGCATCGGCTGCACCAAATGCATTCAGGCCTGCCCGGTGGACGCCATTGTCGGCGCCCGTCAGCGCATGCACACCGTGATCGCCGACGAATGCACCGGCTGCGATCTTTGCCTCGACCCCTGCCCGGTGGACTGCATTCACATGCTGCCCACCGAGCGTGAACAGGAACCGCCGGAGGCTCGGGCACGGCGCCGGGCGCTGGCGAGAGATCGCTACCGGCAGCGCAATCAGCGCCTGGCCCGGCGGCGGGCCGAAGACAATGCCCGGCGGGCCGAGCGCCGCAGTCGCCGGCAGGCCAGCCCGTCGGTCCTGCCAGATCGTGAACAGCGTCGCGCCCGGGCCCTGGCTGCCATGGAACGGGCCCGCCGGCGGCGGCGCTCCAGACAATCGGACCCCAACCCGTGAATCGAGACAAGCGGCAGGCCATCTTCGAGTGTCTGCGGGCGGCCAACCCCCACCCCACCACCGAGCTGACCTTCAACTCGCCGTTCGAACTGCTGGTGGCGGTGATTCTGTCCGCCCAGGCCACCGACCGCAGCGTCAACAAGGCCACCGAATCACTGTTTGCCGTGGCCAATACGCCCGAGGCCATTCTCGAGCTTGGCGAGGCGGGTCTGCGGGAGCACATTCGCACCATCGGGCTGTTCAACAGCAAGGCTCGCAACGTCATCGCCACCTGCCAGGCCCTGGTGGACCACCACGATGGCCAGGTCCCGCGGAGTCGAAAGGCCCTGGAAGCGCTGCCGGGGGTGGGTCGGAAGACCGCCAACGTGGTGCTGAACACCGCCTTTGGCGAGCCGACCATGGCGGTGGATACCCACATCTTCCGGGTTGCGAACCGAACCGGCATCGCCCGCGGGCGCAATGTCCGCGAGGTGGAGGATCGGCTGGTGCGGCTCGTTCCCCGGGAATTCCTCAAGGACGCCCACCACTGGCTGATCCTCCACGGGCGTTATGTCTGTGTGGCCCGCCGCCCCCGCTGTGGCGCCTGTCCGATTTACGACCTCTGCGAGTTCAAGGCCAGAGCCGACTACGCCGAGGCGACCTGACCGCTAGTCACCGCGTCGGGCGGCGACCCGCAGACGCAGGGCATTGAGCTTGATGAAGCCCTCGGCGTCCTTCTGATCATAGGCCCCGGCATCATCCTCGAAAGTGGCGATGCTGGTATCGAACAGGCTGTCGGTCTCGGACTGGCGCCCCACCACAATGACGTTGCCCTTGTAGAGTTTCAGGCGAACCGTGCCGTTCACCCGGGTCTGGGTGTTGTCGATCAGGGCCTGCAGGGCCTCCCGCTCCGGGCTCCACCAGTAGCCGTTGTAGATCAGCTCGGCGTAGCGGGGCATGACCTCGTCCTTGAGATGGGCGGACTCCCGGTCCAGGGTAATGGACTCGATGGCCCGATGGGCCCGGAGCAGAATGGTGCCGCCGGGGGTTTCGTAACAGCCGCGGGACTTCATGCCCACGTAACGGTTCTCGACGATGTCGATTCGGCCGATGCCGTTGTCACCACCCAGGCGGTTGAGCGCCAACAACAACTCATGGGGAGCCATGGGTTCGCCATTGATCGCCACGGCGTCGCCGCCGCGGAAGGTCAGATCGATCTCGGTGGGTTGATCCGGCGCCGCCTCCGGCGAGACGCTCCAGCGCCACATGGACTCCTCCGCCGGCGTCCAGGTGTCTTCCAGCACACCGCCTTCGTAGGAGATGTGCAGCAGGTTGGCATCCATGGAATAGGGCGATCCGCCGCCCTCCTGTTTGCCTTCGATGGGAATACCCCGCTCCTCGGCGTAGGCCAGCAGCCGTTCCCGGGAATTGAGATCCCACTCCCGCCACGGGGCGATCACCTGTATGCCGGGCTCCAGCCCGTAGTAACCCAGCTCAAAGCGCACCTGGTCGTTGCCCTTGCCCGTGGCGCCGTGGCAGACGGCATCGGCGCCGGTGGCCCGGGCAATCTCGATCTGGCGCTTGGCGATCAGCGGCCGGGCAATGGAAGTCCCCAGCAGATACTCACCCTCATAGATGGCATTGGCGCGAAACATGGGAAAGACGAAATCACGGACGAATTCCTCGCGCAGATCGTCGATGTAGATTTCCTCCACTCCCAGATCCCGGGCCTTGCTCCGGGCGGGCTCCAACTCCTCGCCCTGGCCCAGGTCGGCGGTGAAAGTCACCACGTCACACTGGTAGTGGTCCCGTAGCCATTGAAGAATGACGGAGGTGTCCAGTCCGCCGGAATAGGCAAGCACCACCTTTTTGATCTCGCTCATGAAATGCACTCTCGCGTCGGTTTGCCGGCAATCGGGGTCAGGCGCGCATGATCGTCGCGCTGCCCCGCAGAATCAAGCCGGGCCGGTGCCGATGCAGACCGACTGGTACACTGACCGCCATGGACACGCTCACCCTGACCCGCCCGGACGACTGGCACCTGCATCTGCGGGATGGGCCGGTGCTCGAGCACGTGGTGCCCTGGAGCGCCGAGCGTTTCGGGCGCGCCATTGTCATGCCCAATCTCATTCCGCCGGTGGTCACCACCGAGCAGGCCCGCGCCTATCGTGACCGCATCCTCGCCGCGACCCCGGCGGACAGTGGGTTCCAGCCCCTGATGACCCTCTATCTCACTGATAACACCACGCCCGCCGAAATCGAGCGCGCCGCTGCCTGTGGGTGGGTGCATGCCGTCAAACTCTACCCGGCGGGGGCCACCACCAATTCGGACTCCGGGGTCACCGACATCGCCCGGTGCGCCGACGCACTGGATGCCATGGCCGAACAGGGTCTCGGATTGTGCATCCACGGCGAGGTCACCCGGCCGGAAACGGATATCTTCGACCGCGAAAAGCTCTTTCTGCACGAGCGCCTGGCGCCATTACTGGAACGCCACCCGCGGCTTCGGGTGGTGCTGGAGCACCTCACCACCGCGGACGCCGTCGATTTCGTCCGCCAGGGGCCGGAGCGGCTTGGCGCCACGATTACGCCCCAGCACCTGCTCCTCAACCGCAATGCGCTGCTGGCCGGTGGCATCCGCCCCCATCATTACTGTCTTCCGATTCTCAAACGGGAGCGGGACCGCGAGGCACTGGTGGAGGCGGCCGTCTCCGGGCATCCCCGGTTTTTTCTCGGCACCGATAGCGCCCCGCATGCCCGGGGGGCCAAGGAAA
The DNA here is from genome assembly GCF_009676705.1 of Spiribacter sp. 2438. Classification (GTDB taxonomy): domain Bacteria; phylum Pseudomonadota; class Gammaproteobacteria; order Nitrococcales; family Nitrococcaceae; genus Spiribacter. The sequence goes on along the minus strand of NZ_CP046046.1, from coordinate 484,370 downwards.
GCGCCTGTGGCTGTGCCGGTGTCTTCAGCGCACCGCTGGCCATCGAGCTGTATGCGGAGGTTTTCGATGAGGCCGGCGCCCTGGCCCGCCTGGAGGAGTTCGCGGCCCTGCACGGTGCCGACTTCTACGGACTGCCCCGCAACCCCGACACCATCACCCTGGAGCGGGCGCCACGATCCGTTCCCGACCAGCTGCCCTACGCCACGGAAACCATCATTCCCATGCGCGCCGGCGGGACGGTGGCCTGGCGCCTGAAATCCGCCAACCCAGCCCCCTGACGGAGCCACCATGCAACCTCCCCTTATCAGTCAGCGCTTTCGTGGCTTTTTGCCCGTGGTGGTGGACATCGAGACCGGCGGCGTCAAGGCCGCCACCGATGCCGTCCTGCAGATAGCCGCAGTCATGGTTCACATGGACGACCAGGGACGGCTCTATCTGGGCGAGACCCATACGCACCACGTCCAGCCCTTTGAAGGTGCCAACCTCGACCCCAAGTCGCTGGAGTTCAATGGCATCGACCCGGACCACCCGCTCCGCATGGCCATCCCCGAGTCCGAGGCCCTGCCGCAGATTTTCAAACCGATCCGCGAAAACATCCGCGCCACCGGCTGCAGCCGGGCGGTTCTGGTGGGTCACAACGCCTGGTTTGATCTGGGTTTTCTGAACGCGGCGGTGGCGCGCTGCGGCATCAAGCGCAACCCGTTCCATCCGTTTTCGTGCTTTGATACCGCCACGCTGTCAGGTCTGGCCTTCGGCCAGACGGTGCTGGCCCGCGGGGTGGCCGCGGCGGGGCTGGACTGGGATGCCCGCGAGGCGCACTCGGCCATTTACGACGCGGAAAAGACCGCCGAGCTGTTCTGCGCCATCGTCAATCGGTGGGACGAGACCCTGGGACGGCCCGGCGGCGCCTGAGCGGACGCCTCAGCTTTCGCCAGCGGACTCGCTGCCGGCGGCCTGCACGGCTTTCTGCAGATCACCGCTCTCATACATTTCGAGAATGATGTCGCACCCGCCCATCAGTTCGCCGTTGATGTAGAGCTGGGGAATGGTTGGCCAGTTGCCGTAATCCTTGATGCCCTGCCGGATGCCCTCGTCCTCGAGGACATTGACGTAAGAGAACTCCACGCCACAGCCCGCCAGAGCCTGGGCGGCGCGCATGGAAAAACCGCACTGCGGGAACTGCGGCGACCCCTTCATGTACAGCAGCACCGGGTTGCTCTGTACCTGCTCGCGAATGGTGTCCTGAACATCGCTCATGGCTGACTCCTATACAAATGGGACGGATGACGTACACATTCCCTCAGTTTACGGACTTTGACCCGAGCCGACGAGGGCAAAACCCCCGCCAATGCGTTATGCTCCGCGCCCATGGAACAAAATCATCTCTCTGACTCGACTTTCGCGGCCCACGATCTCCATCCGTCTCTCATGACCGGCCTCGAGGAGATCGGATTCACCCACTGCACGCCCATTCAGGCGGCTGCCCTGCCCATCGCCCTCCAGGGCCGGGACGTGGCAGGCCAGGCCCAGACGGGCACCGGCAAGTCGGCGGCCTTCCTGCTGGCCTGCATGCACCGGCTGATGACCGTGCCGGTGGAAGAAGGCAAGACCGGCCCCTGGGCCATCATCCTGGCGCCCACCCGGGAACTGGCCCTCCAGATCCACAAGGACGCCGAGCGCCTGGGCTGGTTCACCGGCCTGGATTTCGCCTGCATTTATGGCGGCACCGGCTACGAGAGCCAGCGCAAGGCCCTGGAGCGGGGCACGGACATCCTGATCGGCACCCCCGGTCGGATCATCGACTTCTACAAGCAGGGCGTCTTCAGCCTGGAAAACATCGAAGTCTGCATCCTGGATGAAGCCGACCGAATGTTCGACATGGGCTTCATTGCCGACATCCGCTACCTGCTGCGCCGCATGCCCGCGCCGGAAGAGCGGCTCAACATGCTGTTCTCCGCCACCCTGTCCGAGCGGGTCCGGGAGCTGGCCTACGAGCACATGAACGAGCCGCAGTCGGTGCAGATCGAGTCCGAGACGATTACCGCCGACCGGGTCCGGCAGCAGCTCTATCACGTTGAGAACAACGACAAGATCGGTCTGCTCCTGGGAGTGCTGCGCCAGCAGGAGCCCACCCGGACCCTGATTTTTGTCAACACCAAGCGGGACGCGGACCGAGTCACCGGCTACCTCAAGGGCAATGACATCAAAGCGGCGGTGATCTCCGGGGATATCCCCCAGAACAAGCGGGAACAGCTGCTCTCCCAGTTCCAGAACGGCGACCTGCCCATCATGGTGGCGACGGATGTCGCGGCCCGCGGACTGCACATCCCCGAGGTCAGCCATGTCATCAACTATGACCTGCCCCAGGACCCCGAGGATTACGTCCATCGTATCGGCCGGACGGCCCGGGCCGGCGCCGCGGGCGACGCCATCAGTTTTGCCTGCGAAAGCTACGTCTACTCCCTGCCGGACATCGAGGCCTACATCGATCAGAAAATTCCGTCGGAGATGGCACCGCCGGAGCTGATCGCCACCGATATCAAACCGGCGGTCCGGATGGACTCCCGCCGCGGTGGAGCCGGTGGTGGGCGCAGCGGTGGCAATGGCCGCCGGAGCAGCGGCAATGGCGGCCGGCGCCCCCGCTCCGGCTCCAGCGGCGGCTCACGCCCCGGCAACGGCGGCCCTGATCAGTCGTAGTCGAAGGAATAAAAGATATCCACGGCGTTTTCGGCGCCGCTGACCGCTTCCAGGTAAAGCTGACGGTTGAAGTAGTACCGCAGGCTGAGGGTGTTCACCGGCTCGAACACCCCGACGCCGTATCGAATCAGGAGGTTGGGGGCCAGATAACCACTCAGGGCCACCTGGGTTTCCTCGCCCCGACCGACGGCCTCCAGCTGGAAGTCTTCCACCCCCAGTTCTTCCGCCAGCGCCTCGCCAATGCGGGCACCGCCAAACAGGCCGAAGGACAGTGCCGCCTGGCCCAGCAACGCCTCTTCACCCGGCGTACCGCGACCCGGAGGCTGGCCCGTGAGCAGGTAGGCCAGAATGGTGCCCTGCTCCAGCACCGGCTGCGAGAATAGCGTCACGCTGGGGCTGCGGACGGACCCTTCCAGCCGGACACCGGCCACCACATCACCCACCTCGCGAACCGCTTCAATATCGATCCGCGGGTCCTCCAGCGGGCCGGTGAATACCAGCCGCCCCCGGCGGATGCCGAGTTCCTGCCCGTAAGCCCGGTAGCGCGCATCCCGCAGCTCCAGGACTCCGTCGCCCTGGACCTCGGCACCACCGGCTTGACGGAGCCTCAGCTCACCGTCGACTCGACCACTGGCTCCGTAGCCCTCGAAACGGACATCGTCGCCCAGGCGGATGAGTAGATCACTCTCCAGCACCCGACCGGCCGCCTCCATGACGTCCGGGGCTTCGGGCTCGGGCCGATCAACGCGCACGGCATCGGGTGATACCCGGACAGCGCTAGAAGGCGCCGACATCAACGCGATACGCGCCCACGGCACCCGGAGATCGCCGCTGAACTGAATCCGCTCGGGTTCGAGGGACAGCTGCAGATCCGGCGAAACCCGCAAATCCGCCAGCGCCCCCTGATCGATTTCCAGGGATTCACCGGCAAGGCGAAGATCACCCATCAGTGTCCCGGCGGACCAGTCCAGCTGGCCGTCGAGTTCGGCACGGCCCTCCCCCGCCGACACGGCGCCGGCGAGCTCCGCCCGGTCGCCGTCCACGTCGGCCACCAGCGAGATTGCCTCAAAGGCGGAGGCCAGGGCGGCTGGCCAGACCTCGCCGTCGCGGATGGCCACCTGGCCCTGAAACCGCGGTGCCGGCACGGTCCCGGACAGCGCCCCTTCGACGGACAGTCGTCCGTCCACGCTGCGGACCTGGGGCAGGGCTCCGGCCAGGGGGGCGAGGGGAATGCCGTCGAACCAGACCTGGCCGGCCAGCGGCGTCGCCGTGGGCTCGGTCGCCATCGCCGCCGGATCGAATGCCGCCACCAGGCCACCGGTACCCAGATCCGGCGCGGCAATACCCAGCCGGACATTGGCCCGCTCCGGCCGCAGGTCGGCGTCGAGGACCATTCGATCGTAGGGAAGCTCGAACGGCGGCTGCTCAGCGTCGGGAGTCACCACCAGCTGACTGTTCTCGCTGACCAGCGTCAGACGGGCCTCCGGCGGCCGGTCCGCCTGCCAGCGCAGCAGACCGTCCCCCGCCACCTGCCCCGGCAGTTCGATCCCCGGGGGTAGCCAGGGATCCAGTAGGGCCAGATCCACGGCCGGCAGGGAAAAGGCCAGCCGTCCGGATTCCGGCGTGGCTCGCAGGGGCTCGGCGCAGATCCGCAGCTCATCCCGACCCCAGCAGTGGGCGGCCAGCATGAGCGAGGGCGTCATTGGGTTGAGCTCCAGCGCGGGACTATCCTGCAGTCGCCAGATACCATCGGGTGCGGTGATCTGCGCCTGGCGGACCACACCCCGCCAGGGATCACCCACGGACTCCACCCCGCCTTCCAGGGTCATCGACGCTTCCACCGGTCCTTCGCTCACGTCCAGCGCCAACTCGTGCGCCTCGGGCGTACCCTGTAGCGACAACTCACCGCCGCCCAGTGCATCCCCGTCACGGGAGACCCCGCGGGCCGAGAGCGCCAACGAGCCGCCATCGGCCTGCCGCCATTCCCCGGCAAGGCGGGCTTCGTCAACGGCGAACTCATTCCACCGGAGTGCCTCGGCATCGAGATCCGCCGCCGCTGAAAACGCGGCCAGGGTGCCGCGGACCTCCAGGTCGCCCCGAAGCTCACCACCGAGGCCCGGCCAGAAGCTGGCCAGATCCGCAATATCCACCGTGGCATCCATGGCCAGCTCATCCATGAGCTCCGCTTCCACGGACAGATGACCACCCGCTGCCCGCGCCTGACCCGACACCCGGAGCGGGCGCTGGAACGCCTTCAGGGTGGCATCGAACTCCACCGGTCCGGTATCCAGCCCGTCCACCGTGCCGGCAAGATCCAGCGCCTCCGGCACGCCACCGAGGGTGGCGTGAATGTCCAGAGGCAGGTCTGCTGTCAGGCCTGGCTCCGGCCGCAGCCGGGCCTGCAGCTCCAGTGGCCAGTCGCCGGTGGTCCTCACCTGGCCCTGCAGGTCCAGTTCGCCATCCGGGCCCACGACGTCGAAATATTCAAGCACCAGCTGCGACTCGGACCAATGCGCGGCCAGCGCCACACGGTCCAGCGTCTGGTCGGTGTCGCCGGACCGCAGCCGTACGCCCACAATGACGGCATCGCTGAGGATGAGCTCCACGGGGATGGCGATGTCCGGGAGCACCAGCGGCGCGGGCTCATAGGCCTCGTCCGGTGCCACGACGGCTTCCAGCGGATCCACGGCCACTGCCGGGGGCCGCTCGACGCTCAGATCCGTGACCCGGAGTTCGTCCATGCAGACGGTCCACTCGCGCAGGCAGAGAGGCGTCCACCGGAATGACAGCGATTGAGCGCCCACCCGGAGATCCTCCGCCTGCCAGCGTGGCTCGGTGAGAACCAGGCCCTCCAGCAGGGTGCCGCTTTCCACCCGGGCCGAGAACGCAGGCACTTGCTCGCTGCCCTGTTCCACCAGCCAGCGGGCGCCGCTGGTGGTGCTGACCAGCCAGACGAGGGCCACCAGCATGGCCAGCAACACCGACACGGTAATATAAACCAGCGTCCGCATCAGAACGGTGGCCCCACGGAGAGGTGCAAGCGCAGCGGATTGTCATCGCGGCTGACACCCCAGGCCAGATCAATTCGCAGCGGCCCCACCGGCGAGCGCCAGCGCACCCCGAACCCGACCCCGACCTCCGGGTCCACATTGTCCCACTGGTCGAAGGCGTTGCCGGCATCCACAAAGGTGGCCACCCGCCAGCCGGCCACCATCGGGTAGCTGTACTCGGCGCTGCCGGTGGCCAGATAGCGACCACCCACCACATCGCCGTCATCGTCGGTGGGCCCGAGGCTGCGGAAAGCAAAGCCACGCACGCTCTGATCGCCACCGGCAAAAAATCTCAATGAAGTCGGCACGTCACTGAACTCGTTGGTGGCGATGCCACCCAGGTCCCCCCGCAACTGAAAGCGGTGACTCTCGCCCGCGGTGCGCAACCAGGTCTGTCCCACCCGCAGTCGCGCAATGTCCACGTCCGAGAGGATTTCGCGGGCGCCGGCCTCCAGGGAATAATCCTGGCGATCGCCCCAGTGGGGGTCCGGTTCTCCCCGGGATCGCGTTCGGGAGAACGACAGGCCGGGCAGGAACAGCTGGCTGCGGCCGGACTCGGCGCCCACGGAAAAGCGCTCATCCAGAAGCCTGACCGACTGGGTCCGCACCCAGCCCGAGTTGAACTGCTGCCGGCGACTGACACCCAGGCTGTAGCGCTCACTGCGAAGGCCATCAATCTCCTCGTTTTCCCAGCCGGTACTCACCGTGAGGTTGTCCCGCAGTGGATCACGAAGCGGGATTTCATAACGGGCATCCAGGGCCTGACGGACCTCGGAAAAACGCGACTCCGCCGTCAACCGATGACCCCGGTTATTGACGTAATGGCGGGTAAATCCCAGGCGCAGGCGCGGGCCTTCATCCGTGGAATACCCCACCCCCGTGGAAACGGTATTGCGCTGGCGGGTTTCGACCTCGGCGTTCACCGGTATCTGCCGGTTGTCCGGCTCATCAGTCGCCACGTCCACCCGCGCATCCTCAAAATAGCCGCTCTCCAGCAACCGGGTATTGAAGGTGGCCACCTCCCCCGCGTCATAGGGCGTGCCGGGTTCAAACGGCACCAGACGCTCCAGGAATGCCTCCCGGAACGGCGAATCGGAAAACGTCACCGGGCCAAAGACGTAGCGTGACCCGGAGTCGAACACCAGTTCCACATCCGCCCAACCTTCCTCGCCGTGCACGGCCAGTCGGGCGGTGGTGAACTCATGGTCGAAGTAACCCCGCTCCCGCGCCAGACTTCGCAGCGCCCGCTTACTGGCTTCGTAGCGCCCATGATCCAGGCCATCGCCACTGGCGATGGGCAGCCGCTCCCGCAGTCGCTCGAAGGCACCGTCCTCAGCGCCCTCCCCCCGAATCATCACATCCACCCTGCGCAGGGTGACCCGCGGCCCCGGATCGATCTCCAGGTCCAGATGCCATTGGCCGTCCCGTTCCTCCAGATCCACGGCGATGTCTGCCTGATAGTGCCCCAGCGCTTCGAGTGCCTCACGGACCTGCTCCTCCACCCGGATGCGGTGGAGGCGGGCCGCCAGGGGCGAATCCAGTTCTACCCGATCGTCGACAAACGCCACGACATTGTCCCGCAGGTCCCCTTCGACACCGGCGATGGTCACCTCGAGGCCGGCGGCCGCGGCCAAGGACGCCGCCCCGAACCATAGGGTCAGGCAGAGGGCGGCGAGCTGTTGGGCGCAGCGCGGCAAGCAGAATCTCCTCTCAGAGGCGCGGAGGCGGGCCGTCGGCCCGCTCCACCGCCGACTGACAGTTCACGCACCGGGCGGCCGACGGAAACGCCTCCAGCCGGGCAAAGGGAATGGGCTCGCCGCAATCCAGGCAAATCCCATACCCCCCGCTGTGCCAGGCCTGCTGAGCTCGCTCGTTGGCCTGCAGAGCCTGAACATGCCGATCGATGGCGGCGTACTCGATGTCGGCGAGCAGATCCACCACCGACTCTTCGCCGGAGTCGCGGACACGATCGGCGATGTCCTCCGCCCGGTGCAGGTCGGCGGCCAGCAGTTCACTGCGGATTTCCTCCCGCAGATCCTCACCTTCCTTCTCCAGGGCGTGGCGCAGGGTCTGGCGCTGTTCGGCGGTTAAATGCTCGGACATCGTTGCCTCCTTGTCTGACGGGTCAGACACTCTGACGTCATCGGGGCCCATGATATCCTTGCGGGCATGATTGAGCAGGACACCACCGGCGAGGAACACCGCCTGCAACTTCGCCATCTGCGGCTTTCCGACTACCCGGATGTCCGCCACATCATGGATCAGGTCTACTCGGACCTCGGCGGCGCCTGGACCCGCAAACAGTTCAGCGCGCAGATCAATCGCTTTGCCGAAGGTCAGATCTGCATCGAAGACAACGGGCGGGTGATCGCCGGCGCCATCTCCATGATCGTGGATTATGATCGCTTCGGCGATCGGCACAAATACAACCAGATCACCAGCAACGGCTACCTCACCCACCATGACCCCAATGGCGACGTGCTCTACGGCGTGGATATTTTCGTCGATCCGGAGTATCGCGGCATGCGGCTCGGCCGTCGTCTTTATGACGCCCGCAAGGAGCTCTGTCGCAGCCTGAACCTGCGGGCCATCGTCGCCGGCGGTCGCATGCCGGGCTACCAGGACCATGCCGATGACATGAAGCCCGAGGAGTACATCGACCTGGTCAAGCGCCGGGAGTTGTACGACCCCATTCTGTCCTTCCAGCTGGCCAACGATTTCCATGTCCGGCGGGTGATCACCGCCTATCTGCCCGAGGACGAGGAGTCCATGGCCTATGCCACGCTCCTGCAGTGGGACAACATCTTTTACGAAAGCGCCCGCACCTCCCTGATTGGCGGTCGCAAGTCCACCGTGCGGGTGGGCACCGTGCAGTGGCAGATGCGCCGGGTCACCAACTTCGAGGATCTGATGTCCAACATCGAGTTCTTCGTCGATGCCATGGCGGGTTACCACTGCGACTTCATCCTCTTCCCGGAGCTGTTCAACGCCCCGCTGCTGGCCCAGTTCAATCAGGATGACCCGGCGGAGGCGATGCGCGGCCTGGCGCAATACACCGGCGAAATCGTGGACGCCATGAGCCGCATGGCGGTGAGCTACAACATCAACATCATCGCCGGCTCCATGCCGGTCTACGAGGACAACGCTCTCTATAACGTCGCCTACCTCTGTCACCGGGACGGCACCCTGGACCATCACTACAAACTGCATGCCACGCCGGACGAGCGATTCTACTGGGGGGTGCAGGGCGGCGATGCCCTCAGAGCCTTCGACACCGACGTGGGCAAGATCGGGATTCTGGTCTGCTACGACGTGGAATTCCCGGAAGCCTGCCGGCTACTGGCGGATCAGGGCATGCAGATTCTGTTCGTCCCCTTCTGGACCGACACCAAGAATGCCTATCTGCGGGTCCGGCGCTGCGCCCAGGCCCGAGCCATCGAAAACGAGTGCTATGTGGCCATCACCGGCAGTGTCGGCAACCTGCCCCGGGTGGAGAACATTGAAATTCAGTATGCCCAGGCGGCGGTTTTTTCACCGTCGGATTTTGCCTTCCCCCACGACGGCATCGTCAGTGAATCCACCCCGAACACCGAGATGACCCTGGTGGTGGATCTGGACATGGACAAAATCAAACAGCTGCGGGCGGAAGGATCGGTCCAGAACGCCCGCGACCGGCGCCTGGACCTGTATCGGGTTCACTGGCTCGACGACTGATCAGAACTTCTGCTTGGCCAGCCAGGGCTGCATGCGGGCAAAGGCCTCTTCAATGTTCTCCATGGAATTGGAAAAACTGATCCGAATGGCATTGCCGCAGGTGTCCCCGAAGGCGTCGCCCGGAATTACGCACACTCCGGTTTCCGCGAGCATCCGCAGGGACAGATCCGTGCCGTCGGTGCGTGGCGGCAGGGACGGGAAGATGTAGAACGCCCCCTGGGGCACATACCCCGTCAGGTGGGGTGTCTCACTGACCAACTCCACCACCCGATCGCGGCGCCGCCGGTACTCGGCATTCATCTCGTCCACACAGGCCATGTCGCCCTTCAGGGCCGCCACCCCCGCCCACTGGGCCGGAGTGCTCGCCACGGTGGTGGTGAACATGTGGTAGCGACGGAGTTTCTTGATCGCTCCCTGGCTGGAAATCATCCAGCCGATCCGGAACCCGGCCATGCTGAAGGTCTTGGAGAAGCTCGAAATGGACATCACGTGGTCCAGGTCCGAGGTGCAATTGATGACGCTGGGAAACTCCATCCCCTCATCCAGCAGGATGTGATCGTAGACCTCGTCGGCGAACACGTAGACGCCCCGGTAGGCGGCCTCCTGGACGATGGCTTCAATGGTTTCCCGGGGATAGACCGCGCCACTGGGGTTGCTCGGCGAATTCAGGACGATGGCAAAGGTGCGCATGCCAATGGCATCGATGACCTCCTGGGGGTCAATCTGATGGCCATGCTCTGGCCGCGTGGGAATCAACTTCACCTCACCCCCGTTCATGCGGATCAGGGGCGCATAAAGCAGGAAGGTGGGGTCGGTGACAATGAACTGCCGCCCGGGTGCCGCCGTGGCCGTGAGCGCTAGGTACATGGCCTCGGTGGCGCCGGTGGTCACCAGAAAATTGTCCTCGGTGAGGTCCCGGTCATAGCGGGCACTGTAATAGCGCGCCAGCTCCGTCAGCAGTTCGGGCAGGCCCGCATCCATGGTGTAACCGGTGAGGCCGTCCTGCAGGGCCTCGATGTGCGCGTCAACAATGTGCTTGGGCGTCGGGAAATCCGGCTGGCCGATGGACAGATGAATGACGTCATTCATGTCGGCGGCGGTGTTGATCATCCGCCGAATGCCCGGCATGGGGATGGCCTGCAGGGACGGGCTGAAGAGTGGGCCTTCGGCCTGATCACCCTGATCCATTTCCACCGGATTCACCATGGGTGTTCCCCTTTTTGCTGCGGTACTGAAAGGTGAGGACTCAACACTGCGAAGCTAGACTCGGACTGAACCTTGGTCAACCCCTGCAGAGCGCATTCTGGCGCAGTTGACGGGGTGGCACGGGGGTGAGTAACGTCCGCAGCATTCCGGCCAGCGCAGAGGAGCCGAATCCATGACTGCCGAGTCCCCAACCGTCGTTGTTCTGACCGCTCCGGGTGAAGGCCTTCCCGAGGGGCTCGAGAGACTGAAAGGCGAGGCAGACATCCGGCTCGCCGAAGACGGCGCCAGCCTCAAAAAGGCGCTGCCCGGCGCCCAGGTGCTCTGTGTCACGGACTTCCGCACCGACGCGGTGACCGAAGCCTGGCCCGCCGCCGACGCGCTGCAGTGGATCCACGCCACCAGTGCCGGCGTTGATGCCCTGCTGACTCCCGAGGTAAGGGACAGCGAGATTCCCGTCACCAACGCCCGCGGCATTTTCGATCAGTGCATCGCCGAGTACGTGCTCGGCCAGATCATCGCCTTCTGCAAGGACTTCCCGGGCAACTGGGCACTGCAGCAGGCCCGTCGCTGGCAGCACCGCGAGACCGAGCCGGTGGCCGGCCGCAGCGTGCTGGTGGTGGGCGCCGGTTCCATTGGGCGACGCATCGCTGGCCTGTGCGGCGCCATCGGCCTGGAGGTGGACGGGGTGGGTCGCCGCTCGCGGCCGGGGGATGACGACTTCGGCGCCATCTACGCCCAGGCGGACCTCGTGTCGATCCTGCCGGACTATGACTTCGTGGTCATTGCCGCCCCGCTGACCGCAGACACCGAGGGACTGTTCGGCGAAGCGGAGTTCCATGCCATGCATTCGTCGGCGCGCCTGATCAATATCGGCCGCGGCCCGATCGTGCGCACCGAGGCGTTGGTGCAGGCTCTGGAAAACGGCGACATCGACGGCGCCGCCCTCGATGTGTTCGAGGAGGAGCCGCTGCCGTCGGACCATCCCCTCTGGGGGCTGGACAACGTCCATATCTCCGCGCACATGGCCGGCGACTTCATCGGCTGGAAGCGCGCGCTCTCCGAACAGTTTCTGGAGAATTACCACCGCTGGCGAAACGGCGACCCCCTCGAAAACCTGGTGGACAAACACCAGGGTTTCGTAACCCGCCAATAAACCGGCAGCTATCTGAAAGAGGTAGAACATGATCGAATCCCCGCTCCTCCCGCACCTGGGCGGCTATATCAATGGCGAGTGGACGGCGGCGGACAGCGGCCGGACTCTGGCGGTCACCAATCCCGTGGACAATGGCCATCTGGCGGATGTGGCCTCCATGGGCGAGGCCGAGACCGTCCGGGCCATCCAGGCCGCCGAGGCGGCCTTCGAGAACTCCGCCGACCTGGCGCAGCGCCGGGAATGGCTATCCGCCATCGCCGATGCCATCGCCAACCATCGCGAGGAGATCGGACGGATTCTCTGTCTGGAACATGGCAAACCCCTGGCCGAGGCTCAGGGTGAAGCCGACTACGCCGCCGGCTTCTTTCGCTACGCCGCCCGGGAGATCGACGCCCTCGGACCGCGGACCCTGGAGGAGCGGCCGCGGCACTGCACCTGGACAGTGCACCACCGGCCGGCCGGGGTGGTGGGGCTGATCACCCCCTGGAACTTCCCCATTGGCATGATCGCCAAAAAACTCTCGTCGGCCATCGCCGCCGACTGCCCCAGCGTGATCAAGCCCTCTTCCAAGACGCCTCTGACCATGATTGCCCTGTTCACGCTGCTGGACCGGGAAGTGGACCTGCCCCCGGGCAAGGTCAATCTGGTCATGGGGTCCGCAGGCCCCATCACCCAGGCCCTGTTCGACGCCCCATCCGTGCGGGTGATCAGCTTCACCGGCTCCACGGAAGTGGGACAGACGCTGATCCGCCAGGCCGCACCGGGCGTGAAGCGCCTGACGCTGGAACTGGGCGGTAACGCTCCCTATATCGTGTTCGACGACGCCGATCTGGATCATGCCGCCGACCAGCTCATGGGCAACAAATTCCGGGGTGGTGGCCAGACCTGTGTCTGCGCCAACCGGATTTTCGTCCACGAAGCCGTGGCGGATGATTTTGCCGAGCGGCTGGCCCGTCGCGTGGCGGACCTGAAAGTGGGTGACGGCATGGCGGACGGCACCACCCTGGGACCACTCATTGACGAAAACGCCGTGGCCAAGGTGGCACGGCACGTTGACGACGCGCTGGGCAAGGGAGCCCGGGAAGTCTATCGCGGCGATGCCAGCGGGCTTCCCGGTACTTTCTATCCGCCCACGGTGCTTCTGAATGTCACCGAGGACGCCGCCTGCTACCGCGAAGAAACCTTCGGCCCGCTGGTGCCGGTGATCACCTTCTCCGACGACGACCAGGTGATTCGCATGGCCAATGACACCGACTTCGGCCTGGCCTGTTACGTCTTCACCGGCAACGAAGCCCGGGGTCTGGCCGCGATTGAGCGTCTGCGCTTCGGCCACGCCGCCCTGAACACCGGCAGTGGGCCCACGCCGGAGGCGCCCTTCGGTGGCATGAAGCAATCCGGCTATGGCCGTGAGGGGGGCCTGGAAGGGCTGTTTGAATTCACCGAAGCCCAGACGGTGCCGGTGGGCTGATCGCGGTTCCACCGGCGCCCCTCCGCCCATAAAAAAGCCCGGGATAACCCGGGCTTTTTTGTCAGTGCCAGTGCAGGCTCCGAACTAGCCCGTGCTGCGCATGGCCTCTTCCTGACCACCGCCGGTTTCCACCAGCGCCGCCTCGAACTGCTCCACCGCCCAGTCGATTTCCTCGGCGGTGACGATCAGCGGCGGGATCCAGCGCACCACGTTACCGCCCCAGGGACCGCAGCGAATCATCAGCAGCCCGCGATGCTCACAGGCTTTCAGCATCCGGGCGCCACGGTCGCCATCGGGCTTGCCGTGCTCATCCACCAGGTGGGTGCCAATCATCAGGCCCTGTCCGGTGATGGCGCCAATTTCCGGATGCCGGGACTGCACGTCCTTGAGCCGGGACCACAGCTGTTCGCCCCGCTCCGCCGCATTGTCGACGAGCTTCTCGTCGCGCATGACATCCAGCGTGGCGAGCCCGGCGGCACAGGCCACCGCGTTGCCGCCGTAGGTGCCACCCTGGGAGCCGGGCAGCGCCTTGCTCATCAGCGACGCCGGGGCGGCCATGAATGACAGCTGGAAGCCGCTGGCCACGCCCTTGGCGGACACCACCACGTCCGGCTCAACATCAAAGTGCTCATAACCCCACTGCCGCCCGGAGCGGCCGTTGCCGGACTGGACCTCGTCCATGATCAGCAGGATGCCGTGCTTGTTGCAGCGCTCCTGCAGCCCCTGCATGAACTTGGTGTTGGCGGGGATGTAGCCAGCCTCACCCTGAATGGGCTCGATCAACATCGCCGCGGTTTCCATGGGCACGCTCTGAACCTGAAGAATGTAGTCCAGCTCGCGCAGGCAGAATTCAGCGGCTTCGTCCTGGCTCATGCCATACCAGTTCGTGTCCGGGAACGGCGCCGTGACCACACCGCCCATCAGCGGCTGCACGCCCTGACGGACCGCGGCGCTGGAACTGGTGGTGGCCAGCGAGCCCATGGTCCGGCCGTGGAAGCAACCCCGGAAGGCGATGATGTTGGGCTTGCCGGTGGCCTGACGGGCCAGTCGGATGGACGCCTCCACCGCCTCGGTACCGGCATTCGAGAAGAACACGCTGTCGATGTGATCGGGCAGCAGTTCAACCAGCCGATCGGAGAGCTCCAGAATCGGGCGGTGCTTCATGATGGCGTACTGGGCGTGCACCACCTTGTCAATCTGGGCCTTGGCGGCTTCCACCACCCGCGGGTGGCAATGGCCGGTGCTGAGCACTCCAATGCCCGAGGCGAAGTCCATGTACTTCCCGCCGTCCTCGGAGTAGACGTACATGCCTTGGGCGCGCTCCACCAGAATGTCACTGGACTGGCGCAGCAGCGGCGAGAGATGGTGGACGTTTTCACTCATGTCATAGCCTCCTGGCTAAAAATTCCCCACATATGGTAACGCAACGGGGATTAGGATTCTTCCCCATTCAGACAACGGCAGTGGCGGTGATATCCTCTTGCTATCAATCGGCGAGGTCTTCACACGCGGAGCACTGACCATGGCAATGCAGAGCAACGAACCGGTGGTTTTCGAGCGGGACTGTGACGCCGCGCTCATTCCGGCCGGCGACACCGGCGTGATCCCCAAGGGTGCGGAGGGCATGATCACCCAGGCGCTGGGGGGCAGCTATACCGTTTATATCCAGGGCAATCTATTCCGCATCGACGGCAAGGACGCCGACGCCATCGGCAAGGAGCCGGAGCCGGCCCCGGAACTGCCGGCCGACGCCTCGGAGAAGGACGTGGAGCAGCTGGTCTGGGACCAGATGCGGCGCTGCTTCGATCCGGAAATCCCCATCAACATCGTCGAGCTGGGACTGGTCTATCGCTGTGACATCAGCCACACCGAAAACCACAACTGGAAGGTGGACGTGGACATGACCCTCACCGCCCCCGGCTGCGGCATGGGCGACATCATCGCCTACGACGTGCGGGAGAAGATCAAGCTCATTCCCACCGTGGAAGAAGTGAACGTCGAGGTGGTGTTCGATCCACCGTGGAGTGTGGAGATGATGTCGGAAGCGGCCAAGCTTCAGACCGGCATGATGTAGTCAGTTGCCACCGCGGCGGTCCTCGGGGGCGCAGGCCGGGCACTCCCGGCCCGCCAGGTCGACCAGTCTGTCCAGATCCAGCAACTGCAGCTCGCGCCCCTCGGCCTTTAGGCAGCCCTGCTCGCTGAACCGCCGAAACAGGCGGCTCATGGTCTCGGGGGCAAGACCGATGTAGTTGCCCAACTCGGTGCGGGCCATGGGCAGCCGGAAGCGGGTCGCCGACAGCCCCCGGCGCTGAAAACGGCCGGAGAAATTCAATAGCAGCATGGCCAGACGCTCCTCGGCGCTTCGACGGGCCATGGAAAAAAGCATTTCCTGATCCGAAAAAATCTCCCTGGACATCAGCTGCATGAGCTTTCGCTGCAGGCCGGGAATATCAGCCGCCAGACTTTCCAGCTGCACGTAAGGCAGGACGCAGACGCTGGTGGTTTCCAGTGCCACGGCCGAGCAGGGGTGAACCCAGTTGTTGATAGCGTCCAGGCCCACCAGCTCCCCCGGGAAGTGAAAACCGGTGATCTGCTCCTCGCCGCGGTCGGTCAGCGTGTAAGTCTTGACCGAGCCGGAGCGAACCGCATAGACCGCCCGAAACCAATCATCGGCGCGATAGATGTGCTCGCCTCCTTTGAGCGGCTTGTGACGCTCGACGATGGCATCCAGCTTGCGGGTGTCCACCTCATCCAGGGAAACCGGCAGACACAGATCGCTGAGGCCGCAGGCGGCACAGGACTGGCGGAGACTGGTGAATTGCTGGGAATGCTGACCGGAATTATTCATGGCTCAATCGCCCCTATGGGCTCTCTTCTTTCCCGACCGTCGCTGATTTGAAACTAACATGGACTTTCGCTGGTTGCATGCTCGCCGCAAGGCCGCCTTTCTCAAGGCGCGGAGAAATGTTGATAGCCAGCGGGCATTAGCGAGTCCGACTCGCCGCCCTGAAGAGCGACGCCATCGCCGACTCTCGCCTCGCCGATGCATCGAACCGGGGTGGCGGCGTCGCGAGCGGCCTGCCGGATACTGCTCCGTGCTCTCGGGGGCGCGGTGAAGAGCAGCTCGTAATCATCGCCACCGCCCAGATAGCAACGCTGCGCCTCGTCGCCCCCGAGGCAGGCCACCAGCCTTGCCGAGGGCCGGACCTGGTGCATGTCCAGGCTCAGTCCCACGCCACTGGCCCGGGCAATGTGACCGGCATCGGCGATCACACCATCCGAGACATCAATGGCCGCCGTGGCGATGCCCCGGAGGCGCCGTCCCAGCGCCACCCGTGGCGACGGCTCGAGAAATGCGGCCAGCAGGCCCTGCCAGCGGGGACTCTGCCGGTCTCCCTGTTGCCAGATCCGCAGACCGGCCGCTGCCTCGCCGGGCCGGCCCGAGACCCACAGTTCATCGCCGGCCCGGGCGCCGTCCCGCCGCAAACCGTGGGCGCCCCCGTAGCCCGTAATCTGAAGACTTACGGTGAGCGGCCCCCGGGTGACATCGCCGCCGACGATGGCCACCCCGTGACGTTTTGCCAGCGCGTCGAGACCGCGGGCGAACCCGGCCACCCAGGCCTCGTCGGCCGCCGGCAGGGTTAGCCCCACCAGCGCCCAGGCGGGCTCGGCGCCCATGGCGGCCAGATCACTGAGATTGACGGCCAGCGCCCGATGGCCCACCCAATGGGCCGGGCAGTCGGCGGGAAAATGCACCCCCTCCACCAGGGTATCCAGCGCCAGCAGCAACGACTCACCCGCGGCGCATTGAACCATGGCGGCATCGTCTCCCACCCCCAGCGCGACATCATCACGTCTCGCCCCCAGGCCGGTGAGGTACTGATCAATGAGAGAAAATTCACCCGGTGGCGACATGGCCCCGTCTCCGGGTCAGCGTCGTGGCCCGGCCAGCTCGCTGCGGCGCAGCGGGACTTGCCGGCCGACACGATCCAGCACGCCATTGATGAATCGGTGGCTTTGTTCGGCGCCGAAGGCCTTCGCCAGCTCCACCGCCTCGTTCATGCACACCCGATAAGGCACTTCGAAGCGCTCCCGCAACTCGTAGGTCCCCAGTCGCAACAGGGCCAGTTCCACCGGATCCAGGGTTCGGGCGGGCCGATCCAGAAAACCGTCAAAGGCCGCATCCAGTGTTTCCACCTGGGTGGTCACCGCCAGAAACACTTCGGAGAAATACTCCAGATCCATGCGCCCCAGGCGATGTTCGCTCAGGAACTGACGCTCAATGTCCGTCGGGTCCTGCCCGGCCACCTGCCACTGGTAAAGCGCCTGAAGAATACGACGGCGCGCCCGGGAGCGGGCGCGGTTGGCCTCGCGGGCCCTCACAGCTGGCGCAGTAAGCTGATCATCTCGAGCAGCGAGAGCGCCGCTTCGCCACCCTTGTTCCCGGCTTTGGTGCCCGCCCGCTCGATGGCCTGCTCAATGGTGTCGGTGGTAAGAACGCCGAAGGCCACCGGCACACCGCGATGCTGTGAGACCTGACCCAACCCCTTGGCGGCCTCGCCCGCCACGTATTCAAAATGCGGCGTCCCACCCCGGATCACGCACCCCAGGGCCACGATGCCGTCGTATTGGCCACTGGCCGCGGCCCGGTCCGCCACCAGGGGCAGCTCCCAGGCGCCGGGAACCCGGATAAGCGTCAGCGCTTCGTCGGCGACGCCGTGGCGCCGAAGGGTATCCCGGGCACCGCCGATCAGCGAGTCGACGATAAAATCGTTGAAGCGGGTCGCCACCAGGGCGATACGGGCGTTGCTGGCGGTGAAATCGCCTTCGAGGGTTTTCATGATGCTTCGTGTATTCCGTTGATCGAGGCCATCAGATTAAACGGCGGAGTCGACGTAGTCGACCACTTCCATCCCAAAGCCCGACAGGCCGTACATGATTTTGGGTGAGGACAGCACCCGCATCCGCCGAATGCCGAGATCCGTGAGGATCTGTGCACCGGCGCCATAGGTCCTGAGCGCCTGGCTTTGAGCACTGGCGTCGCGCGGTTCCGGGGTGAGCTCCCCACTCTGGGCCAGGGCCTGGAACTCCCGCATGCGGGCCAGCACTTCGGCGCGGTCGTCGGCCTGGCGCAGCATCACCAGGCAGGCCGGCTCACCGTCACAACCCGCGATTTCATCCAGCGCCTGGCGCAATGACCAGGTCTGATCCGGTGCCGTGGCCGAGAACAGGTCGGAGAGGGTGTTCTCCACCTGCACCCGCACCAGCGCGGGCACATCGGGGTCGGGCTGCCCCCGCAACAGGGCGAAATGCAGCGCGCCGTCTACCAGATCCTGATAGGCGTAGAGGTGAAAGCGGCCATATACGGTGGGCAGTTCGCAGTCCGCCACCCGCTCCACCGTGCGCTCGTTGCGCACCCGATAGGCAATCAGATCGGCCACCGTGCCGATTCGAAGATTGTGTTCGCGGGCGAACGCCATCAGGTCGTCCCGCCGGGCCATGGTGCCGTCCTCCTTGAGGACTTCCACGATCACCGCGGCGGGCTCGAACCCCGCCAGCCGGGCGAGATCACAGCCCGCCTCGGTGTGACCCGCGCGGGTGAGCACTCCCCCCGGGGCCGCCATCAGCGGGAACACGTGCCCCGGCTGGATGAGGTCCTCCGGCACCGCCTGAGGCGCCACCGCCGCCTGAATGGTGCGGGCCCGATCGGCGGCCGAAATGCCGGTGGTCACGCCCCGGGCCGCCTCGATGCTCAGGGTAAACTTGGTGCCCTGATGGTCCCCCGAGCCACTCACCATAAGAGGCAGACGCAACTGCTCGCAGCGCTCCCGGGTCAGGGTCAGGCAAATCAGACCGCGGCCGTAACGGGCCATAAAATTGACATCGTCGGGACGGACCATGGAGGCCGGCATCAGCAGATCGCCCTCGTTCTCCCGATCTTCGTCGTCGAGCATCAACACCATGCGCCCCTCCCGGAGCTCGGCGATGATGTCCTCGATGGCATCAAAACTCATTGGTGACTCTCTCTCATGAACCCGCTGCGCCGCAGCAGGGCCTCACTGACGCCGCCGTGCTCCGAGGCGGCGCGGCCTTCCAGCAGTCGCTCCAGATATCGGGCTACCTGGTCCACCTCGAGGTTGACCGGATGCCCGGCTCCAATGTGCCCCAGGGTGGTGACCGCCGCCGTATGCGGCACGATATTGACATCAAATTCACAGCCATCCACGGCATTGACGGTCAGGCTGATGCCTTCAATGGCAATGGACCCCTTGGCAGCGATGTAGCGGCTCAACGCCTCCGGCGCGCGAAATCGCCAGTGCTCGGAACGGCCTGCCGGCTCGCGCAGCACCACGGTGCCGACACCGTCCACGTGACCGCTCACCAGATGCCCGCCCAGCGGCGTCTGCAGGGTCAGCGCCGTTTCCAGGTTGACGGCATCCCCCGGAGCCAGCGTCCCCAGGGTGGTGCAATCCAGAGTCTCCAGAGAGACGTCCGCGGCAAAACCGCTGGCATCCACCTCCACCGCGGTCAGACAGCAGCCGTTGACGGCGATGCTGTCACCGACGCGCACGGCCGCAAGATCCAGGCCGTCGGTGTCCACCCGCAGGCGCCGGTCACCGCCCAGGTGGCGGGATTCCCGGAGTTGCCCGGTGGCCTCGATAATCCCCGTGAACATTCAGTGCTCTCCGTCTTGATTGATCGTAAAAGTCAGCCGCCAGTCCTGGCCCACATGGCGCTCGTCCACCCGTCGCAGGGGCACCCGATCCGCCATGCTGGACAACCCGTTCAGGGCCAGCATGGGATGACCCTCGTGTCCCATGAGATGCGGCGCCAGGTACACCACCAGTTCGTTGACCAGCCCGGCCTGCAGCCATGCACCAGTCAATCGCGGGCCTGCTTCCAACAGCACCTCGTTGACCTGGGCCTCCGCCAGGGTTTCCAGGGCCGCCCGCGGGCTGACATGGCCATCCTCACCCATGGGTACCTGCCAGAGCTCGGCGCCGGCATGCACCAGATCCGATTCCCGGCCGGGCATCTCGCCGCCGTGAATGATCACGACCCCCCGCTGATCACCGATGAGGCCGGCCTCCACCGGAGTGCGCAGACGGGAGTCCATCACCACCCGTTGCGGCGGCAGAAAGTCGGTGTCAATGTCCCGCACCGTCAACCGGGGGTCATCGGCGATCACCGTGTCCACGCCGGTGACGATGGCGCTGCTCACCGCCCGCAGGGCGTGGACGTCGCGCCGGGCTTCCGGGCTGGTAATCCAGCGGCTCTCCCCCGACGCCATGGCGGTGCGCCCGTCAAGGCTGGCGGCCAGCTTGGCCCGAACGAAGGGGAGACCATCGCGCATCCGCCGGAAAAAGCCGGGATTGAGGGCCTCGGACTCCGCCGCCAGTAAGCCGGCAGCCACCGCCACTCCCGCCTGCTTCAGGCGCTCCAGGCCGGCGCCCGCCACGCGGGGGTTGGGGTCGGTGGCCCCCACCACCACCCGGGCGATGCCCGCTTCGATCAGTGCATCCGCACAGGGCGGCGTTCGGCCGTAATGACTGCAGGGCTCAAGCGTGACGTAGGCCGTGGCGCCAGTGGCGCGATCGCCGGCCTGGCGCAATGCCAGCACTTCGGCGTGGGGCTCCCCGGCCCGCTGATGCCAACCTTCGGCCACGGGCTCGCCGTCCTGGACGAGGACACAACCCACCCGGGGATTGGGATCACAGGTTAGCCGCCCACGGGCGGCCAGCTTGAGGGCCCGTGCCATCCAGCGATGATCCGCCGCGCTGAAGTCGATCACCGGCTTTCTCCGGACTCCCCGGATGACGCAGTCCGGCCTTCCAGGCCTTCGATCACCTCACGGAAGGCGCTGACGTCTTCGAAGCTCCGGTAGACCGAGGCGAAGCGCACGTATGCCACCTGATCCAGTTCGCGGAGTTCTTCCATGACCCATTCGCCGATCTGGCTGGCGGGCACTTCTCCCTCGCCCAGCGCCTGGATGTTCTGGCGGATGCGAGCCAGCGACGCCTCCACTGCCGGGGTCGCCACCGGCCGTTTCTCCAGGGCCCGCATCATCCCGGTCCGCAGCCGATGCTCATCGAACAGCACCCGGGTGCCGTCGCGCTTGACCACGCGCGGCATGACCAACTCCGCTGACTCGTAGGTGGTAAACCGCTCGCCGCAGGCCACACACTCCCGGCGACGCCGGACTTGGTCGCCTTCGGCGGCTAGCCGGCTGTCAACTACTCGGGTGTCATGTGCCTGACAGAACGGACAGCGCATCCGCGCCCTTGACCTCCTGCAGGGCCTCGTACACCGGGAAGCGCCGGCACAGGTTGGTGACCTGCTCCCGCACCCGGGCCCGGACGACGTCATCCTCCAGGTTGTCGAGCACGTCGCAGATCCAGTTGGCGAGCTGCCGGGACTCCGCCTCACCGAATCCGCGGGTGGTAATGGCCGGCGTGCCGATGCGCAGACCCGACGTCACGAAGGGCGACTGCGGGTCATTGGGGACGGTGTTCTTGTTCACCGTGATGTGGGCGTCCTCGAGCGCCGCATCGGCGTCCTTGCCCGTGATCCCCTTGTCCACCAGATCCAGCAGGAACAGATGGTTGTCCGTGCCGCCGGATACCACTTTGTAGCCCCGCTCCATCACGGCGTCCGCCATGGCACGGGCATTGGCGATGACCTTTTCCTGATAGACCCGGAACGATGGATCCTGGGCCTCCCGGAAGGCAACCGCCTTGCCGGCGATGACGTGCATGAGCGGCCCACCCTGGGTGCCCGGGAAGATCAGTGACTGGAAGCGCTTGGTGACGTCGGGGTTTTCCCGAGCCAGGATCAGGCCGCCCCGCGGGCCGCGCAGGCTTTTGTGGGTGGTGGTGGTCACCGCATCGGCGTAGGGCACCGGGCTGGGATAGACCCCGGCCGCCACCAGCCCCGCCACATGGGCCATGTCCGCCACCAGGTAAGCGCCCACGGCATCGGCGATCGCCCGAAAGCGCGCCCAGTGGATGATGCGGGAATAGGCCGAGAATCCGGCGACGATGATTTTGGGCTGATGCTCGTGGGCCAGCCGCTCGACCTGGGCGTAGTCAATTTCGCCGGTGCTGGAATCGAGCCCGTACTGCACCGCGTTGTAGAGCTTGCCCGAGAAATTCGGCTTGGCACCGTGGGTCAGATGCCCGCCGTGATCGAGGCTCAGCCCCAGCAGGGTGTCACCCGGATTGGCCAGGGCCATGAACACCGCCAGGTTGGCGCCGGAGCCGGAATGGGGCTGAACGTTGGCATAGGCCGCGCCGAACAGGGCCTTGGCCCGCTCAACCGCCAGTCGCTCGGCCTCGTCAACAAACTCGCAACCCCCGTAGTAGCGCTTGCCCGGATAGCCTTCGGCGTACTTGTTGGTGAGCACGCTACCCTGAGTCTCCAGAACCCGCGGGCTGGCGTAGTTCTCGGAGGCGATGAGCTCGATGTGCTCCTCCTGGCGACGCTGCTCCCGCTCAATGGCAGCTGCAAGCTCGGGATCGAAACCGGCCACGGTCATGTTGCTGGAATACATGCCTATCCCTCGTGACATTTGGAATACAAATGTGAGAAGCCACCAGCAAACCGGTGGCTCCTGCGAACTACAATCATGGTAAAGGATTCATCCCGGGCATGCATGCCGCGTGCATTATTGAGGACCGGCCATCGGTATGAACAGGGCCTGACCCCGCAGCTGATACTCGCCAATGGCCATCTGCCCAGCCTCGGAAACCAGCCACTCGTGCCACTCCAGGGCCATCCCGTGCTTAACATCGTGACGTCCGGGGTTCACCAGGACACTGCCGTAAGGGTTGAACAGGATCGGGTCACCTTCGAACAGAATCTCGAGGTTCTGGCGGTTATCAAAGCTGATCCACGTACCACGGTCTGCCAGAAGATAGGCGTCCATGGCCGCCGCCGTGTTCAGCGCCGCGCCCATGCCGGATCCCAGTTCACGATACCAGGGGGCAGCCGGCTCGATTCCCGCCTCGGCCCAGACTTCAAGCTCTTTTTTATGGGTGCCGCTGTCATCGCCGCGTGAAGCGAACGCGACCTCAGCCATCGCAATGAGGTCGAAGGCCGCGACAGCCGATTCGGCATCGGCAATGCCCGCGGGATCATCACCCGGGCCAATGACCACGAAGTCGTTGTACATCACCTGGCGGCGATCCACACCACAGCCATCCACAACGAACTGACGCTCTGTGGCGGGCGCATGAACGAGCACGGCATCGGCATCCCCATTGCAGCCAATGCGCAGGGCTTGCCCCGTGCCCACGGCCACCACCCGCACCTCAATGCCAGTGGCTGCCTCGAACGACCGCACGAGCGACTCGAGCAGCCCCGAATTCTCGATGGACGTCGTGGAGGCAATGGTAATGAAACCCCGCTCCTGAGCCGTTGCGCCTGAAATGAGCCCCAGACCGGCCAGCAGGCCCGCTGCCAAGACAATGAGTTTCGGATTTATCAAGCAACCTCCAGCGATTCATGAAGGATTGGCGACCACGGGCTCGGTGCCCCGTTCGGCCGTCAGAAAACGCACCGCCTCGGGTGTCGAGGGATGGGTGAGCAGACTCGCGGCCGGACCCCGCTCGACGAGGCGACCCCCGGCGAGAAAAAGACAGTCGTCCCCGAGTCGACGCGCCTGGCCCAGGTTGTGGGTGACCATCACAATGCGGGTGCCGTGTTCATCGAACTGCCGGATGGCCGCCTCGACGGCCTGGGTGGTCGCCGGATCCAGGGCCGAGGTCGGTTCATCAAGGAACAACACCTCGGGGCGCAATACCCAGGCGCGGGCGAGTGCCAGGCGCTGCTGTTCGCCACCCGAAAGCACCCGCGCCGAGCGTCCGGCGAGCTCGACAAGTCCGACCCGCTCCAGCGCGGCGAGGGCACGCTGACGACTTTGCCGGCGGCCAAGGCCCTGCACCTGCAGGGGATAGCGCACGTTGGCCAGCACCGAGCGGCGCAGCATGATCGGTCGCTGAAAGACCAGCGCCTGGCGCCGGCGCACCACCACCTGCTCGGGCGATCCCAATGTGCCGGCCCTGACGCGCCCCGTGCTGGGCGCCAGCAGGCCATGGCAGAGTCGCAGCAGAAGGCTTTTGCCGGCGCCATTCGGCCCCACAATGACCGTTCGTCCAGAGCCGGCCAGAGTCAGGTCAATGGGGCCCAGCAGGGGCTGCCCCCGGGGCGCGAAAGTCACCCCCTGCAGCACCAGTGGCCATGTATCCGCCATGTTCCTCACCCCCCGTAGCGCTGGCGGGAGAACTCCCCCAGCCCATAGGCCAGCCCATTCACCAGCAGGGTGATCAGCATCAGAATAATGCCGAGGGCGAGGGCCAGCGTCAGATTGCCCTTATTGGTCTCAAGAGCAATGGCCGTGGTCATTACCCGGGTGACGCCGGCGATGTTGCCGCCCACAATCAGCACGGCACCCACTTCAGCCACTGCCCGGCCGAATCCGGCCAGCAGCGCGGTGATCAGGCTGTAGCGTCCGTCCCAGAGCAGGGTTGGAATGGCCCGCAGACGCCCGGCGCCCAGAGACGTGAGTTGGTCGCGGTATTCCACCCACAGATCGCTGATGATCTGCCGCGTGAGTGCCGCGACGACGGGAAAAATGAGCAGACTCTGCACGATGACCATGGCCGTCGGCGTGAACAGCAAGCCCAGCTCACCCAGGGGACCAGCCCGCGACAGAAGCAGATAGACCATGAGCCCCGCGACCACCGGCGGCAATCCCATCAGGGCATTCAGCAGGACAATCACTGCGCTCCGACCAGGAAACTGAAACAGCGCCACGGCCGCCCCAATGGGCAGAGCCAACAGGCTGGCAAAGAAAACGGCTGACAAACTCACGCCCAGTGATAGCCGGACTATGCCCAGCAGCTCGGCATCGCCCGTCAGCATCAAGCCGAAGGCACTGGCTAAGGCCTCGATCATGACCGGGAACTCTCCTCCTCTTTGCCGACAATTGTAGGTAACCTTTGATCAAAGCGCGCAACATCACGCTTTCGCGAATACGCCGCGGCCATGGGCGGCTATGACGTGAGCGAGTGCGGCCGCGTGCTGTATAACGCCTGAGGCTTCTCTCCACCGCCCGGACTTCGTAAACTGGCGGGATGGCACAATATATCTACACCATGAATCGGGTCGGCAAGGTCGTCCCGCCCAAAAAACACATCCTTCGCGACATTTCGCTGTCCTTTTTTCCCGGCGCCAAGATCGGGGTGCTCGGCCTGAATGGCTCGGGCAAGTCGACCCTGCTCCGGATCATGGCCGGGCTGGACACCGACATCGAAGGCGAGGCCCGCCCCCAGCCCGGCATCAACATCGGCTATCTGCCCCAGGAGCCCGAACTGGACGCCGACAAGGACGTTCGCGGCAACGTCGAAGAAGGCGTTGCCGAGACCAAGGCGCTGCTGGACCAGTTCAACGAAGTGTCCGCCCGGTTTGCCGATCCGGATGCGGATTTCGAAGCGCTGATGGCCGAGCAGGGCAAGCTCCAGGACAAAATCGACGCCGCCGATGCCTGGGACCTGGAGCGCAAGCTGGATCAGGCTGCCGAGGCCCTGCGTCTGCCGCCCTGGGAGGCCGATGTCACCAAGCTGTCCGGCGGCGAACGGCGGCGGGTGGCCCTGTGCCGGCTGCTGCTCTCCAACCCCGACATGCTGCTGCTGGATGAGCCCACCAACCACCTGGACGCCGAATCCGTGGCCTGGCTGGAGCGCTTCCTGGCGGAATTCCCCGGCACCGTGGTGGCGGTGACCCATGATCGCTATTTCCTGGACAACGTCGCTGGATGGATTCTCGAGCTGGACCGGGGTCACGGCATTCCCTGGCAGGGCAACTACTCCTCCTGGCTGGAGCAGAAAGAACAGCGCCTCGCCCAGGAAGCCCGGGAACAGGCGGCTCACCGCAAGGCCATGCAGGCCGAGCTTGAATGGGTCCGCTCCAACCCCAAGGGCCGGCAATCCAAGAGCAAGGCCCGACTGAAGCAGTTCGACGAGCTGCAGTCCCGGGAATTTCAGGAGCGTAACGAGACCAACGAGATCTACATCCCGCCGGGGCCGCGGCTTGGCAACGTGGTGGTCGAGGCCGATGGCGTCCGCAAGGGATTTGACCACACCCTGCTGGTGGACGGCCTGTCCTTCACCCTCCCCGCCGGCGGTATCTGCGGCATCATCGGCCCCAACGGCGCCGGCAAGACCACCATGTTCCGCATGATCGTCGGTCAGGAAGCGCCGGATGACGGACAGCTGCGGCTGGGGGATACCGTGGATCTGGCCTATGTGGATCAGAGCCGCGATCACTTGGATGGCAGCAAAACCGTCTGGGAGGAAATCTCCGGCGGCCACGACATCCTTCAGGTGGGCAAGTACGAAGTGAACTCCCGCGCCTACGTCGGCCGGTTCAATTTCAAGGGCCAGGATCAGCAGAAACGCATCGGTGACCTCTCCGGTGGTGAGCGCAACCGGGTCCACCTGGCCAAGCTGCTCCAGCGGGGCGGCAACCTGCTGCTGCTGGACGAACCCACCAACGACCTTGACGTGGAAACCCTGCGGGCGCTTGAGGAAGCACTGCTGGTTTTCCCCGGCTCGGCCATGGTGATCTCCCATGACCGCTGGTTCCTGGACCGCATCGCCACCCATATTCTGGCGTTCGAAGGGGACAGTCAGGTCACCTGGTTCGAGGGCAACTATCAGGAGTATGAAGCGGATCGCCGCAAGCGCCTGGGGGACGATGCCCTGAACCCGCAGCGCATCAAGTACCGCCGCCTGGCGGGCTGATGAGCCGGGAGGCCCGCACCGCCACGCTGCTCATGCACTGCCCGGACCGCCCCGGGCTGGTGGCCGCCGTGACCCGGTTTCTGGCCGGGCACGGCGCCAACATCATCGACCTGGATCAGCACGTGGACCGCGCCGAGGGCGTGTTCTTCATGCGGGTCAAATGGGAGCTGGCCGGCTTCCGGCTGGATACCGACGATTTTGCCGGGTCCTTCGAGACCGCCGTCGCCCGGGATTTCGGCGCCACCTGGCAACTCCATCATGATCGGCGCCCGCTGCGCATGGCGATTTTCGTCTCCCGCATGCCCCATTGCCTGTATGACCTGCTGTCCCGCTGGCAGTCCGGTGAGTGGTCGGTGGAAATCCCGCTCATCATCAGTAATCACGACACCCTGCGGCCGGTGGCCGAGCAGTTCGGCGTGCCGTTCCAGCGCTTTGAAATCACGCCGGAGACCAAGGCCGAGCAGGAAGCCCGGGAAGTTGCGCTGCTGCGTGAACACGGCGTGGACCTGGTGGTGCTGGCCCGCTACATGCAGGTGGTGACGCCCATCCTGATTGATGCCTTTCCCCAGCAGATGATCAACATTCACCACTCATTTCTGCCCGCCTTCGCCGGGGCACGGCCCTACCATGCCGCCCATGCCCGGGGGGTGAAAATCATCGGGGCCACCAGCCACTACGTCACCGAAGACCTGGACGCCGGCCCGATCATTGAGCAGGACGTCACCCGCATCAGTCATCGCGACTCGGTGGGGGAACTGGTTCGCAAGGGCCAGGACCTGGAAAAGCTCGTGCTGGCCCGGGGCGTCTGGGCCCACCTTCAGCACCAGACGCTGGTCTACCGGAACCGCACCATCGTTTTCAGTTAGCCGCCGGGGCCGGATCACAGTCCGGTATCCGGCCGGCGTCCTGAGCCTGTTCGTAGTAATACAGGGCCCGCGGCATACGGGACCGCAGATCCTCAATGCGAGTGTCCCGGGAGGGATGAGTGGACAGGAACTCCGGCGGCTGCGCCCCGCCGGCTTCGGCCATGTTCTCCCACAGCTTGACGCTCTCCTCGGGGTCGAACCCGGAGCGGGCCATGAGCTCCAGGCCGATGGCATCCGCCTCGGATTCATGGCTGCGGCTGAACGGCAGAATGATGCCCACCTGAGCGCCCACCCCCAGTATGGCCAGCTGCTCCCGGCGACGGGGGTCATCGCCGGCGGCAATCTGCAGCGCCCCCAACCCCAACACCGTGGCGAACTCCGTGGACATGCGCTCGTTGGCGTGACGGGCCATCACATGGCCCATTTCATGACCGATCACCGTCGCCAGCTGGGCCTGATTTTCGGCAACATCCAGCAGCCCGGTATATACGCCCATCTTGCCGCCGGGCAAGGCAAAGGCGTTCACCTGGTCACTCTCGAACACCGTGACCTCCCATTCCTCCTTATCCCGGTATTCATCGGGAATCTGGGGGATGAGCGCATCGGTGACGCACTGCACATACTCCACCTGCTCGCTGCGGCTGAGCACCGGCTCCTCCTCACGAATCTGGGAATAAGCCTGAATGCCCATGCTGCGCATCTGCGCCTCGGGGAACAGATGGAGCTGCTGACGGCCGGTGGGGGACGTGGCGCAGGCGGCAACCAGTAGCGCAAGCACCAAAATGGACAGCACGCGCCAGTGGCGCACCATCTTAGTGCGCTGACGACCGCCACCGGGCGGCACGGATGGACCCCTGTGACGGAGCCGGACGGCTCGGTGAGCCATGATTGACCTCCTGGCCGGGACGACCGGCCTCATTATCGCCGCCCCCGGGGCAATCACCAAGCCCGCTGGCGCGTTTCCTGCAACGATCCGTGCAGTCACCATTGCCGGGAGAGTGAAATGCCAGGCCATTTCCACGGCTATCAGAATCATCCGTTCCACGACGAGATGCTGTCCTGTCCGGTCACTCCCCGACCGGCGGCACGGCCACTCTATGACACGCTTCAGGGCATGGACCGGGGCGCCATCAGCGACCGAAGCCGGGCACTGGAAGCGGCCATCGACGCCATGGGCATCACCTTCACCGTCTACAGCGAAGGCCAGAACATCGACCGGCACTGGCCCCTGGATCTGGTGCCCCGGATTATCGAACTCGGTGAGTGGCAGCAGATTCACGAAGGACTCTGCCAACGGGTCACCGCCCTCAATCATTTCATCGACGACCTCTACGGCGAACAGGCCGCTGTCCGCGACGGCATCCTGCCCGCCGAGCTGCTGGCCGGCTCACGCAACTTCCGGGAGCCCTGCCGGGGCGTTCGGCCCGCCTATGGCGTCTGGGCACACATCTGCGGCAGCGATCTGGTGCGGGACGAGCACGGCATCGTGCGGGTGCTCGAGGACAATCTGCGGGTGCCGAGCGGCGTCTCCTACATGCTGGAGAACCGCCATGTGATGAAACGCATCTTCCCTGAGCTGTTCGCCAACCAGACCATCCTGCCGGTGGATGACTACTGCAGCCAGCTGCTGGACACCCTCGGCAGCCTGGCCCCGGCGGATGTGGCCAGCCCGGAGATCGTGGTGCTGACCCCGGGAATCTACAACTCCGCCTACTTCGAGCACAGCTATCTCGCCCAGCAGATGGGCGCCGAGCTGGTGGAGGGGCGGGACCTGTTCGTGGACAGCGATGATTGCCTTTACATGCGCACCATCGCCGGGCCAGCCCGGGTGGACGTGGTCTACCGGCGCATCGATGACGATTTTCTGGATCCGGAGGTCTTCCGGCCGGACTCGACCCTGGGCGTGGCCGGGCTGATGCGGGCCTGGCGGGCTGGCAATGTGGCCATCGCCAATGCCCCGGGGGCCGGCGTCGCCGACGACAAGGTCATCTATGCCTTCATGCCGGAGCTGATTCGCTATTACCTCGGCGAGTCGCCGCGCCTGGCCAACGTTCCCACCTGGCGCTGCCTGTACCCCGACGAATGCGATTACGTGCTGGATCATCTCGACGAAATGGTGGTCAAGCCCGCCAACGAGTCCGGCGGCTACGGCATGCTGGTGGGGCCGCGCTCCAGCAACGAAATGCGCCGTCAGTTCGCCAAGCTGATCCGCAGCGACCCCCGCAACTATATCGCCCAGCCCACCCTGGGGCTGTCCACGGTGCCGACCCTGGTTGAGGACCGCTTCGAGCCCCGCCACGTGGATCTGCGGCCCTTCGTACTGCATGGCCGACGACAGCACGTCACCATGGGGGGACTGAGCCGGGTGGCCCTGCCCCGGGGCTCGCTGGTGGTGAACTCCTCCCAGGGCGGTGGCAGCAAGGACACCTGGGTGGTGGATGCCGGAGGTGGGCCATGATGCTCTCCCGGGTGGGCGAACAGCTCTACTGGATGTCCCGGTACCTGGAGCGCATGGACAACACCGCCCGACTGATCAAGGCCACCACCCAGCAGATGCTGGATGCCCGCCACCCGGCGGACTGGCGGGCGCCGGTGGACATCCTCGGCGCGGGCATGCTGTTCGACGGCCGGGAGCTGGCCGCCCACGAATCCACGGTCATGGCCTTTCTGATCGATGACGCCCATCAGCCCGGATCGATCCGCGCCTGCGTGCGCGCCGCCCGGGAAAACGCCCGAACCGTGCGCGAACTGCTGCCCACCGATGTCTGGGAAGGCATCAACGAGCTCCACGGGGTGATGCGGGACGATTTCGGTACCAACACCCGGCGCCGCCGGCGACTGGACTTCCTGCGCCACCTAATTGCCACCAACCAACGCATTAACGGCATCATCGAAGGTACCCTTTCCCACGGGCCGCCCTACCATTTCATCCTGCTGGCGCGGCTGCTGGAGCGCGCCGACATGACCAGCCGCATCCTGGATAAGCACACCACCGGCGAGGTCGATAACGGCGGCTCGCCGGACGGCTGGATGAACACCCTGCATGCCCTGGACGGCTATCTCATGTACCGTCAGAGCCTTGGGGTGGGTCTTGATCCGCGCTCGGTGGTCCGCTTTCTGATGCTGGACCCCGCCTTCCCCCGCTCGGTGCGCTTCTGCCTGCGACACATGGGGGATGCCCTGCTGGCACTGCCAAGATCCGCGCCGGTACTGGCCGAGGTACAACGACTGGATCGCCGTCATGTCGAGGCCGAGCCCCATCGACTGGCCCTTGGCGCCCTGCACGACTACATCGATCAGCTGCAGACCGAGCTGGCCGACATCCACGGGCTGATTGCCCGGCATTACTTCCCGGAGCCTCTGACTTGCTGACCTATGCCTGCACCTGTGGCAACCGGCTTTTTTTCGGCAACACCCGCTGCCTGACCTGCGACCGCCCGCTGGGTTTTCTCCCCCGGCAGCGGCTGCTGACTCCGCTGGAGTCGGATCGACGCAGCACCCTGCGCGCCGTGGCCGCCGCCGGTTCACCGGCGGTCCGGCACTGCGCCAACCACGAGGCCGCCGGCTGTGACTGGCTGGTGGACGCGGACGATCCCAATGATCTGTGCATCGCCTGTCGGCTCACCGCGGTCATCCCCGACCTTAATGGTCCCCAGCATCGCCTCTACTGGCAACGCCTGGAGTCCGCCAAGCGCTATCTGCTCTGCGACCTGGTGCGACTGGGCCTGCCGATTGCGGATCGCCATCAGGACCCCCATCGGGGCCTGGTCATCGACTTTCTCGCCGATCAGACCACTCCCAGCGGCGTGGAGCAGATCACCACCGGCCACCAGGGGGGCCGCATCACCATCAACATTGCCGAGGCGGATGATGTCCATCGGGAAGCCCAGCGGGTGCTGCTGGGCGAGACCTATCGAACCCTGCTGGGTCATCTGCGACACGAGAGCGGCCACTATTACTGGATGCGCCTGATCGAGCCGGATCCGGCGCGGATTGAGGCGTTTCGGCAGCGGTTCGGGGACGAGCGCCGCGACTATGCCACCGCCATGGATGAGTATTATCAGCATGGCGCCTGCCCGGACTGGGCGAGCCGCCACATCAGCGCCTACGCGAGCGCCCATCCCTGGGAAGACTGGGCGGAAACCTGGGCCCATTACCTGCACATCACCGATGCGCTGGAGACCGCCCGGGATTTCGGCATCCTGGCGGCGCCGGAGCGGCCGGACCTGGGCGACGAGCTATCCCGCTGGAACGAACTCAGCCAGGCGCTGAACGCCCTCTCCCGAAGCGTCGGAGTGCAGGATCCCTACCCCTTTACCCTCAACGAGACCGTGGCCGAGAAACTGGCCCTGATTCACTCGCTGATGCCGTCCCCCGGCAACTCCGGCAGGGTCTCGAACACCCGGTCCAGCCCTTCCCCCCAGGCCTGACGCAGCGACAGCCAGTAGGGGTCCTCGGCATCCAGGCGGCGCTGCCCCGCCGCGCTCAACTGACCCCGGGCGACCACCAGCAAATCCACCGGTGGACCCACCGACAGGTTGCTGCGCATGGTGGAATCCAGGGAGACCAGTGCACAGAGCCCGGCCCGATGAAGCGGCAGTGACGGCCGAATCATCCGATCGAGGATGGGCTTGCCGTACTTGGTCTCCCCGATCTGAATGAACGGCTGCTCACCGGCCACCGTAATGAAGTTGCCCTGGGGATAAACCAGGTGGATGGCCGGGTCCTGATCGCCAATCTGGCCGCCGAGAATGAAAGTGGCATCTAGCGCCACCTGGCTGCGCTCGCCCGCGGCCACGGCGGCGGCTTCCTGGCAGCCAACGCTCACCCCGCCCAGATAACCCGCCGCCGCATCCAGGGTGTCCAACCGGGCCAGACTGTCCGCCGCGTCCTCGTCGATGTCCCGCTGCAGGGCGCGCAGCACCGCCTGGGTGGTGGCCAGATTGCCCGCCGACAGCATCACCAGCAGGCGCTCCCCCGGCCACTCGAAGACATGCATCTTGCGGTAAGTGCTGATGTCGTCCACCGCCGCATGGGTTCGCGAGTCCGAGGCGAACACCAGCCCCTCGTCCACCTGCGCGGCCAGGCAATACGTCACGGTAGCGTCGGCATCAATCCCGTCATTGTTGGAAGTGTAGTACGCCCGGCGGGTCGCGGATACACCGCGGGCTTCGCCACCACTGGGGTCAGACCGACAAATCCGTATAATGGACGCTTTTCCCCAACGGTTTCGGAGAGACCTAAATGGCCGAGCGCCTGCAGCGACTGCACCAAGCCATGGCGGAGCGCATCCTTCTGCTGGATTGCGGCATGGGCACCATGATCCAGAGCTATGAACTGGAGGAGCCGGATTTCCGTGGCGAGCGTTTCGCGGACCATGACAAGGCCCTGAATGGCAACAACGACCTGCTGGTGCTCACCCGCCCGGATATCATCGATCAGATTCACCGGGCCAACCTGGCCGCCGGCTCAGACATCATCGAGACCAACACCTTTTCGGCCACCACCATCGCCCAGGCCGACTACGGCCTGGAGCACCTGGCCCGGGAGATCAACGTCGAGGCGGCAAAGATCGCCCGCGCGGCCTGCGACGCCTTCGAGACCGAGGATCCGGCGCGTCCCCGGCTGGTGGCTGGAGCTCTGGGGCCCACCAACCGCACCGCCTCCATCTCGCCGGACGTCAACGACCCCGGCAAGCGCAATGTCACCTTTGACGAACTGGTGGTGGCCTACCGCGAAGCCGCTGAAGGGCTGATTGAGGGCGGCTCGGACCTGCTGCTCATTGAGACCATCTTCGACACCCTGAACGCCCGCGCCTGCATCTACGCGCTGGAGTGTCTGTTCGAGGATTGGGGCGAGCGCTGGCCGGTGATGATCTCCGGGACCATCACCGACGCCTCCGGCCGGACCCTGTCGGGCCAGACCACCGAGGCATTCTGGAACTCCGTACGCCACGCCAATCCGGTGTCGGTGGGGCTGAACTGCGCCCTGGGCGCCGATCTGATGCGACCCTTCGTCAAGGAAATCAGCCGGGTGGCGGATGCGCCGGTCACCATTTATCCCAATGCCGGCCTGCCCAACGAGTTCGGCGAATACGACCACTCCGCCGAATTCATGGCCGAGATCATGCGGGAGTTTGCCGAAAGCGGCTTCGTCAACATCGTCGGCGGCTGCTGTGGCACCACCCCGGAGCACATCAAGGCGCTGGCCGAGGTCGTGGACGGCCTGCCACCCCGGCAGATCCCCACCCCCGAGCGGGCCATGCGGCTGTCCGGGCTTGAGCCCTGCAACATCGGGGACGACTCGCTGTTCGTGAACATCGGTGAGCGCACCAACGTCACCGGCTCGGCCCGCTTCAAACGGCTGATCATGGAAGGCGATTACGACACCGCGCTGGAGGTGGCCCGGGACCAGGTGGAAGGCGGCGGCCAGATTATCGACGTCAACATGGACGAAGGCATGCTGGATGCCGTCGAGGCCATGGAAAGCTACCTCAAACTGGTGGCCTCCGAGCCTGACATCGCCCGGGTGCCGGTGATGGTGGACTCCTCCAAGTGGGAGGCCATGGTGGCGGGCCTGAAGTGCATTCAGGGCAAGTCCATCGTCAATTCCATTTCCCTCAAGGAAGGCGAGGCCCCGTTCCTGGAGCAGGGCCGGGAACTCAAGCGGCACGGGGCCGCGGTGGTGGTCATGGCCTTTGACGAAGAGGGCCAGGCGGACACCTACGAGCGTCGCATTCAGATCTGCGAGCGGGCCTACCGGCTGCTCACCGAGCAGATCGACTTTCCACCGGAAGACATCATCTTCGACCCCAACATCTTCCCGGTGGCCACCGGCATCGCCGAGCATGACCGCTACGCGGTGGATTTCATCGAGGCCACCCGCTGGATCAAGGAAAACCTGCCCCACGCCAAGGTGAGCGGTGGGCTGTCCAACATGTCCTTCTCCTTCCGGGGCAACAACGCGGTGCGCGAGGCGATGCACTCGGTGTTTCTGTATCACTCCATTCGCGCGGGCCTGGACATGGCCATCGTCAACGCCGGTCAGCTGGAGGTCTACGACGACATCGATCCGGAGCTGCGGGAGCACGTCGAGGACGTGGTGCTGGCCCGCCGGGAGGACGCCACCGAACGGCTGCTGGACCTGGCCGAGAGCTACAAGGGCCAGGGCGGCAAAAAGAAGGAAGAGGATCTGGCCTGGCGGGAGCAACCCGTCGCCAAGCGGCTGGAGCATGCGCTGGTCAAAGGCATCGCCGACTACACCGATGAGGACGTGGAAGAGGCCCGGCAGCAGTTCAATCGGCCCATCGAGGTAATCGAGGGGCCGCTGATGGACGGCATGAACGTGGTAGGCGACCTGTTCGGCGAGGGCAAGATGTTCCTGCCCCAGGTGGTGAAGTCCGCCCGAGTCATGAAAAAGGCGGTGGCCTACCTGCTCCCCTACATCGAAGAAGAAAAAGCCGCCAGCGGCAACACCGATGACGAGCCCGCCGGCCGCATTCTGATGGCCACGGTCAAGGGCGACGTCCACGACATTGGCAAGAACATCGTCGGCGTGGTGCTCCAGTGCAACAACTTCGAGGTCACGGACATGGGCGTCATGGTGCCTGCCGAACAGATCCTCGAGACCGCCGTCGAGAAAAACGTCGATGTCATCGGCCTGTCCGGGCTGATCACGCCATCCCTGGACGAAATGGTCAACGTCGCCAAGGAGATGCAGCGCCGCGGCATGACCACGCCCCTGCTGATCGGCGGGGCGACCACATCGCGGGTGCACACGGCGGTGAAGATCGATCCGAACTACGACGGCGATGTCATTTACGTCAAGGACGCCTCGCGGGCGGTGGGCGTGGCCAGCAACCTGGTCAGCGAGACCCGCTACGAGCCCTTTGTCGCCGACCTGCGCACCGAATACGAGCGGGTGCGCACCCAGCACGCCGGCCGCCAGAAGCGCCACAAATGGCTGGACATCGCCGCGGCCCGGGACAATCGCACACCCATCGAATGGGCCGGCTGGGAGCCGGTGCGACCCAACCGCCCGGGCATTCATGTCATCGAGCCGGCGCTGGACGAGCTGGTGGATTACATCGACTGGACTCCGTTCTTTCACGCCTGGGAACTGGCCGGCTCCTATCCGAAGATCCTCGACGACGAAATCGTCGGCGAAGAAGCCCGCAAGCTCCACGCCGATGCCCTGGAGATGCTGGAGCAACTGGTGCGGGAGCGATGGCTCACCGCCCGCGGTGTCTATGGCCTGTTCCCGGCCAACGCCGTGGCAGACGACACCGAGCTCTACACCGGCGAGGATCGCCGCGAGGTGCTGATGAGGCTGCATCATCTGCGCCAGCAGAATGAAAAGCCGCGGGGTCGTCCCAACCAGTCCCTGGCGGACTTCGTCGCGCCCCGGGAAACCGGGCTGGCGGACTGGATGGGTGCCTTTGCGGTCACCACGGGCATTGGCATCGACGAGCCCGTGGCCCGCTTTGAAGCCGATCACGACGACTACAACTCGATCATGGTCAAGGCGCTGGCGGACCGGCTGGCGGAGGCATTCGCCGAGATGCTGCACGCCCGGGTGCGCCAGCAGGACTGGGGCTATCACCCGGATGAAAACCTGGACAACGCCGCCCTGATCGACGAGCAGTACCGCGGAATCCGTCCCGCCCCCGGCTATCCCGCCTGCCCGGATCACACCGAGAAGGATCGGCTCTGGGAGCTGCTGGACGTAGAAAAGCGCATCGGGCTGCGGCTGACCGAAAGCCGGGCCATGTACCCCACCGCGGCGGTCTCCGGCTGGTATTTCGGGCATCCGGACAGCCGCTACTTCGGCCTGGGGCGCATCTACCGCGACCAGGTGGAGGACTACGCGGCCCGCAAGGGCATGACGGTGGCCGAAGTGGAGCGCTGGCTGTCCCCCAACCTGGGCTATGAACCGTCCTGAAGTCGAGTTGCGCCGGCTGACAACTTCGGCAGACTGGGTGGCACTGAAACCTGGCAGAGAGAGACCCGGATGAAACAACGATTACTTCAGACCGCGGCACTGGCGGCCGCGATGCTGTTTGCCCCGCTGGCTCTGGCCCAGCAGGATGACGCCCTCATGGATCCGGCAACGGATCCGGGCGCCGCGCCCGAGGCCGAGATTCGTGCCGAGCACCAGGACTGGGTGGTTCGCTGCCAGCCGGCACCGGAGGATGCCTTCGGCGCCGGTGAGAGCTGCGAAATGTACCAGCAGGTCAGCGAGCAGGAGACCGGGCAGACGGTACTGGAGACGGTGATCGGCTTCCCGCCCGGCGCTGATCAGCCGGTGGCGCTTTTCAACCTGCCCCTGGGCATGCTGCTGCCGCCGGGGGTTCAGCTGCAGGTGAATGACAACGAGCCGATCCGCTTTGCGGTGCAACTCTGCGTGCAGAGTGGCTGTCGAGCGGATATCGTGCTGGAGCCCGAGCTGGTCGAGCAGATGCGCGCGGGCAGTCAGGCAACCCTGACCATCGCCGATCCCCAGGGCCAGGGCGTGGAACTTCCCCTCTCGCTGATGGGCTTCAGCGCGTCCCTGGACGACGTGGAGGCCAGCGTCAATTAATCCCGCGTCCGGCGCGACCACCAACAATGATCGAAAACACTGGATGGAGGCCAACGACCCCATGGAGCTCATCACCAATCCCGGCGACGGCGTTCACCTCTCGGATGCCCTCAATGACCATCTGCGCAGCAAGCTGGAGCCCGTGGAGCGCAAGCACGGAGAGCGACTGACGCGGATCGAAGCCCACTTCAAGGATGAGAATGCCAACAAGGGCGGCCGGGACATTCACTGCCTGCTGGAGGCCCATCCCCGGGGCAGTGACCCCATTGTTGCCGAGGCCCTCGCCGAAGACGCCTACACCGCGGCCCATCAGGCCGCCGGCAAGCTGGAACGTGCCCTGTCCAGTCACTTTGGCAAGCAGGACCGGGTTCGGCCCCACTAGCCACGGACACAAAAAACCGGGCGGGAGCCAGTGTTCGCTGGCTCCGCAGCCCGGTGGCGATGACCGCGGGATCAGGCGGCGGACTGTAGCCGGCGATTCACCTCATCCCAGTTGACCACGTCCCAGAACGCCTCAACGTAATCCGGGCGGCGGTTCTGATAGCGCAGATAATAGGCGTGCTCCCAGACGTCCAGGCCCAGCACGGGCGTCCCCTGATCCTCGGCCACATCCATGATCGGGTTGTCCTGGTTGGGGGTCGAGGTGACCTTGAGGCCCGCTGGCGTCTGGATCAACCAGGCCCAACCGGAGCCGAACCGCCCCAGCGCGGCGTTGGTAAAGGTCTCGCGGAAGCTGTCAAAGGATCCGAAGGCGGCGTTGATGGCATCGGCCACGGCACCGTCCGGGGCGCCTCCGCCGTTCGGGGACAGCATCTGCCAGAACATGGAATGGTTGTAGTGACCTCCGCCGTTGTTGCGGACACCCACCGGCAGCGCCGAGACTCCGGTCAGCAGATCTTCCAGGGCCTTGCCCTCGTGATCCGTGCCACTGACCGCGTCGTTCAGCTTGGTGACATAGGTGTTGTGGTGCTTGGTGTGATGGATCTCCATGGTCTGGGCGTCGATGGCGCGATCCAGCGCGTTGTAGTCATAGGGCAGATCCGGCAATGAGAATGCCATGGGTTCCTCCTTGGTGAATGATGGGACAAATACCGGGCAAACCGTACTCTCTCGGTCCTCTTTTGGCCATAGCGCCGGTAAGTTCGGCACTGGTCAACACCCCTTGCGATCGGCAATACTCTCGCCAAGTTCCTGAAGCTCACTGGAGATCCCAATGCCCGCGCGACGCTGGTTGGCCCTGATTGTCCCCTCACTGCTACTGGCGGGTTGCGCCGGGTCGGGGCCCGATCTGGGCACCAACATTGGCGGCCTGTATCTGTTCAGCGCATCGCCGGCATCGGAAGAGGCCGCCCGACGCGCCGAGCAGATGGAAATCGGCGTCGAACTGCCCGCCGGTGATGCCATCGACACCGGCCGGCGACGGGGCATCGCCAGCGCTGACTGTCGCCGGGATGAGGGCCGCCAGGCCGGCTACGAAGAAGCGCTGCAGGAGCTGACCATCAAGGTGGCCAACGACGGCGCCGATTACCTGCAGGTGCTGGGCAATGGGCCACTGGAGTCCCGCGGGTCCTGTCGCGACGGCTACTACCGATTGAATGGCCGGGGCTTCCGGACCGCCGATGCCGGGCCGGCCACCAGCGCGGACACCGGTGAGCCGGCGGATGCCGCTGCTCCGGAACCGGGCAGTCTCACCGCGCGACTGGAAGAAATCGAGGCGCTGCGGGACCGGGGCCTGATCAATCGCGACGAGTACGAGCAACTGCGTCAGCACATCCTCTCCAACCCGGAGTGACGACTCAGGACTGGCGCTGGAGCTTCGCGCTCCCGGCGGGGTTCGTCATGCTCTGGAGCACCGGCTTCATCGGCGCGGTGCTGGGGTTGCCGTGGATCGAGCCCATGACCTTCCTGGCCCTGCGCATGCTGCTGGCCGCCGCCATACTAGGGGCGGTGGCGCTGGCCACTCGGGCGCCCTGGCCACCCAACCGCCGGGCGCTGCTGCACACCGCGGTGGCCGGACTGCTGGTTCACGGCTGTTATCTCGGCGGCGTCTTCTGGGCCATTGACCGTGGCCAGGCCGCGGGTGTCACCGCCATTCTGGTGGCCCTGCAGCCGCTGCTCACCGCCACGCTGGTCGGTCCGCTGCTCGGCGAGCGCGTCAGCCGGGTCCAGTGGCTGGGGCTGCTGGTGGGGTTTGCCGGGGTGGCGCTGGTGATCATCTCCGGGCTGGAGGCCAGCACGGCCACGCCGGCCACCATCATCAGCACGTTAATCGCGCTGCTGGGCATCACCGCCGGCACCATGTACCAGAAGCGGTTCTGCCCGGTCACCGACCTGCGAACCGGCGGCACCGTGCAGTATCTGGCCACCGCGGTGGTGCTGGGCACCCTGGCGCTCACCACCGAGACCAACCAGATCACCTGGCATGGCGAATTGATCTTTGCCATGGCCTGGCTGGTGCTGGTGCTCTCGGTGGGCGCTATCGGCCTGCTGTTCCTGCTGATCCGGCACGGGGCGGCCTCACGGGTGGCGTCGCTGTTCTACTTGGCGCCCCCCATGACGGTCCTGATCGCCTGGTGGCTTTTCGATGAACGGCTGGCGCCACTGGCGCTGGTGGGCCTGGTGATCGTGGTGGTGGGTGTGGTGACCGTCCAGCGGGCCCGGCCGGCGCCCCTGGACGCCCGGGGGTAGTCAGCCCCCGGTGGTGTGCTTATCCTGCGGCCATGAGTGACAGTCTTCGCGATCAGCTGCTGAAAGCCGGCCTCGCCGACCAGCAGTCGGTAAAAAAAGCCCGCACCCAGAAGCGCAAGAAACGGCGCCGCGGTGAGGCGGACGAAGAGCAGGCCAGTGCCAGCGCGGCCGCCGCCCAGCGGGAGGCAGACCGGCGGGCACGGGACCGCACCCTCAACCGCCGCCGTCAGGAAGAGCGGGAGCAGCAGGCCCGGGAAAAAGCCGCCCGGAGCCTGGTGGTGGAAAGGGAAGTCGCCCACGACGGCGACGAGCGCTTTCATTTCGAGCACAACGGCCGCATCCGGCCGATTAACGTCAGCGGCGAACAACGCCGCGCCCTGGCCGCCGGCGAACTGGCCATCGCCCGCACCCGCGGCCGCTATCGGCTGATTCCGGCGGATCTGGTGGACCGGCTCCGTCAGGATGCGCCGTTTCTGCTGGCCTGGGTCGCCACCCACAGCGCCGCCGGCGATGGCAGCGACGAATACCCGGACCACCCCATTCCCGACGACCTCATGTGGTAGCGGGCAGCCGATCCAGGGCCTTCAGTAAAAAGACCATCCGCCGGGCCACTTCCTCCAGATACTGAAAGCGCCCTCCCGGGCCGCCATGCCCGGCGCTCATGTTAGTGTGCAGGAGCAGCAGGTTGGTCGGTTTGCCCTCGGCCCGCAGTCGGGCCACCCACTTGGCCGGCTCCCAGTAGGTCACCCGGGGATCGGAGACCCCGGCGGTCACCAGCAGCGCCGGGTAGGGGCGCGGTGCAATGTTGTCGTAGGGCGAGTAGCCGGCAATCACCTCGTAGGCGGCCTCGTCCTCCAGGGGATTGCCCCACTCCGGCCACTCCGGGGGTGTCAGCGGCAGACTGGGATCCAGCATGGTGTTGAGCACATCCACGAAGGGCACATCCGCCACCGCGGCGCCGAACAACTCCGGCCGGCGATTCAGCACCGCTCCCACCAGCATGCCGCCGGCGCTGCCTCCCTGGGCGGCAATCCGGCCAGCGCCTGTGTAACCCTCGGCGATCAGCGCCTCGGCACAGGCGATGTAGTCCTCAAAGGTATTCGGCTTGGCCGCCTGCCGCCCCTGGCGATACCAGCGGTAACCCCGCTCCCGCCCGCCCCGCACATGGGCGATGGCATACACGAACCCCCGATCCACCAGCGACAGCCGATGGGGGCTGAACCCCGGCAGCTCGCTGATGCCATAGGCGCCATAGCCGTAAAGGAGCAGGGGGGTCTGCGGCCCGGGGGTCACATCCCGACGATGAAACACGGACACCGGCACCGCCTCCCCGTCCGGCGCCCGGGCCATGAAACGCCGAGAGACATAGGCCTCGGGATCATGGCCGCTGGGAATCACCTGGGTCTTGCGCAGCTGTCGCGCCCGGGATTCCATGTCGTAGTCGAACACCTGCCGTGGTTGGGCAAATCCACTCATCACGAACCGCAGGCTCCGGGTGTCATATTCCAGCCCCGGCACCAGACCCACGTCCACGCAGGCATCCGGCTGATCGATGACATGCTCCTCGCCGGAAGCCAGATGACGGATGACGATGCGCGACTCGGCGTCCTCCAGCTCCTGGCGCACCAGCCAGTCGGCAAACACCAGCAACCCCTCAATCAGGCGCCCCGGGCGGTGTTCCACCAGCGCGGTCCAGTCATGGCGGTCCGCGCTGTCGATGGGGGCCCGGGCAATCATGAAGTCCTCGGCTCCACCCGCATTGGTGAGGATGAGCCAGTGATCCCCATGATCACTCACCGAATACTCCACATCCCGCTGCCGAGGGGCGATCAGGCGGGGCTCCGCCGTCGGCCGGTCCGCCGGCAGCCAGCGAACCTCGGACGTGGTGTGATCGTGACTGTCGATGAGCAGATAGCGCCCGCTCTCGGTGCGCTCCACCCCCAGGAAAAACCCCGGGTCAGTCTCGGTGTAGACGGGCTCATCGGCCTCGGCGGGTTGCCCCAGCCGGTGACGGTAGACCCAGCGCGGCCGGTGCTCCTCATCCAGAACGGTGTAAAGAAAGGTCTCGCCGTCACTGGCCCAGGCCACGTCCCCCCGGGCCTGGGGAATCTCCTCGGCCAGCCGCTGACCCGTGTCCAGGTCGTGCACCTGAAGGACATAGGACTCGGCACCGGTTCGATCCACCGCCACCACCAGGTAGCGGTGGTCGGGGCTGTGCTCGGCCCCACCCAGCCGAAAGTACTCACTGCCCTCCGCCTCGGCATCGCCGTCCAGCAGGATCTGCTCATCCCCGCCTTCCCGGGGCTGGCGGCAGAGCAAGGGGTGCTGGCCGCCGGCCCGGTAGCGGGTGTAGTACGCCCATGGCCCGTCCGGCACCGGCACACTGCTGTCCTCTTCCTTGATGCGGCCCCGCAGCTCGGCCACCAGTTGCTCTCGCAACGGCTCCACGTCGGCCAGGGAAGCCTCGGTCCAGGCGTTTTCCGCCCGCAGATAGGACTGGATGGCTGGCTGCAGACGGTCCGGATCCGCCATGGCCTCGCGCCAGTCCGGATCCCGCAGCCAGGCATAGGGGTCCACCCGCTCCTGGCCGTGATGACGAACGGTGACCGGCTCCCGCGGCGCCATCGGCGGGCCGGCCGGGGTGTGATGGGCAGATTCGGTCATGGGGTTTTTTCCTCTCGCAGGGCCAGCCAGGCGTGTACCGCCAGGGTCAGAAGAATCAGGGTGCCCCCCACCGCGGTGAGCGGCGGGACGGCCTCGCGCAGCACCCACCATACCCATATCGGCGCCAGCACCGTCTCCAGCAACAGACACAGGCTGACCTCCGGGGCCGGCAGATAGCGGGTCGCCACCGCCATGAGCACCATGGCCAGGGGCATCTGCACGATTCCCATGACGCCCACCACCACATAGCTCTGCGCCGACAGCTCCAGCGGCGCCGCAAAGGGCAGCGCCATCAGTCCCGCCACCGCACCGCTGATGGCAATCAACGGCAACCGTGGCACCGTCGGGAAACGCCGCAGAATGGTGAGCTGGGCACCCATGCACACCGCCAGGGTCAGGGCAAAGAAATCCCCCAGGGCATGGCCACCGCCCAGGCCACCGCCGAACACCACGATCACGCCGGCGATGGACACCACGATGGCCACCCAGGTCCGTAGCCGAATGGCCTCACCCAGGAACACCCGGGAGAAAAGCGCGGCGAAGAACGGCGAGGCCGCCAGAATCACCACGGTATTGGCGGCGGCGGTGAACGACACCGACAACACGAACAGCACGGTGTTGCCGGCCAGCATGAGCACGGTAATCGCCAGCAGCGCCCGGTGCCCGGCCCCCGGCGGCAGGCGCAGCCGCTGGCCGCTGAACAGCATCCAGACGCCCAGGGTCAGTCCGATCAGCCAGCCCCGCCAGAACACAATGTCCCAGTGGGGCGCCACCGCCAGCCGCACCAGCAGCGCATCGAAACTCACCAGCAGGACGCCGGTCAGAGCAAGCAGCAGCCCCCGGGCGTGGGTG
This sequence comes from Spiribacter sp. 2438, assembly GCF_009676705.1. Taxonomy (GTDB): domain Bacteria; phylum Pseudomonadota; class Gammaproteobacteria; order Nitrococcales; family Nitrococcaceae; genus Spiribacter. The sequence goes on along the minus strand of NZ_CP046046.1, from coordinate 440,631 downwards.
GAGGCGGCCGGACCGCCGGGTACCGTGGATGTGGCCAAAAGCGCTCCTGTCTCGGCATCGGATCAGCGCTGGAGCCTAGCCGCTTCGACGAACCATGACCAGCCGGCGGCGTTTGTCGGCCATTGCCCCGAGGTTTACAATACGCGGTCAAATTTATTGTGCGCAGAGGTTTCCATGCAGATTGCCAAAAACGCGGTGGTCGCCATCGATTACACACTCCGCGATAGCGACGGCGAGGTGATTGACGCCTCCCCCGAAGGCCAGCCACTGCAGTATGTGCATGGGGCGGGCAACATCATCCCGGGGCTGGAAAACGCCCTCGAGGGCAAGGCCGCCGGCGAGGACGTGGAAGTGACCGTGCCGCCGGAAGAAGCCTACGGTGATCGCGACGACCGGCTCCAGCAGGATGTTCCCAAGAGCATGTTCGAGGGCGTCGACAACGTCGAGACCGGCATGCGGTTTCAGGCCCAGACCCAGAACGGCACCCAGATCGTCACCGTGGCGGCGGTGAGCGGTGACAGCGTCACCGTGGATGCCAATCATCCGCTGGCCGGACAGACCCTGAACTTCAAGGTCAAGGTGTCCGATGTCCGCGAGGCGTCCGATCAGGAAATCGAAAACGGCCAGGTCAACGAGTAACGGCACTCGTCCCACGGAGGCGTAGCGGTGATAGAAATTGAGCGGATTTCCCGGGCATTCGGTGGCCTGCAGGCAGTCCGCGAGGTTTCTTTCACCGTCGAGCCGGGCAGCATCACCGGACTGATCGGTCCCAACGGGGCCGGCAAATCTACGCTTTTCAATATTGTCGCCGGCGCCCTGGCACCGGACAGTGGTCGTGTCCGGCTGGATGGCGAGGACATCACCGGCCTGCCCACCCACCAGCTCTTCCACAAAGGGCTGGTACGCACCTTCCAGATTCCCCATGAATTCTCCCGGATGAGCGTTCGCGAAAACCTCATGCTGGTCCCCGCCGCCCAGTCCGGCGAAAACCTGCTGCGCAGCTGGCTCACCTGGTGGAAGGTCATCCGGGAAGACCGGGCAGTGCTGCGCCGCGCGGATGAGGTCCTGGAATTCCTCGAGATCGGCCATCTCCGCGATGAGCTGGCGGGCAATCTCTCCGGCGGGCAGAAAAAGCTCCTGGATCTGGGGCGCACCATGATGACCGACGCCCGGGCCGTGCTGCTCGACGAACCCGGCGCCGGCGTCAACCGGACCCTGCTGGGCAAGCTGGCGGAGGCCATTGAGCGCCTCAATCGCGAACGGGGCTACACCTTCTGCGTCATCGAGCACGACATGGACCTGATCGCCCGTCTCTGTGACCCGGTCCAGGTCATGGCCAATGGCGAGCTCATCGCCAGCGGCGACATGGCGACCCTCAGGGACAACCCGGAAGTGCGCGAAGCCTATCTGGGCACCGGCGCCAGCGGACAGGCCGGAGCGGCATGACGTGAGCCTGATCCAAGCGGAAGGCCTATATGCGGGCTATGGCGGCGTGGATATCCTGCGTGGCGTCCACCTGCACGTCGAAGCCGATGAAATCGTGGTCATCGTGGGTCCCAACGGCGCGGGCAAGTCCACGGCCATGAAGGCGCTGTTCGGGCTGGTGCCCATTCGCGCCGGCACGGTCACCTACCTGGGTGAAAACATCACCAATCGCCCCCCCGAGCGCATGGTCACTCGAGGGGTCGCCTACGTGCCCCAGGAGGCCAATATCTTCCCGTCGCTGTCAGTGCTGGAAAACCTGGAGCTGGGCGCCTATGCCGTCCCCGGTGACCTGACACCGCGGCTGGAGAAGGTCTTTGCGCTGTTCCCGCGGCTCAAGGAGCGGCGCCGCCAGCAGGCCGGGGTAATGTCCGGTGGCGAGCGGCAGATGGTCGCCATGGGCCGGGCCCTGATGGTGGATCCTCATCTGCTGATGCTGGACGAGCCCACCGCTGGCCTGTCCCCCCGGCTGATCGACGAGACCATCCAGCGCATCCAGGAAATCAATCAGCTGGGCATCGGGGTGCTCATGGTGGAGCAGAACGCCCGCCAGGCCCTGGCGGTGGCGGATCGGGGCTATGTCCTCGCCACCGGCGAGAATCGCCACGAAGACACCGGCCCGGCGCTGCTGGCCGACCCGGAAGTTGCCGAAATGTTTCTGGGCGGATAACCGGCATGATCGAACTCATCCACCTGCTCATCAACGGCATCGTCCTCGGCAGCATTCTGGCGCTGGGGGCGGTGGGCGCCACCATGATTTTTGGCGTGCTGCGCTTCGCCCACTTCGCCCACGGGGACTTCATGGCCGTGGGCGCCTACTTCGCGCTGACCGTGGTGACCGTGTTCAACCTGCCGGTGCTGGCCGCCCTGCCGGTGGCCATGCTGGGCATGGCGGGCCTTGCGGTGGGGATTGATCAGCTGATCTACCGCCGCATTCGCCGGGTGCAGCCGGTGATCCTGCTGATTTCCTCCTTTGCCACCGCGCTGATTCTTCGCTCGGCCATTCAGATGATCTGGGGCGGCAGCAACCAGGTCTACGAAGTGGGCATTCAGTTGCCCTGGCGGATCGGTCCGATTGCCATCAAGCCGGATCATGTGCTGATCGTTGCCGCCGCGGCCATTCTGGTGTTGCTGGTGCATGGGTTCCTGACCCGCACCCGCATGGGCAAGGCCATGCGGGCCATGAGTGACAACATGGACCTGGCCCTGATCACCGGCATCCCCGCCGAGCGGGTGATCATGTGGACCTGGGCCATCGGCGGCGCCCTGGCCGCGGCGGCGGGTGTCCTGCTGGGCATGGACACCCGCCTGCATCCGACCATGGGCTGGACCCTGCTGCTGCCCATCTTTGCCGCCACCATCCTCGGCGGCATCGGCCGCCCCTATGGCGCCATTCTCGGCGGCCTGGTGATCGGCTGTGCCATGGAGCTGTCCACGCTGGTGTTGCCGGGCACCTATAAACCCGCGGTGGCCTTCGCCATCATGATTCTCACGCTCATTGTCCGCCCGCAGGGCATCATCAAGGGGTCGGTGTGATGGATCTCGCCGGAATCGTCGCCTACATGCCCTTCTTCCTCGGCCTGGTGGGGATATACGCCATCATGACTCTGGGCCTGAACGTCCAGTGGGGCATGACCGGCCAGTTCAACATCGGTATCGCCGGGTTTTTTGCCGTGGGCGCTTACACCACGGCCATCCTGACCACCGGGCCGGCGGATGGCTGGCTGGGGGGATTCAACTTGCCCTTCCTGGTGGGCCTGGCCGGTGCGGTGCTGGTGTGCCTGCCGGTGGCCTGGGTGGTGGGCCGCATCACCGCGAACCTGCGAACCGATTACCTGGCCATCGCCACCATCGGCATTGCCGAGATCATTCGCCTGTTCGTGCTCAACGAAGGCTGGCTCACCCACGGCACCCGGGGCATTCCGGGCATCGCCAAGCCCCTGGGCATGGGCACCCTGAATTACACCCTGGTCATTCTGGCGTTCGTGGCGCTGATCTACGTAATGGTGGAGGTGGCGCAGCGCTCGCCCTGGGGACGGGTCCTGCGGGCCATTCGCGACAGTGAGCCGGCCACCGCCGCCGCCGGCAAGGACATTGCCCGCTTTCGCCTGCAGGCCTTCGTGGTGGGGTCCTGCATCATGGCGTTGGGGGGCGGGCTATACGCCCATTTCGTGGGCTTCATCAGCCCGGAGGCGTTCCGCCCGCTATACGGCACTTTCCTGGTCTGGGTCATGCTGATCGCCGGCGGCAGCGGCAATAACCTGGGCGCCCTGCTGGGGGCGCTGGTGGTGTGGATCATCTGGTCGTCCACGGAACTGCTGGCGGGGTTGATGCCGGTGGCGCTGATTGGCAGCGAAAGCGCTTTCCGGATTTTCCTGATCGGGGTGTTGCTGCAGATCATCCTGGTGACCCGGCCCCAGGGGATGCTGCCGGAGCGGCGACCGCCGATGCCGGGAGAGAAGCGGTCTTAACCTCGGGGCGGGCTGCGAGCAATTAACAGGAGTCTTCATGAGTCATGACGAAACACACGCCGGCTTGACCCAGCTCGGGCAGAACACGGCGGTGCCGACGTCGCCGGAGGAGGCGACGCTTGAGCGGGTGCCGAATCCGCAGGCGGGGTTTGGTTATGTGGCGCGGTTCACGGCACCGGAGTTTACGTCCATCTGTCCGATGACGGGGCAGCCGGACTTCGCCCAACTGGTCATCGACTATGTGCCGGGTGACTGGCTGGTGGAGAGTAAGTCGCTAAAGCTTTTTCTGTTTTCGTTTCGCAACCATGGGGCGTTCCACGAGGACTGCACCATGACGGTGGCCCGTCGGCTGGTGGATTTGCTGGAGCCGCGCTGGCTGCGGATCGGGGGCTACTGGTATCCCCGGGGCGGCATTCCGATTGATGTGTTCTACCAGACGGGCGAACCCCCGGCGGATGTCTGGATTCCCGACCAGGGGGTTGCCCCTTACCGCGGCCGAGGCTGACGCCCCGGCCGACTCGGCTCACCGACGGGCAGTTACATGTCCGGTTCGAAGACCCGAACCGTCACGAATTCGCCGTCCTGGATTTCCCAGTGGGCGAAGGTGCCGCCGACATCACCGTTTTCATCGTAATCCACGGAGCCTGAGGCGCCCTCGTAGTTGATCGCGGTGCCTTCGGCGAGCAGCTCCGCGGCGCGGGCGAACTCACCCGGCCCGACCACGACGCCATCCGGGTCGTTAATCGCCCTCAGGTGATCCCGAATGGCGACCCGATCCGTGCTCTGGGCGGCTTCGGCCGCCAGGGCGATGGTGTAGACCGCGTCATAGGCCGTGTCGATGTAGGGCACCGGCGGCACCGCGCCATAGGCCGCCTCATAGGCGCTGGCAAAGTGCTGAGCCGCATCGGTGTCATCCAGGGCTTCAGCGGCGGTGCCGAAGCTGCCGTTCAGGAACTCGGCACCCAGGTTCTCCACGATCTGCGGGGAACGCATGCCATCGGTGAAGATGAACTCACTGAAATGACCGCCTTCGAGGGCCTGGCGAAGGATGGTCTGACCGTTTTCCGGGTAGCCGATCAACAACAGTGGCGAGGACCCGTCGGCAATACTGGCCAGTTCACCGCGATAGGAGGACAGCCCGGGCTCATAGCCGGTGCGTCCCACCACGGTGCCGCCCACGTCGCTGAAGGATGCCTCGAAGGAGTCTGCCAGCCCTTCACCGTAATCGTTGTTGATATAGATGACAGCAACGCTATCGACGCCCTTCTCCACGGCCACTTCGGCCAGTGCGACGCCCTGGAAGGCATCCGATGGCGTGGTCCGGAACAGGAAATCGTTGTCATCCAGATCGGTCATCACCGGCGAGGTGGAGGCGTTGGAAATCTGCGGAACGCCCTCCACGGAGGTGACGCTGCTGGCCACGGGGATGGTCACCCCGCTGGACAGGGCGCCGACGATGGCCGAGACATTGCGCACCGAAACCAGGCGCTGGGCGGCATCCACACCGGCCTGGGGCTCGGTCTGGGAATCACCGAGGATGAACTCCACGGGCTCGCCCAGAACACCACCGGCGGCGTTGATTTCGTTAATGGCGAGTTCGGCGCCATTGCGGGATGACTCGCCATAGGCCTGCAGATCGCCGGTCATGGGCATGACGGCGCCGATGCGCAGGGGCTCGGCCTGGGCCGCCCCCGCCAGCATGACAACGGACAGGGCAGCCAGTGCCCCGACAAGCTTGCCGTTTGTTCTCATTTGCAACACTCCGCGGCTTGGATTTTCTGAGTTGGGAACGCTTTGAGCATACTCAGCGAGGGGGCATGGCGCAAAGGCGACGGCAGAGAGGGCGACTGCGATGGCCGCTGACTAGGCGCCGGGTTGCTGTTCGGTCTTCTGTGCCGTCTCGAGGGCTTCTTCGGCGGCCATCCACTCGGCCTCGGCGGCTTCCTTGAGGTGACGCAGCTGGCCCTGGCGCTGCAACCGCTCATTGAGGGCATCGCCGGATTCGGCCGTGTACATCGCCGGGTCGGCCAGGGAGGCTTCGACGCGGGCCAGCTCGGCGTCCGCGGCCTCAAGGGCCTTCACGGCGTCATCAACCCGCTGGCGCAGGGGACGCAGTGTCGCCTGGGCCCGGGCGTTGGCCTGGCGGCGGGCGCGGCGGTGGTCGCGGCCCTGGTCCGGCTTCGGTGTCGACGCCGGCTTGGGCATTGGCGTGGCCGTGGCGGTTTCCGGATGAGCATCGCCTGACGGCGAGGCGGACGGCTTGCGCGGGTCCCGTGCCAGCCAACGGCGGTAGTCATCCAGGTCGCCATCGAAGGGCTGGACGGTGCCCTGCCCCACCAGCCAGTAGTCCGCCACGGTGGTTTCCAACAGATACCGGTCATGGGAGACCAGCACCACCGCCCCTTCGAACACCTGCAGGGCCCGATTCAGCGCATGGCGCATCTCGATGTCCAGGTGGTTGGTGGGCTCGTCCAGCAACAGCAGATTGGGGGCCGACCAGACCAGCAATGCCAGCACCAGCCGGGCCTTCTCCCCACCGGACAGTGGCGCCACGGGCTCCAGGGCCTGATCACCGCGAAAATCGAACCCGCCCAGAAAGTCCCGCAGCGCCTGTGGGCTGGCGTCCGGTGCCAGACGGGCCAGATGGGTGACGGGGCTGGCCTCCGGGTCCAGCTGTTCCAGCTGATGCTGCGCGAAATAGCCCACCTGGAGCCGCTGCGCCCGGCGAATTTGGCCGGCCAGGGGCTCGCTCTCGCCGGCCAGCGCCCGAATCAGGGTGGACTTTCCCATGCCGTTGCGGCCCAACAGCCCCACCCGGTCGCCCGGGGCCAGGCTCTGACGCAACCCCTCCAACAGGGGACGACCGTGGTAACCCAGCGCCACATCCTCCAGGGCAATCAGCGGGTTCCCGGCCCGGGGCGCCTCGGGGAATTCGAAACCGAACGGCGAATCCACATGCGCCGGCGCCACTCGCTCCATGCGCTCCAGCGCTTTGACCCGGCTCTGCGCCGCCCGGGCCTTGGTGGCCTTGGCCCGAAACCGGGTGATGAACGCCTCCATGTGGGCCACTTCCCGCTGCTGGCGCTCATACAGCGCCTGCTGCTGGGCCAGGCGCTCGGCGCGCTGACGCTCGAAGGCCGAGTAACTGCCGGTGTAGGACTGCAGCCGGCGATGCTCGATATGGACGATCCCGTCCACCACGTTATCCAGAAAGTCCCGGTCATGGGCAATCAGGATGAGCGTGCCGGGGAACGCCCGCAGCCACTGCTCCAGCCAGAGCACCGCCTCCAGATCCAGATGGTTGGTGGGTTCATCCAGCAACAGCAGGTCCGCCGGCGCCATCAGGGCCCGGGCGAGATTCAACCGCACCCGCCAGCCGCCGGAGAACTCCGCCACCGGTTGTTCATGCACCGCCGGGTCAAAGCCCAGTCCGTGCAGCAGCCCGCCGGCCCGGGCGCGGGCGTCATAACCACCGGCGATTTCCAGCGCCGCGTGGGCATGGGCCATGCGCTCGCCATCGCCACTGGCCTCTGCCGCGGCGACCTCGCCCTCAGCGGCCCGCAGCGGCGCGTCGCCATCCAGCACGAACTCAATCGCCGGACGATCCAGGGCGGGGGTTTCCTGGGCCATGTGAGACAGCCGCCATCCCGCCGGCAGCGCCACCTCGCCGGAGTCCGCGGACAACTCGCCCCGCAGCAGCGCGAACAGGGTGCTCTTGCCGGTACCGTTGGCACCGACCAGCCCCAGCTTGCGGCCCCCGTGCACCGTCAGGCTGCTGGCCTCCAGCAGCGGCTCCGGGCCCCGCCGCAGGGTCACGTCCCGTAGCTGGATCACGGCGCCAGCGCCCCGCAGGACCAGCACTCGGCAAACTGGCCCTCGATGACCTCACCGCAGTCCGGGCAGCGCCAGTCCGCCGGCACCGGTCCTTCCGGATCGAGGATTTCGCGGATCAACTGACGGGCAATGTCCGCGTCCTCCCGGGCCACCCAGACTTCCGGCCAGGCCTCCAGGGGCGGGATTTCTCCGGCGCCTCCCACCAGGTGGCGGTTGCGAACCATGCAGTGGATGCCCCGGGCGTTGAAAATGGTTTCGATATGGCCGGCAATAAGCGGATCGGCACCGACATGCACGCGCTCGAGATTGCCCCGTTTCTTTTGCATGGCGAGAGGCTAACATGCCCGCCATGGACGCCATCGAACGAATTGCCAGCCGCCTGGAAGCGTTGATTGACCGGGTCGAAGGACTGCTGCCACCCGCCCCGGTGGACACCGACTGGGAGGCGGCCATTGCCTTTCAGTGGCAACCGCTGTCCGGGGCCGGCGCCCCGGGTCACACCGGCCATCTGGTGGCCCTGCCGGCCACCCACGCCATCCGCCTGGACGCGCTGCATCACATCGAGCGCCAGAAGGCCACGGCGGAGCGCAATACCCGGCAATTCCTTGCCGGGCAGCCGGCCAACAATGTGCTGCTCTCCGGCGCCCGCGGCACCGGCAAGTCATCGCTGGTGAAAGCCTTGCTCAATGCCTATGCCGACCAGGGGCTGCGCCTGATCGAGGTGGAGCCCCGGCATCTGGTAGATCTGCCGGCCATTGTGCGTGCCGTTGCCCATCGGCCCGAGCGCTTCATCCTGTTCTGTGATGACCTCTCTTTCGAAGCCGACGACCCCAGTTACAAGGCCCTCAAGGCGGCGCTGGATGGCTCGGTGGCCGCCCCGCCCGACAACCTGCTCATTTACGCCACCTCCAACCGCCGTCACCTGCTCCCCGAATATTTCTCGGAGAACCGCCAGGCGCAGGTGGTGGACGGCGAAATCCATCACGGTGAAGCGGTGGAAGAAAAGATTTCGCTCTCCGAGCGGTTCGGACTCTGGCTGTCGTTCCACCCCTTCGACCAGCAGCGCTATCTCGACATTTGCGCGGGCTGGCTGGATACCCTCACCCCCGACGAGCCACCGGCGGAGGCGGAGTGGCGTGCCGACGCCCTGCGATTTGCCCTCGAGCGCGGCTCACGTAGCGGCCGGGTGGCCTGGCAGTTCGCCCGGGACTGGGTCGGCGCCCGGGGCATTGATTAGCCCACAGTGTCTGCCGCGGCGGGACGCCTTCGCCACAGGCGCCAGCCGAGCAGCAGCGCCAGGAGGGCGGCATAGGTCAAGGGTTCGGTCCAGCGATTGGCCTTGATGAGCCAGAAGAAATGCACCAGCCCCAGCATCGCCGCGGGATAGATCAGCCAGTGCAGCCGCTTCCACTGACGGCCCAGGCGGCGCATCCAGCCCTGGGTGGAAGTCACGGCCAGCGGCAGCATCAGTAACAGGGCACTGGTGCCCACCAGGATGTAGGGGCGGCGGGCAATGTCCTCGAGGATGGGGACGAGGGCCAGCCCGTGATCGAAGACGATGAAGACGCCGAAGTGGGCGAAGGCATAGGCAAACGCCCACAGGCCGATCTGCCGGCGCAGCCGCACCACCCAGGCCGCGCCGGTGAGCCAGCGCAGCGGCGTCACCCCGAGCGTCACCAGTAGCAGCCGCAGACTCCAGACCCCGGTACTGTGCAGGAGGGTCTCCACCGGGTTGGCGCCGAGGTGGCCGAGAAACAGGCCGCCCACCAGCGCCGCCGCCGGCAGTCCGCAGAGCAGAAACACGGCCAGGCGAAGCATCACCATGATGCGCGGCCCCGGGGGGCGGCGCAGGCCCGCCAGCCACGTGGCGGGCCCCGTCCGGGCCGTGCCAGCCGCCTCAGTATTGCTTGTGGAGATCCATGCCGGCATAGAGGTCTGCCACTTCCTCGCCATAGCCGTTGAACATCAGCGTGTCGCGTTTGAAGAACTCGCCGATGCGCCGTTCGGTGGCCTGGCTCCAGCGGGGGTGATCCACCTCGGGGTTCACATTGGCATAGAACCCGTACTCGTTCGGTGCCAGCTGATTCCAGGTGGTCTCCGGCTCGGTTTCCTGGAAGTGAATCCGGACCACTGACTTGATGCTCTTGAAGCCATACTTCCAGGGCACCACCAGGCGGATGGGCGCGCCGTTCTGGGAGGGCATCTCCTTGCCATAGAGCCCAGTGGCCAGGATGGTCAGCGGGTGCATGGCCTCGTCCATGCGCAGCCCCTCGGTGTACGGCCAGTCAATGCTGGCGAGAAATCCCATGCCCCGGGATCGCTGGCCGGGGAACATCTGCGGATCATGCTTGGTGTAGAACTTGACGTACTTGGCCCGGGAGGTGGGATTGGCGCGGCGGATGACCTCCGCCAACGGCACCCCCGCCCAGGGAATCACCATGGACCAGGCCTCCACGCAGCGCAGCCGGTAGATCCGCTCTTCCAGGGTGAGCCCCTGCATGAAGTCATCGAAATCGAACTCGCCGGTGTGCTCCGCCTCGCCGCTGATGGTCACCGACCAGGGCCGGTGCTCCAGCCGCCCGGGCGCCAGCCGCATGGGGTCTTCCTTGCCCGAGCCGAACTCGTAGAAATTGTTGTAGGTGGTGATGTCTTCAAAGCTGTTGAGCGACTCATCGGTGCTGAGGTCGCTGGCAGGCAACTCGCCGAAAGGCTCCAGCTCATCCAGGGGTTTGGACAGCGCCCAGCCCGGCGCCAGCAGGGTACCGGCGGCGGCCAGCGCCGAGGTGCGCAGAAATCGCCGGCGGTCGCGATAAATGGACTCCGGCGTGATTTCGGACGGCAAGACATCGCTGGTGCGGGACTTTTTAATGAACACCCTGAACCCCCGTATCAATCCTGAATCTCGTTAGAACCCCCGCGGGGCCCGGAGTTCGCGGCACCCGCCGCGGCCCGTCAGCCCAGCGCCCGGCGGGCGTTGCGGAACAGCCGCAGCCAGGGCGCGTCCTCGCCCCAGTCACCGGGATGCCAGGAATGCTGGACGCTGCGAAATACCCGCTCGGGGTGCGGCATCATGATGGTTACCCGGCCATCCTCGTTGCAAAGTCCGGTGACCCCCAGGGGCGAGCCGTTGGGATTGGCGGGATAGCGCTCCGCCGGGGCATCGTTGGCGTCAATGTAGCGCAACCCCACCAGGCCGGCGCTCAGGGCCTTGCGGGGCCCGCCGTCCTCGGGAAAACGGGCCTGCCCCTCGCCATGGGCCACCACAATGGGCAGGCGGGAGCCGGCCATGCCCTCCAGCATGAGCGACTGGGACGGCAGCACTTCCACCTGACTGAGACGGGCCTCGTACTGACGGGAGCGGTTGGCCACAAAGTCCGGCCAGAGACTGGCGCCGGGGATGAGTTCCCGCAGTGCCGCCAGCATCTGGCAGCCATTGCAGACCCCCAGCGCCAGGGTGTCCGGACGGGTGAAAAACCCCTCAAACGCATCCCGAAGCCGCGGATTGAGCAGAATGCTGCTGGCCCAGCCGCGGCCGGCACCCAGCACATCGCCATAGGAAAACCCGCCACAGGCGACCAGGGCCTGGCAGTCCGCCAGTCGTGCCGGGTCCGCCAACAGGTCCGTGGTGTGAATGTCCAGCGGCTCAAAGCCGGCCCGTTCAAAGGCTGCCGCCATTTCGATGTGGCTGTTGACCCCCTGCTCGCGAAGCACCGCCACCCGGGGGTGCACCCCGGTGGCCACGAAGGGGGCGGCGGTGTCCTCGGCGGGATCAAAACTCAGCTCGACCCGAAGCCCCGGATCCGCCCGGTCCGCCACCGACTCGAAGGCCTCCCGGGCACAATCCGCATCATCCCGGAGCGCCTGCAGCCAATGGCTGGTCTCGCTCCAGGTGCGCTGCAGGTCCGGCAGCGCTTCGTCAAACACCACGGCGCCGGCATGTCGCAGGGTGAGGCGCTCGCCCACGGTCACTTCACCGAGGGCATGCAGCCGATCCCCCAGACCGGCGGCCTTCAAGCTGGCCCGGACCGCGTCGTCGTGGGCTTCCGCCACCTGCAGCACCACGCCCAGCTCTTCGGCAAAGGCGGCCTCCAGCGGGTCCGAGGCCAGGCTGTCCAGATCCGCGGCCACGCCCTGACGACCGGCAAATCCCATCTCCGCCAGGGTGACCAGCAGGCCGCCGTCACCCACATCATGCAGGGCCAGCACCTGACGGGCGGCCAGCAGCGCCTGCACCGCATCAAAGGCCGTGGCGAACGCCCGGGGGTCGTCCAGATCCGGCGGGCTCTCCCCCAGCTGACCGTAGACCTGGGCCAGCGCCGAGCCACCCAGGCGCCGACCGCCGCCGAGATCCAGCAGATAAAGCCGGCTGCCCGGCGCATCCTTGAGGGCCGGCGTCACCCCGCGGCGGACATCATCCACCGGCGAAAAGGCCGAGATCACCAGGGTGAGTGGTGCCGTCACCCGCCGTTCCTCACCGTCCTGTTCCCAGACGGTCTTCATGGACAGGGAGTCCTTGCCCACGGGAATGGCAATGCCCAGCTGCGGACAGAGCTCCCGCCCAACGGCCCGGACGGTGTCGTATAGCCGGGCATCCTCGCCGGGATGCCCACAGGCGGCCATCCAGTTGGCGGACAGGTTCACCGAGCGCAGTGATCCCACCGCCGCGCCCATGAGGTTGGTCAGCGCTTCGCCGATGGCGAGCCGCCCCGAGGCCGGCGCGTCCAGCAGCGCCACCGGGCTGCGCTCGCCCATGGCCATGGCCTGACCGCGATAGCCCTGATAGTCCCCCACGGTCATGCCATAGTCCGCCACCGGCACCTGCCAGGGCCCCACCATCTGATCGCGGGCGGTCCGCCCACCCACGGTGCGGTCGGCGATGGTAATCAGAAATTCCTTGCTGGCTACGGTGGGCAGGCGCAGCACCCGGTAGGCCGCTTCCGCCAGGGTCACGCCATCCAGCAGCAGCGAGCGCCGGGTGGGCACCAGGCGGCTGGCCTCGCGACGCATGCGGGGTGGCTTGCCCAGCAGCAGGTCCACGGGGATGTCCACCGGCGAGCCGTCCAGTTCGGCATCCCCCACCACCAGCTGGCGCTCGTCGGTCATTTCGCCCACCACGGCAAACGGGGCCCGCTCGCGTTCGCAGAGGGCACGGAAGGCGCTCAGCCGCTGGGCGTCGATGGCCAGCACGTAGCGCTCCTGGGCCTCGTTGCACCAGATCTCGAGGGGCGACAGGCCGGACTCGGCGCAGGGAATGGCCCGCAACTCCAGCTGCCCGCCGCGATCGGAGTCGTCGATCAGCTCCGGAAACGCATTGGACAGGCCGCCGGCGCCGACATCGTGAATGGCGATAATGGGGCTGGCCTCACCCAGGCGCCAGCAGGCGTCGATGACCTCCTGGCAGCGGCGCTCCATCTCGGGGTTGCTGCGCTGGACCGACGCGAAGTCCAGTGCCTCCCGGCTCTGACCACTGCTGACCGAGGAGGCGGCACCCCCGCCCAGCCCGATGAGCATGGCCGGCCCGCCCAGGACCACCAGGGGCGTGCCGGCGGGGGCGATGCCCTTTTCCACCTGATCCGGGCGGATTTCTCCCATGCCCCCGGCGATCATCACCGGCTTGTGATAGCCGCGGATTTCCTCGCTGCCGTTGCCCGGGACGGCCAACTCAAAGGTGCGGAAATAGCCGTTGAGCTGCGGACGGCCGAATTCATTGCCATAGCGGGCGGCGCCCACCGGCGCGTCCAGCATGATCTCCAGCGCCGACGCAATGCGCGCCGGCCGGCCATGGTCGTTCTCCCAGGGCTGCTCCGCCCCGGGAATGCGCAGATTGGACACCGAAAAACCGGACAGCCCGGCGACGCTGCGAGCGCCCCGGCCAGTGGCGGCTTCGTCACGAATCTCTCCACCGACGCCGGTGGCGGCCCCCGCAAACGGGGAAATCGCCGTGGGGTGGTTGTGGGTCTCCACCTTCATGACCAGGTGGGCGGGCTCGGCATGATGCCGATAGCGCCCGTCCGCCCCGGGAAAGTAGCGGTCAACGGATTCGGCTTCCACCACCGCCGCATTGTCCTTGTAGGCGGACAACACCCCCTCCGGCCGCATGGCGTGGGTGTGGCGGATCATGGCAAACAGCGACTCCGGCATGGTCTCGCCGTCGATCACCCAGTCCGCATTGAAAATTTTGTGCCGGCAGTGCTCGGAGTTCGCCTGGGCGAACATCATCAGTTCAACATCGGTGGGGTTGCGGTTGAGGCCGTGGTAGTTCTCCAGCAGATAATCCAGCTCGTCGTCGGAGAGCGCCAGACCGAGATCCCGATTGGCCACTTCCAGGCCCTCCCGCCCCGCCGACAGCACATCGATGCGTTGCAGCGACGCCGGCGGGCGGCTGGCGAACAGGCCCTCCGCCGCCGTGGCGTCCTCGAGCACCGATTCGGTCATGCGGTCATGCAGCGCCGCGGCCAGGGCCGGCGACTGATGGAGGCTGAGGGGCTGGCCCGCCTGGTCCCGGGCGGTGTAGCGCAGACCGCGCTCCATTCGCTGGATCACCGCCAACCCGCACTGATGGGCGATGTCCGTCGCCTTGCTGGCCCAGGGCGACAGGGTGCCAAGCCGGGGCACCACATAGAGCGCCGGCTCCGCCAGACTGGCGTCCCGGGCGGCCACCGCTTCCAGGGGGGCCGCCTCCAGCAGCGCATTCAGGCGAGTCTGTTCGGACTCACTCAGCGCCGCCTGGGTGTTGACGAAAACCACCGCCCGCACCCACAACTCGGCGATGCTCGGCTCGGCCTGACGAACCCGGGCCACCAACCGCGGGTCGCGCACCCGGGTAGCGGCGGCGTTTTCAACAAGAATCAGCATGTTGCAACCTGATCAGGGTTTGATCTGTTCCGCGACGACCTGAAGCACTTGGCGTGCGGCGCTGGATGGAGCGGGTTCGCCGTCGGGGCGCTGCAGCGAGTAGCGCGCCCCGGGGCCGCGTTCTTCAACCCGCAGCACCAGGGTCTGCACCGGCGGTGGCGGTTCTCCCCGCCAGAAAGCCAGGGCGCCCAATCGGCCCCGGTCGGGACTCTCGCCGTTATCGAACTCCTCCGGAGAGGCGCCCACCACGGCGGCCGGGTTGTAGCGAATCCGGTGGGTGAACGCATCACGGTCGGAATCCGTGAGCGCGAACCCGGCCCGTTCCAGGGATCGCCCCAGCACCGCCCAGGCGGCATTCACCGGCAATCCGGTGTCGAGCACCACCCGGCCATCCACCACCTGCAGATAATCCTCGGGATCCCGGCGGCTCACCGCCGGCGCCGGGTCCGGCTGCCGATCGGACTCGGGCTCCGCGGCCTCATCCCGCGGCTCGGTCCGCGGCGCCTCCCGGGCGGAGAGCACATCCGGCGGCGTGCGCAGGCGCTCGGCGCGCTGCTCGGCTTCGCTGGGCTCACCGCCCAGGCCCAGCGCCCCGCACCCGGCCAGCAGAAACGCCAGCGACAGGGCGGCCGGCGCCTTGATCCGTGCCGCCTGCCTCACAGTTCCACGTCGGCCAGTATCAGCGCCTGGCGGAGGGCTTCATGATGCTGCTCCGAGAGCGGCGTCAGTGGCAGCCGCAGGGTCGGCCCGATCAGGCCCATGGTGTGCAGGGCCCACTTCACCGGGATCGGGTTGGTTTCGAGGAAAAGCACGTTGTGCAGCGCTGCCAGGCGGGCGTCCAGGGCTTCGGCCTCGGTCTGATCGCCGTCCAGGGCGGCCTTGCACATGCGGTGCATGAACGACGGCGCCACATTGGCCGTGACCGACACACAGCCCTTCGCCCCGGCATTCATCAACGCCAGGTTACGGGCGTCCTCACCGCAATAGACGTCCAGGCGGTCGCCACAGCGCTCCAGCACTTCCTCGGCGCGCTCCAGGCTGCCGGACGCCTCCTTGATGCCGACAATATTGGCAATGTCCGCCAGCCGGTCCACGGTCTCCGGCAGCAGATCGCAGCCGGTGCGCCCGGGGACGTTGTAAAGGATCTGGGGCAGAGGCACCGCCCCCGCCACATGGCTGAAATGCTGATACAGCCCTTCCTGGGTGGGCTTGTTGTAGTAGGGGGTCACCAGCAGCGCCGCTTCGCA
Organism: Spiribacter sp. 2438; assembly: GCF_009676705.1. Lineage (GTDB taxonomy): Bacteria > Pseudomonadota > Gammaproteobacteria > Nitrococcales > Nitrococcaceae > Spiribacter. The sequence continues at coordinate 424,742 of NZ_CP046046.1, read as the reverse complement.
GCCCGCCTCCAGCGCGCAGCGGGTCAGCTGCTCGGCTTCCCAGGTGGAATTGGCGCCACAACCGCCCATGACCACGATGCGCCCCGCGGCGATCTCCACCACCCGGCGCATGACATGGGCGTGCTCACTGTGGTCCAGCGTGGCCGACTCGCCGGTGGTGCCCACGGCAACGATGGCATCCGTGCCATGCTCGATGTGAAATTCCACCAGCCGCTCAAGTGCCGCCTCGTCCAGAGCGCCATCCTCCAGCATCGGCGTTACCATCGCGACCATGCTGCCCCGAAACATCGCAACCTCCCCACGTATATCGTTCGCGGATGGTAGCCCTGCGCCCGAGGACTGACAAGCGGACCGCCGCGGGGTGCGTGGTACACTCCGCCGTCGCATCAGGGGCACGAAAAAGGCGTCGGGACCGCGATCATGAACAAGGATTACCTCGTCATCTCCGCCATGGGCGACGACCGCACCGGGCTGGTGGAAGCGCTCACCCAGTTGATTGCCGAGACCGGCTGCAGCGTCGAAGACAGCCGCATGAGCGTGATGGGCGGCGACTTTGCGGTCATGCTGCTCTGCGAAGGGCGCTGGAACGAACTGGCCAAACTCGAGGCCGCCCTGCCCGCCGCCGGCCGCCGGATCGGGCTCGAGATCCACTGCCGCCGTACCCAGAGCCGCCCACCGGCGGGCAACCTGTTGCCCTATTCCGTGGAAGTGATCGCCATCGATCAGCCGGGCATCGTTCATAACCTGGCGAGTTTCTTTGCCAGCCGCGAAATCAACATCCGCGACCTGGCCACCACCAGTTATTCCGCCGCCCACACCGGCACGCCCATGTTCCAGGTGCACATGACCGTCGACGTCTCCGCCAGCCAGCACATTGCCCGATTGCGCGAGGAGTTCATGGATCTCTGCGATCGGCTGAACCTCGACGCCATCATCGAGCCGTCCAAGCTGTAACCGACCACGGGATCGTTACCATGCGCAGCGTCTGCCTGCTCGACACCTCCGTGCTTCTGCATGACCCGGCGGCGCTGTTCCGCTTCGGGGAGCGGGACCTGTATCTGCCCCTCGCCGTCCTGCAGGGGCTGGACACCGCCCGCCGGGACAACAGTGAAGAAGCCCGCAATGCGCTGCAGGCGGCGCGCTTTCTGGATGAGCTGCTGGCCGGCGTGGAGCCCTCGGCGCTGGAGCGCGGCCTGCCCCTGGGCGAGGGCCTGGGCCGGCTGCATTTTCTCACCGATGCTCCGGACGGCCGACCATTGCCGGTGCTCACCGCCGCGGAAACCCTGGCCCGCACCCGGCCGGATGTGCGGGTCACCGTGGTCGCCCGGGACATCAACCTGCGCATCCAGGCCAACGCCATGGGCCTGATGGCCACGGACCATGAGGCCGAGGCGCCGCTGGATGATCCCGACCTGCTGCCGACGGGCAGCCATGAGTGCCCACCCGGTCAGTCCCCGGACGCCCTGGCCGATGCGCTGGCGCCCAACGAGTTCGTGCTCGCCGCCGATCAGGCCTGGCGGGCCACCCCCGACGGGCTGGCACCCGTGACCGACTATGGCCCCGACGGCGAGTCGGTGTGGGGGATTCACGCCCGCAATCGCCAGCAGAGCCTGGCCCTGGCGCTGCTGATGGATCCGGCCATCGATCTGGTCACCCTGCTGGGCCCGGCCGGCACCGGCAAAACCCTGCTGACCCTGGCCGCCGGCCTGGCACAGACCCTGGAGGAAGACCGCTACCAGGAAATCCTCATGACCCGGGCCACCATTGCCATCGGCGAGGACATCGGCTACCTGCCGGGCAGTGAAGAAGAAAAAATGACGCCGTGGATGGGGGCGCTGATGGACAACCTGGAGGTGCTGGGCTCCGGCGCCGCCGGCAGCACCCGCTGGGCCCAGGCGGCCAGCGAGGACGTGCTACGCAGCCGGATCCGCGTGCGGTCGCTCAACTTCATGCGCGGCCGCACCCTGCTCAATCGCTTCATGGTGCTGGACGAGGCCCAGAACCTCACCCCCCAGCAGATGCGCACCCTGATCACGCGGGCGGGACCGGGCACCAAAATCGTCTGCCTGGGCAATATCGCGCAGATCGATACGCCGTGGCTGACACCCACCACGTCGGGGCTGACCTATCTGGTGCGGCGCTTTCACGGCTGGCCCCACAGCGGCCATCTCACCCTGACCCGGGGCGAGCGCTCGCGGCTCGCCGCCCACGCCAGCGACGTGCTCTAGGCCCGGGCCCCCGCCTGATCGCGGTCGTGATCGACCGTTGGCGCCTCATCGCTATCCGCCGCCGGCACATCGCCGGCCCGGGGCCAGGCGTTGATCACCGCCTGGATCAGGTTGGCCAGGGGAATGGCAAAAAATACCCCCCAGAACCCCCAGATCCCTCCGAAAATCAGGATCGCGATAATGATCGCCACCGGGTGGAGATTGACCGCCTCGGAGAAGATCAACGGCACCAGGATGTTGGCGTCAATGGCCTGAATGATGGCGTAGGCGATGAGAATCCACATGAACTCCGGGCTGGTGCCAAACTGGAAATAGGCGACGATGGCGATGGGGATGGTCACCACAATGGCGCCCACGTAAGGGATGATCACCGACAGCCCCACCAGCAGCGCCAGCAACATGGCGAAGTCCAGGCCGAAGAACAGGAACGTGACGTAGGTGCCCGCCCACACCACCACCACCTCGACGAACTTGCCGCGCACGTAGTTGCCGATCTGGGCGTCCACCTCCTGCCACACCGACAGCACCAGCGAGTGATGGCGGGGCAGGAAACGGCCCATCCAGCCCAGAATCTTCGACTTGTCCCAGAGAAAGAAGAAAATCAGCACCGGCAACAGCACCGCGTACACAATCAGCGAAATCACCATCACCACCGACGCAAACGAAAACGACGCGGCGAACGCCCGGCCGTAGGCAATGGCCTCGCGGCGGATGGTATCCAGCAGCACGCTGACCTGCTCGGGTGAAAAATAGGCCGGATAGCGCTCCGGGAGCTGCAGCAGCGCCTCCTGACCCTGCTCCAGCATGGCGGGCAGGTTCTCCACCAGCTGCAGAATCTGATTGACGATGGTAGGCAGCAGCGCCAGCACCCCGGTGACCAGAAAGACCATGAACACCAGGTAGACCCCCAGCACCGCCCAGTGACGGGCCACGCCCCTGCGGGTCAACGCGCGCACCACCCCCTCCAGCAAGTACGCCAGCACGATGGAGGCGAACACCGGCACCAGCATGCCGCCCAGCAGGGTGACAGTGGCCACGCCCACCACCAGCAACACCGCCAGCCCCACCACCTGCGGATCGCTGAGATGGCGACTGAACCAGTCCCGAATTGTGTACATGGGTGATGACACGGCAACCTCCCTGACAGGGATATATACTGTCCCACAGACGGCGTCCACAGGGGAACGTGGCCCTTCCCTCCGTACCGGACCAGAGGTTTCACCATGACAGCGGCGTTGGGCGGTCCCCGCCAATGGCGATCAACACTCCGGCGGGCCGCCGTCGCCGGCCTCGCGGGCCTGAGCCTGGGTCTGAGCGCCTCGGCGACGGACCTGGATCTCTCGCTGCCCGACCTGGGCCGGCCCGCCAGCGATACCCTGAGCCTTGGCGAAGAGGCCCGCATGGGCCAGGAGATGATGCGGGAAATCCGCCGCCGGATCACCCTCGTGGAAGACCCGGCGGTCAATGCCTACATCCGGGATCTGGGCGGCCGCATCGCGTCGGTGTCCGACCGGCCGGCCGGGTTCTACCGATTTTTTGTCATCGACGACGACCGCATCAACGCCTTCGCCCTGCCCGGTGGCTACATCGGCCTCAACAGCGGCCTCATCGTCCAGGGCCGGACCGAGAGCGAACTGGGCGGCGTGATTGCCCACGAAGTCGCCCATATCACCCAGCGACACATCGCCCGGCGCATGGAAGTTGCCGAACGCACCGGCATCCGCACGGCGGCGCTGGTGCTGGCCGGCCTACTGATCGGCACCCAGGACCCCCAGGCGGGCATGGCCACCGCCACCACGGGCATGGCCGCAGGGGTGGACACCCAGCTGCGCTATTCCCGGGAGCATGAGCTGGAAGCCGACCGGGTGGGCATCCGCATGCTGGCGGACGCCGATCTCAACCCGGATGGCATGGCGGATTTTTTCAAATTGCTGGATGACGAAAGCCGCTATCGGTCTGCGGCGCCGTCGTTTCTGAGCACCCATCCCCTGACCGAAATGCGGCTGGCGGAAGCCCGGGAGCGGGGGGAGGCACTGCGCGGCGGCACCCCGTTCGAAAGCCCCGACCACGCCTACATTCGGGCCCGCCTGCAGGTCCAAGCCGCCGACCAGGCCGAGGACGCCCTGGCGCGGTTCAATGACGCCCTGGAGGATGACCCGGATCACCCCGGCGCCCGCTATGGCCTTGCCCTGGCCCTGATTCGCGACAACCGTCCGGACGAGGCCATTGAGCAACTGCAAAGCCTCAGGGACGCGGTGGGGGATCACGCCCTCCACTACCTGGGCCTCGCCGAGGCCGAGAAAGCCGCCCGGCGGGACGAGGCCGCAGTGGCCTGGATCGAGGAGGGGCTCAGCCTGTTCCCCGGCGACGAGGCCCTGCGCTACACCCTCGCCGAGATCCGGTTGCTGGCGGACGAGCCGTCCCGAGCCCGTCGGGTGAGCAGCGAACTGGTCAGTGAGCGCGACGATGCCCCGGAGCTCTGGGCACTGCACGCCCGGGTCACCCGAGAGGCCGGCGATGAGGCCGCCTCGATTCTGGCCACGGCGCGTTTCTATGCCGTGCAGGCGGATTTCGAGGCCGCGCTGTCGCAGCTGAACCGGCTGGATGGACTGCCGCTGACCTCAAGGCAGCGTGCCCGGGCCGATGATCTTCGCGAGCGCTGGCGGGATCGCCTCAGCCGCCAGGAGTGATGGCGCCGTCTAACCCGGGCCGCCGCGGGTGGTAGCATGAGCGCTCACCACGGGGAGGTGACAGGGCTTATGGCTGGCGAAGACGCCACGTCCGACAAGAACGCCAACTGGAGCGACTGGCTCAGTGGCCTGCGCGATTCCGCGGATCCGTTGGGGGTCTGGCGGCTCATGGAGCGCGGCTCGCGGGCGCTGGACAGTGCGCAAACGCCGGCGGAGGCCACCCGGCGGCTGGCGGCTGCCATTGACGAAGAGCGAGCCCGGCAGCAGCACGGGATCACGCAACTGGACCAATGGCTGAAGCACTGGGCCCAGGGCCTGCGTAGCCTCGCCCCGCTGCTACCGGACAGCGACACCGGCGATGTCCCTCCGCTGGGACCATTCCCCCGCCGTCAGGCGCTCCTTCAGGACCTGGCCCGTCAGCAGATGGCCTATCAGGCCGCGCTGGAGGCTCATCTGGAGTCGGTGACCACCCTTGCCGAAGAGTGCACGGCGGCGTTCCGGGAAGCCCTGGCCTCAGAATCCGGTGCGCCCGTTGAGTCGCTGCCGGTCATGGCGCCGGAAACCCTGCTGGAGCGCTGGACCTCGGTGGCCGAGCCCCGCTACGAGGCCTGGCTTGCCGAACCCGCCACCCAGGCGCGCATCGCTGCACTGGTCAACGCCTGGAGCGAACTGGCCGCCACGCTGCGGACCCTCACCGATGACGGGCTGGAAGCCCTGGGGCTGCCCTCGGCCCGTGGCATGGACGACCTGGCCGAAGAACTGCAACGCCAGCGGCGCCGGCACCGCCAGGACATTGCGGAGTTGCGCCGGGAAATGGCCGAGCTGCGAGCCCGGTTGGACGGTGACTCGTCGCCATGACCCCCTCGACCCCGCAATTCGAGGCTGTCCTGCGCCGGGCCGCGGCGGCGAACCGCACGGCCCAGCCGGTGACTCCCTCGTCGGTGGTAATGGAAACCGACAACGCCACGCTGTATCGCTACGCCACGGAGGACACCGCCGGTGGCCCGCCGCTGCTGATTGTCTACTCGCTGGTGAACCGCCCCGCCATACTGGATCTGAGCCTGGATCGTTCGGTGATCCGGCGGCTGCTGGCCGGCGGGCTGGATGTCCACCTGCTGGCCTGGCGCCCTCCGGGTCAGGCGCGGCGCTATCTGGGCCTGTCAGACTATGTGCTGGGGGACCTGGCGGACGCCAGCGCCTGGCTGGATCGCCGCCACGGCGTGCCGCCGCACGTGCTGGGCGTCTGTCAGGGCGGCGTGCTGGCGCTCTGCCAGGCTGCACTGGCGGATGCGGGTGCCGGCGGATTCGGTCCCCGGCCCCGCAGCCTCACCACACTGGCGGCGCCGGTGGACACCGGCAGCCCGGGCGACCAGCTGGCGCAGCTGGCCCGGTCGGTGGACTTCGAAGCGCTAACCCGGGCCACCGGCAATGTCGCTGGCCAGGCGCTCGCCGGTATTTTCGCCAGCCTCAAGCCGTTCGCGCTGGGGCCCCGGCGCTACCGCGCACTGGCCGGGCTGGCAGAGGCTGACGACGCCGCGGTGGATGCCTTCATGCGCATGGAGAGCTGGATGTACGACGGTCCGGACCTGGCTGGCCGCGCCTTCGCGGAATTTGCCCGGGGTATCTACCAGGACAACGCCCTGGTCCGCGGCACCCTGGCGCTGGATGGCCACCCGGTGGATCTGGCCCGGGTCACCTGCCCGGTGTTCAGCGCCCATGCCCTGGACGACCACCTGGTACCGCCATCCGCTGCCGCTGGGCTGGGCCGGCATGTGGGCGGTCCCTGCGAGGAGCTGGCTCTGCCGGGTGGACATCTGGGCCTGTTCGTCAGCGCACGGGCTCATCAGAGGCTCTACCCCACCCTGATCAACTGGCTTCGGACAATCCCATGACCGCAACCGCTCCCGTCACCGTGTTGGGTCTGTTCTGCGCTGACCTGATCGCCCGCACCCCCCGCATGCCGGCATGGGGCGAAACGCTGCATGGTCGCGGGTTCAGCCTGACGGCGGGAGGCAAGGGGTCGAACCAGGCGGTGGCGGCGGCCCGTCAGGGGGCGAGGGTGCACCTCATCAGTCGACTGGGGAACGATGCCTTTGCCTCGCTCGCCCGCTCACTCTATGCCGAGGTGGGCATCGACACCGAATACGTCGGCACGGATCCGGACGCGCCCACCGGCACCGCCACCATCCTGGTGGACGACGCCGCCGGCGATAACGCCATCGTGATCGATCCCGGCGCCTGCCAGCGGCTGACTCGGGCCCATATCGATGCCGCTGAAGACCTGATCGCCGGCTCCGCCGTATTCCTGAGCCAGCTGGAGCTGCCCCTCGATGTCTGTCAGTACGGCATTGAGGTGGCGCGGCGACATGGCGTACCGGTGATTCTCAATCCGGCGCCCGGCCGGACCCTCGACGATGAAATGCTTGCCGCAGTGGACTACCTGACGCCCAACGAGTCGGAAGCCGCCCTGCTGGTGGGGCATCCGGTGAACACCCTGGATGAGGCAAAGCGTGCCGCGACCCAGCTGCGTCAACGGGGCGTGAGCCATGTCCTTCTGACACTGGGCGAACAGGGCGTGTGGATTGATAGCCCGGATTTTCAGGGTCGTATTCCGGCGCTCGACGTGGACAGGGTGGCGGATACCATCGGGGCCGGCGATGCTTTTAACGGCGGGCTGGCGACCGCTCTGGCGGAGGGCGAAAGCCTGGAAATGGCCGCCCGGCGGGGCTGTGTTACGGCCGGATTGTCAGTGACCCGGGCGGGTGCCGCGCCGGCCATGCCGGATCGCGCCGAGGTGGATGAAAGGCTGGAAAGCCTTTAAACAAGCGGCTCTGGGTGACGCGGCGCAACAACGAAAGTGCTTGCGCCACCCCAGATCAGGGTCTAGGTTGAACCCACAGTGCCAAGAGGAGGAGGGACGGCCACCCCAGATCCATCACAAAGAAGTGGCCTACCCAGACAAAGCGCTCCGCAACGAGAGCGCGTTTCCCCGGGAGACCCAGTCTCCCATTTTTTCGGCGCCGCATGCTGCGGCGCACCATCCCAACCCTTGGATCAGAAGCTGCAGAACTGGGCGCCGTTCACCGGCAGATTGGCTCCGTTGATGTAGCCGGCGTCATCGGCGGTTAGAAACGCCACCGCGCGGGCGATGTCGCTGGGCTCACCCAGATCGCCGGCCGGAATCTGCGAGATGATCGCCTCCCGCACCTTGTCCGGAATGGCATCGGTCATGCTGGTCTTGATGTAACCCGGAGAGACGGTGTTCACCGACACGCCCTTGGGCGCGCTTTCCTTGGCCAGGGCCATGGTGAAGCCGTGCATGCCGGCCTTGGCCGCCGAGTAGTTGGTCTGCCCGAACTGCCCGGCCTGACCGTTCACCGAGGAGATATTGACGATACGGCCGAAACCGGCCTTGCGCATGGACTCGACAAACTGGCGCGTGACGTTGAAAGCCCCGTTGAGGTTGATGTTGATGACATCAAACCACTGTTCATAGTCCATTTTGTGCAGGAAGCCGTCCTTGGTAATGCCCGCCACGTTGACCAGGATTTCCACGTCGCCGTACTGTTCGCGCACCGTCTCGGCCATCTTTTCACAAGCCGACAGGTCGCTGACATCACACTGAATCCAGTTGGCATCAATGCCTTCCTTGCGCAGCGCTTCCGCCCAGGCCTCGATGTTGGCGGCCTCCGGATCCATGCAAGTGGTCACCACCCGCCGGCCGGCGTGGCCAAGCTGACGGCAGATTTCCGTGCCAATGCCACCTTCTCCACCGGTTACCAATGCCAGTCGCTGCGTCATGTCGTGCCTCCCGTGATCTTGTGCATCGCACAATGAAAATGTTGCACAGCATCATAGGGACGGCGGAATCGGGTGTCAACGCAGCAAATGCCATGCTGCGCCCGGAACCGACGACCCCGTGACAGGGCACGCCGGTTACCAGGAGGGACGGTTCAGGGAGTTCGGTTATTGAGGATCCCGGTTACCGGGACTCTTTGTCCGACGACGTCGAGTGCGATGACCCCCCGGCGCCGGACGACTTCGGCGAGTCGGACCTGGCGTCAGTCTCGTCGCTGGTTTCGGTGCTGGGCCCGGAGGCCGAACCGGCCTCCGATTCCGAAGACGAGCGGGGCTGATGATGCTCCGGATTGAAGCGATCCATGGTCTGCTGCCAGATGCTCAGGTTCTGCTCGGCGATCTGCGAGAGCACCTGCACCGGGTTGTTGGCATCGACAAAATGGCGGGCCCGCTCACGCATCACCCGCTGCTGATCGGCCCACAGCTGCATGCTCTTCTCCAGATAACTGGTGAGCATGTTCTGCATGCCGCCGCCGTAGGCCCGGATGATCTGTGCCAGTAGCGCGCTGGAGAAGATCGGCTCACCGCCCTCCTCTTCTTCGCTGATGATCTGCAACAGGATGGTCCGGGACAGATCAGTCCCGGTCTTGGCATCCACTACCTGGAAGTCCACCCCATCCAGCACCAGCGCCTTGACGTCGGCCAGCGTGATGTAGCTACTGATGGCGGTGTCATACAGCCGCCGATTCGGGTACTTCTTGATCAACCGGGTCTCGGCCATGGCTCGTGCCCCCTGCTTGTTGTCAGCGTTCAACCGCCAGCGCCACGCCCTGACCGCCGCCAATGCACAGGGTGGCCAGGCCACGCTTGGCATCACGGCGCTGCATCTCGTGGAGCAGCGTCACCAGAATACGCGCTCCGGAGGCGCCAATGGGATGGCCGATGGCAATGGCGCCGCCATTGACATTGACCTTTTCCGGATCCCAGCCCAGCGCCTTGTCCACGGCCAGGGCCTGCGCCGCGAAGGCTTCGTTGGACTCCACCAGGTCCAGATCATCAACGCCCCAGCCGGCCCGCTCCAGGCAGCGCCGGGTCGCCGGGATCGGCCCGCTGCCCATGATGTGCGGCTCGACGCCGGCATTGGCATAGGCCTTGATGCGGGCAATGGGGGTCAGGCCCAGGGCCTCGGCGCGGCTGGCGGACATCATCAGCACCACCGCGGCGCCGTCATTAATGCCCGAGGCGTTGGCCGCCGTGACGGTGCCTTCCTTGTCGAAGGCCGGCTTCATCTTGCCGAGCCCCTCGGCGGTCACGCCGTGGCGGGGGAGCTCGTCGGTGTCGAACACCACCGGATCGCCCTTGCGCTGCGGGATCTCCACCGGAATGATTTCGTCGGCGAACCGGCCGGCCTTCTGAGCGGCTTCTGCCCGCTGCTGGGAGCGAGCCGCAAACGCATCCTGCTCCTCGCGGCTGATGCCGTACTCCTTGGCCAGATTCTCGGCGGTGACGCCCATGTGGTAGTTGTTGAACACATCCCACAGGCCGTCCTTGATCATGGTGTCTTCGAGCTTCCACGGCCCCATTCGCTGACCCGTACGCGAGTTGGGCACCGCGTGGGGCGCCTGGCTCATGGACTCCTGACCGCCGGCCAGCACCACGCCGGCGTCTTCCATCTGAATGGCCTGGGCGGCCATGTGGGTGGCCTTGAGGCCGCTGCCACAGACCTTGTTGATGGTCATGGCCGGCGTGGTGACCGGCAGGCCCGCGTTAAGCGCCGCCTGACGCGCCGGGTTCATGCCACAGGCCGCCGTGAGCACCTGACCGAGAATGACCTCGTCGACGACATCCGGCGCCACGCCGGCCCGCTCCAGCACCCCCTTGATCACCTGGGTGCCGATGTCCGCCGCCGCCAGGGGCGACAGACTGCCATTGAAATTGCCCACGGCGCTGCGTCCGGCAGCGGTAATCACCACGTCTTCCATCACTCTACCTCCTGCTCGCTCGAGCCATTGCCGATTGCGTCTGAGTGCCGGCGCCCGGACGCCGGCTGGCTTCTTCCACCAGCCGGCGGAAGGCCGCCGCCTTGGATTCGGTTTCGTCAAACTCGTCGCTGCCGCGGGAGTCGATCACCAACCCCCCGCCGGCGCGGTATTCCAGCCATCCGTCCCGGGCGGTCATGGTCCGGATGGCGATGTTGGTGTCCATGGCACCGTCGTCCCCGATGTAGCCGATGGCTCCACAGTAAACGCCGCGGGGCCCGTCCTCCAGTGCCGCAATGATTTCCATGGCCCGATACTTGGGGGCGCCGGTGATGGAGCCGCCGGGCAGACAGTCCCGCAGCAGGTCGGTGGCGCTGCGGTCCGGGCGCAGGATTCCGGTGACGGTGCTGACCATATGGTGCACCGTGGCAAAACTCTCGAGCTGACACAATGCCGGCACCCGCACACTGCCGATCCGGCAGCCGCGGCCAAGGTCATTGCGCAGCAAATCCACGATCATCACGTTCTCAGCCCGGTCCTTGTCGCTGGCGAGCAGCGCCCGGCGTACCGCGCGGTCGGCCTGGGGGTCGCTCTGGCGAGGTCGGGTGCCCTTGATGGGACAGGTTTCCACCCGGCCGTCCCGCAGCTTGAGGAATCGCTCCGGCGATCCACTCAGGATCGGGCCGCCGGGCAGGTCCAGATACGCCGCAAAGGGGCCGCCGGCCAGATCCCGAAAGCGGGCGTACACGCCCAGCGGGTCACCGCTGAAGGGCGCCATCAGCCGCCGGGCCAGGTTGATCTGGTAACAGTCGCCCTCCCGCAGGTAGTGCATGACCCGGTTGAAGGCCTGCTGATAGCCCGCCCGGCCCGGGGTGGCTTCCACCGGCCCCTCGGCCTGCCAGGGGCCGGGCGCCGAGAGGCGATGGCCGCCGTCGGCCAGCCACCGGGAGAGCGCCGCCGGCGGTTCGCCGGCCAGCCAGGCGCGGCGGCGGCGATGATCCAGCACCAGCGCGCCGTCATACAGCCCCACCGCCATGTCCGGCAGGGCACCCCGACCGGGGTGTTGCCCCTGCAGCCGACGCCCCAGCTCATAGCTGAAATAGCCGATGGCGCCGCTGGCAAACGGGGGTGGAGCGGTCGGTGCCGTGGATGACGCCGCATGTCGGGCGGCCTGGCGCTGCGCCAGCAGGCTCAGCGGGTCGCCGCTGCCCAGGCACTGCGGTTGCCCCGCCCCGGGTTGATCGCGCCCCGGCGTGAGCCAGGTCTGTCCGTCGCGGGTGACCAGCATCTCCCGGGGGGCGGCGGCCATGATGCTGAACTCGCCACCGGCGGCCCCGTCCAGCCAGACCGCCCCGGTGAACGCATCCCGCAGCGCCGCAAACAGCGCCGTGGGGTCATCGGGAAACGGAATGGCGTGCTGGGACATGGACAGGGCTGCCACCGCCTGTGAGTGTCTGTCCAGCATGGTAATCTGCGTCATCCGGAAAAGATATGGCGACCAGTTCGAGGGGGATCATGGCCGGGCACAGTAAATGGGCGAACATCCAGCATCGCAAGAAGGCGCAGGATGCCAAGCGGGGCAAAATCTTCACCAAGATGATCCGCGAAATCACCGTGGCCGCCCGCCAGGGGGGTGACGACCCGGATGCCAACCCGCGGCTGCGCCTGGCCGTCGACCGAGCGCTGTCAGTGAACATGCCCAAGGACCGCATCGAAAAGGCCGCCGCCCGGGGCGCCGGCACCGACGAGGCGGTGGCCTATGAAGAAGCCCGGTTCGAGGGCTACGGCCCCGGCGGTGTCGCCATCATGGCGGACTGCATGACCGACAACCGCAACCGCACGGTGAGCGAGATTCGGCATGCGTTCAACAAGCACGGCGGTAACCTCGGCACCGATGGCTGCGTGGCGTTCATGTTCCAGCAGCGCGGGGTGATGATCTTTCCGCCGGAAACCGACGAAGACGCTCTGATGGAAGCGGCTCTGGAGGCCGGCGCCGAAGATGTGGTGAGCCACGAGGACGGCTCCTTCGAGGTGCTGACCACCCCGGAAGCCTTCACCGACGCCCGCGAGGCCCTGACCGCCGCGGGCCTGGCACCGGCGGACGCCGAAGTCACCATGCGGCCGGACTCCACCAGCGAGCTGAGCGGCGACGAAGCCGGCAAGGCGGCGCGACTGCTGGAGCGGCTCGAAGACCTGGACGATGTGCAGGCGGTCTACACCAACGCCGAACTCCAGGCCGACGCCTACGAGGACGCCTGAGGCCGTGCCCCCCACCCCCGCCAATGCCCGGCCCCTGGCCGGGGTCAGCGCCGCGCCCACGAGCCGGCGGGTGCTGGGTATCGACCCCGGGTCGGTGCGCACCGGCTTCGGGGTGATCGAGATTGACGGCGCCCAGACCCGCTACATCGCCAGCGGCGCGATCCAGGCCGGCCGCGGCGCCTTCGCCGAGCGGCTGCACACGATATTCACCGGCCTGAATGCACTGATTGCCGAGCACCACCCCAGCGAGTCGGCGGTGGAAGAGGTGTTCGTCAATCGCAACGTGCAGTCCGCGCTCAAGCTCGGCCAGGCCCGGGGCGCCGCCATCTGTGCCTGCGCCGGTGCCGGCCTGGCGGTGCACGAGTACACGCCCCGGGCGGTCAAGCAGGCCCTGGTGGGACGCGGCGGAGCGGACAAGGACCAGGTGGGCTATATGGTGCGGGCCATCCTGGGCCTGCAGGGCCGCCTTCAGGAAGACGCCGCCGATGCCCTCGCCGTTGCCCTCGCCCATGTCCAGCACGACCGCTTCGGCCAGCGGGTGGCCGCCCAGCGGGGGTCGGGATGATCGGCCAGCTGAAGGGCACCCTGCTCGAAAAGAACCCGCCCACCCTGCTGGTGGACACCGGTGGCGTGGGCTACGAGATCGAGGCACCGATGTCCACGGTCTATCAGCTGCCCGCCCTGGGCGAGCCGGTCACCCTGCGCATCCATCAGGGCCTGCGGGACGAGGTGCCGGTGCTGTACGGATTCCTCACCCGCGGGGAACGCGATCTTTTTCGGGCCCTGATTCGGGTCAACGGCGTCGGCCCCAAAATGGCCCTGGCGATCCTTTCGGGAATCAGCGCCCCGGAGTTTCGTCGCTGCGTCGAGCAAAAGGACACCGCCACCCTCACCCGGCTGCCGGGCATCGGCAAAAAGATCGCCGAGCGCCTGACCCTGGAGATGCAGGATCGCCTGGACGGCCTGGGCACCGGCGTAGCCACCGGCACTACGGGCCCCGGCATGACCCCGGCGGCGGTGCCCGATGATCCCCTGGCCGAGGCCCAGGCCGCGCTGGTGGCCCTGGGCTACCGACCGGCGGAGGCCCATCGCCTGCTGCAGGGGGTGGAGAGTGACGGCGCCAGCAGCGAAGCGCTGATTCGGGCGGCTCTGCAGAAGGCGGTGCGGGCATGATCGACAACGATCGGCTGGTCTCCAGCAGCGCCGGCCACGAAGACGAGGCCGTGGACCGGGCCATCCGGCCCCGCACCCTGACCGACTATATCGGCCAGCCGGCGGTCAGCGAGCAACTGGAGATCTTTGTCGGTGCCGCCCGGGCCCGGGGTGAAGCCCTCGACCACGTGCTGGTTTTCGGCCCGCCGGGGCTGGGCAAAACCACCCTGGCGCACATCATTGCCCACGAACTGGGGGTCAACATGCGACAGACCTCCGGGCCGGTGATCGACCGCCCCGGGGACCTGGCCGCCCTGCTGACCAACCTCGAGCCGGGCGATGTCCTGTTCGTGGACGAAATTCACCGGCTCTCGGCGGTGGTGGAGGAAGTCCTCTACCCGGCCATGGAGGACCAGCAGATCGATATCGTGGTGGGCGAAGGCCCCGCTGCACGCTCCATCAAACTGGACCTGCCGCCCTTCACCCTGGTGGGTGCCACCACCCGAGCGGGGCTTCTGACCTCGCCGCTGCGCGACCGCTTTGGCATCGTCCAGCGGCTGGAGTACTACTCGGTGGCCGACCTCACCACCATTGTCCAGCGCTCGGCGCGACTGCTGGCGCTGACCACCGACGACGACGGCGCCGCCGAGATCGCCGGCCGCGCCCGTGGCACGCCACGCATCGCCAATCGCCTGCTGCGCCGGGTACGGGACTACGCCGAAGTGCGCGCTGATGGCCGCATTACCGCCGAGGTGGCCAGCGCGGCCATGGACCTGCTGAAGGTGGATGCCAGCGGGTTCGACACCCAGGATCGGCGCCTGCTGCTGGCGATCATGGACAAATTCGATGGCGGGCCGGTGGGGGTGGAGAGCCTGGCGGCGGCCATTGGCGAGGAGCGGGGCACCATCGAGGACGTGATCGAGCCGTTCCTGATTCAGCAGGGGCTGCTGCACCGCACGCCCCGGGGACGCATGGCCACCCGCAACGCCTACGCTCACTTCCAGCGCCCGGCACCGCCGCGCATCGAGGACCCCAGTGGCCACCTGTTCGGCGACCTCTGAATCCATCACAGAAGCAGTTGCACCCGGCCGCCGGGGTGGTTAGTGTTTTCGATGAAAGAACCCATCCATCCCCCCGAGAAGGCAGTGGTTTCCCCAGCCCAAGGTAAGCAATGAACGCGGATCTCTCCATTATGCATCTGATTCTGCAGGCGAGTTTTGTCGTGCAGCTGGTGATGCTCATTCTCCTGCTGGCCTCGGTGAGCTCCTGGGCCCTGATCATTCGCAAGAACCGGCAGCTGAGCCGGGCAGACGCCGGGGCCCAGCGGTTTGAAGACACCTTCTGGTCCGGGGGCAACCTCAATGACATCTACGCGGGCAGCGAGTCACCGGATGCGGACGCCGGCGGTCTCGAGCGGGTGTTTCGAGCGGGCTTTCGTGAATTCAACCGCATGCGCCGCCAGGACGCCCAGCCCCAGAGCATCATCGAGGGCTCCCAGCGGGCCATGCGGGTGGCGCTCAACCGCGAAATGGATCAGATGGAGTCCTGGGTGCCCTACCTGGCCACGGTGGGTTCCACCAGCCCCTACATCGGCCTGTTCGGCACGGTGTGGGGCATCATGAATGCTTTTCTAGCCCTGGGGGCCATGCAGCAGGCGACCCTGGCTACGGTGGCACCGGGCATTGCCGAGGCGCTGATCGCCACCGCCCTGGGCCTGTTTGCCGCCATTCCCGCGGTGATCGCCTACAACCGGTTCTCAAGCCATGCCGACCGCCTCACCGGCCGGTATGAAATGTTCATGGAAGAATTCACCAGCATCCTCCAGCGGCACCTGCAGGGCCGCGGGAACGCCCCATCGTGACCGCTCCGCCGCTGAGCCGCCGCCAGCGCCGTCGCCGCAGCGGCCCCATGTCCGAGATCAACGTGGTGCCCTACATCGACGTCATGCTGGTGCTGCTGGTGATCTTCATGGTCACCGCACCGCTGCTTTATCAGGGCGTGGACATCGATCTGCCGGAATCCACCGCCGACCCCCTGCCGGACGATGACAGCGAACCCCTGATCGTCGAGGTAGACCGGGACGGGCGGTTTTTCATGAGCATCGGGGCCCAGTCCGCTGACGAACCGGTGAGCGCCCAGGAAGTGGTCAGCAACGTTGCGGCCGTGATGCGCCAGAATCCGCAGACGCCGGTTTATGTTCGCGGTGATGGTCAGGTGAATTACGCCCGGGTGGTGGAAGTGATGGCCGCGCTGCAGGGCGCTGGCGTGCCGCGGGTAGGGCTGATGACCCAGCCCCCCGCTGACGGTGGATGATGGGTCGCAGTGCCTGGCGTGACATCGGCCTGTCGGTGCTGGCCCACCTGGCGATTTTCGCGGTTTTCGTGGTGAGTTTTCGATTTGGGCCGGACCTGAGCGAGCAAGCGGGCCGTCCGGACGCGGTGGAAGCGGTGGCCGTGGACGCCGACGAAGTGGATGCCATGATCGAGCGGCTTGAGGCCGCCGAAGCCCGCGCCATCGCCGAGCGCGAGGCCGAGGAGCAGGCTCAACGCGAGGCCGAAGAAGAGGCCCGTCGCGAAGCCGAGGAACAAGCTCAGCGCGAAGCCGAAGAGCAGGCCCGCCGCGAGGCCGAGGAACAAGCCCGCCGCGAAGCCGAAGAACAGGCCCGCCGCGAAGCCGAAGCCGAAGCACAGGCTCAGCGCGAGGCCGAGGAACAGGCCCGCCGCGAAGCGGAAGAACAGGCCCGGCGCGAAGCCGAGGAACAGGCTCGGCGCGAGGCGGAAGAACAGGCCCGGCGCGAAGCCGAGGAACAGGCTCGGCGCGAGGCGGAAGAACAGGCCCGCCGCGAAGCCGAAGAACAGGCCCGCCGCGAGGCCGAAGAACAGGCCCGCCGCGAGGCCGAGGAACAGGCGCGCCGCGAGGCCGAAGCCCAGGCCGCCCGCGTGGCCGAGGCCCGGGGCACCTTCGACGCCGCCATCCGCCAGCGGGTCACCCGCGCCTGGGAGCGCCCGCCCGGTGTGCCGGACGGCCTCAGCGCCGTCGTATCGGTGCGTCTCGGCCCCGGCGGCGCGGTCCTCACCGCCGACGTGGTGCAGAGCAGCGGTGACGCGGCCTTTGATCGCTCCGCGGAGCGGGCGGTGTTTCGCGCCGACCCACTGCCCATGCCCGACGACCCGGTACTGGCCGCCCCCTATCGGCGCGGCATTGAGTTAACCTTTCGACCAGAGTAACGAACACGCGGCGGAACCCATGCCCATGAAAATGATTCTCCCTCTCCTGCTCGGCCTGCTGATCAGCCTGCCGGCGAGCGGCCAGGTCCGCATCGAGATCGTCGGCGGCGAAGAAGCCGCCGTCCCCATCGCCGTGGTGCCGTTTGCCGTGGAGGGGAACGATCCCGGCGTCCCCATCGACCGCATCATCCGCGACAACCTCTATCGCAGCGGCCTGTTCTCGCCACTGGACCCGGACAACCACCTGGGCAGCCCCTCCCGATTCGAGGACGTGCGGTTCCGCAACTGGCGCGCGCTGGGCTCTGACACGCTGGTGGTGGGCCGGATGGAGGGCCTGGATAACGGCAATTACTCGGTCCGCTACGAACTGCTGGACGTCTACGCGGGCACCCGCATCACCGGCCAGCGGTTTAACGTCACCCCGGCGGGGCTGCGCAACCTGGCTCACACCATCAGTGACCAGGTGTTCGAGGCGGTCACCGGCCGTCCCGGGGGCTTCAACACCCGCATTGCCTATGTCGAGGAAACGGGCACCCTGGAGAACCCCACCTACCGCCTGGTGGTGGCCGAGGCGGATGGCCATCGACCGCAGATCATTCTGACTTCCAGCCAGCCGCTGATGTCGCCGGACTGGTCGCCGGATGGGGAGCGACTGGCCTACGTTTCCTTTGAGTCCGGACGTCGCTCCGAGATCTTTGTTCAGGATGTGGCCACCGGTGAACGAAGGGCGGTGGCGTCCTTCTCAGGGATCAACAGTGCACCGGCCTGGTCGCCGGATGGCGCCCGGCTCGCGGTGGCCTTGTCGCGGGGCGGTCACCCCGACATCTATGTCATGGATGCCGACGGCAATAGCGACCCCCGTCGACTTACCAACCGCGGCGGCATCGACACCGAGCCGGTCTGGGCCCCGGATGGAGAGACCATTTACTTCACTTCCAATCGCGGTGGTGGCCCGCAGATTTACCGCATGGACACCGACGGCAACAACGTCGAGCGGGTGACCTTTGAGGGCTCGTACAACGCCTCGCCCACCCTCTCCGGTGATGGTCGCTTGCTGGCCTTCACTCATCGCCAGGATGGTCAGTACCGCATCGCCGTCATGGACCTGGAAGAAGAGTTGATGCGTGTCCTCACCGAAGGGGAACTGGATGAATCCCCCAGCTTCTCCGCCAGTGGCACCATGGTGGCCTACACCCGCTCCAGCGGCGATACCACCGAACTGGCCACGGTGTCGGTGTTTGGCCGTGTGCAGGGACAGCTCACCGAGTTTGATCACACGGTTCGCGAACCCAGCTGGGGGCCGCTGCCGTGACAGCCGCCCGTCTGGTTTTACAATCGCTTTACCCGATCACAGGAGAATTTGATATGAGACACTCACTTCGTTGGCTACTAATGCTGGCCCTGGTCGCTATCGTGGCGGGCTGTGCCCGAACCGACGGCATTGATGAATCAGAAATGGATGAAATTGATCAGGCCGCGGCGGCCGGCGTTGACACCGGCGCCGAGGCCCGCGGTGCCGCCGCCGGCACCGGCTTTGAAGGCGAAGCTCTGGAGGACCCCTCCAGCCCACTCTCCGAGCGGATTGTCTACTTCGAGTTCGACAGCAGCACGCTGAGCGAAGACGCCATGGCTTTGATCGAAGCCCATGCGGCATTTCTGGCAGAAAACTCTGAGCGTCGGATGCTGGTGGAAGGCCACACCGACGAGCGGGGCTCGCGGGAGTACAATCTGGCGCTGGGTGAGCGCCGGGCTGAGTCCGTGAAGCAGGCCCTCACCCTTGCCGGTGCCCGATCCAACCAGATCGATACCGTCAGCTACGGCGAAGAGAGCCCGGCGGCCAACGGCAGCAACGAGTCTGCCTGGTCGCAGAACCGCCGCGCCGAGCTGGTTTACGAGCGCTAACACCGCTGACGTCGCGAGCCGTCAAGGAGATGCCCATGCCCCTGTCCGCCCACCGCCGTTGTCTGCTCACCCTGGGGGTTGCCGTCAGCCTGTGCCTTGGCGGCTCGCCGGTTTTTGCCCAAAGCGATCTCGAGTCCCGGGTGGATCGGATCGAACAGCGCCTTGAAGGCAGTGCCCTGATGGGCCTGATGAACGAGGCGGAGACGCTGCGCGGCGAGGTCACCACCCTGCGGGGTGAGATCGAGATCCTGGAGCGCCAGCTGCGGGACCTTCGCGACCAGCAGCGGCAGCTGTATCTGGATCTGGATGAGCGCCTGCGCATGTTGGAGCTCGGCGATTCGGCGCTGGCCCCCGAGGCGCCCGCTCCGGATACTTCGGACGGCACGCTGTCGGAACCGTCCCTGAACGGCGTGGATGACGGGCCGGTCACGGACGAACGGGACACCGCCGCGGATGCCCGCAGTGACTACGATCAGGCGTTTGCACTGCTGCGGGAGGGCGACTTCGATGCAGCCGGTGCAGCATTCGAGGCCTTTCTGGATGCCCACGACGGCTCAGAGCTGGCGGCCAATGCCCGCTACTGGCTGGGCGAGTCCCATTACGTGGTGCGGGAGTTCGATAACGCCATTCAGGAGTTCCAGCGCGTCCTGGACGATCACCCGGACAGCAACAAGGTGCCGGATGCGCTGCTGAAGATCGGGTTCTCGTATCTGGAGCAGGGGGACAGGGATGCCGCCAGAGACCGGCTCGAGGCCGTGGTTGAGGCTTATCCGGATAGTACTGCGGCCAATCTCGCGGAGCAGCGGCTGGACCAGTTCTAGGCCGTGGGTTCTAGATCCTGGGCGGGGTGGATGGCACGTCCTGAGAGCCGGCCCCCGCCATCACGTCCGCCATGGACATTTGGCCGTCGGGGCGATGATGGTCGCCGTTGAAAGCCGCTTTCATTGCACGGGTCACGGACAGCACCCGATCGACCAAATGATCCGAGGGCACCAGGCGGACGACCCGACCGTCTTCCGGGTCTGACTGGCGGGTCACCAGACCATCAGCCTCCAGCTGCCGCAAATGGTACTTGATGCCGGCTTCGGAATACGGCAGCTCCGCCACCAGATGCTTCATGGAGAGCGCGGGCCCCTGGCTGTGATACCAGACGGTCAGCAGGACGATATCCATGGGGATGACCGACTGCTCATCCCGAAACGCCTCCCGCCAGATCCGCTTGGCTTCGAACAGGCATTCCAGCTGTTGTCTGATGTCCTGATCCATAGGCACCTCCATTCGCGAGTTTGACCACCCTGCAGCTGATAGTCCATCAATTTGTCGTCAGTTTCTGTCGGTTTGTTCCATCGCTAAAACCCCCCTGCAGAATATGAAGCTCTTGTTAGCATCTTCCATCGAGTTTTCCACCGTTCAAGGAATCGAACACTGCGATGGACAATCAAAGCGGCACCCCTAATGGAGTATCGGATGATGAAATCGATCTCATGGAGCTCATCGCCAACCTCTGGGACGGGAAGTGGTGGATCGCTGCTGTCACTGCGATCTTCACCGCCGCCGGTGCTGGGTACGCACTCCTTAGTCCGAACACTGTCACCGCGACGTTCCACCTTGAAATGGTACCGGCGCGGATGGAAGCGAATTATGAGTCACTTAATCGTGTTCGTGTCCAGCGCTATATCAGGCCTCTGCAAGAATCAGATACGGACTCAGCGCGGGGCCGAATCCAAATGGACACCGAACCCCTATTTGAGATTAACGGCCGACGGCTGTTGAGCATCGCCGTGGATGAGCTCCGCTCTGGAACGCCGATCCTAGAGGCCAAACGCAACCAACTGATGAATAGCGGCGTTGGGTCAGGTCACGCTGTTCAGGAGTCAGATCTTCTCAAATTTTCATACTCAGTAAACGTGGCACAATCCAGTGAAAACGACAGAGATGGTTTTCGTATTGAGTGGACAGATCAATCCCGCGATTCGGCAGTCTCCTTTCTCGATGAGTTGCTCAAAACATTAAACTCCTACACTCAATCAGCAGTTACCGAGCTTTTTGATCGCCGAGTTGAAACAGAGAATAGGCGCTTGGCAGACCGCCTCGAAGATATCAATTTTGAAATTGACCTAACAATCTCAACCTACAAGATGGAGATTGAGAGGAGAGTAGGATTTCTGAGGGAGCAAGCGGCTATAGCCCGAGAGCTTGGTATAGAAAGGAACACAATCGAAGCTCAAACATTTGCGGCTCCCAATGGCGTTCTAACCAGCATTAACACTGACTCACCATTTTACCTGAGAGGGTACAAGGCAATCGAGGAGGAGATTTCCCTTATATCTTCCAGAGAAGATCCCTTTCAGCATGCGGATGGGATTATCGAACTGCTTACGGAGCGGGAGCACGTATCCGGTAATCGTGTCCCGCAGCGCGCCCGCGCTGCCTTCGCAGAGACCCCGGCCGCTGATGAGACTTTTACGGCGTTTCGTCAGGACGTGAACCGGCTTGAAGTGTCAAGCAATGACCGGGGTGGGTTGATTACCGCTCTTGCTCTGGTCCTTGGCCTGATGGTCGGAATGTTTACAGTGCTGTTGCGAACCGGACTGCGTAACTACAGGAATCGGCGGGCCATTGCTGAGGATCCCCGGCAATAGCTTGATAGTTGACCTCCGCACGCGATTGGCGTCGCTTCGAGGGTCTGGACAGTCGCCTACTAGAGAAGATGACTTGGCCGCTTTCAAGCAACCCCCGAGGGGGTTCGACAGTGCAACCTCTCACCAATTGCAAATATTGCGTGATCGTTTGACGACAACCGCGGTTTTCCGACGCCGAACGCCTACGCCAGGCTGAAGGTTCTGCCGAAGACTTGAGCTCTGCTGTGGAAGCCCGCTTGCTGAGCCTTCAGCCTCAGGTTTCTGGCCTGCTTGATACCGCGCAGCGTCAGTTGCGGGGACAAACAGGCCGATTGTACGAGTTTACAGAGCCAGCATCAGTGCGAGTAACGAGTATTGTGACAAGCCGGGCGGGCTTGGTCATTGCCCTCAGTGCGATTCTGGGTGCGATGCTCGGCCTCTTTGTCGGCCTACTCCGCACTACCCTGAGACGAGCAGACGCATGACCCAAAAACCATTGCTAGCAACTCTCTGGCTGCTTATCATGGCGGACTGATGGGTCGTTAGCTCAGCTGGTAGAGCATCGGACTTTTAATCCGCTGGTCGCAGGTTCGAATCCTGCACGACCCACCACCCCTTGCCTCGCCGAATCGATCTCACTCCAGCATGCTGCGCAGCATCCAGGCGGTCTTCTCATGCACCTGCATGCGCTGGGTCAACAGATCCGCGGTGGGCTCGTCATGGGCCTGGTCGGCCAGGGCAAAGGCCTCGCGCGCGGTGCGGGCCACCGCCTCATGGCCTTCCCTGAGCTGGCGGATCATGACCGCGGCTTCCGGTGAACCGGTCTCTTCGGGAATGCTGGTGAGCTGCTGGTACTCGCTGTAGCTACCGGGGGCGCGCTCACCCAGTGCCCGGATTCGCTCGGCCAGTTCATCCACCGCGGTGGCCAATTCGGTGTACTGCTCCTCGAACATGGCGTGGAGCGTGTTGAACATCGGCCCGGTGACGTTCCAGTGAAAGTTATGGGTCTTCAGGTACAACGAATAGCTGTCCGCTAGCACCCGAGAAACGCCGGAAGCAATTTCCGCGCGGGCACCGGCTTCGATACCGATATCAATTGATGGTGTGGCCATAACGCCTCCTACTCGTCCCTAATTGGAATGATTTTAAATTAACATATCTGTTCTTTGGCCCCAACCATAACGCCCCTCTAACGCCCGTCGCTGAGGTTGAGGCCCACCAGCCCCAGCACGATCAGCCCCAGGCTGGCGGCCTTGATCCAGTTTATGGACTCACCGAAGTAGACAATGCCTACCACCGCCACGGTGGCGGTGCCCACCCCGGCCCAAATGGCGTAGGCGACACTCACGTCCATGCGCTTCAACACAAACCCCAGGGCCAGAAACGCCAGCGCGTAGGCCACTACCACCACCAGGCTCGGCAGCAGGCGGCTGAACCCGTAGGAGAGCTTTAGCGCGGTGGTGCCGGCCACTTCGGCCATAATGGCCCCCAGCAGAATCACCCAGGCTGACATGTTCCCCTCCGTCGATTGGTCCCGTCGCGGATTGTCTAGCTTGACACATTTGCCCATGTTGCGGCGCAATATGCCGATGAACACAACCACCGCACCCAAACCCGTGGACCTCGCCCTGCAGGGGGGTGGCGCCCATGGCGCCCTCACCTGGGGGGTGCTGGATCGATTGCTCAGCGATGACCGCCTCGCCCTGTCGGCCCTGAGTGGCACCAGCGCCGGCGCCATGAACGCCGTGGTGGTGGCCGATGGCCTGCAGCGCGGCGGCCGAGACGGCGCCCGGGAGGCCCTGGAGGCCTTCTGGCGGGCGGTGAGTCGCTCGGCGGCCCTCTCCCCCATTCAGCGCAGCCCCTGGGACCGGCTCACCAGCAACTTCAGCCTGGACAACTCGCCGGGGTATCTGTTCTTCGAGCAGCTCACCCGCCAGTTCTCCCCTTATGAGCTGAACCCCATGAACGTCAACCCGCTGCGGGATCTGCTGGCGGAGCAGGTGGATTTCGAGCGGGTTAACGGTTGCAGCGACGTCAAGGTGTTTGTCACCGCCACCAACGTGCGCACCGGCCGGGGCCGGACCTTTGAGCAGCCGGAACTCTGCGTGGATCGGGTGATGGCCTCGGCCTGCCTGCCGTTCATGTTCCAGGCGGTGGAGATCGAGGGCGAGCACTACTGGGACGGCGGCTACATCGGCAACCCGGCCCTCTACCCGCTGGTGGAGGACAAGGCCACCCGGGATCTGATTCTGGTGCAAATCAACCCCCTGGCCCGGGACGAGTTGCCGGTGACCGGCCGGGACATCATCAACCGCCTTAACGAAATCACCTTTAACGCGAGCCTGGTCAAGGAGCTGCGGCTCATCGAGCTGCTCCATGAGCTGATCGAGGTGGAGAAGCTGGAATCCGAGCGCTATCGGGATGTGTTCGTGCATCTCATTCACGCCCACGAAGAGCTCCAGGACCTGGACGCCTCCAGCAAGCTGAACGCCGAGTGGGTGTATCTGCAGCACCTCCACGACCGGGGCTGGGACTGGGCGGACCAGTTTTTGGATGAGCACTTCGAAGATCTCGGCCAGCGCGGCACTTTTGATCTGAAAGCGCTGTTCCGCGGCGACACTGTCCGCACCCCGGGGGACGCGCCATGATCGGTCTGTTGGTAGTGGTGGCCGCCCTGGTGGCGCTGATCGTGCTGGCCTATCGGGGGGTGAGCCTGCTAATTCTGACCCCGGTGCTCTCCACCCTGGCGGTGGTGTTCAGCGCCGAGGGCCACGCCCTGGCCCGCTACACCCAGGTGTTCATGGGGGATGCGGGCGACTTCATCATTCAGTACTTCCCCATCTTTTTGCTGGGGGCGGTGTTCGGCAAGCTGATGGAGGACTCCGGCAGTGCCGAGTCCCTGGCCAACGGCATCATCCACTGGCTGGGCAGCGAGCGGGCGATTCTGGCGGTGGTGATCTCCGGCGCGGTGATGACCTATGGCGGGGTGTCGCTGTTTGTGGTGGCGTTTGCGGTGTTCCCTATCGCCGCGGCGCTGTTCCGCCAGGCGGACATCCCCAAGCGGCTCATCCCCGCCACCATCGGCCTGGGGGCGTTCACCTTTACCATGACCGCCCTGCCCGGCACGCCGGCCATTCAGAACGCCATCCCCATGCCCTATTTCGGCACCAGCCCGTTCGCGGCGCCGGGGCTGGGGGTGATCACCGCGCTAATGATGTTCGGCCTGGGGATCACCTGGCTGCACTGGCGGGCCCGGCAGCTGGCCGCTGAGGGCTATGGCGACCATCCGGACGCCGACTTCACCCCCAACCGCGAGCTGCGGGAGAAGGCCGCCGGCGAGGGCTTTGATTTGATGGAACTGCCGGTGGACGAGCCCGCCCGGCAGCGGCCCGGGTTTATTATTGCGCTGCTGCCCCTGCTGACGGTGATTGGGGTCAACCTGCTGTTCACCACCGTGGTCATCCCCCGCATGGACACCGAGTACCTGGCGGAGCCCCTGTATGGCGAGACCAGCATCGAGTCGGTGCGCGGCGTCTGGTCGGTGATCGTCGGCCTGGTCTGCGCCATTGTGCTGTTGCTGGCCACCAACTTCCGTCGCCTGGGCAACCTCAAACAGACCCTCGATAACGGCGCCAATGCCTCGCTGGTGCCGATTTTCAACACCGCCAGCCTGGTGGGGTTTGGCGCGGTGATCGCCTCCCTCAGTGCCTTTGTGGTGATTCGGGACAACGTGGTGGGCCTGGGGGGCGACAACCCGCTGATCTCGCTGGCCATCGCCGTGAACGTGCTGGCGGGCATGACCGGCTCCGCTTCCGGCGGCATGAGCATCGCGCTCTCCACCCTGGGGGATACCTATCTGGAGATGGCCGCCGCCGCGGGCATTGACCCGGCGCTGTTGCACCGGGTCACCGCGGTGGCCACCGGTGGGCTCGACACCCTGCCCCACAACGGCGCGGTGATCACCCTGCTGGCCATCGCCGGGCTCACCCATCGCCAGTCCTATTTTGATCTCGCCATGGTGGCGCTGGTGGGGCCGTTCATTGCCCTGGTGGGGCTGATTACGCTCGGGACGCTGTTCGGCAGCTTCTAGGGCGGCGGGGTGGCTGCCCCGCCCGCCCCCGGCGGGTTAAACTGCCCGACTATGAAACGCTGGATTTATCGCATCGTGGCGGGCCTGGCTCTGGCCGGCTTCGTGCTGCTGGTGGACGCCTGGCTGAGCGGCAACGCCGCCACCGAGGCCACCGACCTCCCCGCCGCCTGGCAGTCCATGGACACCGCCGAGTTGGCCATCGAGCCCCTGGCCCCGCTGGCCGGCGGGCCGGACACCCTCACCGTGCGGGTGGCGGAGACCACCGAGCAGCGCGCCCAGGGCATGCAGCACCTGCCCGCCCGGTTGATTCGGGATCATCCCATCTGGTTTGTGTTTGAAGAACCGCGGCAGGTGAGCTGGCACATGCGCAATGTCCGTCTGGCCCTGGACATTGCCTATGTGGACCGGGAGGGCCGGGTCATTGCCATGGAGCGCATGGAGCCGGAGACCCGGGGCTATGGCCTCGCAGAGCCCATTGCCGCCGCCCTGGAGCTGGCCGCCGGCGAGGCGCAGCGCCTGGGGATTCAGCCCGGCACCCGCCTGACCCTGAAAGAACCCGACTAGGTCTTCACCGGCCGGCGCACCCGGACGTGCAGATCCCGCAGGGCGGCGTCGTCTACCGCCGCCGGGGCCTGGGTGAGCAGGCAGGCGCCGGTCTGGGTCTTGGGGAAGGCCATCACGTCACGAATGGACTCCGCCCCGGAGATCAGCATGATCAACCGATCCAGGCCGAAGGCGATGCCGCCGTGAGGCGGGGCCCCGTACTCCAGGGCATCCAGCAGAAAGCCGAACTTCTCCCGGGCTTCCTCGGCGTCAATGCCAAGGCGCTGGAACACCGCCGACTGCATGTCCGGCCGGTGAATACGAATGGAGCCGCCGCCAAGCTCGGTGCCGTTCAGCACCAGGTCGTAGGCCCGTGAGAGCAGGGATTCCGGGTCGGCGGCGTTGACCTCGTCCACGGTCTCCGCCTGGGGGGCGGTGAAGGGATGATGCAGCGCGTAGTAGCGGCCGTCGGTTTCGTCGTATTCGAACATCGGGAAGTCCACCACCCAGAGCGGCCGCCATTCGCCTTCCAGCAGCTCCAGGTCATGGCCCACGCGCACCCGCAGGGCCGCCAGGGATTCGTTGACCACCTTGGCCTTGTCAGCGCCAAAGAAAATGAGATCGCCGGCCGCCGCCCCGGTGCGGGCCAGAATGTCGGTAACCACCGACTCCGGCAGGAACTTGAGAATGGGGGACTGCAGCCCCGCCACGCCGTCGGCGGGGTCGTTGACCTTGATGTAGGCCAGGCCCTTGGCGCCATAGCGGCCCACAAAGTCGGTGTACTCGTCGATCTGCTTGCGGGTGAGCGAGGCGCCGCCGGGCACCCGCAGCGCCGCCACCCGACCCCGGGGGTCGCTGGCCGGGCCGGCGAAGACCTTGAACTCCACCTCGGCCAGCAGGTCGCTCACCGTCACCAGTTCCATGGGGATGCGCAGGTCCGGCCGGTCGATGCCAAAGCGCTCCACCGCCTCGGCATAGGTCATGCGCGGGAAGGGATCCGGCAGGGCGATACCGGCGACCGCCTGCATGAGCTCCCGAATCAGCCGCTCCATCAGTCCGGTGATCTGCGCCTCGTCCATGAACGAGGTCTCCACGTCCAGCTGGGTGAACTCCGGCTGGCGGTCCGCCCGCAGGTCCTCGTCCCGAAAACAGCGCACGATCTGGTAGTAGCGGTCCAGGCCGCCCATCATCAGCAGCTGCTTGAAGAGCTGCGGCGACTGGGGCAGCGCGTAAAAACTGCCGGCGTGCAGCCGGCTTGGCACCAGAAAGTCCCGCGCCCCCTCCGGCGTCGCCCGGGTGAGCATCGGGGTCTCCACGTCCAGGAACCCCTCGGCGTCCAGAAACCGGTGCATGAAACCGGTGACCCGGGCCCGGGTTTTCAGGTGCTGCTGCATGGCCGGGCGGCGCAGGTCGATGGTGCGATGGCGCAGGCGCACGTCCTCGCCCACGTCGTCCTCGTCCAGCTGGAACGGCGGGGTCTTGGCCTGGTTGAGCACCTCGATGGCGTGGCCCAGCACCTCCACCTGGCCGGAGTTGAGCTGCGGGTTGGCGGTGCCCTCGGGCCGATGCCGCACCCGGCCGCGGATTTTCAGGACCCACTCCGGGCGCACCCGGTCGGCGATGTCAAAGGCCTCGGCCCGGTCCGGGTCGAACACCACCTGCAGCAGCCCCTCGCGGTCGCGCAGGTCGATGAAGATCACCCCGCCATGGTCCCGGCGGCGATGCACCCAGCCGCAGATGTCCACGTCCTGATCGAGCAGGGCCTCAGTGACTTCGCCGCAATAATGGGTGCGCATGGGCATGAAAAACCGCCTGTTGGGAAAAACCCGAAATCGTAAGCCGTGACGGGGGTTCAGGCAAGCGGGGGCGTCATGACGGCGCCGGCGCTAATCCGCTTTGGCGGGCTTGGTCGCGGTTTTGCCCTCGCCGGACTTCGGCTTCGCATCCTCTGACTTTGCCGCGGGTTTACTCTCGGCTTTTTTGTCACCGGCCAAATTGCGCTGCTTGTCCTTTTTGAAATCCGTTTCGTACCAGCCACCGCCTTTCAGGCGGAACGCCGCCGCCGAGATTTTGCGGCGCAGGGCCGCCTTTCCGCAGGCGGGACACTCGTTGAGGGGGTCATCGGAGAGACCCTGCAGCGCCTCGAGCTCGTGGCCACAGGCATCGCAGGCGTATTCATAAATCGGCATGCTGGGTTTCCTTGCAACTTTGGGGCGGGCGACGGTGCCCGATCAAGGCATATGATAGCCGGTTTTTTGCCTGGTCAAGGAGGTGGCCGATGCCCATGCAGATGATCCTGGGGGGATTTCTGTTTGCGCTGCTGTTCGCCCTCATCCAGATCGGTGTGGTCACCGTGGCCTTTGACCGGCTGGGGCTGTCCCAGAACGCCGCCATTCTGCTGCTGCTGATGTCCCTGGGGGGCAGCGCCATCAATCTGCCGCTGTTCACCATGGACGCCACCCGGTCGCCGGACCCGGAGCTCAAGCGCAAGATGCAGGCCATGAGTCGGCTGGCCCCCCGGGTGCCCGAGGGCAAAGTCCTGATCGCCGTGAACGTTGGCGGCTGCGTGATCCCGGTGGCGTTCTCGCTGTACCTGCTGCAATACCACCCGCTGCCGGTGCTGGCGGTGATCGGGGCCATCGCCATCCAGTCCGGCATTTGCTACGCCTTCAGCCGACCCATCCCGGGCATGGGCATCGGCATGCCCATCCTGGTGGCCCCCATTGCCGCGGCGGTGGTGGCGGTGACCCTGGCGCCGGAGCAGAGCGCGCCGCTGGCCTACATCTGCGGCACCCTGGGGGTGCTGGCCGGGGCGGATCTGCTGCGCCTGCGGGATGTCCGCGGCCTGGGCTCACCCCTCGCCTCCATCGGGGGGGCCGGCACCTTTGACGGAGTCTTCATCACCGGGCTGGTGGCAGTGTTGCTGGCGTGATCGGCCGGGGCTGGCATGAGCCGGACCGGTGAGGGCTTTGCCGGTGGGCGCCCGGTATCTGCTATAACGGCCAGCAACGCGGCGGGGCCCGCCAGCCAGCAACGGAGAACAGCAATGGATTTCAATCGCTATCGCGACCAACTGGCCGACCGGGTGGGCCGTCTGGAACTGCCCTTCGAGGACAGCGAATACGCCCGCCGCCGCGACGGCGTGGCCCGCGCCATGGACGACGCCGGACTGGCCGCGCTGCTGGTCACCGACGCCGCGGACATCTGCTACCTCACCGGCTACAACACCTTCGAGGTGTCGGTGCACACCGCCCTGCTGCTCACCGCCGGGGCCCATGGCCGGGCGGTGCTACAGGTCCCCTCCATCGAAACCGGCCCGGCGGTGACCACCGCCCGGGTGGATGAGGTGGTGGGCTATCGCTGGGAAGCCGCCAACGGCGCCGTGGAGCAGATGGCGGACATCATTCGGGACGCGGGGGTGGTCACCGCCGATCGGCCGAAGCTGGGCACCGACAACTGGGGCCCGGCCCTGCGCAGCGGCTTTCGGGACGGGCTGGCGGCGGCGCTGCCGGCGGTCACACTCACTGACGCCTCGGGGCTGGTGGACGGGATCAAAATCGTCAAAAGCGAGGCGGAAATCGCCATGCTGCAGGCGAGCGCCCGCATCACCGAGACGGGCATCGCCGCCGCCGACAGCCTGATCGCTCCGGGGGTGACCGACCAGCAGCTGGCCGCCACGGGCTCGGCGGCCATGCTGGCGGCGGGGGGCGAGTTCATGAGCCTGCAGCCCATCGTCACCACCGGCTGGCGCTCCAGCGTCATTCACTGCAACCACCAGCGCCACGACGTCAACGACGGCGATCCGGTGTTCCTGGAATTCGGGGCCGCCTGGCATCGCTACACCGCGCCCATGATGCGCACCCGGGTGGCCGGCACCCCCACCGACGAAATGCGCCGCACCGCGGACACCATCCGGTCCATTTATGAGGCGCTCACCGAGCACATGCGCCCCGGGGTCAGCATCGACACCGCCGCCGCGGCGGCGGACCAGGCCCTGGCGCCCATGGCTGAGCGGGCATTTTTCTCCGGCGTCTATGGCTACACCGTGGGAATTCAGTTTCCGCCCTCGTGGGTGGAGGGCTCCGGCTACATCGCCCGCGGCGTGGAGCGGGAGTTCGCCGAGAACATGGTGTTTCACCTGCCGCTGATGCTGCGCATTCCCGGGGAGTGGGGCATTGGCATGAGCAACACCGTGCGGGTCACCGAGCAGGGCGGCGAGCCCCTGACCCGCAACGATCTGCGGCTGCAGGGGGTGGGCTGAGTCATGGCCCCCGGCACGCCCCCGGTGATCCTCATTACCGGCTGCTCCACCGGCATTGGTCGGCACTGCGCGCTCACCCTGCAGCAGCGGGGCTGGCGGGTATTTGCCACCGCCCGCCGCCCGGCCGACGTGGACGATCTGATGGCGGCGGGGCTGGAGGACGCCCTGGTCATGGACGTGGACGATGACCACAGCATCCAGCGCGCCGTAGACACCCTGCTGGGCCGCACCCAGGGCCGCATCGACGCGGTGTTCAATAACGCCGGCTTCGGCCAGCCCGGTGCGCTGGAAGACCTGCCCCGGGAGGCCCTGCGGGAGCAGTTCGAGACCAACGTCTTCGGCGCCCACGCGGTCACCCGGGCGGTGCTGCCGGCCATGCGCGCCCAGGGCTGGGGCCGCATCGTCCAGCACAGCTCGGTGCTCGGCTTTATCAGCCTGCCCTGGCGCGGCGCCTACAACGCCAGCAAATACGCCCTGGAAGGCCTGACCGACACCCTGCGGCACGAGCTACGGGGCACCGCCATCCACGCGGTGCTCATCCAGACCGGCCCGGTCACCAGCGAATTCCGCGCCAACGGCTGGACCCGGTTTCAGCGATGGGTAGGAGCGGAGGGTCAGGCGAGCGGCGCCGACTGGCCGGCGCGGGTCGAGGCCAGCGTCCACCGCGACCGCTATCATCAGGTCATCGTCCGCCTGCAAAGCGAGGGCGACCCGCCGTTCACCCGGGGCCCGGAGGCCGTGGCCCGCACGCTGTGGCGGGCCCTGGAAGCCGCCCACCCCAAGCCGCGCTACCACGTCACGGTGCCGACCCACGTCTTCAAGGTTTTGAAGCGCTTTCTGCCGAGCCGGACACTGGATACGGTGATTCGCTGGGTGGGGGGCTAGGTGTTCGGCCAGCGTCGGCCGACAAGGCTTCCATGAGCTTAATTGAGAGAGAGGAGAACCTTGTGTACGCTAAACATGTACACAAGAGGCTGGAGGGGCAATCAATGAAAGAAGTTAATGTGCGAGACGCCCGGGAAAACTTCGCCAGCCTGCTGAGACAGATCGAGCAGGGAGGCGAAGAGATTACGATTCTTCGTCATGGCAAGCCGGTCGCACGCATGACACGGGTCGAGGCGCAAGACGCTGTTCCCTTCATCTCCAGGATCTCGCTCCGTGAGGGCATACCGCCAATGCAGGAAACGGCAGCGGACACGGTGCGGGCGTTAAGAGAGGAAGACGAACGCGGCTAATGCTTTACGCGGATACCAGTGCCGTTCTGCCGTTCTATCGCTCGGAGGTGAATAGCACTGCTGTGGAGGCCATCTTCCTGTGTCAAGGCGGGCAGATTGGATTGAGCCCTTTGGTCCGAGTGGAGATAGCCTCAGCAATCGCCCGTTGGTCTCGCATGGGTGAGATCACCGAATCACAGGCGCGCCGTATAGAGTCTGCCCTGGAAAACGATATTGTCGCCGGCCGCTACCGACCCGTGCCCATCTCGGTGGAGGTTTTCGATCAAGCCCTGCGTTGGTTGTCGTCATGTAAAACGAATTTGCGAACGTTGGACGCCCTTCATCTTGCCGCCGCGGCCCGTCAGGAGTGCTGCCTTCTCACCGCCGATCGACCATTGGCCATGGCCGCGAGTGCCTTCGGCGTGGACTGCCAGATCCTGGGGGCGGAAGCCGACGAACGCTGAGCCTGTGATCAGGCCCAGCGCCGGGTCAATGGCAGCACGAAAAACCCGGCCGTGGCAGGCGTCACCCGCCACGGCCTGGTGCCCGTCAGGCCTCCGGCGACCCGGCACCGGTCAGGCCTCGACTGGCTCGCTCAGCCGCTCAAAGCGCAGCTCGCTGGCCTCGCCACTGCCCACGGCATCCACCCGAATGACGTCCCCCGGGCTGAACTCGCCGCCGAGGATCCGCTGCGCCAGGGCATTTTCCATCCGCTGCTGCAGCACCCGCTTGAGGGGGCGGGCGCCGTAGATCGGGTCGAACCCGGCCTCGCCAAGCACGTCCAGCGCCGCCTCGCTGAGCTCCAGGGTCATGTCCCGCTCGCGCAGCCGCTCCGAGAGATCCCGCACCTGGATTTCGGTGATGCGGCGGATCTGCTCGCGCTCGAGCGGGTGGAACACCACCACGTCGTCCACGCGGTTGATGAACTCCGGCCGGAAGTGCTGGGAGACCACGCCCATCACCTGGCGCTTCATCTCATCGTACTGGGCCTCGCCGGCATGCTCCTGAATGAGGTGCGAGCCGAGGTTGGAGGTCATGACGATGACGGTGTTGCGAAAGTCCACGGTGCGGCCATGGCTGTCCGTCAGGCGGCCGTCGTCCAGCACCTGCAGGAGGATGTTGAAGACATCCGCGTGGGCCTTCTCCACTTCGTCCAGCAGCAGGACGGAGTACGGCTTACGTCGGACGGCTTCCGTCAGGTAACCGCCCTCTTCATAGCCCACGTACCCCGGCGGGGCGCCAATGAGCCGGGCCACCGAGTGCTTTTCCATGAACTCGGACATGTCCACCCGCACCATGGCGTCTTCGGTGTCGAACAGGAACCCGGCCAGCGCCTTGCAGAGCTCGGTCTTGCCCACGCCGGTGGGGCCGAGGAACAGAAACGAACCATTGGGGCGATGGGGGTCGGACAGCCCCGCCCGGGAGCGGCGGATGGCGTTGCTCACCGCTTCCACGGCTTCGTGCTGACCGATCACCCGCTCGCCGAGGGCGGACTCCATTTTTAGCAGCTTCTCGCGCTCGCCCTCGAGCATTTTCGAGACCGGGATACCGGTCCACTTGGAGACCACCTCGGCCACTTCTTCCTCGGTGACGGCGTTGCGCAGCAACTGCATGGCCGGCCGATCCTCGGTCTGAGTGGCAGCTTCCAGCTGCTGCTCGAGCTCCGGAATGCGGCCGTACTGCAGTTCGGACATGCGCCCCAGGTCGCCGGCCCGGCGGGCGGTTTCCAGCTCCTGACGGGCCTGCTCCAGAGCTTCCTTGAGGCCGGTGGCGCCTTCCACGGCGGCCTTTTCGGCGTTCCAGACCGATTCCATCTCGCCGTATTCGCGCTCGATCTCGGCGATTTCGTCCTCGAGGGTGGCGAGGCGCTTGCGGGAGGCCTCATCCTCTTCCTTGTTGAGGGCCTCGCGCTCGATCTTGAGCTGAATCAGGCGCCGCTCCAGGCGGTCCATGGCCTCGGGCTTGGAGTCGATTTCGATGCGAATCCGACTGGCGGCCTCGTCCACCAGATCGATGGCCTTGTCCGGCAGCTTGCGATCGGTGATGTAGCGCTGGGACAGGGTCGCGGCGCTGACAATGGCCGGATCCGTGATCTCCACGCCGTGGTGCACCTCGTAGCGCTCCTTCAGGCCGCGCAGGATCGCCACCGTGTCCTCGACACTGGGCTCGTCCACCAGCACCTTCTGGAAACGGCGCTCCAGGGCGGCGTCCTTTTCGATGTTGGTGCGGTATTCGTCCAGGGTGGTGGCGCCGATGCAGTGCAGCTCGCCCCGGGCCAGGGCCGGCTTGAGCATATTGCCGGCGTCCATGGACCCCTCGGCCTTGCCGGCGCCGACGATGGTGTGGATTTCGTCGATAAAGAGAATGATCTCGCCTTCCTGCCTGGCGAGGTCCTTCAACACGGCTTTCATGCGCTCTTCGAACTCGCCGCGGTACTTGGCACCGGCCACCATGGCACCCATGTCCAGGGACAGCACCCGCTTATGCTTGAGGGCCTCCGGCACCTCCTGGTTGACGATCCGCAGGGCCAGCCCCTCGACGATGGCGGTCTTACCCACGCCGGGCTCACCAATCAGCACCGGGTTGTTCTTGGTGCGCCGCTGCAGCACCTGAATGGTGCGACGGATCTCCTCGTCGCGGCCGATCACCGGGTCCAGCTTGGCCTGCTCCGCCCGCTCGGTGAGATCGATGGTGTACTTCTCCAGCGCCTGGCGCTGATCCTCGGCGTTGGGGTCATCGACGTTCTCACCGCCGCGGGTGGACTCGATGGCTTTCTCCAGGGCCTGGCGGTTAGCCCCGGCACCGGTCAGCAGCTGGCCCACCCGGGACTGGCCATCCTGCACCGCCGCCAGCAAAAACAGCTCGCTGGAGATATAGCTGTCGCCGCGCTTCTGAGCGAGCTTGTCGGTCTGGTTGAGCAGCCGGTTGAGGTCATTGCTGACATGCACGTCGCCGGCCGCCCCCGCCACCGTGGGCAGACGGTCCACCGCCTCCCCCAGCTGCGAGCGCAGATAGGCCCCGTTGACGCCAGCCTGCTGCAGCAGATGCCGCACGCCGCCGCCCTCCTGGTCGAGCATGGCGAGCAGCAGGTGCTCCGGCTCGATCATCTGGTGATCACGCCCCAGGGCCAGCGACTGGGCGTCCGCCAGGGCCATCTGAAACTTGGTGGTCAGTTTGTCCATACGCATGGGACGAACTCCTTGAAAAATCGGTGTATGTCTTTGCCGTTAGATATGGGGATGGCGGATGGGTTTTCAAAGCGGCGGGGGATTGGGGGTAGGACGGGGGGCGCAGGCGGGGGGCGCCGGGCGGGGGCGCCGGGTTCTTTTTTTGCAAGTAGAACGCATCCCGTCCGCTCGTCTGAGGTCTTACGTACTCCGTCTGGTGTAAACGACGACTCTCATAACACACGATTGCACCCAGAGTACGCGATCGCGGCGAGAGCGATGTATGACGTGTGACGTGTGGCGTATGGCGTATGGCGTATGGCGTATGGCGTATGGCGTATGGCGTATGGCGTATGGCGTATGGCGTATGGCGTATGGAGTGTGACGTTTTAGCCCACGCGTCCTAATCCTCAAAAACAACTCCCACAGGGCCCTTATCGCCCCGCTTCCGACCGAGCCGCTTTCAGTAACTGCGCATTGGTTTCCACCAGATAGTCGAGGAATCGGCGCTGCTGCAGGGTCCTGCGAATAACCGCCGGCGGCAAAAAGCGGCTCATCTGCCGGGTGAAATCGGCGCTGCGAATAACGCCCGGCAGCTCACCCAGGCATCGATCCACGGCGCTCGGATAGTCGGCGATGCCATAGTCCCTGATTTTGGCGGCGAGCCATTCCGGGTTGAGCTCCGCCCCCTGCTGCTGGAGCCAGGGCAAATCCCACCAGTCCCGGTGGCGCGGCGCTTTGGATGCCACCGCCGAGATCAGTTTGTCGCAGAGCACCTCGGAGACGGTCTCCACGGGCACCAGAATGTCTTCGTATCCGTCCGGAAGGGCCGTGTAGTTGCGGCGGAGCGGCCGCAATTGGCCGGAGTACGCTGGCACGTTGGCGATTTCAAGGCGCACCCGCTGCCGGGGCAGGTCCGGCCGGGCCGGCGCGGTGGTCACAATCACTTGCCAACGGCTCACGGTCACCGTGGGTGATGGCTCGGCGCCGGGCGCGGCGCTGGGCGGCTTGACCCGCACCTCTAGGCCATGGTGCTGGGTGATCACCGATTCGATGACCTCGGCCATACCCGCGACGTCCCCGCTGGCAAAGGCCGGACCGCCGGCAAAATCCAGATCCTCGCTAAAGCGCGGCGCGCCGTGGCACAGGCGCAGACTGGTCCCACCCTGGAATGTGAGCTTATCCAGCAAACCCGTCTGATCCAGGGCTTGCAGGATGTCGTAGTGCAGCAGCTCCTTTTCAATCACCGGCCGCAGGGGCGCGAGATCCGGGGAATCGCGGATTGCCGCGTCGACCAGGGCGTGGAGCGTCATCCGGCCTGGCGCTCCTCGCAGATTTCCTGAAGGGCCTCACGATCCACCATGTGGACGTTGCGGCCGACGCGCTTCAGATCCCGCCAGGCGGCTTCGGGGGTGGCCAGGCGAAGCGGCCGGTCCGGCGGGACCACGGTGGCGCGGAAAATGTTATCAAGCGGCCGGGCGGTGTGGGTGAACTCAATGGTGCCCCAGGGGGTGGGGAAGGTGCCCTTTCGCCCGGTGGTCATCAGCGTGAGATGCCCCACCGGGATCTGGGAAATCGCGCCCCACTCTGAGAGCGCCGATTCAAGGCTCACGTAACCGTACTCGCCCCGCCTTAGGGTGCGGGCGATTCGCTCAAGGTCGTACCCGTCCTGGCGAAGCCCCGGCGGATAGACGTAAACCCCCCGCGCCGCCGGGGTGAGCCAGCCGTCGTTGACCAGTCGTTTCAGCGTTTGCTCGCGGGCTGGCGGCTTGTCATGACGCAACAGGCGCTCGAGGTCACGGCGGCTGAAGACGCCGCGTCCCTCGGATGCCTGTTCGGCCAGCAGTTTCAGCGCATCAACCTGTCGCATGGTCCATCGCGAATTTTAAGTGGACGTTAAACATACTTAATTATAGGTTTACTGTCCAGTTGCAGGCCGCAACAGGTGAATCAAGCCCGCCAGCCGGCCGGTGGGGTGGCCACGGCGATAGGAATAAAACCGCGCCGGATCGTTATAGGTACAGGCCCCCATCGAGCCCACGGCGCTAACTCCGGAATCCACCAGCACCCGGCGGGCGGTGGCGGACAGGTTGAGGAGGCAGCGATCAGAGGACGCGCTGCCCGCCGATTGCACTGCCGGTTGCACCACCGGCTCCACCCCCTGCCGGCGCATCTCCCGGGGCACTTCCGGGCCCACTTCATAGGCTGCCGCGCCGATGCAGGGTCCGATGCAGGCCGCCAGGGCGCTGGCGGGCACCGGCAGGGCGGCAATGGTCTGCTGGAGGATGCCGGCGGCCAGCCCCCGCCAGCCGGCGTGCACGGCGGCAACACACCGCCCGCCCCGGTCGGCCAGCAGGATGGGCATGCAGTCGGCCACCAGCACCGCACAGACGGTGTCCGGGCGGTCGGTCCAGATGGCGTCGGCTTCGGTGACATCGGCATCGACCTCATCCCCATGCACCACCCGGGTGCTGTGGATCTGGCGCAGCCAGCGGGGTGCCTCGGGCAGGCCCGCCGCCGCCATCAGGCGCCGGCGATTGGCCAGGACGGCCTCGGGGTCGTCATTGACGTGCAGGGCCAGGTTCAGGCCCTGAAACGGGCCCTGGCTGACGCCACCCCGACGGGTGGTGAAGCCGGCCTGAACACAGCCGCCCTCCGGCCATTGCTGGATCAGCGGCTCAACTTGAGCGGTGCCCGGGCTGACCACGGCACCTGCGTTGGTCCCGGGAGCCCCGGCGTCCGCGGCACCGGCCCCCTCGCAGGACTCACTCCAGTCCGCCGGCAACAGCGAAATTTCATGGCTCAGGGCCGCCACCGCCCGTCCCCCGCTTCGTCGTCCGCCATGGCCTGTCGATGGGCGGCCAGGGCCGTCATCAGGTCCTGAAAGTCCGGCGGCGGTGCCGCGGTCCAGCTGAGGGTCTCACCGCTTGCCGGATGAATCAGGGTGAGAGTCTCGGCATGCAGGGCCTGGCGCCGAAACCGCCGTAGCACCTCGGCCACCGTCACGGCCCCGTCGTCACCGGGACCCGTCGCCACGCCATGGTGGCCATCCCCACTGAGTCCGGCCACCGTCACGGCCTCTGCCCCGGACGGCAAGGCCAGTCGCCCGCTGTAAAGCGGGTCGCCGACGATGGGATGCCGGATGTGGGCCATGTGAACCCGGATCTGGTGGGTGCGACCGGTTTCCAGGCGGCAGCGCAGCAGGGTATGGGCCGGATAGCGGGTGTCGATGCGATAGTGGGTGATGGCGGGACGGGAATCCGGCGCCTCGGCGCGCACCGCCATTTTGAGCCGGTCCCTGGGGTGCCGGCCGATGGGGGCGTCGACCCGGCCACCGGCGGTGAAGGTGCCGGCCACCAGCGCCAGGTACTCGCGGCCCATGCTGCGGGCCTGCAGCTGATTGACCAGGTGGGTGTGGGCCTGAAGGGTACGGGCCACCACCATCAGCCCGGAGGTGTCCCGATCCAGCCGATGCACCAGCCCGGCCCGGGGCACGGCGCCCAGGGCCGGTTCGTGGTGCAGCAGCGCGTTCTGCAGGGTGCCACCGGGGTTGCCGGCGCCGGGGTGGACCACCAGACCAGCGGGTTTGTTGATCACCAGCAGGTCGGCGTCCTCATGAACAATATCCAGAGGGATGGGCTCGGCTTCCACCCGGCCTTCGTCCGCCAGTTCGGCCATCAGGTGCACGGTTTCGCCACCGGCTATTGTGGTGCGGCCGCGGGGTGAGGCGCCGTCCACGGTGAGGGCGCCGTCCTTGAGCCAGCGTTGCAGCCGGGAGCGGGAGAACTCCGGGAACAACGCCGCCAACGCCGCGTCCAGGCGTTGGCCGGCGGCCTCGGGGGGCAGGATGGCGGTGCGCTCGATGCGCTGGCTGGGGGGCGACATGCAATCTCTCTGTACAGCCGACTGGGCGCGGCCGGGGTTTTTTCTCTAAACTCGCGATTCGGGCAACAAGGTAGACGATAGCGACATGAAGCGCATCCTCACGATGGTAATGGTTACGGTGCTGCTGGCGGGCTGCGGGGGCAACGGCGGTGGCGCGGATTTGCGGGATGCCGAGGCGCAGGCGCTTTATGAGCGGGCCCAGCGGGCCATGGATCGCCGTGACTGGACCACGGCCACCGAGGAACTGGAAGCGCTGCAGGCGCAGTTCCCGTTCGGGGTGTACGCCACCCAGGCGCAGCTGGACATCATTCGCGTCTACTACGAAACCGGCGATGCGGCCTCCACCGTGGCGGCGGCGGACCGCTTCCGGCGGCTGCATCCGCGCCACCGGGCGGTGCCCTACACCTGGTACATGCAGGGGCTGGCGCTGCAGGAGAAAAACGAGGACTTCATCAAGCGGCTGGCCCGGGTGGACACCAACCTCAGGGACCCGGTGCCACGCCGGCAGGCGTTTCAGTCATTCCAGACCCTGGTGGAACAGTTCCCGGACAGCGAATACGTGGACGACGCCCGGGAGCGGATGCAGGAACTCTACGCCGATGGCGCCCGCTTCCAGCTGTTTGTGGCCCGGTACTATCTGGACGGGGAGGCCTGGGTAGCAGCGGCCCGCCGGGCCATCACGGTCATTGAAGAGTTTCCCGGCACGCCATCGGTGGAGCCCGCCATGGATGTGCTGACGGCGGCCTATCAGGCGCTGGGGTTTGATGATCTGGCGGAAGGGGTACAGGTGGCCGCCGCCGAGATGGACCCGACCCGGCCCGATCAGCCGGCTGCCCCGGGGCTGTTCCAGGACGAGTCCATGGAGGTCTCGCCCTCTCCCACCGATGCGCCGGCGCCTGGCGGCGCCCAGCCGCCCCGGATGCCGGGCCCGGGCGCGATGTAACCCATCGCGCGCCGGTGACGGGCCCCGATTAGAGGGCCTGCTCGTCCCGGTCCTGGGTGCGGATGCGAATGGCCTGCTCCACCGGGCTGACGAACACCTTGCCGTCGCCGATCTTGCCGGTGTTGGCCGCCTTGATGATGGCTTCCACCACCACGTCCACCACGTCGTCGGGGACCACCACTTCGATGCGCATCTTGGGCAGGAAGTCCACCACGTATTCCGCGCCGCGATAGAGCTCGGTGTGGCCTTTCTGGCGCCCGAACCCCTTGACCTCGGTGACGGTCATGCCGGTGATACCCACCTCGGCGATGCCCTCGCGGACATCATCCAGCTTGAAGGGCTTGATGATGGCTTCGATCTTTTTCATGAAAACAACTCCCGTTGGCTGAGCGCCGCAGTGTATCAGTCCGCCGCCCGACCGAACCCCGAGGTGATGGGGTAGCGGCGGTCGCGGCCGAAGGCCTTGGTGGTCACTTTGACCCCGGGCGCGGCCTGGCGACGCTTGTATTCGTTGCGATGCAGAAGCCGCACCACCTGTTCCACCGTGGCGCGGTCGTGACCGGCGTCGACGATTTCCTCGATGCCGGCGTCGTCCTCAACATAGGCCGCCAGAATGCTGTCCAGTTCGGGGTATTCCGGCAGGCTGTCGGTGTCTTTCTGGTCCGGCGCCAGTTCGGCGCTGGGCGGCCGGGTCAGGGCGTTTTCGGGGATCACCGGCGAGAGCGCGTTGCGGTAGCGCGCCAGCCGGTAGACCTCGGTCTTGAAGATGTCCTTGAGCGGCGAGAAACCGCCCACCATGTCGCCATACAGGGTGGAATAGCCCACCGCCATTTCGCTTTTGTTGCCGGTGGCGAGCACCAGGCCACCGAATTTGTTGGACACCGCCATCAGCAGGGTGCCGCGAATGCGCGACTGCAGGTTCTCCTCGGTGACGTCCGCCGGGCGGTCGTCGAAGAGCGGCGCCAGTTCGCCGGTGAACTGGTTGAAGATGGCCTCGATGGCCACCACGTCGTAGCGCACGCCCAGAGCCTCGGCGAGCTCGCCGGCGTCGGTGTGGCTCATCGCCGAGGTGTAGCGGGTGGGCATCATCAGGCAATGCACCCGCTCCGGGCCCAGCGCGTCGGCGGCGATGCAGGTGGTGAGCGCGGAGTCGATACCGCCGGAAAGCCCGATCACCACACCGGGGAAGCGATTTTTTTCGATGTAGTCCCGCACCCCCCAGACCAGCGCTTCGTAGACCGCGGCCTCGGGGGAGAGATCCGGCTCGATGTCGCCTTCCAGCGGCGTCCACTGGTCATGGATGCGGGCCACGTCCACGGCATACAGGCCGGTGTCGAACCGGGGGGCGCGCACCATCAGGTCGCCGTTGGCGTCGAAGGCGCAGGAGCCGCCGTCGTAGACCACCTCGTCCTGGCCGCCCGCCATATTGCAGTAGAGGATGGGCAGGCCGGTTTCGGCGATGCGGTCCCGCAGCACCGATTCCCGGGCGGTGCCCTTGTACTGATCAAAGGGGGAGGCGTTGATGTTCACCACCACGTCCGCCCCGGCAGCGGCGGCTGCGGCCACGGGTTCCGGATACCAGGCGTCTTCACAGACGGTGACCCCCACCCGACAGCCCTCCACGTCCACCACGCAGGCGGTGTCGCCGGGGGCAAAGTAGCGCAGGTCGTCGAAAACGCCATAGGTGGGCAGCTGTTGTTTGGCGTAGCGGGCGTCCACCCGCCCGTTGCGAATCACTAGGGCGGCATTCACCAGCTGCCCGGCCTCCAGCTGCGGAGCGCCGACAATCACGGTGATGCCTCGGGTGGCCTCGGCGATGCGCTGTAGCCCGTCATCCACCGCGGCGATGAAATCACTGCGCAGCAGCAGATCATCCGGTGGATAACCGGTGAGGGTGAGCTCGGGAAAGCACACCAGCGCCGCACCCTGACCGTCGCGGGCTTCCGTGGCCGCCTGGATCACCGCCTGGGTGTTGCCGGCGACATCGCCCACCAGCAGGTTGAGCTGGGCCATGATGAAACGCCGTGGCTCACTCATGACCCGACCCCTCCCGAGGCGAAGCGCCCCGGCGCGGCGTCGCGGCGATCACCGCAGTCAGCCGGTGAAGCAGTCACTGACGCGCTGGCCGATCTCCGCAGGTGAGCGAACGGTGGCCACACCGGCCTTTTCGAGGGCACCGAACTTGTCCGCGGCAGTGCCCTTGCCACCACTGATGATGGCACCGGCATGCCCCATGCGCTTGCCGGGGGGTGCGGTCACCCCGGCGATATAGGCCACCACTGGTTTGCGGACGTGGGCCTGGATGTACTCGGCGGCCTCTTCCTCGGCGGTCCCGCCGATTTCGCCCACCATGACAATGCCCTTGGTCTGCCGGTCGGCCTCGAACTGCTCGATGACGTCAATGAAGTTCATGCCCTGAATGGGGTCGCCACCGATGCCCACACAGGTGCTCTGGCCCATGCCGATGTCGGTGGTCTGCTTGACCGCCTCGTAGGTCAGGGTGCCGGAGCGCGAGACAATGCCGATGGACCCGGCCTTGTGAATGTGGCCGGGCATGATGCCGATCTTGCACTCGTCCGGCGTGATGATGCCGGGGCAGTTGGGGCCGATCAGGGTGGCGCCGTAGAAGTCCAGCGCGGCCTTGACCTTGAGCATGTCCAGCACCGGAATGCCTTCGGTGATGCACGCGATCACCCGAATGCCGGCTTCCGCCGCTTCGAGGATGGCGTCGGCGGCAAAGGCCGCCGGCACGTAGATCATCGAGGCATCGGCGCCGGTGTCGTCCACCGCGTCACGCACGGTGTTGAACACCGGTCGCTCGAGGTGGGTTTCGCCACCGCGGCCCGGGGTGGTGCCGCCGACGATATTGG
Organism: Spiribacter sp. 2438; assembly: GCF_009676705.1. Lineage (GTDB taxonomy): Bacteria > Pseudomonadota > Gammaproteobacteria > Nitrococcales > Nitrococcaceae > Spiribacter. Next base: position 381,913 of record NZ_CP046046.1, on the reverse strand, counting down.
TGCCGTAGGCAATGCACTGCTCGGCGTGGAAGGTGCCCTGCTTCCCGGTGAAGCCCTGGACGATCACCTTGGTGTGTTTGTCCACCAGAATACTCATGTGTGTTCCTCGTCTTGTGTCCGGGTTGCGGGTCAGGCGCTGACGGCGCCCACCACCTTCTGTGCACCGTCGGTCAGATCGTCCGCCGGAATGATGTCGAGACCGCTGTCCTTGAGCAGCGCCTTGCCCTGCTCGACGTTGGTGCCCTCCAGGCGCACCACCACCGGCACGTTGACGCCGACTTCCTTGACCGCAGCGATGACGCCTTCGGCGATCATGTCGCAGCGGACGATGCCGCCGAAGATGTTCACCAGAATGCCCTGCACATCAGGGCTGGCGGAGATGATCTTGAACGCCTCGGTGACGCGCTCCTTGTTGGTGCCGCCGCCCACGTCCAGAAAGTTGGCCGGCTCGCCGCCGTGGAGCTTGATGACGTCCATGGTGGCCATGGCCAGGCCGGCGCCGTTGACCATGCAGCCAATATTGCCATCCAGGGTGATGTAGTTGAGGCCGTGCTCGGCGGCCTGGACCTCGGTGTCGTCTTCCTGGCTGACGTCGCGCATGTCGGCGATTTCCGCCTGGCGCTTCACCTCGACGGCGTTGTCGTCGACGTTGATCTTGGCGTCCAGGGCCAGCAGCTCGTCATCGCCGGTGACGATCAGGGGGTTGATTTCGATCAGCCCCAGGTCGCGGTCGGTGAAACAGCGGTAGAGGCCGTCCATGATGCGGGTGAGCTGTTTGATCTGCGCCGGCGTCAGCCCCAGGGCGAAGCCCATCTGCCGGCACTGGTAAGGCTGCAGCCCGGCCACCGGGTTGACCCCCACGGTGATGATCTTTTCGGGTTCGGTGGCGGCGACTTCTTCGATGTCCATGCCGCCGGCGGCGGAACCCATGAAAACGATACGCTTGCTGGAGCGGTCCACCAGGGCGCCAAGATAAATCTCGCGGGCGATGTCCAGGCCTTCCTCGATCATCACCGAGTTCACCGGCATGCCGTGCTCGTCGGTCTGGTGGGTGACCAACCGGGTGCCCAGCATGCCATCGGTGTACTCGGCCACCTCATCCAGGCTCTTGGCGAGCTTGACGCCCCCGGCCTTGCCGCGGCCGCCGGCATGCACCTGGGCCTTGACCACCCAGACCGGGCCGCCCAGCTCCTCAGCGGCGGAACGGGCCTCTGCCGACGAGCGGACCACGAAACCTTTGGGAATGGGTATGCCGTACTGGCTGAAGATGTGCTTCGCCTGAAACTCGTGCAGGTTCATGGGCCCTCCGCCTCCTCATGAAAAAGTTGGAGCATTTTCCACGATTCCGGGGGTGGTTTCAAAAAATTGCGGCGCTGCGGAAAAGCGCCACTGGGCCCGTCCGCGGCCCCGCTGGTCCGGTCTGCGAGACAGATCGCAGAACACCCGCCGGCAAACCGGGCTGAATTGACCCCCGAACCCGCCCCCCGGCGCGGTTCCGATTTGAAGCTACCGGAGGTTTTTCATGCGCAATCGTCAAAGCGGTTTCACGCTGATTGAACTCATGATCGTTGTGGCCATCGTCGGCGTGCTGGCCGCCGTGGCCGTACCGGCCTACTCGGACTACACCGTCCGGGCCAAAGTCACGGAGGCCATTGCTGCCGTCTCGCCCATCAAGGCCAGCGTCGCGGACTATTACTATGCGAATGGGCAGTTACCTACGAATTCCTCAGAAGCAGGTTTGGACGACAGCGGCACGACGCCCGGCAGCAGTTATTCAACCGATGTGGTTGAGGCAATCATCATCTCGTCAACGTCACCGGGAAGTATTCGAGTAACGTTCAACGATATTGGCGAGGGGGTCGATGAAGGGGACAGTCTCTTTTTTATTCCCACTGTTAGTGAAGAGGGCGGCCAAATCGAGTGGAGGTGCGAGGCGGCGAATGGCGATGGCTCCCTCCCCACCCGCTTCGCGCCCGCCAACTGCCGCGGTTAATGACCCGCCGGGCGCTGATTGGCCCCCGTGATCAGCGCCCGGCCGCGGGCCTTCCCGGCCAACCTGGTCCAGGACAGCGGCATGGCATGACCGGCGGCGTCATGCTGGAGGCGCTGATTGCCCTGCCGGTGGTGCTGGCTGTCGGCCTCATGGTGGTGCAGTGGGCCTTCGTTCACGAGGCCCGGGCGTTTGTCAGCCACGCCACCCTCATGGCGGCCCGGGCCGGCGCGGTGGAAAACGCCCGGACGGGCCCCATGCGCACAGCCCTGGCCCGGGCGCTGACGCCATTAAAAGCTCCGGAGCGGCGGGTCACTGACTTTGAGCGCCGATTCAGCCTGCAATCGCTGCCGGAGGTTTTCGCCCACAGCCGCATTCGCATTCTCAATCCCACCGCCGAGGCGCTCCGGGACCATGGTCGCCGGGATGCCGATGGCCGAATTTACCTCCCGTTTCGCGATGTCCACCTGGGCAGCACCGGGCCGGGCCCACGCAGCGGTCTGAACCTGGCGGATGCCACCCTGCTGCGGGTGCAGGTGACCTACGGCTATCCGCTGCGAGTGCCCTATGGTGGTGCATTGATTCTGGCGGCGGCCCGCGCCGCCAGCCGCTTTGACCCCGACGTGGACCTGTTTCACCGCCGACTCCTGGCCACCGGCCGCCTGCCGATCACCACCACCGCCACGGTGCGCCTGCAGAGTCGGGTGTTCGAGGCGGAGGCGAACCTGCCAGAGCAACGACAGCTGCCATCGGTGCCCCGGGATCGGCCTTCATCCCGTTAAAAGACCGACTTTACGGGCAAGATTGGTGCGATTCGGTGCTTCTCTGCACCATTTCGGCGGCCAATTCATGCACTTGACCGGGTTCCAGCCGCGGGCTACCTTCGATCGGGACTGTCACCATTAAGTGGCGGTAGCCAATACGACACACAAGGAGACTTACACATGAAGTCATCCCGGTTTTTGACTCACGCCGCCATTGGCGCCCTGGCCCTGAGCCTGTCCAGTGCGGCCTTTGCCGACACCTGGCGCTACGCCCATGAGGAATTCGAGGACGACGTCCAGGACGTCTATGCCATGGCGTTCAAGGATCATATTGAGGCCAATTCGGACTACACCCTCGAGGTCTATCGCTTTGGTGAGCTCGGTGAGTCGGACGACATCATGGAGCAGGCCCAGAACGGCATCATCGAGTTCGTGAACCAGTCGCCGGGCTTCAGCGGCGCCTGGCTGCCGGCGGCACAGATCTTCTTCGTGCCGTATCTGCTGCCCACCGACGAGCAGACCGTGCTGGAGTTCTTCGACCAGAGCGTGGCCATCAACGAGATCTTCCCCGAGCTCTACGCTGAGCACGGCCTCGAACTGCTGAAGATGTATCCCGAAGGTGAAATGGTGGTGACCGCCGATGAGCCGTTCACCAGCCCCAGCGGGATCCAGGGCAAGAACATTCGGGTGATGACCAACCCGCTGCTCTCCGCCACTTACAACGCCTTTGGTGCAACGCCGACGCCGCTGCCCTGGGGTGAGGTCTATGGTGGCCTGCAGACCGGCCTGATCGACGGTCAGGAAAACCCGATCTTCTGGATCCAGTCCGGCGGACTTTACGAGGTGTCTCCGAACCTGGTGTTCACCGGTCATGGCTGGTTCGTGACAGCGTCCATGGCCAACCAGGACTTCTTCAACAGCCTGTCCGCTGACGACCAGCAGATGGTTCGCGACGCGGCGGATCACGCCTATGCCGTCACCATGGAGCATATCCAGGGTCTGGCGGACGAGTCACTGGAGCTGATTCTGGAATCGTCGGACGAGGTCACCGTGACCCGCCTGAACGAGGAGCAGATTGACGAGTTCCGGGCACTGGCTCCGGCGGTTGAGGAGCGCTATCTGGAGCTGACCGGCGAAGACGGTGCCATGCTCCTGGAGCAGTTCAAGGCCGACCTCGAGGCCGTTCAGTCCAACTGAGCGTCTGGCGGTTAAGCCGCATTGGGAGGGGGCAGTCCGCGCTGCGGGCTGGCCCCTTTACTGATCCCACAATCGGGACATCACCCGGGGGGCGGGGATGATCGACGAAGACGAGGAAAGACGCTACACCTCGGGGCTACCGGGGCCACTGGGCCTGCTGGACATGGCGCTGGCCCGCCTCGAAGCCGGCATTCTCGGGCTCGGCGTTCTGCTCATGGCGGTCAACACCGTCGCCAACGTCGTCAGCCGCTTCGCCCTGGGCTCCAGTATCGCCGTCTCCGGCGAAATCAACCGAATTCTGATCGTCATGATCACCTTTGCGGGCATTGGCTACGCCGCCCGCCACGGTCGGCACATCCGCATGTCGGCGATTTACGACGCCTTTCCGGTGTTCGGGCGCAAGATCCTCATGATCATCATTGCGCTGGTCACCTCGGCGGCCATGTTTTTCCTGATGTATTACTCCATCGAGTACATCACCACCCTCTATCAGCGCGGCCGGGTGCTGCCCGCCATGGGGCTGCCCATCTGGTGGATTTATCTGTGGGTGCCGCTGGGATTTGCCATCACCGGCATTCAGTACCTGCTCACCGCCATCAAGAACATTCGTGAAAAGGACGTGTATCTGTCCACCGCCATGGTGGATGGTTACACCGACACCGAAACCGAGGTGTAACCGCCATGGCGATGATCATGTTCTCGGTGATGGTGCTGTTGCTGCTGCTCGGCTTCCCGATGATGGTGCCGCTGATCGCCGGCGCCACCATCGGCTTCGTGATGATGTTCAACGGCTTTGGTCAGATGGACACGCTGATCCAGCAGATCATTGCCGGCATCCGGCCCGCCTCGCTGATCGCGGTGCCCATGTTCATTCTGGCCGCCGACATCATGACCCGCGGCACGTCGGCGGAGCGCCTGATCAACATGGTCATGAGCTTTGTTGGCCACATCAAGGGCGGTCTAGCGGTGAGCACCGCCACCTCCTGCACGCTGTTCGGGGCGGTCTCCGGCTCCACCCAGGCCACAGTGGTGGCGGTGGGCTCGCCCCTGCGGCCGCGCATGCTCAAGGCCGGTTACAAGGACTCGTTTTCGTTGGCGTTGATCATCAACTCCAGTGACATCGCCTTCCTGATCCCGCCAAGCATCGGCATGATCGTCTACGGGGTGATCTCCGAGACCTCCATCGGGGAGCTGTTCATCGCCGGCATCGGCCCCGGACTGATGATCCTTGCCATGTTCTCGGCCTATTGCATCGCCTACGCCTACATCAACAAGGTCCCCACCGAGCCCAAGGCCAGCTGGCGGGAGCGCGGCACCGCGATCCGCCAGGCGCTCTGGCCGCTGGGCTTCCCGCTCATTATCGTCGGCGGCATCTACGGTGGCGTCTTCAGCCCCACCGAAGCGGCGGCGGTGTGTGTGCTGTATGCCTTCATCCTGGAGTTCCTGGTCTTCCGGTCGCTGAAGTCGAAAGACATCTGGGCCATCGCCAAGTCCACCGGCCTGATCACCGCGGTGGTGTTCATCCTGGTGGGCGTGGGCAACGGCTTCTCCTGGATTATCTCTTTCGCTCAGATCCCCTCGGCGGTGCTGGAGGCCGTGGGCATTAACGAGGCCGGCCCCACCGGGGTGCTGATCGCCATCTGCATCGCCTTCTTTGTGGCCTGCATGTTTGTTGACCCCATTGTGGTGATTCTGGTGCTGACGCCGATTTTCATGCCGGCGGTGGCCGCCACCGGTCTCGACCCGGTGCTGGTGGGCATTCTGATCACGCTGCAGGTGGCCATCGGCTCGGCCACGCCGCCCTTTGGCTGCGACATATTCACGGCCATTGCGATCTTCAAGCGACCGTACATCGAAGTCATTCGGGGCACGCCACCCTTTGTATTCATGCTGATCCTCTCGGCGGCCCTGCTGATCATGTTCCCGCAGATCTCCCTGGGACTGCGTGACATGATGTTCAACTAGGGGACGCCATGGCGGCATTCAATCGCATTCTGGTCCCGGTGGACGGCTCCAATGGGGCTCTCAAGGCGCTGGAAAAAACTCTGGAGATTCAGCGGATCACCCAGGCCGAGATCTACGTGCTGTGCGTGTTCAAGCACCACAGCCTGCGGGAGGCGTCCATCTCCATGGTGCGGCCCACCCGCCTGGATCTGCCGGAAAACGCCCTCAAGGAATACGCCACCGACATCGCCATGTCCGCCAAGGAGTATCTGCGGGATCACGGGGCACCCAAGGATCACCTGCGGGCCTTCGTCAAGGGTGGCCGGCCCGCCAGCACCATCGTGCAGTTCGCCCGCCAGCGGGACTGTGACCTGATCGTGGTGGGGGCTCAGGGGACCACTGGCGAGACCTCCGTGCTGCTGGGCAGCGTCGCTCAGCGGGTGGCGGGCTCCGCCCACTGCCCGGTGCTGGTGGTCTAGCTAGAGCAGGCCCAGCAACGTCGCCGCGGCGATCGCCGCCAGCCAGACGTACAGTCCCCGACGCAGCATCGCATGGGTGTCCCCCACCGCTTCACCGGTGAGGTCCCGCGGGCCGTCCGAGGGGGCCAGTCCCAGCGCCCCCAGCCCCGCCGAGGACAGCCGCTGCTGCTCGTCCTGATCCACCGTAGCTGCCCAGGCCTGGCGGGTGGCGTTGAAATGTCCCACCAGCGCGAGGGCCAGGGCCATCAACCGGTTGGGCAGCCAGTCCAGAATGGTGATCAGACGTGCGGAGCACTGACAGTAGCCGGGGCCGGTGTTGTCGTGGAAATCGCCGAAGGCCCGGGCCAGCACCACCAGCCGATAGCCGAAGGCCCCCACCGGCCCCAGCACCACGAACCAGAACACTGGTGCAAACCAGCGGGTTCGGGCGCGGATCACCAGATGTTCCGCGGCCAACTCGGGCATGACTTCCAGGGGCACCGGCTCCAGCGAGCTGCCGGCGATGGCCTCGAGGGCGCGCTGGGCCGCCGCCTCATCACCGCGGCGCCAGGCGCTGGTGAAGGCCGCCACTTCGGCCTCCAGGGTTTCACCGCCGCCAAAGGCAAACAGCAGCGCGATCACCCCCAGGGCCCCACCCACGAGGCCGAATAGCCAGCCGCCCGCCAGCCACTGTACCAACAGCACCAACAGCAGCGCGGGGATCACTACCGCGATCAGCCCGCCGGCATGGTTCCACAGCCCCAGGGGCAGCAGTCGCTGGCGCAGCCAGTCCGCCAGCCGGTTAAAGCCCCGGGCGCTGCGCCATCCCCCGGGAGAAAGCAGCCCGGTGAGAATGAAAGCAATCAGAATGGCGATCAGTTGCATGGCGGACCCGGTGGCGATTGGGTGATGGGGCAGCGAATGCCCAGACGGCGATGCAACCGCCCCCAGTCAAACAGCGGCCCGGGGTCGCTCTTGCGGCCCGGGGCGATGTGACAGTGCCCCACCACCCGGTCGTCTGCGATGCCGGGATAGGCCCGCTGCAGCACCGGGATGAGCTGTTCGAGCCGGTCGTACTGCGCTTCGGCGAATCGGGACCGGTCCGTCCCCTCCAGCTCAACCCCGATGGAGAAGTCGTTGCAGTCGCTGCGCCCCTCGAACCAGGACTGGCCGGCATGCCAGGCCCGCTGGCCGAAGGGCACGAACTGGGTCAGCTGGCCACGGCGGTCAATAAGCAGGTGAGCGGAGACCCTGAGCCCGTCCAGGGCCTGAAACCGCGAATCGTCCCGGGTGTTGAGACGGTTGGTGAATAGCGCCCGGATATAGCCGCCACCGTACTGGCCTTCCGGCAGACTGATCCCGTGAACCACTAGCAACTCCGGCTGCGCGCCGCCGGGGCGCGCATCGCAGTTGGGCGACGCCAGGTAGGTCGCGCTGTCCAGAAACCCGCTCGCCGGGTCTATCCGCATGTTGTCACCATGGTGGGCCTTTTCTGCCTGATGATAGCATTGCGCCATGCAACACGACGCCATCCAACGCAATCGCCTGGGCGAGGCCACCAGCCCCTATCTGCGCCAGCACGCGGACAACCCGGTGCACTGGCAGCCCTGGGACGAGACGGCCCTGCAGGCGGCGCGGGATCTGGACCGGCCGATCCTGCTCTCGGTGGGCTATTCCGCCTGCCACTGGTGTCACGTCATGGCCCATGAATCCTTCGATGATCCCGACATCGCGGCGCAGATGAACCGCGACTTCATCAACATCAAGGTGGACCGCGAGGAGCGCCCGGACCTGGATCGGATTTATCAAATGGCTCATCAGCTGCTGGCGGGCCGCGGCGGTGGCTGGCCGCTGACGGTGTTCCTGACGCCGGAGCAGTTGCCGTTTTTCACCGGCACCTATTTCCCCCGCCAGAGCCGCGCCGACATGCCCGGCTTTGATGAGGTGATGCAGCAGATCATCCAGGTCTGGCAGGAGCGGCGGGACGAAGTGGATGAGCAGAACCAGCGCCTCCAGCGGGTGCTCAACCGGGCGGCCGGTGCCGGTGGCTCGGCGCTGCCCACCGCCGACGCGCTGGAGTCGGCCCGGCTGCAGCTGGCCAGCCGCTTTGACGCCGCCTACGGGGGCTTTGGCAGCGCGCCCAAATTCCCCCAGGCCACCAGTCTCGAGCGGCTGCTGCGTCACTACGCCCGCGGCCAGCAGGCCGGCGAGGTGGACCGGGGCGCGCTGCACATGGCCTGCCACAGCCTGCGGCGCATGGCCCTGGGTGGCATTTACGACCAGATTGGTGGCGGCTTTGCCCGTTACTCAGTGGATGCCGAGTGGGGCATCCCTCACTTTGAGAAAATGCTCAGCGACAATGCCCTGCTGATCGGCGTGGCCACGGACGCTTACCGGGCCACCGGCGACCGGTTCTTCCGGCGTATCGCCCGGGAAACCGGTGAATGGGTGCTGCGGGAAATGACCCTGCCGGAAGGCGGCTTTGCCACCTCACTGGACGCCGACACCAGCGAGGGCGAGGGGGCGTTCTATCTGTGGACGCCGGACGCCATGCGCGAGGTGCTGGAGCCCGAGGAAGCGGAACTCGCCATCTACCGGCTGGGGCTGGATGAGGCGCCCAACTTCGAGGGCCGCTGGCTGCCCCAGGTCCACATGGCGTTCTCGGAACTGGCCAAGCGCCTGCAGACCCCCCGTGACACCCTGGTGGAGCGATGGAAAAGCGCCCAGGCCAAGTTGCGTGAAGCCCGCAGCCAGCGTGAGCGCCCGGCCCTCGACGACAAGGCGCTGACCGCCTGGAACGCCCTGATGATCGGCGGGCTGGCCCGGGCGGGGCGTTTCCTGGGGATCCCTGAATTTATTGATGCCGCCGAGACCGCCGAGCGCTTTGTGCGGGATCACTGCTGGCGGGACGGGCGACTGCTGGCCAGCTGGCGTGCCGGGCGGGCGAACCTGTCGGGCTATCTGGATGACCACGCCTTCATGCTCTCCGCGCTTATCGAGTTGCAGCAGGCCCGCTGGTCCGACGGTCGCGAGGAGTGGGCCCTGGCCCTGGGGGACGTCCTGCTGGAGCAGTTCGAGGACCCGGAGGACGGCGGCTTTTTCTTCACCGCGGCCGATCATGAGGCCCTGATTCAGCGGCCGCGCAGTTTTACCGATGATGCCCTGCCCGCCGGCAACGGCGTGGCGGCGCTAGCGCTCAACCGCCTGGGCCACTGGCTGGGCGACGCGCGTTATCGGCAGGCCGCCGAGCGGGCGGTGGTGGCCGGCGCCAACAGCATTCAGGAGGCCCCCGGCGCTCACTGCGCCCTGCTCAATGCCCTGGAGGAGATCCTCGAGCCGCCGGCGCTGGTGGTGTTGCGGCCGGACCCCGCCGATGAGGCCGGTGACCGGCCCTGGCGGGAAGTGGCCGAAGCGGGCTATCACCCGGGCCGGCTGGTGTTCACGCCGTCGGCGGGCACCGCGGTGGCCGCCGCCCCCGAGGGCGAAACCGGCGCCTGGGTCTGCCAGGGGCACACCTGCCGTCCGGTGGCCCGCACACCGGCGGAGCTCACCGACCGGCTCAGCGACTAGAGATCGAGACTGCCCTGGCGCGGATCGGTGCGACGCCGACGCGGCCGCGTCGGGCTGGGTGAGCGACTGGCGTGGCGCTGGCGCACCCGCGCCGACTCCCCACTCAGATCCCGACTGGCCCGATGGGCCTTGATCCGGGCCCGGGCAGCCCGGGCGGCCTGTTCGTGATCCACCACCGGCGCCGGATAATCCCGCTCCAGCCGGACCCCGTAGCGCCGCTGCAGCGACCCGGTCAGACGCCAGGGCTCATGGATCCAGTCGGCGGGCAGCGCCGCCAGCTCCGGGACCCAGCGACGGATGTAGTCCCCCCGGGGATCCTGATCCCGGGACTGCTTCACCGGGTTGTAGATGCGCAGGGTGTTGATGCCGGTGGTGCCGGACTGCATCTGGAACTGACAGTAATGAATGCCCGGCTCGTAGTCGGTGAACAGCCGCGCCAGCTGCTGGGCGGGCTCCCGCCAGTGCATCCACAGGTGATAGCTGGACACCGCCACCAGCATGGCGCGCATCCGAAAGTTGATCCAGCCCTCGTGGTGGAGCTGGCGCATGCAGGCGTCCACAAAGGGAATGCCGGTGCGACCCTCCACCCAGGCCGCCAGTCGCTCCGGGTCCACCTGATCCTCATCCCGCAGGCCGTCATAGCCGCGGTGCATGTTGCGCCACTCCAGCGCCTGCTCGTCCTCGAGTTTCTGCATGAAATGACAATGCCAGTGGAGCCGCGACTCGAAGGATTTCAGGGAACGGGCCCAGCGCGACCGGGGGGCCTCGGCCCGCACCGCCGCCCAGCGCCGCCGGTGGGTCTGAACGATTTCCCGCAGCGACAGGGTGCCGTAGGCAATGTGGGCGGACAGCCGTGAGCACACCCGGCGGGCGGAGGCGGGGCTCGACATGCCTTGGCGATAGGTCTCGCCCCGCTCGGCCAGAAAACTCGCCAGCAGGGCCTCCCCCTCGGGCCGGCCGCCGGGCTGGCGCCCGGGGCAGGGGCGCCGGTCATGCCCCAGGTGCTCGGGCAGCTGATCCGGGTCCCGCTGGGGCAGCGGGCAGGGGGTCGCCGGCTCGGCGGCGCGTGCCCCCGTGGGCCGGGGCACCGGCGCGGCTTTCATGCGGCGCTCCCAGTGGCCGGCCCACTGATCCCGATTGGCCAGGGGCCGCACCACCCCGAAGGCGGGGGTTTCCTCGAACCGCACGCCGGCCTGACGACACCAGGCGGCCACCCGGCGGTCCCGCTGGTAGGTCCAGTGGTTGCCGGTTTCCTGGTGGGCGTGAATGGTGTCGAAGCCCGCCCAGGCATGCAGGTGCTGGAACACCGCCGGCAGTTCGCCCTCCACCACCCGCAGGCGCAGCCCCAGCGCCTGCAGGTCAACCGCCAGGCTCTGCAGGCTCTCGCGAATGAATCCCCAGTGACGGGCCGCGGTGTCCGGCAGCTGCCAGTAGGCGGGCTCGATGACATACACACACAACACCGGCCCGGCGGCCGCGGCCCGGGCCAGTGGCGCGTGATCCGCCACCCGCAGATCCCGCTTGAACCAGACCAGCTGTGGGTTCACGACTCCGCCTGACGCCGATTGCGCCGGCAGCGCTCGGAACAGTAACGGACATTCTCCCAGTCCCGGGCCCACTTGCGCCGCCAGTTGAAGGGGCGCTCACAGACCGGGCAGATTTTGCTGGGTAGCGGCTTCGGCATTCAGTCCTCGACTCCGGTTCAGGCTCATCCGCCGCGGCTGCCTGGGGCGCCAGTTCGGCGGTGGCGGCTTACAATAGGGCAATGATCAGACTGACCTACGCCCTCACGGGCTCGCAACCCGGCGAGGAGGACCACTTTTTCGTGGACGCCCTGGACCCGGCGCGGTGGCGGCCCCTCAGCCAGGGCGACGACCCCGGAGGCTGGGACGCCCTGTGGACGGTCGGTATGCCGACGGCCGAGGCGTTCCAGCGGGTGCAGGACGGGCGCACGGTCAATCATATCCCGGGCAACGGCTGCGTAACCGTCAAATCCGCCCTCGCCGACACCCTCGGCGGGTTGGAGCAGCGACTGGCCGCGGCCCACGGTAGCGACAGTGACCCGGCCCGCCGGGCCCGCTTTCACCCCCGCACCTTTGTGATACCCCGGGACCGGGACGCCCTGCGCTTCGCCGCCGCCGGTGACCCGAGTCAGTTATGGCTGCAAAAACCCGAAAACAGTTCCCGGGGACGGGGAATTGCGCTGCTCTCCACGCCGGCAGCCGCCCCGGCCGAGCCCGGCTGGATCGTGCAGTCCTATCAGGCCCGGCCCCATCTGATCGATGGCCGCAAGTACGTGCTGCGCCTGTATGTGCTGATCCGCTCCGTGGAGCCGCTGCGGGTGTATCTCTATGGCGAGGGGTTCGCCAAGCTGGCGTCGCGGCCCTACACCCTGGAGTCACTGCACGACCCCTTCGTCCATCAGACCAACCCGGACATTAACGCCGGCAACCGGGCGGTGGACGATCCGGTGGTGTTCATCGAACTGGCGGACTATCGCCAACGCCTGCGGCGGGAGGGCCATGACCCGGAGGCGCTGTTCCACCGCTTGCGGGAGTTGATCACCATCACGATGCTGGCCGGCCGCGAGACCATGCGCCGGGATACCCTGGCCCGGGGCGCCGACCCCGGGGGCTGCTATGAGTTGCTGGGGCTGGACTGTCTGGTGGACACCGAGCTGCAACCCTGGCTGCTGGAGTGCAACCTCAACCCGTCCCTGGGGGTGTTCGCCGCGCCGGCGGACGGGGGCCGTCGCGAGGCGGCTATTAAACGCGCCATGGTCGAAGACCTGGTCAATCTGGTGGGCCTGAACGCCGATCCCGAAGCGGACGAAGTGGCGACGCTGCAACGGGAAGCCGCTGACGCCGGGGGGTTCGAGCGTCTCTACCCGGGCCCGGATCCGGCGGATCAGTGGCAGTTTCTGCCCTATCCCCGGCCCTCGGACGCCCGGGTGGTGGAGGCCCTGCAGGGCAGCGCGCCGCCACCGCCGCCCCTGCGGCCCTGGCGGGTGCGGGAGCAGATCGACGAGCAGGGCCTGCACCTTTATGACGAAACCCGTGAGCGCTGGCTGGCCCCCAACCCCACCGCCGCGCTGATCTGGCTGCATGCGGTGGAGGGACGGCCGCCGGCGGCCATTGCGGCACGCCTGCCCGGCGCCGAGGACCCAGCGGCGGTGACCGCTGCGGTTTGGGAGACCCTGGCCGACTGGGCACGGGACGGGCTGCTGATTCAGGCGCCGCCCGACTCATAGGGCGTCAAGCAGGGCCTCCAGCCCCTCGCTGCAGTCCGCACTGAGCCGGCCGCTGGCCTCTGCGTCGCCACGGGTCACCCCCAGGCCCAGCACATACACCGGCTGACCGGCCGCCGCGGCGGCCCGCACGAATCGGTAGCCCGACCACACCATGAGTGACGACCCCACCACCAGCAGGCCCCCGGCACCGGCCAGTCGCGCAAAGGCATCGTCCACCCGGGGTCGGGGCACGGTCTCGCCGAAGAACACCACCGCCGGCTTGAGCAGCCCGCCGCAGGCCTGGCAGGTGGGCACCACGAAATCCCCGTAGTCCACATCGGCGAGGTCCGCGTCACCATCGGGGGCCGTGGCCACCCGGGTGGCGGCCTCCGCCCAGCCGGGATTGGCGGCCTCCAGCTGGGCCTGATGGGCCTGTCGCGGGATGACGCGGCTGCAGTCCAGGCACTCCACCCGATCCAGACGGCCATGCAGATCCAGCACCTGGCGACTGCCGGCGGCCTGATGGAGACCATCCACATTCTGGGTGATCACCGGCCCCACCAGACCGGAGGCTTCCAGCTGCGCCAGCGCCCGGTGGGCGCGATTGGGCCGGGCCTCCGCCACGGTACGCCAGCCCACCAGGCTGCGGGCCCAGTAGCGCCGCCGGCCCCGCAGGCTGCCGGTGAACTCGGCGATCTGCATGGGCGGCGAGCGCTTCCAGGCCCCCTGGTGATCCCGGTAGTCGGGAATCCCGGAGCGGGTGGACACGCCGGCGCCGGTAATCACCGCCACCGGCGCCAGCGGGCGCAGCGCCGCTGCCAGGGCGTTGGCGGTCATGGCCGGTGCGGGTTCGGGCAAAGGGCGGGGCGTTGCCAAGGCAGTTGGACTCCCGTGACCAGATGATGGATGGAACCCCTCATCCCCCCACAAACCGGGCAGCGGGTCAAGCCATTTGCCCGGGCCAATCCGGGTTACCATGGCGGGTTATCAGTGCCCCGCATTCAGCCATCACCGCTGGGAGAAACTTTGTTTAACGCTGCGCGCCGAGTCCGCCCGGAAGGGACCCTCATGATCATCATGCTGGGGGCCATCACGGCTTTTGCGCCACTCTCCATCGATCTCTACCTGCCCGGCCTGCCGGCCATGGCCCGCGACTTCGGCACCAGCCCCGGGGTGCTGCAGCAGAGTCTGACCCTGTTTTTTGTGGGGCTGGCCACCGGCCAGCTGCTGTACGGCCCGCTGGCGGATCGATACGGGCGGTTGCGTCCACTGATCGCCGGGACGCTGGTCTATCTGACCGCCACCCTCATCTGCGCGCTGGCAGTGCGGCTGGATGTGCTCCTGGCCGGCCGTCTGCTGCAGGGGCTGGGCGCCGCTGCCGGCCCGGTGATCGCCCGGGCCATGGTGCGGGACATCCACGCCGGACGACGGGCGGCCCAGGTGATGTCCTACGTCATTCTGGTGATGACCCTGGCGCCGCTGATCGCGCCGATGATCGGCGGCTGGCTGACCGTGGCCCTCGGCTGGCGGGCAAACTTCTGGGCCCTGGCCGGGTTCGGGTTGTCCTGCCTGGCCATGATGATCCTGGCGGTGCCGGAAACCCACGGGCCGGCGCGCCGGGGGCAGGCCCCCCTGAGACAGCTTTTCGCCAGTTATGGTCCGGTGGTCCGCGACCCGCGGGTGCTGGCCTATCTGGGCGCCGGCGGCATGGCGTTTGCGGCCCTGTTCGCCTATGTGGCGGGCAGCCCGTTTGTCTACACCCAGGTGTTCGGGGTCAGCGAGGCCCACTTCGGTTACTTCTTTGCCCTCAATGTGGTGGGGCTGCTGATTGGCAACCTGCTGAACGGCCAGCTGGTGATGCGGTTCGGCCATCGGCGCATGCTCACCGCCGGGGTGGTCATCATGGTCAGCGCCAGCCTGGTGCTGCTGGGCATGGCGCTGGCGGGCATCGATGATCAGTGGATCATCACCCCGGCGCTGTTCATCGCCCTGGGCACCGTGGGCGTCATCGCCGCCAACACCGTGGCCGGCGTGCTGGACCGGCATCCGGACCGGGCCGGATCCGCCTCGGCGCTGTTCGGCGTCGCCCAGTTCGGCCTGGGCGCCATCAGCGCCATCATCGTGGGGCTGATGGACTTCGATCCGCTGCTGGCCATGGCCCTGGTGATGGCGCTGGCGGCCCTGGCGGCCAGTGCCTGCGTGGCGCTGATCTGGTGGCAGATTCGGAGCGCCAACGGGCGTATTCTTACCAGCTGAACGGTCAAAGATCGGTCACGTTTCAACGGGAGCAACCCATGCTGCGACTCGCAACCCTTGCCCTCGCCACCCTGCTGGTGGCCCTGCCGATGGCGCCGCCCATCGCCGCCGCCGATGAAACCGAGGCCGCCGAGGCGGTGGTGGACCGGGTGGTCACCCAGGCACTGGAGGCGCTGATCGAGCAGCGCGAAGCCCTGCAGGATGATGACGATGCCGCCCGGGCATTTTTTGAGGAGCATGTGCGTCCCTGGATGGACTTCGAGCTGATGACCCGCTTTGCCATGGGTCGGGAGGCCCGGCAGGCCAGTGAGGAGCAGCTGAGCCGCTTCGGGGCCGCGCTGGAGCGCCGCGTGGCCAATCTCTACATCCAGGCCCTTCAGGGCTACCTGGAGGACACGGTGGAGTTTGCCCGTGAGGGGGAAGTGGTGCTGCGCACGGTCTCCCAGGATGACCGGCGCGCGGTCATTGCCGCCCGGCTGCGGGGCGCCGCGGCCGATGACCTGGCGCTGCGCATACAGCTGCACTACCGCGAGGACACTTGGCGGGTGTTCGACATCGAAACCAGCGGCGTCAGCCTGTTGCTGGTGTTTCGGGATGCGGTTCGGGATGCCGCCGGTGGCGAGGGCGTGGACGCCATGATCGCCGCCCTGGAAGAAGGCCGGGTGGATGTAGAGGACACCTGGGAGGCGGAGACGGAAGCGACCGACAACTAGGCGCGGTCCGCCAATCAGTAGCCGGTCATCTCCAGATAGCCCACCCCGGTGTCGCTGCCACGCACACTGACGGATCCTTCCCAGTAGCGCACCGTGGTGGGCATTTCCTGGGCGTCCACCCGGGCGGTGACGGTGAGATCCAGATCGGCGTCTGGCACCTGCACCGACCATTCCACCGGGTAGCGGGAACCGGTCTGTGGGCTTTGCCAGTGCCGCTGGGGCGTCAGGTTGAAATCATCCACGCCCAGCACCTCGCTGTTGCCGTCCGGATCCACCAGCAGGCCCTTGGAGTGGGGGTCGACGCTGCCGTCGTCGCGACGGATGCGATAGACCACCAGGTCGCGGCCATCGTCGAGCTGCAGGGCAAACCAGTCCCAGCCCTGCTGGCCGGCGTCCAGTGCGCTGGTGCTCCATTCCCGGTCCAGCCAGGCAGAACCACTCACCTCGGCGTTGCGGTCATCAAAGCGGAGCTCACCGTCGGCGGTGAGGCGGGTGAACGCGTAATAGCGTGAGGCGTTGCCCGGCTCGGCGCCCTTGCGGCTGTAGCCCTGATCGCCATGCAGCACATGCCCCTTGAGATCGTCCAGGCGCAGGTCGATGGCGATGCCCTGGTCCGGCTCACTGGCCCGCAGCCGCAGCGGGAACAGGTGCTCCGGGTCTTCGCTGAGGGCCTCCCAGTCATCCAGCCAGATGCGCACCGGGCGGACGGTAGCGCCGGCAAGCCCCAGGGCCCCGCGCTGATAGCGCTCCCGGGCGCGGTGCTCACCGGCCTCGATGTCGGTGACGGCGAAATGGCCCATCCAGGCCTGGCGCGTGGTCCAGTCGGAGGCCTTGTCCGGATCCTCCGGGGCCAGGGCCGAGCGGAACAGGGTGAGCTGAAACCCGTAATCCCGGCCATCCTCGGCGGTGACATTGCCCACGAAGTACCACCACTCGGTGCGATAGTCCGGATGGGCGCCGTGGTCCTCGGGGAAGACCAGGGGCACCGGGCCGGTGACCCGGGCGTACTCATCGTCATCGGCGCTGGGGCCCATGGACTCGGCCAGGTTCTCGGGGCTGGCCACCGGCGGGTCACCCAGGCCGCCAAAGCGCAGCCAGCCGATCACCACCGCCGCCAGCAGCAGTCCGCCCAGGGCCATTAACGTGGGTTCGAAACGTCGCATCATTCCCCCTTCAGGCCACGGGCGATGGGCTCCCGGCCCGCCCGCCAGGCCGGATACACCGCCGCCAGCAGCGCCGCCAGCACCGCCAGGGCCACTCCTTCCAGCAGGGGCATTCCCTGCAGCTCGAAGCCCATGGTCCAGCCGAACGCCCGACGGTTGATCACGAACACCAACAGACCCGCCAGGGTCAGGCCCAGCGGGATCGCCCAGAGCCCGGCGGCCAGTCCGAGCAGACCGCTCTGCCCGCCGACCACGGCGCCCATGCCGCCCCGCCCCAGGCCCATGGCCCGCAGCACGGCGAACTCCCGCCGCCGGTCAAGGTGCAGCGCCATGAGCGCACTGACCACGCCGACGAAGGCCACCAGAGCGGCCAGCCAGCGGAGCACTTCGGTAATGGCGAAGGTGCGATCGAAAATCCGCAGGGACTCATCGAAAATGGCCGCGTTGTCGATCACCTGGGCCCCCGGCACATCGGCCACGGCGGCCTCCAGATCCCGTTGCAGGCTCGCCGAGGGGCTGGCCGCCGGGTCCACGTGGACGCCGATCCCGGAGAGACGATCGTCATCGTAGAGGGCCTGATAAAGGCTGCGGCGCATCAGCAGCGTGCCCATGGGTGATCCATAGTCGCGATACACACCGGCCACCTCCAGGTCGGCGGTCCCGTCCGGGAGCGGCAGTTCGACCCGATCTCCCGGTCCCAGGGCCAGCCGCGCCGCCAGGGGTTCGCTGAGCAGCACGGCCCGCTCCTCGGCCAGGGCCTGCAGGGCGTCGGCGGGGTCGCCCTGGCGCACGTCAATGGCCGGCTGCTGGTCCGCCGGCAATTCCAGCGCCCAGACATCCAGTGGGCCCTCGGCGGTGAGCAGCTCCTGGAACCGGGAGCGCGACACCCAGGCCACGTCGGCCGGTGCCGCCAGCCGGTCCGCCACCGCATCATCCAGCGCCGCCTGGGCGGTGACGTAATAATCGGCGTCCAGCGACCCCTCCAGCCAGTCAATGACGCTTTCGCGGAAGCTCTCGATCATCACCGAGACACCAATCACCGCGGCCACGGCCACACTCAGGGCGGCCACCGCCACGCCGGTGCGGCTCAGCGAGGTGACCGCGCCCTCCACCACCAGTCCGCCGATGGGACGACCGCGCACCAGCGGCCGGAGCGCCGTGCCGGCCAGGGTGGTGAACAGCGGCGCCAGAAAGGCGGCGCCGAGGATGATGGCGAACAGGCCGGCAAAACCGGGAACCAGCCCCTGGGTGAACCCGATCAGGGCGGCGCCCAGTAGCAGGGCACCGCCCCCTGCCAGCGCCGTGAATCCGGACAGCCGGCGGGCCCGCTGCTCCAGGTCGGCCCGGGACAGGGCTGCCCGGGGCGGAATGGCGGCGGCCTCGCGGGCCGGCGCCGCCGCCGCGACCAGGGCCCCGCCCAACCCCACCAGCACCCCGGCGAGCAGGGACAGTGGCGACGGGTTCAGGGTGCCGGCGGCCTGCGCAAAATAAACGTCGGTAATGGTCTGCAGCACCAGCCCCACCAGACCATGGGCCAGCGCGAACCCCAGCGCCAGGCCGATGGCCGTGCCGAGCGCGCCGATCAGCACCGCATCCATGAGCATCAGCCGGATGATTTCGTGACGCTGCACCCCCATGGACCGCAGCACCCCGATGGTGGAGCGCCGCCGCACCGCCAGAAACGACAGGGTGTTGAACACCAGAAAGGCCCCCACCACCACGGCCAGCAGTGAGAGTGCCGTGAGATTGATCTGAAAGGCGCGGGTGATCTGGAAAACGGCATTGGCGCTGGCTGCGGCGGGCACCACCCGACCGCCGTCACCGATGGCCCGGGCAATGGCATCCGCTTGGCGCTCATCGGCAATCAGATCGATGCGGTCCAGCTCGCCGCCCCGGCCCAGCAGCGACTGGGCCGTGGAGATGTCCGCCAGCAACAGCCCCCGGGCGGCCTCGCCCTCGGTCTCGAGCACCGTGATCACGTCCACCCGAACCTCGGTGCCGTCGATCCGCAGCGCCAGCTCATCGCCAGCGCTCACCCCGAGCCGCTCGGCCTCCGCCGACCCCAGCGCCACGCTGCGCTCGCCAAGCAGGAGGTCGTTAAAGGCATCCCCCAGTCCGCCCTCACCGCCCAGCGGCCGCTGGAACGGGCCCTCGGCGAAGGCGTCCAGGCCCAGCAGGGTCAGCGACCGGGTGGGGCCGTCCGCCACGGTGACGCCGCCCTGCACCACCGGTGCAGCCCGCTCAAACCCGATCTCGGTACGAATGCGGGTGTAGACCGATTCATCGAGCCCGTCGGGGCCACCCACCACCTGGTGGGTGGCGACGCCGGTGACGGACTCGAAGGACACCCGCAGCGCCTCGCGGGCGGAGTGGTTGGCCATGTCCACGGCCACCACCACCGCCACGGCGATGGCCACCCCCAGCACCGCCAGACCGGTTTGCAGGGGGTGGCGGCGCAGATCGCTGCGCCCGATGCGACCCAGCAATGGGCTCACGCCGCGGCTCCGGCGTCCACCAGACGGCCGTCGCGAATGGTCAGCAGCTGATCCGCCAGGCCCACCACCTCCCGGGCATGGGTGGCCATGATCAGGGTGCGACCAGACTCGCGACAGAGCCCGTCCAATAGGGCAATGACCCGCTCGGCGTTGTCCAGATCCAGGTTGCCGGTGGGCTCGTCGGCAAAAATGAATTCCGGGCCATGGATCAGTGCCCGGGCAATGGCCACCCGCTGCTGCTCACCACCGGAGAGCTGATCCGGCCAGGCTTCCTGCCGGCCGTCGAGACCCACCCGATCCAGCCACTCCGCCACCCGGTTGTCCTCGGGCAGGCCGTTCAGGCTCAGGGGCAGCCGCAGGTTGTCGGCCACACTCAGGGTCGGGATCAAGTTATACGACTGAAAAATGAACCCCATGCGCGCCCGGCGTAGTTCGGTGATCCGCCGGTCATTGAGGGTGGCCATGTCCACGTCGCCGATGCGCACGGTGCCGCGGCTGGGCAGGTCCAGCCCCCCCAGCAGGTTGAGCAGGGTGGATTTGCCGGAGCCGCTGCGGCCCACCACCACCACGAACTCGCCGCCGCGGATCTGCCCGGAGACATCGTCGAGCACCCGGCGCTGGGGTGTGTCGCCGTACCAGCGGGTCAGGGCGTCAAAAACGATATCGGCCATGGCGGATCCTCGATGGTTGGGGGATGAGCAAGCGGATGGGCGGCCCGGCTCTGTTATCCTCAAGACACACATTCTTACGGGAGATTCCCGCCATGAACCAGCCCGAGCAGGCCGATAACGCCGGCCCCCGCGTCTACAAGGTGCCCCAGGGAGACGACCGGGAGCGACTGACCTGTCCGGACTGCGGATTTGTCGAGTACGAAAACCCGCGCATCGTGGTGGGCACGGTGGCCCGGGCGGAGGATGAGCGCATCCTGCTGTGCCGGCGGGCCATCCCGCCTCGCATAGGCTACTGGACCATCCCCGCCGGGTACATGGAGCTGAACGAGACCGCCGAGGAAGGTGCCCTGCGGGAGTCCTGGGAGGAAGCCCGGGCGCGGCTGAAACTCAATGGGCTGCTGGCGATCTACAGCATTGCGCGCATCCATCAGGTGCAGCTCATTTATCGGGCGCTGCTCACCGACCCCGCGGTCTCGGCGGGCCCGGAATCCCAGGAGGTGGCGCTGTTTCATTACGACGAGCTGCCCTGGGACGAGCTGGCCTTTCCCACGGTGCAGTGGGCGCTACAGCACGATCACCGGGCCCACCTGGAAGGCATGGGCAAGGCGTTTGCCAATCCGGAAGGAGAACTTCTATGACCACAGCGACCCTGGGCGGCGGTTGTTTCTGGTGCCTGGAGGCGGTTTTCCAGCGCCTGGCCGGCGTGCACTCGGTGACCTCCGGCTACGCCGGGGGCCATACCCCCGACCCCGATTACCGCAGCGTCTGCAGCGGCCGGACCGGCCACGCCGAGGTGGTGCAGATCGAGTACGACCCGGCGGTGATGGATTACGAGACTCTGCTGGCGGTGTTCTTCACCATCCACGATCCCACCACGCCCAACCGCCAAGGCGCCGACGTGGGCCCGCAGTATCGCTCCATCATTCTCTGGGAGAACGAAGACCAGCGGGACACCGCCAACGCGGTGATCCAGCGGCTGACCCGGGAGAGCGCCTTTCCGAACCCCATCGTCACCGAGGTGGCGCCCCTGGAGCGGTTCTATCCCGCCGAGGCCCACCATCAGGACTATTATCTCGAGAACGCACCCATGCCCTACTGCCAGATGGTCATTGAGCCCAAGCTGAAAAAGGCCGGCGAGCGCTTCTCGACCCTGATGCGCGACGCCTGATCGCCGCTCCGGGGGGCGCGGTTCAGGCGGGCTCCTGCACCAGCACCCAGGGGGCCGCGACCACCGCCCAGAGTTCGGGGTCCCGCCGGTGCCAGTCCCGGGCATCCTCGGTGCCGGCCCGCCACACCCGCCGGGCATTCATCCAGTCCATGACCGTGGCCTCATCATCCCGGACGAAGGCCGCCGCCACCGCCACCAGGTCCAGATCCGGCGTCACCCGCACCACCACGCCGCGGGCAAAATGCCGCTCGAGTTCATGCCAGCGGATGCGGCCGGTTTCGGTGTTGAGTCGGGTTTCCAGGGGAATCTCATCGCTCATGCCGAAAAGATACCAGCGTCCCGGGCCGCTGCCGATGGGGGCGGGCCGCCAATCGACGAATCGATGCCTACGGGTTAGTCTTCGCCGCCATGAGCGCCCGGGACTGGTTTTTGCTGATCGCGCTGTCCACTGTCTGGGGCGGTTCGTTCTTTTTTTTCGAAGTGGCCCTGCAGAGCCTGCCGCCGTTTACCGTGGTGCTGGGGCGGGTCAGCCTGGCGGCGGCGGCCCTGCTGCTGATTGCCTGGGCCCGGGGGGCGAGCCTGCCTTTCTCGGCGGCCATTGCCCGCCGCTACCTGGTGCTGGGTGCCATCAGCAATGCCCTGCCCTTTTCATTCATTGTCTGGGGACAGACCCAGATCCCCAGCGGCCTGGCGTCGATCATTAACGCCATGACCCCCATCTGGGCGGTGCTGGTGGGTCTTATGATCCGCAGCGACGAGGGGCTGACCCCGGGCCGGGCGCTGGGGGTGCTGCTGGGGTTTGCCGGGGTGGCGATCCTGATGGGGCCGGATCTGCTGCGGCAGCTCGACCCTTACAGCCTGGGACAGCTGTCGGTGCTGGGGGCCACCATTTGCTATGGCTTTGCGGTGCACTACGGCCGGCGTTTTGGCGACACGCCGCCGCTGGTGAATGCCGCCTACATGCTGACGGCGGCCACGGTCTGGCTGGTCCCGGTGGCGGCCATTGCCGAGCAGCCCTGGACGCTGTCGCCGGGCCTGTCGGGGTGGTCGGCCCTGCTGGCGCTGTCGCTGCTGTGCACGGCGTTCGCCTACCTGCTCTACTTTCGGATTCTGGCCTCCGCCGGCGCCACCAACATGTCGCTGGTGACCTTCATCGCGCCGGTGTCGGCCATCACCCTGGGGACGGTGTTCCTGGGGGAGCGCCTGGGACCCACCGCTTTCACCGGCATGGGGGTGTTGTTTGCGGGGCTGGCCATTATTGATGGACGCCTGACCCGCTGGATCAACGGCGGGCTGAAACGGTCCCGGCGCTGACCGGACGTCGGCGGCCGTGGACTCGGGCAAGGACCGGGCGGATCAGGCGCCGTCGCCACTGGCGTCATCCAGCGGCGCGAACAGCCGGCTGACGGCGTCCGGATCCAGCGGGGTCACGGCGGGGGCGGCCCCATCCCCCAGCAGCCGCTCCCCCAACTCGGCCTTGTCCCGCTGCAGGGCCATGATCCGATCCTCAACGGTGTCCCGGGTCAGCAGGTGATAGACGAACACCGGCTGATCCTGACCGATGCGATGGGCCCGATCGGTGGCCTGCCGGGTCACCGCCGGGTTCCACCAGGGGTCGTAATGAATCACGGTATCCGCGGCGGTGAGATTGAGGCCGGTGCCGCCAGCCTTGAGGCTGACCAGAAACAGGGGCACCTCGCCGTTCTGGAATCGGTTCACCTGGGCTTCGCGATCCCGGGTTTCGCCGGTGAGCTTGGCCCAGCAATGGCCGCGTTCCGCCAGGGCCGTTTCGATGAGCCGCAGCATGCGGGTGAACTGGGAGAACACCAGCACCCGGCGACCGGCCTGCATCAGGTCATCCACCAGCTCCATGAGCAGGTCCAGCTTGGCGGACTCATGGGCATCCGCCGGGGCGTTGTCCACCAGCCGCGGATCACAGCAGGCCTCGCGCAGCTTGAGCAGGGCTTCGAGCACCAGCATCCGGGCCCGGGAGCCGGTCTGCTCCGCCAGGGCCTGGCGCACCCGGGCATGCTGACCCAGACGCAGCTGTTCGTAGAGGGTCCGCTGCCCGCCCGCCAGCTCGGCGTATAGCGACATCTCGGTTTTGGGGGGCAGATCGGCGGCGATGGCCTGCTTGGTCCGCCGCAACAGGAACGGCGCGACCCGCTCCCGCAGGGTGGCGAGTCGTCCCTCATCGCCGTCCTGCTCAATGGGACGGCGGTACAGGCGTTTGAACACCGAGGCATTGCCGAGCAGGCCCGGGGCGACAAAGTCGAACTGGGACCAGAGCTCGCCCAGGTGGTTCTCCAGGGGCGTACCGGTGAGGCTGAGCCGTTGATGGGCCTCCAGGGTGCGCACCGCCCGGGCGGCCTGGGCGCGGGGGTTCTTCACGGCCTGGGCCTCGTCCAGCACCAGCAGATGCCAGGCCTGGTTGTGGAGCCGTTCCACGTCCCGAACCAGCAGGCTGTAGGTGGTGAGCACCAGGTCATGGTCATCGAAGCGCGGATTCTGCTGGTGGCGGTCCGGGCCGTGCCACCGCAGCACTCGCAGGCCCGGGGCGAACCGGGCCGCCTCCCGGGCCCAGTTGAACATCAGACTGGTGGGCACCACCACCAGACTGGGGCCCCGACAGCGGCCGGCCTCTTTGTCCAGCAGCAGATGGGCCAGCACCTGCAGGGTCTTGCCGAGACCCATGTCGTCGGCCAGCACGCCGCCCAGGCCCAGGCGACCGAGGTGCTGCAGCCAGGCCAGACCCTGGCGCTGATAGGGCCGCAACTCGCCCCGCAGTCCGGTGGGGGTGGGCGCATCACCGGCGCTGTCGATGGCGGCAATATCCCGCCCCAAACGACGCAGCTCGCTATCCCCCTGCCAGTGCAGGGCGGCGGGCTGATCGGCCTCCAGTTGTTCCAGAACACCGGCACGGCCCAGCGGCATGGGCAGGCGGCCGTGATCCAGCCGCAGCGCCGGGTCATACAGCTCGGTGAGTCCCCGCAGCAGGGGCACCAGGCGGCTGGCCGGCACCGGCACCAGGCGGCCGTCCCCCAGGTCGATCAGCAGGCTGGCCGCCGGATCGATGGCGTCGAGATGCCGGGGCGACATGGCCTCGGGGTTATCCCGAATCAGCGCCAGCAGCAGCGGCAGCAGGGCGTGCCGCTCACCGTCCACCTCGACGGAGACGTCCAGACTGAACCAGCCGGGTCGCTGGGACTCCCGCCGGACGTCGGCCTCCCAGAGATCGGCGTCGGCCAGCCGCCAGGGAAAGCAGGACTCGGTGTGGACGTGCCAGCCCTCGTCCTGCAGGGCGGGCACGGCGCTGGCGATAAAACGCCGCCAGTCGCCGGTGTGGGCGGGCGCGAAGCGGTCATCGGCCATGCAGCCGGCGGGAACCAGGCCGGCGGCCTCGAGGCGTTCCCGGGCACGGCTCTCCTCCCGCGGATGCCGGCGGTATTCGCAGATGGCGCCGCCGTGGTAGACCGCCAGGCTCTTTTTCGGATCACCGGCGCTGACGGTGTGGCCGGCATAGTCGAAACTGAATTCGGCGATGGGCTCGCCGGCATCCACCCGGCTGCTCCGGCCCGGGTCGGCGAGCCGGGTCAGACGCAACCGCGGCACCGGGCGGATGTCGTCAAAGCGACGGCGACGGGGCGCCTTGGGACAGGGCAGCGGCAGCTTCTGCTGGCTCAGCGCCCGGGCGGTGGCTTCGACATCACCGGCCTCAATCACCGGCGCGGCCAGGGCCCGCTCCACCATGGGCGTCGCCAGGCCGGTGTCCAGGGGGCCGAAGCGGCCACTGGATGGCTCCAGCCAGACCGGTGGCTGACCGGCAAAGCTCAGCTTGTGCCCATCATCCGCCGCCGGCCGCAACTGCTGGCTGCCGTCGTTTCGGACCTGCCAGCGGAATCCGCCGGCGGCGGGCCCGTCCGCGGTCAGTGGCGGCGTGTCGGGGGTCTGCCAGTGGGCGCGTCCGGTGCGCGCCATGGCCTCCAGCAGAAACAGCAGGTCCTCCGGCGCGATGGCTGATCCGGCTTCGGGGAGCAACCGCAGCAGCCGACGATCGTCGGCGGTCAGCAGCTCGGCCGGCGCCCGACGCAGCCCCTGAAAAGGGTTGAGCCGGCCGTATCCGCCGCTGCGCTTGATCCGTCCCCGGCGGGGCGTGACCAGCAGGCCCCCGCTGCCGTCGTCTTCCAGGAGGTAAACCACCACCTCGCGCCGGGATGATGGAGCCGCGTCCCGGGCGGATTGCAGTTCACTGAGCCACTGATGCACCGCCGGGTTGGTGCTGCTGGCCCCCTCGGTGGTCCGTCGGCCCAGATAGAACAGCAGGGCCGCCACCGCATGACAGCAGGCGCCACCCTCGGGACAACCACAGTGGGTCGTCATCGGCCGGGGGGATGGCAACGGATGGATGCGACAGTCCACCGAGTAAACGTGGCGGCGGTCCGCCTGCACCCGAGCGAAAAACCCCTGCCCGCCCGGGCTGCAGTCCAGCACGGCCTGGTCCTTGAGAAGGCGCTCTCCGTCCTGCAGCGCTTCCCGGGAGAACGCCGACCAGAGCGCGCCCTCGCCGTGCGCCTCAATCCATTGCTCAAGCGGTTCGCTCAACAGGTGTGCTCCGGTGCCAACCACAGTCAACACTCAAGCATACCGGTTTCAGGGAAAGGGCGCCTGCAACCGGCGCCAAAGACTTCAGCCGCCGCTGACCGGTGGCAGCAGGACCAGTGTTTCCCCGGCGGCCAGTGTATCGGCTCGGGAGCGGACATCCTCGCCCACCGCGCAGGCCACCCGGGGCAGGTGGAGTTCCAGGGCGGGGTAGTCCGCCAACAGCGCCTCGAGAATCCGGGCAACCGTCGCCGGGGGTGTGACATTGACGCTGACCTGGCTGGCGCCGGTCACTTCGCGAAGCACACCGAAGAGTTCAACTGGCTGACTCATGGCACATCCATCCATAAAAAACCCCGCCGGAGCGGGGTTCGGTTGATGGCTGGGGGACCAGGATTCGAACCTGGGTTGACGGAGTCAGAGTCCGCAGTCCTACCGCTAGACGATCCCCCAATAAACCCGTTAGCGCTTCGAGAACTGGGTCGCCCGACGCGCCTTGTGCAGACCGATCTTCTTGCGCTCCACCATGCGGGCATCGCGGGTCACATATCCGGCCTTGCGCAGGCTGGGCTTCAGGTCTTCATCGTAATTGATCAGGGCCCGGGTAATGCCGTGCCGAATCGCGCCGGCCTGGCCACTGGAGCCGCCGCCTTCAACGCTCACCCGAATGTCCACCTTACCGACGGTGTCGGTGAGCTCCAGGGGCTGGCGGACCACCATGCGGGCGGTCTCGCGGCCGAAATACTCATCGAGGGGCTTGCCGTTGACGACGATGTTGCCGTTGCCGGGCCGCATGTGCACTCGGGCCGCCGAGGTCTTGCGCCGGCCGGTGCCGTAATACTGTTCCACTGCCATCGGTTACTGCGCTCCGGATCAGACTTCCAGCGCCTGGGGCTGCTGGGCGTGGTGGTTGTGGTCGCCGCCGGCGTAAACCTTGAGCTTCTTGATCATCTGCCGACCCAGGCGATTCTTGGGCAGCATGCCCTTCACGGCCAGTTCGATGGCCCGCTCCGGATGCTCGACGATCAGCTTCTCGAAGGTCGTGGACTTCATGTTGCCCACGTAGCCGGTGAAGCGGTGATAGGTTTTCTGCTCGGCCTTGCGCCCGGTGACTGCCACCTGACCGGCGTTGATGACGACGATGTAATCGCCGGTATCGACGTGGGGGGTGAACTGGGGCTTGTGCTTGCCACGCAGCCTGAATGCGATTTCCGAGGCGAGCCGCCCGAGGGTCTTGCCCGAGGCATCCACCACGTACCAGTCACGTTGCACGTCCGCCTGTCTGGCGCTGTATGTCTTCATGGGTAACCGTTCTCCGAAGCCGGCGCTTCCGAATTAAGATCGCGCATCCTACACAAAGCGCCGATACCAGACAAGGCTGCCGGCGGGATAATCATTCGGTCAGGGTCTCGTGGCTGTGGGTCACCTCGCAGGCCTTCGCCAGCATCAGCGACGCCGAACAGTATTTTTCCGCCGACAGCTGCACGGCCCGGGCGACGGCGCTGTCCTTGAGCGCCTCGCCGGTGACCCGGAAATGCAGATGGATCCGGGTGAACACCTTGGGCGGGGTCTCGGCGCGCTCGGCTTCGACCTCGACTTCGCAGCCGCTGACCGGATGCCGGCCGCGCTGAAGGATGTGCACTACATCCACCGCCGAGCAACTGCCCAAGCTCTCCAGCATCAGCTCCATGGGCCGCGGACCCCGCTCCCGCCCCCCCAGATCCGGCGGACCGTCCACCGTCTGTCGGTGACCACTGCCGCTCTCCACCTCAAAGGCCATGGCGTCAAGCCAGCGAACATGGGCTTTCATGGGCGACTCCCGTGTTTGTGCTCCCCCATATGGGGGGTGCGCATTTGAGTGAACTCGGTCTAAGTTTTTCCGGGCCCGTGATTGGCTCGGGCAATAACCCGTCTACTGTACACAGGGAGGTCAAAATGTCACCGGAGACGGTTTGGTTTTTTCGCCAGCCCGCCATCGTGCGGCTACTTGATCACGCCCGGCGTTGTCGCTACGCCGCGGGCTCGACCCTGATCCACCGGGACAGCCCCGGTGACCGGCTGTACCTGGTCATTCGGGGATCAGTCAGCGTCATTCAGGATGACGAGGACGGGCGGGAGCTGGTGATGGATTATCTCAACCCCGGGGATTTCATCGGCGAAATGGGGCTGTTCGCTGAAGACAGGATCCGCAGCGCCTGGATCCGGACCCGGACACCCTGCGAGCTGGCCGAGATCCAGTATTCACGCTTTGAGCAGCTGACCCGGGACGACCCCGCCGTGCTGATGCCGGTGGTCACCCAGATTACCCGGCGGTTGCGCCAGACCAGTCGCCGTTATCGGGACCTGGCCTTCGAGGACGTTCGTCAGCGGGTGGAGACGGTGCTGCAGGAGTTGGCCGAGCAGCCGGATGCCATGACCCACCCGGACGGCATGCTGCTGAAAACCACCCGCATCGAACTGGGACGGCTGGTGGGCTGTTCCCGGGAAATGGTCGGGCGGGTGCTGCGGGATCTCGAAGCCAGCCGCCGCATCTCCACCCACGGCCGTCGGATCGTGTTACGCGCCGACGCCTGACCGCGGCCGGGTTCAGCCGAAGAGTTCGGCCAGCTGCTGGCCGGGCTCTTCGGCCCGCATGAAGGCCTCGCCCACCAGAAAGGCATGGACACCGTGCTCGCGGAGATAGGCCACCTCCTCGGCGGTGTGAATGCCGCTTTCCGAGACCAGTCGCACCCCGTCCGGAACCCGGGCGGCCAGCCGGGTGGTGGTGTCGATGTCGGTTTCAAAGGTTCGCAGATCGCGGTTGTTGATGCCGATGAGCGGCGCCTCAAGCGCCAGTGCCCGGTCCATTTCGGCGGCGTCGTGGACCTCCACCAGCACATCCATGCCGAGCTTTACGGCCAGGGCGTGCAGCTCAGCGAGCTGGGCGTCGCTCAGCGCCGCCACGATCAGTAGCACGCAGTCCGCCCCCAGTGCCCGGGCCTCATGAATCTGGAAAGGGTCGAAAATGAAGTCCTTGCGGATCACCGGCAGCCCCGAGGCGGCCCGGGCCATCTGCAGGTGCTCATCGGCACCCAGGAAAAAATCCTCCTCGGTGAGCACCGACAGGCAGGCGGCGCCCCCCGCTGCATAGCTTCGGCCGATGGCCTCCGGGTCGAACGCCTCGCGCAGTACGCCCTTGCTGGGCGAGGCCTTCTTGACCTCGGCGATGACCGCCGAGTGCCCCGCGGCGATGCGCGCTTCCAGGGCCTGTCGAAAACCCCGGGGCGCCGGCGCGGACCGCACCCGCTCGACAAAGGCCGCGGTTCCCAGTTGTTCGCTGCGCTGGGCGACGGTCTCTGCCTTGCGATCGAGAATCCGTCGCAGAATGTCGGGGGTGTCCACTGGCACGCTCATACCGCCTCCGCCAGCCGCCGGGTGGTCTCGATGTAGTGATCCATGCGCTCCCGGGCCGCGCCGCTTTTCAGCAGATCCCGGGCCCGGGCGACGGCGTTGCCGAGGGCGTCCTCAAGACCGGCGAGATGAATGGCGGCGCCGGCATTGAGCGCCAGCAGATCGCTGGCCGGACCGGGCATGCCGTCAAAAATGGCCCGAATGACTTCCAGGCTCTGCTCGGCAGAATCCACCCGCAGGCCTTCCAGCGACGCACTCTGCAGGCCGAAGTCCTCGGGCCGGATGCGATACTCGCGAATGCCATGGTCGCTGAGCTCGGCCACCCGGGTGGGGGCTTCGATGCTGATCTCGTCCAGCCCGTCCTCGGAGTGCACCACCATGACCCGGCGGCTACCGAGGCTTTGCAGGACGTCGGCCAGCGGCCGCACCCACTCGTCGGCGTACACGCCCAGCAACTGATTGGGCGCGCCGGCCGGGTTGGTCAGCGGGCCCAGCAGGTTGAACACGGTTCGCACGCCCATCTCGCGTCGTGGACCGATGGCATGACGCATGGCCTGATGGTGCTGGGGCGCAAAAATGAACCCCACGCCGACTTCGTGAATGCACTGAGCCACCGCTTCGGGGCTCAGATCAAGCCGGGCGCCGGCCTTTTCCAGCAGGTCGGCGCTGCCGGAGGCGCTGGAGACCGAACGGTTGCCGTGCTTGGCTACCCGCCCCCGGCGGCGGCGACCACAAAGGCGGCCGCCGTGGAGACGTTGAAGGTGCCCCGGGCATCGCCCCCGGTGCCGCAGGTGTCCACAAGATGGGGGGTATCCACCTCCACCCGGGTGGCCAGCTCCCGCATCACCCGGGCAGCAGCGGCAATTTCCGTCACCGTTTCGCCTTTCATGGCCAGCCCCACCAGGAACCCGCCCACCTGGGCCGGCGTCGCCTCGCCGGTCATGATCCGACGCATGACCCGGGTCATGTCGGCGTCGCCCAGATCTTCGCGGTTCATGACCGCTCGTATCGCCCCCTGCATCTCCACTGGCTGTCTCCCTGGGATGGTCAGGCCGCGGCCGCCGGCCGCGACAGAAAGTTGGCCAACAGGTCGTGGCCGTCTCGGGTCAGAATCGACTCGGGATGGAACTGCACGCCCTCCACATCCAGCTCACGGTGGCGGACACCCATAATCTCCTCGAGGCCGCCATCCTCCAGCGTGGTCCAGGCGGTGGTCTCCAGGCATGCCGGCAGCGTCCCCGGGTCCAGCACCAGGGAGTGGTAACGGGTGGCTTCCATGGGCTGCGGCAGGCCCGCGAACACCCCCCCATCGTGGTGATGGACCCAGGACGTCTTGCCATGCATGACGGACTTGGCGTGGACCACGTCGCCACCGAAGGCCTGGCCGATGGCCTGATGGCCCAGGCAGACCCCGAGCAGCGGAATCCGTCCGGCAAAGCGCTCCACCACCGCCAGGGAAATGCCCGCTTCATTGGGGGTGCAGGGCCCGGGGGAGAGCACGATGCGCTCCGGCGCCATGCGCTCGATATCGTCAAGGCCGATGGCGTCGTTGCGGTGAACCGCCACCTCGGCCCCCAACTCCCCCAGGTACTGGACCAGGTTGTAAGTGAAGGAATCGTAGTTGTCGATCATGAGCAGCATTGTGTCTGCCTCCCGGGCCGGTCGGGCCCTGTCTAGTCCTGATCGAGGCCGGCCTCGGCCATGGCCACGGCGCGGAACAGCGCCCGGCCCTTGTTGACGGTTTCTTCCCATTCCGCATCGGCGTCGGAATCATGAACCACCCCGCCGCCGGCCTGGACATGCACCCGGCCGTCCTTGATCACGGCGGTGCGAATGGCAATGGCGGTGTCCATGTTACCGGTCCACGACAGATACCCCACCGCGCCGCCATAGACCCCCCGCTTGACGGGCTCGACTTCGTCGATGATTTCCATGGCCCGGATTTTGGGGGCACCACTCAGGGTGCCGGCGGGATGGGTGGCCCGCAATAGATCCATCGGCCCCAGGCCGGGCTTCAGTTGGCCGGTGACGTTGGAGACGATGTGCATGACATGGCTGTAGCGCTCGATGGTCATCTGGTCGGTAACCCGCACGCTGCCGGTCTCGCAGACCCGGCCGATGTCGTTGCGCCCCAGGTCGATCAGCATCAGATGTTCGGCGCGCTCCTTGGGATCCGCCAGCAGTTCCGCCTCCAGCGCCTGGTCCTCCCGGGGGCTGGCGCCCCGCCGCCGGGTGCCGGCGATGGGGCGGACGGTGGCTTCGCCTTCCTCGAGCCGGGCCAGAATCTCCGGCGAGGAGCCCACCACCTGAAAGTCGCCAAAATCGAGGAAGAACAGATAAGGCGACGGATTGGTGCAGCGCAGGGCGCGATAGAGGTCCAGCGGCCGGCCGTCGTAATCGGCGCTCATGCGCCGGGACGGCACCACCTGCATGCAGTCACCATCGACGATGTAGCGGCGGATCCGCTCCACCATGAGCCGATAATCGTCGCGAGCGATGGACGAGTCGAAATCGTCTTCGCCCACCGCCCGGGGCGTGGCCGGGCGGGCATACCGCAGCGCCTCGTCCCGTAGCTGCCGGGCCAGGGCGTCAAGCCGGGCCTCGCCTGCCGCGCGGGCGCCATCCTGCCCGGGATCGATGTTGACCACCAGATAGAGCCGGCCGGCCAGGTTGTCGAACACCAGCACTTCCTCGCTCTCCATGAGCAGGATGTCCGGCACCCCCAGCGGGTCGTCGTTGGGGCAGTCCGCCAGCCGCGGCTCGATATAGCGAATGGTGTCGTAGCCGAAGTAACCCACCAGGCCACCGAGGAAACGGGGCAGCACCGGAAAGTCGTCCTGGGGCTCGGAGACCACCGAGCGGTGCCGGGCCTCGACCCAGGCCAGTGGATCGTCGACGGTTTCCGAGGCGACCTTGTGGCCGTTGTCCCAGGTGTCCACCCGATGACCATGAATACGGTGCTGGCGCCGGCAGGGCAGGCCGATAATGGAGTAGCGGCCCCACTTCTCACCGCCCTGCACCGACTCGAACAGATAGCTGCCCGGCCCACCGGCCAGCTTGAGGTAGGTGGACAGGGGCGTGTCCAGGTCCGCCAGCAGTTCCCGGACCAAGGGAATGCGCCGTGCCTGACTCATTCCACTGGCTCCCGTTCCAGCTGGTCGGCCAGCTCCTGGAAGGTCATGACCGGCAGATCCGGATGGGCCGCGAAGGCCTCGGCATCCCCGGGATAGCCCCAGGGCACCCGGATCATCGGCATACCCGCCGCCGCGGCCGCATCGGCGTCCGCCCGGGAGTCACCCACGAACCAGCAGTGGTTGGCGGCAACGCCCAGGCGCTCGGCAGCGTGGCGGAGCGGCGCCGGGTCCGGCTTTTTCACCGGCAGGGTGTCACCGCTGACGCTCACCGCCATGAAATCCGCCAGACCCATGGCCTGTAGGAGCGGTTGGGTGAACGCGCCGGGCTTGTTGGTGACGATACCCAGCGGCAGACCCATGGCCTGCAGCCGGCCCAGGGCCTCGATCACCCCCGGGTACAGCCGGGTCTGATCGTGCAGACAGTCGCGGTAATGACCGAGAAAATGCTCGAAGGCCCTCCCGATGCCCGGCGGATCCGCGTCCACCTGCCGGTCCCCGGTCAGTGCCCGGGCCACCAGGCGCCGGGCCCCGTTGCCAATCCATTGCCGGACCTGGGCCTCCTGCACCGGGGTGCCGCCCTGGTCCGCCAGCATGCGATTGACGGCGGTGGTCAGGTCCGGCGCACTGTCCACCAGCGTGCCGTCCAGATCGAACAGAAGGGCCGCCGGCCGCGGGGTTTCGGTCACGACACCCCCGGGCCGGACGCGGCGCGACGCCGCATGTCGGCGATCACCGAGGCGTAGTCGGGCTGGCCGAAAATGGCGGATCCCGCCACCACGGTGTCCGCGCCGGCGGCAACGATCTCGGCGACGTTGCGCGGGCCCACACCGCCATCCACCTGCAGCCGGATGGCGTGCCCGCTGGCATCGATCAGGGCCCGGGCCTCCCGCAGCTTGTCGAGGGTGCCCGGCAGGAACTGCTGACCGCCGAAGCCCGGGTTCACCGACATCAGCAACACCAGGTCGACCTTGTCCATGACATAGCGCAGGCAATCCAGCGGCGTCGCCGGGTTGAACACCAGGCCGGTGCGGCAGCCCTGCTCGCGGATGAGTTGCAGACTGCGGTCGACGTGGTCGCTGGCCTCGGGGTGGAAACTGATCAGGCTGGCGCCGGCCTGGGCGAAATCCGGAATGATCCGGTCCACCGGCCGCACCATCAAATGGACGTCAATGGGGGCCTGAACGCCATGCCGGCGCAGGGCCTGACACACCAGCGGGCCGAAACTGAGATTCGGCACGTAGTGATTGTCCATGACGTCGAAATGCACCCAGTCCGCGCCGGCGGCAAGGACCTGGTCCACTTCTTCGCCCAGACGGGCGAAATCGGCGGCCAGAATGGACGGAGCGATAACCAGTTCACGCATGCGCGGAATGGTAGCAGATGCGGCGTTCAGACGCCCCGGGCACCGACACTCGCCAGCAGTGCCCGGCGAACCGCGGTAAAGTCCCGGGCGTCCCTCAGCCGGGCCAGTTGCAGCGCCCCCTGAACCCCCGCCATCACCAGCCGGGCCTGATCCCGGGGCGCCGCCCCGAACTGAAAATCGCCGGTGTCGAGCCCGGCGGCCAGCACGCCGGTAAGCCAGTCCGCCACGTCATCGCGCAGGGCTTCGGCCTCGCTGCAGGCCGACGCCGGCAGGCTGGCATACTCCACACCGGCAAGACCCAGGGGCTCCACCCGCTCGCCATCCAGGTTACGCGCTTCAAGATCCAGGAAGCGCTGCAACCGGTCCAGCGGCGCCAGCCGGTCACTGGCCTGCTGCTCGCACCACCAGGCAAAGTGCTCCCGGTAGCGCTGGAAAATCGCCACGACCAGGTCCGGTTTGCCGGGGAAGTGGTAGTGCACCGCGCTGCTGCGGATCTCCAGTTCCTCGGCAATCTGGGCAAAGGTGAACCCGTGGTAGCCCGCCTGCTGAAACCGACGGGCCGCCACCCGCAGGATGGTTCGACGGGTTTCGCCCCGGGGGCGACGGTGCTGAATGGCCATGGGTCGGAGCCTAACCCGCCCCCGTCAGGCAACCAACCCTGTACAATCAGGCGTTGATCTCTCACGCAGGTGCATGCATGGAATCCCGAAACATTGCCGTGGTGGGCAGCGGTGTCGCTGGCCTGGGCGCGGCCTGGCTTCTCTCCCGCCGCCACTCGGTGACCCTGTTCGAGGCTGAGCCCCGTCTGGGTGGCCACAGCAACACCGTCGAGTGCCCGACGGCGCAGGGCAATATCCCGGTGGATACCGGGTTCATCGTCTACAACGAGCCCAACTACCCGCAGCTCAAGGCGCTGTTCCAGACTCTGGACGTGCCCACCCGCGACTCCGACATGTCATTTGCCTTCGCGGCCACCGATATCGATCTGGAGTACGCCGGCAGCGGGCTGGGCACCCTGTTTGCCCAGCGGCGCAATCTGGTGCGGCCGCGCTTCTGGGGCATGGTCCGGGACATCCTGCGGTTCAACCGGGCCGCCAATCAGCGGCTCGCCGATGGCGAGGGTCACCGCCAGACCCTGGGTGAGCTGCTGGATGAGCTGCGCATGGGCGAAGCCTTTCGCCGCTATTACCTGCTGCCCATGAGTGCGGCCATCTGGTCCTGCCCCCAGGACCTCATGCTGCGCTTCCCGGCCCGGTCGTTCCTGCGGTTTTTCCATAACCACGGTCTGATCCAGCTCAACGACCGCCCCCAGTGGCGAACCGTGGCGGGTGGCAGTCGGGAATACGTCAATCGCCTGCGGGAGTCGATTCACCGGGTGGTCTCGGGCTGCCCGGTCCGCGCCGTCACCCGAACGGGCCAGGGGGTCCGGCTCGCCGGCGATCACGGCGAGCTGGGCACGTTTGATGACGTGGTGATGGCGGCCCACGCCGATCAGGCCCTGGCGATGCTGGATAGCCCCCGCCCCGACGAACAGCGCATTCTTGGCGCCTTCGGCTATCAGGACAACGACGCCTGGCTGCACACCGACCCGGCACTCATGCCCCGGCGCCGTTCCGTATGGTCGTCCTGGAATCACCTCACCGCCCGCAGCGCCGATGGCTCCGACCCGGTGTCGGTGACCTACTGGATGAACCGGTTGCAGTCCCTGGACACCGACACGGACATCTTTGTCAGCCTCAACCCGCTGCGAGAGCCTGCACCGGAGCACGTGGTCCGGCAGCTGTCCTATGCCCACCCGGTGTTCGACCAGGGGGCCATGACCGCCCAGATCGAACTGCCCGCCATTCAGGGCCGGGACCGGCTGTGGTTCTGCGGCAGCTACCACGGCTATGGCTTTCACGAAGACGCCTTTGCCAGCGCGGTGCGGGTGGCCGAAGGCCTGGGGGTGTCAGCGCCCTGGGCTCGCCCACGATCCACCGCGCCGGTGGATCCGCCCGCCGTCACGCCGGCGCCACTGGGGGCCGGCCTGCCGTCATGACCGCGGCGGAGTCGGGCCTGCGCCTGTATCGCGGCCGGCTGTTTCACGAGCGTCGGGTGGCGCCGCGCTATCAGTTCGCCTACCGGGTATTCAGCCTGCTGGTGGACCTGGACCGGCTGGACGAGGCGCATCGGCGACACTGGCTGTTCTCCCATAACCGCTTCAACCTGCTGGCCTTCCACGACCGCGACCACGGGCCCAAGGACGGCTCGGCGCTGCGGCCCTGGATTGACAGGCAGTTGCAGGAGGCGGGCATCGACCTGGCCGGCGGCCGCGTGCAGCTGCTCTGCTATCCGCGAGTGCTGGGCTATGTGTTCAACCCGCTGTCGGTGTGGTTCTGCCGGCACGACGATGGCTCCCTGCGGGCGGTGCTCTGCGAGGTGCGCAACACCTTTGGCGAGTGGCATGGCTATCTGCTTCACAACGGCGGTGCGCCTCTGCCGGAGAATCTGCGGGACAGCGCCGAGAAGTGTTTCCACGTCTCCCCGTTCCTGCCCCGGGAAGGCCACTACCAGTTCCGGGTTCAGGCGCCGGCCGCCCGTTATGGCGTGACCGTGAATTGGCACAATGAAGAGCAGCCGGAGGAGCCGGCGCTGATTGCCGTACAAACCGGCGAGCGGGTCCCCGCTGGCGACTCGGGGTTGCTCCGGGCGGCGGTGGCGGTACCCTTAATGACTATGAAGGTCATCGCGGCGATCCATTGGCAGGCCTTGAAGATCTGGCTTCGGGGCGGGCGCTTTCACCGCAAGCCGAAGCCACCGGCAAGAGAAATCACCGAATGAACAGTCCCCAACAGACCCTGGTTGAAATCCCCTCGCCGCTGCCCCCGGGTGAGCGCATCCTGCTGAGCTGGTTCCGCCAGCTCCGGCGGGGCCGCCTGGAGGGTCAGCTGCAGAGTGGTGAGCCGTTCCTGATTCAGGGCCCCGAGCAGGGTCCCACCGCGGTGCTGCGTTTCCATCGCCCCTGGCGAATGGTGGGCCGCACCCTGACCCGTGGCGCCAACGGATTTGCC
The DNA here is from genome assembly GCF_009676705.1 of Spiribacter sp. 2438. Lineage (GTDB taxonomy): Bacteria > Pseudomonadota > Gammaproteobacteria > Nitrococcales > Nitrococcaceae > Spiribacter. Next base: position 344,759 of record NZ_CP046046.1, on the reverse strand, counting down.
GAAAGCTACATGGCCGGCGAGTGGTCCACGCCGGATCTGCCGGGTTTCCTCGAGCTCATGCAGCTCAACGAGGACGCCTATTACCACCGCATGGAACCCAACTGGATGTACCGGCTGCGTCTGGCCCTGCGGCACCGGGGGCGTCGCAACACCCGCCGTGGCAGCCGCCGGAACATTGCCGCCCACTACGACCTGGGCAACGAGTTCTACCGGCACTGGCTGGACGAGACCATGACCTACTCGGCGGCGGTGTTCGAGCACCCGGAGCAGTCCCTGGCGGACGCCCAGCGGAACAAATACCGCCAGCTTCTGGACACCATGGGGGTGCAGCCCGGCGAGCACGTGCTGGAAATCGGCTGCGGCTGGGGAGGCTTTGCCATCGAAGCCGCCCGCCGGGGGATTCGGGTGACCGGTCTGACCCTGTCCACCGAACAATTGTCCTGGGCCCGGCGCTCGGTGGCGGACGCCGGCCTGTCCGACCTGGTGGATCTGCGGCTCGAGGACTACCGGGTGGCCGGCGGGCGTTTTGATCACGCGGTGTCCATCGAAATGCTCGAGGCGGTGGGTGAGCAGTACTGGTCGAACTACTTTGACATGCTCTACGCCCGGGTCCGCCCAGGCGGCCGCATCGGCCTGCACGGCATCACCATCGAGGACCACCGGTTCGAGGAGTATCGCCGCCGGCCAGACTTCATCCAGCGCTACATCTTCCCAGGTGGGATGCTGCCTACCGAGCGGCATCTCGAGGAGCATGCCACCCGGGCCGACCTGGAAGTCCTCGAGTCCACCGGGCTCGGACAACACTATGCCCAAACCCTGCTGGCCTGGGATGCCAACTTCCAGCGGGCGCTCCCGGAAATCCAACGGCTGGGTTTTGATCAGCGCTTCATCAATATGTGGCGGTACTACCTGGCCTACTGCTATGCCGGCTTCAGCACCGGCGCCATCGACGTCCGGCGGTTGCTGTTGCGGCGTCCGTGAACCCCTCCCGGGGGCGGACGCTCCTCTACGGGCTGCCTGCCCTGCCCCTGGCGGTGATGGGCGTGCCCATGTACATCTTTCTGCCCGGCTTTTACGGCGAGACCCTGGGGCTGGCGGCGGTGGGCACGGCGCTGCTGGTGGCACGGCTTTGGGATGTGGTCACCGACCCGCTGATCGGCAGCCTCGGGGACCGGTTGGACACCCGCTGGGGCCGGCGACGCCCGCTGATGGCGGCGGGCACCCCGCTTTTGCTGGTCAGCGCCTGGGCCCTGTTCCGACCGCCGGACGACGTCACCCTGGTCTATCTGCTCACCTGGGGACTGGCCGCCTATCTGGGCTGGACCCTGATCTCACTGCCCTACACCGCCTGGGGCGCGGAGATCACCGGCGACTATGACCGCCGCGCCAGCCTGACCGCCAGCCGGGAGGGGTTCATGCTGGCCGGTACACTGCTGGCCATTGCCTGGCCCACCCTGGTGGGCGGCGGCGAGGCGGATGCGGACACTCTGGCGGGACTGGCGTGGCTGCTGGTGCTGGTGCTGCCGGTGGTGATGGCGGTTACCCTGTGGCGGGTGCCGGAGCAACGCGTGGCCCCGCAGCCGGTGGGCTGGCGCGTCGGCTGGGCGCTGCTGCGCCGTAACCGCCCCTTCATGCGGCTGTTGCTGGCCTATGTCATGAACGGCGTGGCCAATGGCCTGCCGGCGTCGCTGTTCGTGCTGTTTGTGACTCATGTGCTGATGGCCGAGGCCTGGACCGGTCCGCTGCTACTAGTGTACTTCGTGGTGGGCATCGCCGCCCTGCCTGGCTGGCTGTGGCTGTCACGGCGCATTGGCAAGCACCGCACCTGGGCCATTTCCATGCTCTGGACCTCGCTGGTGTTCCTGGCGGTGCCGTTCCTGGGCCCCGGCGACACCTGGCTGTTTCTGGTCATCTGCCTGCTATCCGGCGTCGGCGTGGCGGTGGACATGGCACTGCCTGCCGCCATCCAGGCGGATCTGGTGGATCTGGACACCGCCGGGGGCGGCGGGCGCCGCACCGGGCTGTATTTCGGGATCTGGAACATGGCCACCAAGCTCTCGCTGGCCCTGGCCGTGGGGATCGCTTTTCCGATACTGGAAGCGGTGGGGTTTGATGCCACCCGGGTGGAGGACCGGGAGGGGATTCTGGCGCTGGCGTTGTTCTACGGCGCCGTGCCCATCGCCTTCAAGCTGGCGGCCACCGCCTTGATGTGGAACTTCCCCCACGACCGGCGAGCCCAGGCCGCCACCCGGGCGCGGGTCAGTGACGTCGAGGGCTCGACACCGACAAGCGCCGGCGCAGCCAGCGCATCAGCCCCCCGATGACCGGAAACTGACTGTAAAGCTCACCGGCGGCATCCCAGTAGTCGATGTGCTCGCTCACCCGTCCGTCGTCGGTGAGCACCACCCGGGACACCCCCGCCACCGGCCGGCGGTCCTCACGGTCGCGTGGCAGTCGAAAATGAAAGCGCCAGCGCAGATAGCCCACGGAACCACTGGCAATCACTTCCTCGACCTCGAACCGAGCCATGGCACAGCTGGCGTACATGTGCTCGAACACCGCCCGAATGCCATCGATGCCCCGGACATCGTTAAAGGGATCGCAGAACCGCGCATCCTCGGTAAACACCTCCGCCAGGCGGTCCAGATCCGCCGGCTGCATGGCAGCAAAAAAGTCTGCGTAGCGCTGCAGCGTGCTCACGGCTGGACCATGCGCCGGGTCAGGGAGAAAAACCACCGATAGGGGAGCAGGCGCAGCAGCTTGAGCGTCCAACCAAAGCGTTTGGGGAAGAAAATCTCGAATCCGGCGGCGTCAATTTCCCTGTGGATATACGCCGCCGCCTGCTCCGGTGTGATGAGCTGCGGCATGCGGAAGCGGTTTTTCTCGGTAAGTCGGGTCTTCACGAAGCCAGGGTTGATCACCCGCAGACTGACGCCGCTGCCCGCCAGCGCCGGCCGCAGCGCCTCGGCCATGTTGAGCACCGCGGCCTTGCTGGCGCCGTAGGGCGCCGCCTGGGGCAGGCCGCGGTAGGCGGACAGGCTGGCATTGAGCAGTATCTGGCCCCGGCGGCGTTCCCGCATCAGCGGCAGGGCGGCGTGCAGACCATTGACCGCCCCCAGAAAGTTAACCTCGATCAGACGACGGAACAGCTCCGGGTCGAAATCGTCCAGCGGCATGGGGTCGTAATCACCGGCGTTAAGGACCAGGGTGTCCACCTCGCCAAGCTCTTCTTCCACCGCCCGAAACACCGCGGCACTCTCCGCCGCGTCGGTCACGTCCACCGGATAGGCGTGCAGCCGGTCGGCAAGCGCCGGATGCTCCGCCGCCACTTCCCTCAGGGCTTCCTCACGGCGGGAGCAGAGCGCCACCGACCAGCCATCCTCCGCCAGCCGAACCGCCAGGGCACGGCCAATGCCGGCGCTGGCGCCCGTGATCATGGCAATGCGTCCGTGCTGCGGATCGGTCTCGGTCATGGGCTGCCTCGTGCGGCGCTGCTGTCAGGGACGTACAATCTTACGGGGTATTCCGGCCCCTTCGCCATTCACGCCCCATTGCAGAGGAACATGACCATGTCCGCGGCGATCTGCTGGTTCCGACGGGACCTGCGCCTCACCGACAATCCGGCCCTGGCGGCCGCGGCCCGGGACGGTCGGGCCGTGATCCCGGTGTACATCCACGCGCCGGCGGAAGCCGAGGGATGGGCACCCGGTGGGGCGTCCAACTGGTGGCTGCATCACAGCCTCGAGGCGCTGACCGCCGCCCTGGCCGCCCGGGGCCTGCCCCTGGTGATCCGCGCGGGTGACAGCCTGTTAGTGCTACAGGCGCTGGTGGAAGCCACCGGTGCCGACGCCGTCCACTGGAACCGGCTTTACGATCCGGCGTTCATTCGCCGGGACATGGCCATCAAGCAGGCGCTCCGCGACCAGGGCGTGGCCGCCCACAGTCACAACGCCTCACTGCTGAACGAGCCCTGGACCGTGCAGACCGGCACGGGCAGCGATTACAAGGCGTTCACGCCCTTCTGGCGGGCCTGCCGCCGCCAGGGGGAGCCGCCCGAGCCGGAACCGGCGCCGACCCTGCCCGCCGCCTCCGCAGGCATTCGGGCACTGCCCGGCGCCAGCGGCCTCGACGAGGCCGGCCATGAACCGCTGCAGGCCCTGCAACTGCTGCCCGGCGTGGACTGGGCGGCCAGCCTGCGGGATCGATGGATCCCCGGCGAGGCGGGTGCCGGCGAGCAGCTGGAGACCTTCCTGAACAACGACGGTCTGGCCCACTACGCCACCCGGCGGGACCAGCCGGCGGTGGCCGGCACCTCCCGGCTGTCTCCTCACCTCCACTTCGGGGAAATCGGGCCACGCCAGGTCTGGCAGGCGGTACAACACCGGCTCGCCGGGGACAGTGATGCCGACAGCCGGGAAGGCGCCGACCGGTTTCTGGCCGAAATCGGCTGGCGGGAATTTGCCCATCATGTGCTCTACCACCATCCGGATTTCCCGGAGCAACCCCTGAACCCCCGGTTCGCGGATTTTCCCTGGCAGGAGGATCCCGACGGGGCGCTGCTCACCGCCTGGCAGCGGGGTGAAACCGGCATTCCCCTGGTGGATGCCGGCATGCGCGAGCTGTATGCCACCGGCTGGATGCACAACCGGGTGCGCATGGTGGTGGGCTCGTTTCTGGTCAAGAACCTGCGATTGCCCTGGCAGGCCGGCGAAGCGTGGTTCTGGGACACGCTGGTGGATGCCGATCTGGCCAGCAACAGCCTGGGCTGGCAATGGGTGGCGGGCAGTGGCGCCGACGCCGCCCCCTATTTCCGGATTTTCAACCCGGTGCGCCAGAGCGAGCGCTTCGACCCCCGGGGCGACTACATTGCCCGCTGGGTGCCGACGCTGGCCGCCCTGCCGCCGAAACATCGCCATGCCCCCTGGGAGGCACCGGAGTCGGTGCTGGCCGACCACGGCGTGACGCTGGGTCAGCATTACCCCCATCCCATCGTCGACCTCAAGGCCAGCCGCCAGGCGGCGCTGGCCGCCTTTGAGCAGATCAAGAAACCGGCGGAGTCCTGACCGGGGCGCCTGCTATCATCCGCCGACGCCATCGCCACAACCCAGGAGCCCACGGTGTTGCCCGACAGCCTCTACCAAAGTGAAATCGCCAGCCTGCCTCTGCTGCATCGGGGCAAGGTGCGGGATGTCTATGCCGTGGATGACGAGACCCTGCTGGTGGTGGCCACCGACCGGCTGTCCGCCTTCGACGTGGTCCTGGATGATCCGATCCCGGGCAAGGGCGCGGTGCTCACCCGGGTGTCCGACTTCTGGTTCCGGCGGCTGGGACACCACGTACCCCATCAGGGGCTGGATGTGCCCCTGGAGGCGGTGATCAGCGACCCGGCCGAGCGGGCGCCTCTGGCCGGCCGCAGCGTGGTGGTGCGGCGGCTGACTCCCCTGCCCTTCGAGGCGATCGCCCGGGGCTACCTCATCGGATCGGGCTGGAAGGATTACCAGGCCACGGGCGCGCTCTGCGGCCTGACCCTGCCACAGGGCCTGCAGCAGGCCGAGGCCCTGCCCGAGCCCCTGTTCACCCCGTCCACCAAAGCCGAGGTGGGGGGACACGATGAAAACGTCGACTTTGCCGCCGTGGTTGAAGCGCTGGGCCGGGATCTGGCCGACGAGCTGCGCCGCACCACCCTGCGGCTCTACACCGAAGCCCGCGACTATGCCCGGCAGCGGGGCATTCTCATTGCTGACACCAAGTTCGAGTTCGGGCTGGACGGCGCCGGGCGCCTGGTCTGGATTGACGAGGCCCTGACCCCGGATTCCAGTCGCTTCTGGCCCGCCGATCAGTACCGAACCGGCATCTCCCCACCCAGTTACGACAAGCAGTTCATTCGGGACTATCTGCAGTCCCTGGACTGGGACAAAACCCCGCCGGCACCGCGGCTGCCCGATGCCATCATCGAGCAGACTGCGGCCCGTTATCGGGAGGCGGAGACGCGGCTCTGCGGGACGTGACCCCCGGGGTCAGTCCCCGAGGATCTCGCTGACCTTCACCACCTTCATGGCGTTGGTGCCGCCACGCACGCCGGCCAGATCTCCCTTGGTGATCAGCACGAAATCCTCGTCCTGCACCGCGCCCCGGCGTTTCAGCTCCTCCACCGCCTCACGGTTCACGGCCTCGTGTTCCCGCTGGGTGGGGTCAAAGCTGATGGGGTGAACGCCGCGATACAGGGTCACCCGGGTACGGGTGCGGGGCTGCTCCGACAGGGCATAAATGGGAATGTCGGTGCCGATCCGGGACATCCACATGGTGGTGGCGCCGGACTCGGTCATCGCGGCAATGGCAGCCACGCCCAGGCTGTTGGCGGTGGCGATGGCGGTCTTGGCGATGGCCTCGTCCACCCGGCTGAAATGCGGGTCCCGAAGTGCGTGGTTGGCGGGCCGGGATTCGTCCGCATAGCTCTCGGCGCCGACGCAGACCCGCGCCATGGCCTCGATGGTTTCCGCCGGATAATGCCCCACCGCGGTTTCTTCGGAGAGCATCACCGCGTCGGTGCCATCCAGCACCGCGTTGGCCACGTCCAGCACCTCCGCCCGAGTGGGCATGGGGTTGTCCACCATGGACTGCATCATCTGGGTGGCGGTAATGACCACGCAGTCCCGCTCCCGGGCCATGCGCATGATCCGCTTCTGCACCCCGGGGAGCTGGGCATCGCCGATTTCCACCGCCAGATCGCCGCGGGCAATCATCACCGCATCGGCGGCATCCATGATCTCGGCGAGGGCGTTGACCGCCTCATGACGCTCGATCTTGGCGACCACGCCGCCATGGCCGCCGGCGGCGTGCAGCAGATCCCGGGCTTCGTCCAGATCGGCCCCGTCCCGGGGAAATGACACCGCCAGGTAATCGGCTTCGAGCTCGGCGGCCAGTTTGATATCACGGCGATCCTTGTCGGTGAGGGCACGCACTGACAGACCACCCCCGAGACGGTTGATGCCCTTGCGATCGCTAAGTACCCCCGCCGTCACCACGGTGGTGTGAATGCGGGTGCCCTCGATGCGCTCCACCCTGAGCTGCACCAGTCCGTCCGCCAGCAACAGGAGATCGCCGGCCTGGACGTCCTCCGGCAGCCCGGTGTAGGCCACGCCCACGCCCTCCGCCGTGCCAGCATCACCCTCAAGACCCGGGTCCAGAAAGAACGGCTGGCCTTCCTCGAGCTCCACCGGGCCGCTGGCAAAGCGCTCGATGCGAATTTTGGGGCCCTGCAGATCACACAGGATGCCCACCACGCGACCGGCCTCCCGGGCCGCCTGGCGCAGCGCCTCGGCCCGCTGCCGATGCTCATCGTGGTCGCCATGGGAGAGGTTCATGCGAACCAGATCAACGCCGGCTTCGACGATGGCCCGCATGGCCTCCGGCGAGGTGGTGGCCGGCCCCAGGGTGGCGACAATTTTGGTTTGACGACTCATGACGCCTCCGTACCGCGATTCAGTACCGCGACGGCCGGCAGTTCCCGTCCTTCAAGGAACTCGAGGAAAGCGCCGCCGCCGGTGGAAATGTAGGAAATCTGCCCGGCGACGTCGTACTTGGCCACCGCCGCCAGGGTGTCGCCGCCCCCGGCGATGGAAAAGGCCGGGCTCTCGGCAATGGCATGGGCCAGGGCCCGGGTGCCGTCGGCAAAGGCATCAATCTCGAAGACCCCCACGGGGCCGTTCCAGACCACCGTGCCGGCGGAGCGCAGCCGCTCGGCATAAGCCGCCGCGGTTTTCGGCCCCACATCAAGGATCATTTCGTTATCGCTGACCTGATCCACGGCCTTGACCCGCGGGGTGGCGGACTCGCTGACCTCATCAGCCACCACCACGTCCTCGGGCACCGGGATCTCGCCACCGGCGGCCCGGGCCTTGTCCATCAGTTGACGGGCGGTGTCCACCAGATCCGCCTCCATCAGGGATCGACCCACCGGGTAGCCGGCGGCCGCAATGAAGGTGTTGGCGATGCCGCCGCCAACGATCAGCTGATCCACCCGATCCGAGAGCTGCTCCAGCACCGTGAGTTTGGTGGAGACCTTGGAGCCTCCGATGATGGCCACCAGGGGCCGGGCCGGGGCTTCCAACGCCTTGCCCAGGGCCTCCAGCTCGGCGGCCAGCAGGGGACCGGCCACCGCGTCCGGCGCGAACCGGGCCACCCCGTGGGTGGAGGCCTGGGCGCGGTGGGCGGTGCCGAAGGCGTCCATCACGAACAGGTCGCAGAGCGCCGCCATTCGGCGGGACAGCGCCTCATCGTTATCGGTCTCGCCGACGTTAAAGCGGACGTTTTCGCACAGCACCAGCTCGCCGCTTTGCGGTGCCACCTGGCCATCCAGCCAGTCACGCACCACCGGCACTTCACGGCCGAGCAGCTCGCCGAGGCGCTCCGCCACCGGCTGCATGGAGGCCTGCGGGTCAAAGGCACCGGCGCTGGGCCGGCCCAGGTGGCTCATCACCATCACCCGGGCTCCGCCATCCAGCAGACGCTGCAGCGTGGGCAGGGCCGCCCGCAACCGGGCGTCGTCGCGCACCCGTCCATCCTTGAGCGGGACATTCAGATCCTCGCGAACCAGCACCCGCTGGTCCGCCAGACTGACGTCATCCAGTGTCCGGACCGCCATTACTTGGCCTGCATCATGGCCACGGTGGTATCCAGCATCCGGTTGGAGAAGCCCCACTCGTTGTCATACCAGGCACAGACCTTCACCAGCCGGCCACTGACCTTGGTCAGGGTGGCGTCATAGGTGGAGGAATGGGCGTCGTGGTTGAAGTCCACGGAGACGTACGGCCCGTCGCTGTAGGCCAGCACGCCCTTGAGCTCGCTCTCCGACGCCTTGCGCAGCACATCGTTGATTTCTTCCACCGAAGTGTCCCGGGAGGCGATGAACGACAGGTCAACGCTGGAGACATTGATGGTGGGGACCCGCATGGCATAGCCATCCAGACGGCCATTCAGCTCCGGCAGCACCAGACCCACCATGGCGGCGGCGCCGGTCTTGGTGGGAATCTGCGACATGGTGGCGCTGCGCGCCCGGCGCAGGTCCTTGTGGAAGACGTCGGTGAGCACCTGATCGTTGGTGTAGGCATGAATGGTGGTCATGAGACCCTGTTCCAGGCCAATGGCATCGTTCAGCGGCTTGACCAGAGGGGCCAGGCAGTTGGTGGTACAGGAGGCGTTGGACACCACGGTGTGCTCGGCCTTGAGGACATCGTGGTTGACGCCGAAGACCACCGAGGCGTCGACGTCGCTGCCCGCCGGTGCCGAGATCAGCACCTTTTTGGCGCCGGCCTTGAGGTGCGCCGCGGACTTGTCCTTGCTGGCGAACAGCCCGGTGCACTCCATCACCACGTCGACGCCCAGCTCACCCCAGGGCAGCGCGGCGGGATCCCGCTCCGCCAGCACCTTGATCTCGTCGCCATTGACCACGAGGTTGCCATCGCGGACTTCCACGGTGCCGGGGAAGCGGCCGTGGGCGGTGTCAACGCGGGTGAGATGAGCATTGGTCTCGGCATCGCCGAGGTCGTTAATGGCCACCACACGAATTTCGTCGCTGCGTCCCGCCTCGTAGAGCGCGCGCAGGACGTTGCGGCCGATGCGGCCATAGCCATTGATTCCAACCTTGATCGCCATGTTTATCTGACTCCTGTCTTTTGTTTTCCGAAAATCGGCGCGGGAAGCTACCCGGCCAGTCGAGATTCCAGGGCTGACACCACCGCATCGGCGGTCAGTCCCATGTGTTCGTAGACCACTGACCCCGGCGCCGAGGCACCAAAGCCGTTCAGCCCGACCACGTCGCCCCGATCGCCCACCAGCCGGTACCAGCTGTCCGGCGCCGCCGCCTCAACGGCCACGCGGGCCGTCAGCGATGGCGGCAGTACCTGGTCGCGGTAGCCGGAATCCTGGGCGAGAAAGCGCTCAATGCACGGCATGGACACCACCCGTACCGGGTGACCCTGCTGCTCCAGCCGCTCGGCGGCCTGCACCGCCAGCCCCACCTCGGAGCCGGTGGCCATGATCACGGCGGCCGGAGTGGCGCCGGGCTCGCGGAGCACGTAACCACCCCGGCCAATGGCCTCCACCTGATCGTCGGTGCGCGGCTGGTGGGGCAGTTTCTGGCGGGAGAGGGCCAGCGCCGTGGGGCCCGCCTGCCGCTCCAGCGCCGACTGCCAGGCCACCGCGGTTTCGGTGAGGTCACAGGGCCGCCAGACCTCCAGGTTAGGAATCAACCGCAGGCTTGGCAGATGCTCAACGGGCTGGTGAGTGGGGCCATCCTCGCCCAGGCCGATGGAATCATGGGTGTACACCAGAACGCTGCGCACCCCCATCAGGGCCGCCATACGCACGGCGTTGCGGGCGTAATCCGAGAACACCAGGAAGGTACCGGCGTAGGGGACGACCCCGCCATGGAGCGCCATGCCGTTCATGATGGCGGTCATGCCGAACTCGCGAACGCCGTAGAACAGGTAATTGCCGTCGGCGTCATCGGCGGTGACCGTGGTGCAGTCATCCCACCAGGTGTTGTTGGAGCCGGTGAGGTCGGCGGATCCCCCCACCAGTTCCGGCAGACGCGGCCCGAAGCCGTTCAGCACCGCCTGGGAGTGCTTGCGGCTGGCATCATCACCGCCTTCCGCCTGGGCCCTGGCGATGAATGCCCGGGCGTGTTCGGCGAAGGAATCCGGCAGATCGCCGGCCATGCGCCGCTCGAAATCCGCCGCCAGCTCCGGGTGCGCCGCCCGATAGCGCTCCAGGCGATCCCGCCATGCGGTTTCACTGGCCGCGCCACGAGCCCGGGCGTCCCAGCCCTCGTAAACCGCATCCGGAATCTCGAAGGGGCCATGTTCCCAGCCCAGGAATTCCCGGGTGGCCCGGATTTCGTCATCCCCCAGCGGCGCGCCATGCACCCCATGGGTGCCACAGACGTTGGGTGCGCCGAAACCGATCGTGGTGCGCGCGCAGATCAGCGATGGCCGGTCGGTGACCTGGCGGGCGGCTTCGATGGCCTCACGGACCGCCTCCGCGTCGTGGCCGTCAACGGCCTCAACCACGTGCCAGCCATAGGCACGGAAGCGGCCCGGCGTGTCATCGGTGAACCAGCCGCTGACTTTTCCGTCAATGGAAATGCCGTTGTCATCGTAGACGGCAATCAGCTTGCCGAGCCCCAAAGTCCCGGCCAGGGAGCAGACCTCGTGAGAGATGCCTTCCATCAGGCAGCCATCGCCAAGAAAACAATAGGTGTAGTGATCCACCAGCTCGTGGCCCGGGCGGTTGAACTGTCCCGCCAGAATGCGCTCGGCGAGAGCCATGCCCACGGCGTTGGCGATGCCCTGCCCCAGTGGCCCGGTGGTGGTTTCCACCCCGGGGGTGTCGCCGACTTCCGGGTGTCCCGGGGTGCCGGAGTGCAGCTGCCGGAAATCCTGCAGCGCCGTCAGCGGCAGGTCATAACCGCTGAGGTGCAGCAGCGAGTAAATCAGCATCGACCCGTGGCCATTGGAGAGCACGAACCGGTCGCGGTTGGGCCACTGCGGGTTGGCGGGATTGTGCTGCAGGAAGTCGTTCCAGAGCACTTCGGCGATGTCCGCCATGCCCATGGGGGCGCCGGGATGACCGGAATTGGCGCGCTGAACGGCGTCCATGGAAAGGGCCCGGACGGCGTTGGCGAGGTGTCTGCGGTTGGCCATGGGTAACGGTTCTCCGGCGCAAAAAGAAGGGTTTACAAGCGCCGCAATTCTCCAGAACTTCCCGTGCGCAGGCAACCAGCGTTACACTGCTCGCCCCAATCATGTTCGCGACAGGGAGTGCCAGCGACCCGATGGCCAACCAGCACATCTTCACCTCGGAGTCGGTTTCCGAGGGTCATCCCGACAAGGTGGCAGACCAGATATCGGACGCCCTTCTGGACGCCATCATCGCCGATGATCCCAACGCCCGGGTGGCCTGCGAGACCATGGTCAAGACCGGCATGGTCATCATCGCCGGCGAAATCACCACCACCGCCTGGATCGATCTCGAGGAGCTGACCCGCCAGACGATTCTGGACATCGGTTACAACAGCGCCGAGGTGGGCTTTGACGGGGCCACCTGTGCGGTCCTGAACGCCATCGGCAAGCAGAGCCCCGACATCAACCAGGGTGTCGACCGCGACCACCCCGAAGAACAGGGCGCCGGTGACCAGGGCATGATGTTCGGCTATGCCTGTCGCGAGACCGACGTGCTAATGCCGGCACCGATCACCTACGCCCATCGGCTGGTCAAGCGTCACAGCCAGATCCGCCGCCGGGGCGTGCTGCCCTGGCTCCGGCCGGACGCCAAGTCCCAGGTGGGATTCGTCTACGAAGATGGCGAACCGGTGGCCGTGGACACCATTGTGCTGTCCTGCCAGCACGACGACACCGTTTCCCAGGCGGACATTAAAGAAGCGATCATGGAAGAGGTGATCCGCCCGGTGATTCCTGCCGAATGGATCGGTGAGCGGACCCGCTTCTTCATCAACCCCACGGGCAAGTTCGTGATCGGCGGCCCGGTGGGCGACTGCGGGCTCACCGGGCGCAAGATCATCGTCGACACCTACGGCGGCATGGCTCGCCATGGGGGCGGGGCGTTCTCCGGCAAGGACCCTTCCAAGGTGGACCGGTCGGCGGCCTACGCCTGCCGCTATGTCGCCAAGAACATCGTCGCCGCAGGCCTGGCGGACAAGTGTGAAATTCAGCTGGCCTACGCCATTGGCGTTGCCGAGCCCACCTCGGTGTTCGTGGATACCTTCGGGACGGGGCGCATTTCCGAGTCGCGGCTGGTGGAACTCGTCCGGGCGCATTTCGATCTACGGCCCTATGGCATTCTGCAGATGCTGGACCTGGTGCGACCCATTTATCAGCCGACGGCCAGTTTCGGGCATTTCGGCCGGGAAGAGCCGACCTTTACCTGGGAGCGCACCGATCGGGCCGACGCCCTGCGCGAGGCGGCCGGGATCTAACGGCTCCACTACAGAAAAATCTGTCCGTTTGTCGAGGAGCGCTGCACCCCGTGAAGGCACGGGGGAGGCTCGACAGGCGGGCAACAATGACAACGGCGCTCGACCGCAACCCATGGAGTAAAACCATGAACGCTGTCGTTGACACGAAGCTTTCCGGATCCATTATCGCTGACGCCAGCCTGGCCCCCTGGGGCCGGCGGGAAATTGAAATCGCCGAAACCGAAATGCCGGGCCTGATGGCACTGCGTGAAAAGTACGCCGGTGAGAAGCCGCTGAAGGGTGCACGGGTCGCCGGCTCGCTGCACATGACCATTCAGACGGCGGTGCTCATCGAGACCCTGGAAGCCCTGGGTGCCGAGTGCCGCTGGGCCAGCTGCAACATCTACTCCACCCAGGACCACGCCGCGGCGGCCATCGCCGAGAACGGCACGCCGGTGTTTGCCTACAAGGGCGAGTCGCTGGAGGAGTACTGGGAGTTCACCCATCGCATCCTCGAGTGGCCCAACAGCACGCCGAACATGATTCTCGACGACGGTGGCGACGCCACCATGGCGGTCACCCTCGGCGCCAAAGCCGAGCAGGACCCATCGGTGTTGGACAACCCGGGCAGCGACGAGGAGCGGGCGCTGTTCGCGGCCATTCGCCGTCGCCTGAAAGAGAACCCGGGTTTCTATGCCCGCACCCAGGCGGCCATTCAGGGCGTGACCGAGGAAACCACCACCGGCGTCATGCGTCTCTATGAGATGCAGCAGGCGGGTGAGTTGCCTTTCCCGGCCATTAACGTCAACGATTCGGTGACCAAGTCCAAGTTCGACAACCTCTATGGCTGTCGCGAGTCGCTGGTGGACGGACTCAAGCGCGCCACCGACGTGATGATCGCCGGCAAGATCGCAGTGGTGGTGGGCTATGGCGATGTCGGCAAGGGCTGTGCCCAGAGCCTCAAGGCCCTGGGAGCCAGTGTCTGGATCACCGAGGTCGACCCCATCTGCGCCCTGCAGGCGGCCATGGAAGGCTACCGGGTGGTCACCATGGAAGAAGCCGCCGACAAGGCCGACATCTTCTGCAGCGCCACCGGCAACTTCAATGTGATCAACCACGATCACATGGCGGCCATGAAGAACGAGGCCATCGTCTGCAACATCGGCCACTTCGACAACGAAATCGATGTCGCCAGCCTGCGCCAGTATGACTGGGAGAACATCAAGGCCCAGGTGGATCACATCACCTTCCCGGACGGCAAGAAGATCATCCTGCTGGCGGAAGGCCGACTGGTGAACCTGGGTTGTGCCACGGGCCATCCCAGCTTCGTGATGTCCGCCAGTTTCACCAATCAGGTGCTGGCCCAGATGGCGCTGTTCAACAACGATGGCAGCTACGGCAACGAGGTCTATGTACTGCCCAAGCACCTGGACGAGGAAGTGGCGCGTCTCCATCTGGAGAAAATCGGTGCTCACCTGACCCGGCTGCGGGAGGACCAGGCCAACTACATCGGTGTGTCGGTGGATGGTCCCTTCAAGCCCGAGCACTATCGCTACTGATCCGGCCACTCGCCTGCATGTGACAGGCATCCCGCCCGTCGGTGAGGTCATGGACCTCACCGACGCGGTGGTCCGACATCTGCAAGCCCGTCGGCTGCGAAGCGGCGACGGGCTTGTGCTTTTTGACGGCCGCGGTGGCGAGTACACCGCCCGACTCGAGACCCTGAGCAAGCGCCACGCCCGGGTCCTGATCGAGGATTTCATTCCCCGGGAGGCGGAAGCACCGGTGGCGGTGACCATCCTGCAGGGCATCAGCAAGGGCGAGCGCATGGACTACGCGGTGCAGAAGGCCACCGAGCTTGGCGTGGCCCGGGTGGTGCCGGTGGTGACCGAGCGCTGCATGGTGCGACTGGACGCCGAGCGCTGGGCCCGCAAGCAGCGCCACTGGCAGGCGGTGGCGGTGGCGGCCTGCGAGCAATGCGGCCGGAACCGGATTCCTCCAGTCGACCCGCCCTGCTCCCTGGACCAGGCTTTGCAGAAGGTGGCGGGCCAGCACGGCGTGATTTTTGACACCGAGGGCGACCGGTCGGCCCGGGATCTGGTGCCCGGCGCTGAGCTGGCCACCCTGATTGGTCCCGAAGGCGGGCTCGCCCCCGGGGAGATCGAGACCGTCTCGGCCATGGGCTGGCAACGCCTCCGCCTGGGGCCGCGCATTCTGCGCAGCGACACCGCACCGGTGGCGGCGCTGGCAGTGATTCAGACGGTGATCGGCGATCTCGGATAGCCCCATCACCCTTCCGATCCGCTTTCGCTACACTGTCGCCACCGCCAACAGCCGAACAGAGGAGCCATCATGGCCTATCGCCTGGGGGTCGTCATGGACCCCATCCAGGGCATCACCCCGTACAAGGACACCACCCTCGCCATGTTGCTGGAAGCCCAGCGGCGGGGCTGGGAGATTCGCTATCTGACCCTGGAGGACCTGTCGCTGCGGGATGGCGTGGCTTACGGCGACGGCGCGCTGCTGGAAGTCCGGGATGACAACCACGACTGGTTCAGTCTGGGGGAGCGTGACGAGGAGCCGCTGCAGAACCTGGACGCCATCCTGATGCGCAAGGATCCCCCGGTGGACAGCGCCTATGTCTATGCCACCCAGATTCTGGACGTGGCCGAGCGGGCGGGTGTGCAGGTGGTGAATCGACCCGCCGGCCTGCGCAACGTCCAGGAAAAGCTGGCCATCGCCAATTTCCCGGAGTGCTGCGCCCCCACCGTGGTGGAAATGAAAGCCGAGCCACTCAAGGCCTTCATTCAGGCCCAGGGCCGCGCCGTGCTCAAACCCCTGCACGGCATGGGGGGTGAGGCCATTTTCGTGGTCCACGCCGGTGACCCCAACACCAGCGTGATCATCGAACAGCTGTCCGGCCGCGGGACGCGTTACGTGATGGCGCAGCGCTATCTGCCCGAAATTAGCGACGGCGATCGCCGCATTCTGGTAATTGATGGCCGACCGGTGGACTTTGCCCTGGCCCGCCTCCCGGCGGCGGGCGAGAGTCGCGGCAACCTGGCCGCCGGCGGGCGGGGAGTGGCCCGGCCCATCACCGACCGGGAGCGATGGATCGTGGAGCAGGTGCGGCCTCTGCTCGCCGAGCAGGGCATCCTGTTTGCCGGTCTGGACGTGATCGGTGGCTATCTGACCGAAATCAACGTCACCAGCCCCACCTGCGTGCGCGAGATTGATGCCCAGCAGGACACCAACATCGCGGGGGATCTGTTTACGGTGATCGAACACCGGCTGCTGGGGCAGCGATGACCATTGCCGGCACCTGCCTGGGGTTCGATGCCGGTGAAAAGCGCCTGGGTGTCGCGGTGGGGCAGACGGTCACCGGCACCGCCCGGGCACTGGAAGTGCTGCCCTGTCGACGTGGCGAGCCCGACTGGAGCCGCCTGGCCTCGCTGATTGACGAATGGCGTCCGGCGGCCCTGGTGGTCGGCATTCCGCGCCATGCCGACGGCCGCCCGTCCCACAGCACCCGCCTGGCCGAGGGCTTTGCCGGCAACCTGGCCCGGCGGACGGGTTTGAGCGTTCACCGGATTGACGAGCACCTCTCCAGCCGTGCCGCTGAATCCGCCCTGCGGGAGCGGGGTGCCGGGACGGAGGTGCTGGATGCGGAGTCAGCGCGTATCATCCTGGAAACCTGGCTGAGCGAGCGCCTGACGTGACCATGAATTTGCCGGCTGTTGACCCCCTGCTGGACACCCTCACGGGCCGCGTGGAGACAATGATTGACCGGGAAGGCCGGGATCGGTGTCTGCTGGTGGGCATCCACCAGGGGGGCGCCTGGCTCGCCGACCTGCTGCATCGGCGGCTGGGGCTGCCGGGTGAGCCGGGCAGCCTGGACATTGCCTTCTATCGTGACGATCTGGGCCGCGGCGGCCTGCAGAGTGCGGTGCGTCCCACCCGGATGCCTCTGGACATCGACGATCGGGTCATCATCCTGGTGGACGACATCCTTTATACCGGCCGCACCATCCGCGCCGCCCTCAACGAAGTGTTTGACTACGGGCGCCCCGCCGCCGTCCGGCTGGCCGTGCTCCTGGAGCGACCCGGCCGCCAGCTGCCCATCGCTGCGGACATTGCGGCCCAGTCCATCGAGCTGCCCCCGGGGCAACGGGTCAAACTGCGCGGGCCGGACCCCCTGCATCTGGTGATGGAGGCCTTCGCGCCATGAGCGTGCAACTGAACAGCGACGGCACCCTGCGGCACTTTCTGACCACCGAGGCACTGGATCCGGTCCTGCTGCACCGCATTCTCGACACCGCCGAGTCCTTCTCCGGGGTCATCGGCAAGTCGGTGAAGACCGTGCCGCTGCTGCGGGGACGGACCGTCATCAATCTCTTTTTCGAATCCAGCACCCGCACCCGGACCACCTTCGAGCTGGCCGCCAAGCGACTGTCCGCCGACGTGCTCAACGTCAACGCCGAGACCACCACCACCAAGGGCGAAAGCCTGCGGGACATGCTCCACAACCTGCAGGCCATGCAGGCGGACATGTTCGTGATCCGTCACGCCGAGAGCGGCGCAGCGGAGTATTTTGCGCATCACGTCAACCCGGGGGTGGCGGTGATCAACGCCGGCGACGGCTGGCACGCCCATCCCACCCAGGCCATGCTGGATGCCTTTACCATCCGCCAGCACAAGGGGGACTTCGAGCCCCTGCGCATCGCCATCGTCGGTGACATTCGGCACTCCCGGGTCGCCCGTTCGCAGATTCATGCGTTGAACGGCCTCGGCGCCGGCGAAGTTCGAGTGATCGCGCCCAACACCCTGCTGCCGGCGGACGTGGAGTCGCTGGGGGTACAGGTTTACAACGATCTCGGCGCCGGCCTGCGGGATGTGGACGTAGTCATTGCTCTGCGGCTGCAACGGGAGCGCATGCAGGGCGCACTGCTCCCCGGCGAGGCGGAGTATTTCCGGCACTACGGTCTCAGCGAAGCGCGTCTGGCTCCGGCCCATCCCGAGGCCATCGTGATGCACCCGGGCCCGATCAATCGTGGCGTCGAGATTGACTCGGCCCTGGCGGACGGACCGCGTTCGGTCATCTTGCAGCAGGTGACCAACGGCATCGCCGTGCGCATGGCGGTGATGACCATGGTTCTGGGTGTGGCGCCGGATCACACACGGGAGGCCTCATGACCCGCATCGTCATTCAGGGGGGGCGATTGATTGACCCGCTCAGCGGCCTCGATGAGGTGGGAGATCTTGCCATCGCCGACGGCCGCATCGTCCACCTGGGTGGCCGGGTCAGCGATTTCACTCCGGAGCAGACCATTGACGCCACCGGCCACTGGGTGGTCCCGGGCCTGGTGGATCTGGCGGCGCGACTGCGCGAACCCGGCGGTACCCGCAAGGCGGACATTGCCAGCGAGGCCCGGGCCGCCGCCGCTGGCGGTATCACCACCCTGGTCATGCCGCCGGATACCGCACCGGTGCTGGATACGCCTTCGGTGGCCGAGCTGGTGACCCAGCGGGCGGAACGGGCCGCTCAGGCCCGGGTGGTCCCCCTGGGTGCCCTCACCCAGGGGCTGGACGGCGCCCAGCTGCCCGGCATGGCCGCCCTCGCCGCGGCGGGTTGTCCGGCGGTGAGCGATGGCGGCCGGCCGGTGCGGGATGGCCTGGTGCTGCGCCGGGCGCTGGAATACGCCAGCACCTACGATCTGCCGGCGCTGCTGACACCGGTGGATCCGGACCTTGCCGGGGGCTGCATGCACGAGGGGCCCACCGCCACCCGCCTGGGGCTGGCCGGCATCCCCGCCGCCGCGGAGACGGCCGGCCTCGGCCGCCAGTTGGGAGTCGCCGGGGCCACCCGGGCCCGCGTGCATTTCGGGCGGCTCTCCAGCGCCGCCGGGATCCGACTGCTGGCTTCGGCGCGGCGGGAGCAGCCGACCCTGAGCGCCGACGTGGCCATTCACCAGCTGTTTCTCACGGATCAGGATGTGGTCGGCTACGATTCCCGTTTTCATGTGACCCCCCCGCTGCGGGACATCGTAGACCGGGAAGCGCTGCGCCAGGCGGTGGCCAGTGGCGAGATTCCGATCATCTGCTCTGATCATCAACCCCATGACCGGGATGCCAAGAACGGCCCGTTTGCCAGCACCGAGCCGGGGGCGGCCGGGCTCGATACGCTGCTGGCGCTGATCATGCGACTGGTGGACGAGAACGTCCTGCCCCTGCGCCGCGCGCTGGCGGCGGTCACCGTCGAGCCGGCGAGACTGCTGGGACTGGAGTCCGGCCGCCTGGCGGTGGGCGCCGTGGCGGACATTGCGGTGGTGGCCGAGCGCGCGCCCTGGTTCTGTCGCGCGGACACCCTGAAAAGCCGCGGTCAGAACTCGCCCTTCCTGGGCTGGGAGTTCGACAGCCAGGTGATGCACACCCTGGTGGAGGGACGGCGCGTTTATGACGCCAACCCGGCTGATTGACGCCACCCCGGTCACCGATGACTGGTGGCTGATCCGCCTGCCGTGGGCGGACCCCGCGCCACGGCCGGGACAGTGGCTGTGGATGGAAAAAACCGGTCAGCGACGCTGTCTGCCGGTCCGGGACGCGGATGCGGGGGAGGGCTGGCTCGCCGGGGTCCTGCCCGCCGCCTGCCTGCCGGGTGATCTCGGCCCGGGTACCCGGGTGGGGGTGTCCGTGCTGCACGGCGAGCCTGTCAGCGCCGCCCCGGGGGATCGCCTGCTGCTGGTGGGCGAAGACCTGGGCATCGGGCCCGCCCTCGCCCTGGCGGAGCGCCAAGCGGATCAGGTCCAGCTGCTGTTGCTTGGCGGGCGCCACGGGGTGCCCGCCCGCCTGGCCCCCTCGCGGTTTCTGGTACCGGGGCTGGCGGATACTGGTATCGCGGGCGTTGCCGGCCTGGAGGAGCAAGGCGTGGCCGCACGGATTGCGTCGGCCGAAGAACGCCCGGGGGTTTATGAAGGGCCGATCTTTGACCTGGTGGGACGGTATTTGAGTGAAATGACCGATGCCGATCGTCGCCAGCTGCGGCTCATCGCCTTCGGCCCCTGGGGCGAACTGCAGCAGCGCCGTGACGCACTGACCGCCGGACTGCGCGACGTGCAGGTGGTGGAACTGCCGACGGCGACCCATTGACCCGATCCAGGGGCGGATCAGTCGACGGATTCTGTCCCGTCGCCGTATGATCCCCGCCATGAACCAGAACGCCATGCCAGACGTCGCCGCTCGACTTGCCGCGGTCAGGGATCGCATTCGCGAGGCCGAACAGACCCATGGGCGGCAGCCCGGCAGCGTGGAGCTGCTGGCCGTGAGCAAGCGCCAGCCGCTGGATGCCATGCAGACCGCCTATGAGGCCGGGCAGCGGGCCTTCGGCGAAAACTACCTCCAGGAGGGGGTCGACAAGTGCCAGGCCATGACGGCGACCGACATCGAGTGGCATTTCATTGGTGCCCTGCAGTCCAACAAAACCCGCCCGGCGGCCGAGGGCTTCGACTGGGTCCATGCCGTGGATCGCCTCAAGATTGCGCGCCGGCTCTCGGAGCAGCGGCCCGAGACACTGGGTGCGCTGCAGTGCTGCATCCAGGTGAATGTCAGCGGCGAAGCCAGCAAGGCCGGCGTCTCGCCGCAGGCACTGCCGGAACTCGCCCATGCCGTGGCCGAGCTGCCGCGGCTTCGCCTGCGGGGGCTGATGACGCTGCCGGAGGCGGTGACCGGCTTTGAGGCGCAGCGCGCCGCTTTCAGCCAGCTGCGGCAATTGCAGGAAGCCCTCATTGATGACGGGTTGGCCCTGGATACCCTGTCCATGGGCATGTCCAACGATCTCGAGGCCGCCATCGCCGAGGGGGCCACACTGGTGCGCCTCGGCACCGCGGTCTTCGGGCCCCGACCGGAGAAGACGCCATGAGTGAAGAAGTGATTGCCTTTATCGGCGGCGGCAACATGGCCCGTAGCCTGATCGGCGGCCTGATCGCCGACGGCCAGCCCGCCGCCAGCCTGCGCATTGCCGAACCGGACGCCGAACGCCGTGAATCGCTGGTCCGGGAGTTCGGCGTTCAGGCTTTCGAGGACAACGCCACCGCCGCCCGCGGCGCCGATGCGGTCATGCTGGCGGTCAAGCCACAGACCCTCGCCACCGCCGTGCGGCCGCTGGCCAATCAACTCCGCGAGCAGCAGAGCGTGGTGATTTCAGTGGCCGCGGGGGTCCGCAGTGCCGACATCGGCCGCTGGCTGGGGGGCGAGGATGTGCCGGTGGTCCGCGCGATGCCCAACACGCCCGCTCTGGTAAAGACCGGTGCTACGGCCCTGTATGCCACCCCGGCGGTCAACGAAGCCCAGCGCAATCTGGCTGAGACATTGCTCAGGGCTGTGGGCATGGTGGTGTGGCTGCCCGACGAGGCGCAGATGGACGCGGTCACTGCCCTGTCCGGCAGCGGTCCGGCGTACTTTTTCTACACCATGGAGGCCATGCAGGCGGCCGCCGAAGCCCAGGGGCTTTCCACCGAAACCGCCCGCCTGCTGACGCTGGAGACCGCGCTGGGGGCTGCCCGCATGGCCCTGGAGAGCAGCGAGGACCCGGCCACCCTGCGCCGGCGGGTCAGCTCGCCGGGGGGCACCACCGCCGCCGCCATTGAGGCGTTGCAGGCGGGTGACCTGGCCGGCCTCTATCAGAAGGCGCTGGCCGCCGCGGCGGCACGGGCCGGCGAGATCGGCGACGACCTGGGGGCGCACTAGCATGGGTCCAGGCTACCTCGGCAGCCCGCTGGCATTCCTGGTGGACACGCTGTTCAGTCTCTACATCATGGCGGTGATGCTGCGGTTCCTGCTGCAGTGGGTCCAGGCGGACTTCTATAACCCGCTGGCGCAGTTCCTGGTGCGCATCACCCAGCCAACGCTGGCGCCGCTGCGGCGCGTCATTCCCAGCTGGAGTGGCATCGATCTGCCGGCATTGGTGCTGATGATTCTGCTGCAGGCGGCGGCGCTGGCGCTGCTGATGCTGATCGCCGGCGTCACTCCCCGCTTCGACTACCTGCTGCTGCGCACGCCGGCGGAGCTGATCAACCTGCTGTTGAACCTTTATCTCGTGGCCATCGTGGTCCGGGCGGTACTCACCTGGATCAACCCGGATGCCTACAACCCGGCCATGACCATCCTGCTGGCGCTGACCGAACCGGTGGTGCGGCCATTTCGGGCCATTCTGCCGCCGATCAGCGGCATCGATCTGTCGCCACTGGCGGCGATTATTGCCATCCAGGTGCTCAAAATGCTGATCATGCCGCCGCTGGACCGGATCGCACCGGGGCTGATGATGTGACCATGGCCCGATCCTTCCCGAACGATTCCGTGGGCCTGGTGGAAACCCATCAGGCCCGCTTCGACGAGCGGTTGCGGCTGGAATGCGGCCGTGAACTGCCCGGCTATGAGCTGGCCTATCAGACTTATGGCCGCCTTAACGCCGACGCCAGCAACGCGGTGCTGGTCTGCCATGCGCTGTCCGGCAGTCACCATGCCGCGGGCTACGACCATCCCGAGGCGCGCAAGCCCGGCTGGTGGGAGAGCTGCATCGGCCCGGGCAAACCGCTGGATACCGACCGCTTCTTCGTGGTCTGCAGCAACAACATCGGTGGCTGTCATGGCTCCACCGGGCCGGTAAGCGTCAACCCGGAAACCGGCCATCCCTACGGCGCCGACTTCCCCATGGTCACGGTGGGCGACTGGGTCCGCACCCAGGCACGGCTGGCGGATCACCTGGGGATTCAGCGCTGGGCCGCGGTGGCCGGCGGCAGCCTGGGGGGCATGCAGGCACTGCAATGGGCCATTGATGAGCCCGACCGGATCGGTCACGCCGTGGTGATCGCCGCCGCACCCCGGCTGTCGGCGCAGAACATTGCCTTCAACGAGGTGGCCCGCCAGGCCATCCGCTCCGACCCGCAATTTCACGAGGGCCGCTACGCCGCCAACGGCGAGCGCCCCGAGACCGGCCTGATGCTGGCCCGCATGCTCGGGCACATCACTTATCTGTCCGAGGCGGCCATGGGCGAGAAATTCGGCCGCGACCGCCGTGGCGAGCCCAGCGCCTACGGCTTTCATTACGATGTGGAATTCGAGGTGGAAAGCTATCTTCGCCACCAGGGTCAGTCCTTTGTGGACCGATTTGATGCCAACACCTATCTGCTCATGACCAAGGCGCTGGATTACTTCGACCCCGCCGCCCGCCACGGCGGCGATCTGACCCGCACCCTGGCCACCACCCGGGCGCCGTTCTTCGTGGCCTCCTTTACCAGTGACTGGCGATTTCCCTCCTCGGCGTCCCGGGAGATCGTCCGCGCCCTGCTGGACAGTAATCGGCGGGTGAGTTACGCGGAAATCCGCGCCAATCATGGTCACGATGCCTTCCTGATGCCGGTGCCCCGCTATCTGGAGGTGTTCCGCACCTACATGGACCGGGTGGCAACGGAGGTGGGGGCATGAGTCCGCTGCGGCAGGATCTTCAGATCGTCGCCGACTGGGTGGGCGAAGGCCAGCGGGTACTGGACCTGGGCTGCGGCGACGGACGCCTGCTGAGGCATCTCTTCGAGCAGAGGCGGGCCACCGGTTACGGCCTCGAGATCGACCCCGAGGGCATTACCCGCAGCATTGCCAACGGCATCAACGTCATCGAAAGCGATCTCGACGAGGGGCTCGCCGACTTCGATGACGGGGCCTTTGACCAGGTGATTTTGACCCAGACGCTTCAGGCGGTGCAGCGCCCGGACCAGCTCCTCAAGGACATGCTGCGGGTGGGTCGCACCGGGATCGTGACTTTCCCCAACTTTGCCTACTACCGGCTGCGCTGGCACATCGCGGTACGGGGACGCATGCCCATGAGCAAGGCGCTGTCCTATGGCTGGTACGAGACCCCGAACATTCACTTCTGCACGATCCGCGATTTCGAGGCGTTGTGTGAAGACCTGGGTATTCACATACTGGAGCGGCGCGTGTTATCTCATGAAATGAAACAGCCGTGGATCGGGGGGCTGCTGCCGAACCTGTTCGGAGAGGTGGCGCTCTACCGCATCTGCCGGGCATCAGGGAGGTCGGAATGAAGGCTCTGAAAGCGTTGTTGTCGATCGCCACCGCGGCTCTGCTCTGCGGCGTGGCCGTGGGGGCCGCCGCCCAACAGATGGAGCCCTACGGCGACCATGAAGTCCACTACAGCGCCATTCCCACCGGGCTGCTGACCGATCAGGTGGCCCAGGCCCGGGGAATTGTGCGAAGCCGCAGCAAAGCCCTGCTGCTGGTGACCATCCTGGAAAACGGCGAGCCGGTGACCGGGGCGGTGCAGGCCAGTGTGTGGGCGAGTAATGACGATGATCCCACGGACATTCCCATGCGACAGGTCCGCGAAAACGGCTGGGTGTCCTATATCGGAACCTTCGACTTCGAGTCGGGGCAGTCCCGCAATTTCGCGGTTTCCGCCAACCCCCACGGTCGGGAAGGGCCTTTCGAACTGACGTTCCGTCAGGCCCTCCAGAATCCGGACTAGCGCCGTGTCCACCTGGCTGATCTCCCATCGTGACTGTCTGGAACATGACACGGGGAGCAGTCATCCAGAGCGCATTGAGCGCCTGGAAGCGATTCTGAAGGCGCTGGAGGATCCGGCCTTCGACGCCCTGGAGCGCCGGGACGCCGAGCCCGCGCCCCGGGAAGCCCTGGAGCGGGTACACACCGCGTCCTACGTGGATGCGGTGATGGCGGCGGTGCCCACCACCGGCCGCGAGTATCTCAACCCCGACACGGTCATCTCACCGGGATCGGTGCAGGCGGCACTGCGGGCGGCGGGAGCGGGCCTTCAGGCCGTGGATGCCATTCAGGCCGGCGAGGCCCGCCGGGTTTTCTGCGCGGTACGCCCGCCGGGCCATCACGCCGAGCCCGATGAGTCCATGGGATTCTGCCTGTTCAACAATGCAGCGGTGGCCGCGCGTCACGCCCAGGTGGTGCACGGCATTCCGCGGGTAGCGGTGGTGGATTTCGACGTCCATCACGGCAACGGCACCCAGACCATGTTCACCCATCAACCCGGCCTTTTTTACCTGTCGCTGCATCAGCATCCGCTTTTTCCCGGCACCGGCACCCGCGCGGAAAACCATCCGGGCAACATCCTCAATCTGCCCCTGATCAAAGGCACCGGTTCGGCGGACTATCGCCAGCAATTCCATGGTCAGGCCATCGCGGCCCTGATCGATTTCGATCCGGATCTTCTGATTCTGTCGGCGGGCTTTGATGCGGCCGTGGAGGACCCCCTGGCGGGCCTGGCGCTCACCGAGGATGATTTCGGCTGGATCACCGACGAGCTGGTGGCGGTGGCCAATTACTGCTGCGGGGGTCAGATCTGCTCCATGCTCGAGGGCGGCTATGACCTGGGCGCTCTGTCCCGGGGCGTGGCCCGGCATGTGGCGGGGCTGATGCGCTAGCCCCTCCGCAAGCCCGAAAGAAGGGATTGACAATCGAGGTTATGCACACCGCAGCAGAGTTCGTTTTTCAATAGGTTCTGTAACTTATTGATTGATCTGGATAACCCGTAAGTCTCTGTTTTTGTTGGCTTAATTAAACTGGTCAAGGTTTCGCCGATTTAAAGCCCGCCTTGTCACCATGCCACTTGCAGCGGTTTTGCCTGTATTCATCCACAACCTTATCCACAGGATTCGTGGATAACCTCACGGCCGGTGGGCGGTTGCCAGATAGTCATGGGTCTGCATGGCCCGCAACCGCGAGGCGGTGCGACGAAACTCAAAACGAAGGCGGTAGCCCCGGTACAGCCATTCAATGTCGGCGGTGGCTGAAATGACCAGCTTGACGCTTCGATCGTAGAATTCGTCCACCAGCGCGATAAACCGCCGAGCGGCGTCCTCACGCTCCCGATCCAACACCGGTATCCGGGAGATCAGCACCGTATGGAACTGCCGGGCAATTTCAATGTAATCGTCCTGGCTCCGGGGTCCCTCACAGAGCGCACTGAAGTCCGTCCACAGGACGCCGTCACCCACCGCCCGGGTGGGAATCACTCGATGGTTGATCTCGAGCTCGGAGCCATCATGGTCGCGATCCGGTGAGAGCTCTTCGAAGGCCGTGGCCATGGCCACTTCGGCCCGCTCATCCGCCGGCACGTGGTAAATCGGCGCGCGGCTCAACCGCCGAAGGCGGTAGTCCGTGCCTCCATCCACATTGAGCACCCGGGTGTGGTCCTCCAGTAGCTGAATGGCCGGCAGAAAACGCTCGCGCTGCAGCCCGTCGTGGTAAAGCCGCGCCGGCGGCACATTGGAGGTGGCCACCAGGGTGACCCCCTCCTCCACCAGCCCGTGCAGCAGCCCGGAGAGGATCATGGCGTCGGTGATGTCACTGACGAAGAACTCGTCAAAACACAGCACCCGGGCGTCCGCCGCCCATTCCGAGGCAATCTGTCGCAACGGATCCTGCTGTTGTCGCAACGCCCGCAGCCGCTCGTGGGCGGACTTCATGAACCGATGGAAGTGAACCCGCCGCTTGCTGATCGGGGCGGGCAGACACTCGTAGAACGTGTCCATCAGATAGGTCTTGCCGCGACCCACGCCCCCCCAGAGGTACAGGCCCGGCT
The DNA here is from genome assembly GCF_009676705.1 of Spiribacter sp. 2438. Classification (GTDB taxonomy): domain Bacteria; phylum Pseudomonadota; class Gammaproteobacteria; order Nitrococcales; family Nitrococcaceae; genus Spiribacter. The sequence continues at coordinate 318,165 of NZ_CP046046.1, read as the reverse complement.
CCGCCGCGGGCGGACCCCCACGGCGCGCCCACCAGCCGCGCAGGCCACTCGGGCGGGGTGTCGGCGGTGGATCGACCAGTCGTTGGTGAAGGGCATCCAGGGACTCGATCGCCGCCTGCTGCGCCGGGTCGGCGAGAAAGTCACCGCTGTCCAGGTCGGCCTGGTAGCGCGCACTGGGTGTGGTCACGACAGTCCATCCACGAGGTTCAGAGCATGGGAAGCAGAGTATGCCATGACCGCCGGGATCCATTGCCAGACGGGCGGCGATCTCGTATTTTCGACAGGCTATCTATAACCACTTCCCGAGGACTCATTCATGGCTGACAATCGCCGAAGCCGCGCCACCACCGAGGGGCTGGCCCGAACACCCAACCGCGCCATGCTGCGCGCCGCCGGTTTTGGCGACGAGGATTTCGACAAGCCCATTGTCGGCGTCGGCAATGCCCATAGCACCATCACCCCCTGCAACCTGGGCATCGGCGCCCAGGCGGAGCGGGCCAGTGAGGCGCTTCGCGCTGCCGGGGCCATGCCGGTGAGTTTTGGCACCATCACTATCTCCGATGGCATCTCCATGGGCACCGAGGGTATGAAGTACTCGCTGGTGTCCCGGGAGGTGATCGCCGATTCCATCGAAACCGTCTGCAACGGCCAGAGCCTGGACGGCGTACTCGCCACCGGCGGCTGTGACAAGAACATGCCCGGCGCGATGATCGGCATCGCCCGCCTCAACATTCCGGCGATCTTTGTCTACGGCGGGACCATCAAGCCCGGTCGCTACAAGGGACAGGACCTCACCATCGTCAGCGCCTTCGAGGCGGTGGGCCAGGCGGCCGCCGGCAAGCTCTCCGAGGAAGACCTGAAAGGCGTCGAGAAGAACGCCTGCCCGGGAGCCGGCTCCTGTGGTGGCATGTACACCGCCAACACCATGTCCAGCGCCTTCGAGGCCATGGGGATGAGCCTGATGGGCTCCAGCACCGTGTCCGCCATCGATGATGAGGCTCATACCGTGGCGGCGCGGTCCGCCGAAGTGCTGGTGGAGGCCATCCGTCACCAGCGCCTGCCCCGGGACATCATGACCCGCCAGGCCCTTGAGAACGCCGTCAGCGTGGTCATGGCCCTGGGGGGCTCGACCAATGCGGTGCTACACATCCTGGCCATCGCCAACGCCTGCGAACTGGATTTTTCCATCGACGACATCGAGCGGATCCGGGGCCGTGTCCCGGTGCTCTGTGACCTCAAGCCCTCGGGCCGTTATGTCACCAGTGAATTCCACGAAGTGGGCGGCACTCCGCAGGTCATGAAGATGCTGCTGGAGAAAGGCCTGCTGCACGGTGACTGCATGACCATCACCGGTCAGACCATTGAGGCGCTGCTGGCGGATGTGCCCGCGCAGCCATCAGCAGACCAGGACATCATTCGGGATTTCGACAACCCCATGTACCCGGAGGGCCACCTGGCCATCCTCCGGGGCAACCTGGCCGAGGAAGGTGGGGTGGCCAAGGTCAGCGGCATCAAGCATCGCCGCATCGAAGGACCGGCCCGGGTGTTCGATTCCGAGGAACTCGCCATGGAGGCGATCCTGGACGACCAGATTCAGGCGGGCGACGTGCTCATCATCCGCTACGAGGGACCCAAGGGCGGCCCGGGCATGCGCGAAATGCTCGCACCCACCTCGGCCATCATCGGTCGGGGCCTGGGCGATGCCGTGGGGTTGATCACTGACGGCCGCTTCTCTGGCGGGACCTACGGCATGGTGGTGGGCCATGTGGCCCCGGAAGCCGCCGTGGGGGGCAACATCGCCCTGGTGGAAGAAGGCGATACGGTGGTCATCGACGCCGATCAGAACCTGCTGGAGGTCAAGGTCAGTGATGACACCCTGGCAGAGCGACGCCGGCAGTGGCAGCCCCGCCCGCCCAATTATCGGCGTGGGGTGCTGGGCAAGTTCGCCAAGCTGGTGAGCTCCGCTTCCCACGGCGCCGTCACCGACAAGGATCTGTTCGACTGACGGGTCCTGGAGTCGGTGCCTGCCAGGTGCCGACTCAACCCTGGGCGATGCGGCGCAGATCCGCTGTCATGGCCGAGACGCTGTCACTGGGGCGGAACAGGGCGCGAGCCCGCCCCTCGGCGTCGAAGACGTACATGGCGCTGGAGTGGGAGACGTTGTAATCACCGAATTCATTCGGCTGGTCGTAGCCGAAAGTCGCCCGGTACCGACGGGTCATGGCCCGCAGCGTGTCGTAGTCGGCGGTGGCACCGGTGACCCGTTCACTGAAGAATCCGGTGTAATGGGCCAGCCGCGCCGGGGTATCCCGGCCGGGATCCACGGACACGAACAACACCCGCAGGTCCGACTCCAACCCCTCACCGGCGGCTTCGGTGGCGGCGGCGATGCGGGCCATGGCGGTGGGGCAGACGTCGGGGCAGTTGGTAAAGCCGAAGAACACCACCGTGGGGGCACCGGCCATGTCCGCTTCGGTAATTTCCTGGCCGGTCTCACTCAGCAGGCGGAACTGCAGGTCCGGCAACAGGCCCTCGATGCCCTTGGTTTCGTAGCCACGCCCCCCGCAGCCCACCAGCAGCAGACTCAGCACCAGCACCGGCAGAAGACGCATCAGAACAGTCATCAGGCTCTCTCCAGGGTCGTTTCGGTGCGGCTGTCCTCGGCCCGCTCCTCCTGATCAAGCCGGAAGGCGAGGACAATCACCGCCGCGATGACACTCATCATGGCCGCCGGTATCCAGGTAATCAGCCCGCCAATCTGCTGATCCAGCATGGGGTCGATGGGGAAGGCCCGGCCGCAGACGTCGTAAATCTCGAACAGATTCTGGCCACTGAACGTGATGTAGGCCCCCAGTACGATCTGTGGCGGCATGATCGCTGCCAGCACCATAATGCGCCGGCCGGGGGACAGACGGGGCGTGATCCCCTTGCCGCCCCGCTCGAAGATCAGCCACCAGAACAGCAGCCCGTCCACCGCCATGGTCCAGTTCATGAACCAGTACAGATCCAGGCTGAGCATGGCGTCGAAATGGATATCCGGCGTCAGCCAGAAGTACACCAGCCCGACAAACAGGAAGCCGGCGATGAACGGCTGCTGCAGCACCCGGTAAATCGATCCCAGAACCCCGAAAAACGGCGCCATGACCCCTTGGGGCAGCGTTCGCCAGCTTGCCGGCAGCGCCGCGGCCAGCACCGCGGTGGGCATGGCAAGGGCAATCAGGAAGGGACCAAGGTGATGCAGAATGAGATGCTGGAGCCGATGGGCGGCAAATAGATACTGGGAGTAATAGTCGTAATGGGTCTGCGTGACCACATAAATCAGGCCAATGCCCAGAAAATACGACAGCGCCGGCCAGAACCCCGGTTTGGCGCCGCGCATCATGCCAACGACATACAGGCCCGCCGCGAGCACGCACGCCAGGAACACCGGCAGCGAAGGCTCCCAGGGCCGCAGCCATTCAAGCAGGGTAATCATAATGGCGAAAGATTAGCAGCGGCAGCGAGCCGCGCATAGGCATGCCGCGTCAGCAGGATCAGCGCCCGGCTGCTTGAGTAGACCGCGTTTGTCTGTCGGGCTCGCAGCAGCAACGACTCGGTCGCTGGATCAGAGGGACGATCCAGCGGAACCACGAAGAAATCCCGGCCCTCTACAAGGGGAATGTCCGCGTGCTTGAAGGCACGGAACGCGGTGCCTTTGGCGGCGCCATTGTGACGATCGATCTGGCGGAGCGTCACCACCGCCTGGCCCCGATAGTCGAGCGGGCGCTCGCCGGGGTTACTCATGAGGATTCCGGGCCATCCGGCTTACCACCATCTCCGTGTCGCGTAGAATCTGCCTGCTGGACTGGCCCCAATCAACCGGGAGAACTCAATGGAACTGGTGCAAGAGTACGCCTTTTTTCTCGCCCGCGTGGTGACACTGCTGGTGGCCCTGATGGTGATCTTTGCCATGGTCGGTGCTGCTGGCCGGGGCCGGGGCCGTCACCGCGAGCGGCTCGAAGTCGAGCACCTGAACCCCCGCTACAAGGCCATGGCCCGGCGCATTGAGTTTGGCACGCAACAGGGCACCAAGGGATTCTGGCAGCGGCTCCGGGAGCGGCGGCGAAAGAACCGGCAAAGCGGCGAAGGCCGGCTGCCACGCTTGTTCGTGCTGACCTTTGACGGCGATATCCGCGCCAGTGCCACCGAGGCTTTGCGCGAGGAAATCAGCGCCATTCTCGCCAGCGCCAAGCGGGATGACGAAGTGCTACTGAAACTGGAAAGTCCGGGCGGCGCGGTGCCGGGGTACGGCCTGGCCGCGAGCCAGCTGGCCCGGCTGAGGGAACAGGGCATCCGTCTGACCGTTGCCGTGGATCGGGTGGCCGCCAGTGGCGGCTATCTGATGGCCTGTGTGGCCGACCGGATCGTGGCCGCCCCCTTCTCCATCATCGGATCCATCGGCGTTGTGGGCCAGCTACCCAACTTTCATGGCTGGCTGAAGCGCAATGACATCGAGTTTGAACTGCACACCGCCGGTGAGCACAAGCGCGACCTGACCGTCTTCGGCGAGAACACCGACGAAGGCCGGGCGCATTTCCGCCAGTCCCTGCAGGAAGTCCACGACCTGTTCCGCAACCACATCGCACGCTACCGCCCCCGGCTGGACGTGGAAAAAGTCGCCACTGGCGAGCACTGGCTGGGGGAACGGGCCCTGGAGCTGGATCTGGTGGATGACCTGGGCACCAGCGACGATCTGCTACTGGAGCGGCGGGAGCGCATGGAACTCATCGCCCTCACCTATCACCCCAGCACGTCTTTCCGGCGGCGGTTCGCCATCGTGTTCGAGTCGGTGCTGGCGAGGTTGGGTTTTACCCCGGGCCTTTTCGAAGCCAGAAAGTGAACACGCCGTCTGCCTCCACGTGATGGATGAGGGTGTGTTCGCTGCGGTCGCAAAAGCCGGTGAAGTCAATCACCGAATGCGGATCGGTGGCCTGCACCCGCAGGCACTCACCGGGGTGCATGTCCCGCAGGTGCTGCTTGGTCCGGAGAATGGGCAATGGGCAGTTGAGCCCTCGCACGTCCAGATCCGTGTCGTAATGGGGCTGTGACTGGGCGTCCATGGAGAAGGTCCCGATGAGGCGCGTATAATCGACTCAGTGTACAAAATCTTGCAGGGAGACGCTGCCATGACGGACAAGCGCGAGAAGCCCGCCGAGGATGCCGAACAGGCGGGCAGTGAATACGATCCACGCCCCGTGAGTGACGGCGAGCTGCGTGAGCAGGTGTCCCGCGAGGAAGTGGAAGGCTACAAGCGAAAAGCTGATCAAAGCCATGCCAACTGGTTTTCAGTCATGAACAACCCCTACGGCAAGGACTGACAACGGCAATCAGGAGCCATCGATGAGCGAACTGAAGGGAATTCCCGTGGTCCTCAGCGGCCAGAAAGTCAGCAAGTCCAACGGTGTCCGGGCCATCAAGAATGGCGTCAAGACCCGCAAGGATGCCGCGCCGCTCAGCCGCGGCGACAAGCCCGACTGGCTGCGGGTCAAGGTGCCCACCGGCGAGACCTATCAGAAAGTCCGCAAGACCGTCCGCGACCACAAGCTGGCGACGGTGTGCGAAGAGTCCATGTGCCCCAACATGGGCGAGTGCTGGAGTGCCGGCACCGCCACCATCATGCTCATGGGCGATGTCTGCACCCGGGCCTGCCGCTTCTGCGCGGTGGACACCGGCAACCCCAAAGGCTGGCTGGATGAGAACGAGCCCGCCGGGGCCGCCGAGACCGTGGAGCTGATGGGGCTGAAGTACGTGGTGCTGACCTCGGTGGACCGGGATGACCTGCCGGATGGCGGCGCTGGTCACTACGCCGCCTGCATTCGGGCGATTCAGCAGCGGAACCCGAACACCGCTGTCGAGGCGTTGACGCCGGACTTCAATGGCAGCCACGACGCCATCAACACGGTGGTGGACACCGGCCTGGAGGTGTTCGCCCAAAACGTCGAGACGGTCAAGCGACTGACTCACCCGGTGCGGGATGCCCGGGCCGGCTATCAGCAGACCCTGGACGTGTTGGCCCACGCCAAGGCCCGGCGCCCGGGCGTGCTGACCAAAACCAGTCTGATGCTCGGGCTGGGCGAAACCGATGATGAAATCATCGAGACCATGGACGACCTGCGCGCCATCGGCGTGGATATCGTCACGTTCGGTCAGTACCTGCGCCCGACGGTGAACCACCTGCCCGTGGACCGCTACGTCACCCCCGAGCAGTTCAACCGCTTCCGCGAGATCGGTTTGGGCAAGGGATTTCTGGAAGTGGTGTCCGGGCCGCTGGTCCGCTCCAGCTATCGCGCTGACCGGGTGCTGGAGAAAAACAACGTGGGGCTGGACAAGGTCGCCGGCGGCAGCTGAACCCGAACCGGCGATGCCGGCTGGTGGGGGCTACCCCACCAGCAAACCGGCAAAAATTGGCAGATAGGCGTCCGTTAACAGCGCCGCGAAAAGCGCCATCAGGTACACAATGCTAAAGCCGAAGGAGCGCATGGGCAGTGAACGCTCTTCGGGCTTCTGCAGCATGGCAATCCCGAACCAGAGATACCGGGCGCCCAGCGCCAGGGCCGCCGCCAGGTAGATCAGCCCGCTCATGCCCGTGGCAAACGGCAACAACGTCACCCCCACCAGTAACGCGGTATAAAAAAGAATCTGCCAACGCGTATGCCGGTCGCCGTGGGTAACCGGCAGCATCGGAATTTCTACCTTGGCGTACTCTTCGCGGCGGTGGATCGCCAGTGCCCAGAAATGCGGCGGCGTCCAGGTGAAAATAATCAGGAAAAGCAGCAGCGCATGGGGGTCGATGCTGCCGGTGACCGCCACCCAGCCAAGCACCGGTGGTGCGGCACCGGCAGCACCGCCAATCACGATGTTCTGGGGCGTCGCCCGCTTCAGGAACAGCGTGTAAATGAATGCATAACCGATCAGTGAACCGAAGGTAAGCCAGGCGGTCAGGGGGTTGACCGCGAAATACAGCAGTCCGAGCCCGGCCGCGGCAAGCGCCCCGGCAAAGGTCACCGCATGACTGGTGCGCAGATGGCCGGTGGGTAGTGGACGGCCTTCGGTGCGCTTCATGCGCCCGTCAACCCCTCGATCCACCAGATGGTTAATGGCGGCGGCGGAACCGGCCGCCAGCGCGATACCGAGGTTACCCACCAGCAAAGCGTTCCAGGGAATGGTTCCAGGACTGGCCAACAGGTTGCCCACCACCGCGGTGAACACCATCAGCGCCACCACGCCCGGCTTGGTCAGTTCGTAGTAGTCCCGCCAATGCCGGGCCAGGTGCCTCAGCCCCGAGGCATCCTCCGCGGCGGAGTTGGTGGTGGCTTCCAGGGTCCGGCTCATGGTCATCTCAGCGGTCGAATCAAATGAATGGCGGTGACAAGCACCATCATGAGCAACGCAGCGCCTGCATTGTGCGCGACCGCCAGTGACAGAGGCAAGCTGTAGACCACGTTGCCAATGCCGATGCCGATCTGCGCCACCAGCACCACGCCTAGCGCGACGCCGATGCCGCGCCCAATGCCCCCGGCCCGCCACAGCCACCAGGCCAGGGCACCCAGCACCAGGGCGGCGACAATGGCCCCGGCCCGGTGAACCAGATGCACCGCCATGCGTGCCGGGTGATCCAGGACCCCGAACTCATAGTTCACGCCAAGCCCGCGCCAGAGCACGAAGCCCTCGGAGAAATCGGCGCGTTCGGGCCAGTATTCACCGAGGCTACAGGCAGGAAATTCATTACAGGCCAGGGCCGCATAGTTGGTGCTGACCCAACCCCCGAGGGTGATCTGGCCGATGGCCACCACCAGGCCGGCGGCAAGGAGCGCATTCAGCCCTCGGCGGCCGGCCAGCCGGCCAGCACCGCCGAGCCGATTGGTCCGTAGGGTTACCCACCAGAGCAGCGACAACGTCGCCAGGCCGCCCAGCAAATGAGCAGTGACCACCGCCGGCTTGAGCTGCCAGGTCACCGTCCAGGCCCCCAGAGTGGCCTGTACCGTCACCAGGGCGATCAGAAACAGCGGCACCTTCCAGGACTGGCCGGGGATGTGGCGCCGACGCCAGGCGTAATACCCCATGCCGGCGATCAGCAGCCCGACGATGCCCGCCGCGTAGCGATGGATCATCTCCCGCCAGCCCTTGTTGACCTCGACGGGCCGTTCCGGAAAGGCGGCATTGGCAGCGGCAATTGCCTCGGGGGTCCGGGGCACGTCCAGATGGCCATAGCAGCCCGGCCAGTCCGGACAACCCAGGCCGGCATCCGTCAACCGAACCCAGGCGCCCAGGACCACCACGGTCAATGTGATGCCGGTGGTCAACAGCGCCAGCCAGAAGAACCAGGGATTGGATTTCATTGTGCGGCGGCCTCCTCACGGGTACGTCGTTCGGCTTCTTCTTTGGAGAGTTTGAGCAGATTCTCCAGATCATCCAGCAGTCCCGGCGCGTCCAGCGGCTCCGCGTAGCGCATGACGTGGAACCCCCGGTAATCAACGATGTGGGCGGCCATGGCCGCGCCACCATGAGTCAGCAGTGGCTCCAGCCCCGCGGCACTGGTTTCCATTAATTCGAAACCACCGGGCACCGAGTCCGCTTGCACCGGGCCGTCATCCGGCTGCAGCAGAATCAGGCGCACCCGGTCGATGTTCCGGTCCAGGGCCACCCGCAGGCGCGTCAACAGATCCAGGCGCTCAACGCAGGCGTCACCACAGGCCTCCGTCTGCGGCACCACCAGCAGCCAGGTCCCGGCCAGGGGCTCGGAGGCGGCTCGAACCCGTGTCCACTGCTCGGGTGCGATGGCCTCGGCGGGTTGCACGAGATCACCATTGTTGGTGAAGCTGGCCGGACGCCAGTCACTGAAAACCATGATCATGGCGCCAATGGTGGGCACGAAAAACAGCGCCACGATGGCGATGAACTGCCACCGCCCTTTTAACGACTTCATCCGGCGGAATCCTCGTTGCTGTTGAGCCGGCGGGTATTCACCACCAGCCAGATAATGGTCAGCGTGGCGGACAGGGCGAACCACTGGAACGCATAGCCTTCATGCCGCTCCGGCCCAAAGCGCCAGGCATCCCGCACTGCGACGTCCTGCATCACCGCATCCGTCGCCAATGAGCCCTCCACCAGCAAAAAATCGGCCAGCGGGTAATCCAGTGCATCGCCTTTGTATTGCATGTCCATGTACTGCACCCGACGGGGCCACTGGCCCGGGTTGTCCGAGGGTTCACCGAGACGGAGTCCCACCCAGGGGCCCCGACCGATCTGACCGGCCACCTCGGCGTTATCGCCCACCGGTGGCGGCGTGGGGAGCGTCTCGCGTCCCTCGGTTATCGCAACGAAACCGCGGTCCACCAGCACCGCCTCATCCCTGCCGTCGAGCCTGAGTGGCGTCAGCACCCGGTAACCCACCTGTCCGTCTTCAACCGTGTTGTCCAGGTAGAACTGATGCTCGGAATCGTAGCTGCCACTGGCCCGGGCGCGCCGAAACTCATGGGACGTCAGAGACGCCGTTGTTTCCGTCAAATCTAACACTGGCGCGCGAAAGGCCGCGGCCCGCTCAGTCATCTCGGTGCGTTTCGCCTCGGCCCGATCCAGTTGCCAGAAACCCAGCGACACCAGCAACGTCAGAATCACCAGATACGCCACCGTCGGCACGGGTGTGGGTGAAAAAACGAAGCCGGCGATTCGCATCGGATCTCAGACTCCGGGAGCGGCTGAGAGTGCCGCTCAATTCATTTACACTCTACAAAACTGATCAGGAACCACGCGCATGGACCTTTTAATCAAGATCGCCATTGTCATCACTCTGCTGGTGATCCTGGCCAGTCTCGGATCCGGACTATTTTACCTGATGAAAGACCGCGGGGAATCCCGCCGAACGCTGAATGCACTCACGCTGCGCATCGTTCTGTCAGTGACGTTGTTTCTGTTGATCCTACTGGGGCTCTTCACCGGTGCCATCGCACCGAATCCGAGCCCCCTCGCCTGATGGCTAGAGCACGTAGACGAAGATAAACACCCCGAGCCAGACCACGTCCACGAAATGCCAGTACCAGGCGGAAGCCTCGAACCCGAAATGTGAATCCGGGCTGAAATGCCCTTTCATGCATCGCAGCGAGATAACCGCCAGCATCAGGGTGCCAATCACCACGTGGACCCCGTGGAAACCGGTGAGCATGAAGAACGTCGACCCGTAGATGCCGGTGTCCAGGCGCAGATTAAGGTGGGCATAGGCCTCGTAATACTCATAGCCCTGCAACCCGGTGAACAGCAGACCCAGCGCCACCGTAAACCACATGTAAGTCACCAGGCGGCCGCGGTTGCCGGCCTTGAGCGCATGATGGGCAATGGTCAGGGTGACGCCGGAGGTCAGCAGGATCAGCGTGTTGATGGTGGGCAGCGGCCAGGGCCCCATGGGCTGGAATTCCATCCCCACGTTACCGGGACCGGCGGTGGGCCAGCTGAGCACCATGGAATCCCACAGCAGACGGCTGGTGGCCGGATCCTCACCGGAGAGCCACGGCACCGAAAAGACCCGGGCGTAGAAAAGCGCGCCAAAGAAGGCCGCAAAGAACATCACTTCGGAGAAGATGAACCAGATCATGCCCCAGCGCAGTGAACGGTCCACCTGATCGCTGTAGAGACCCTTGACGCCTTCCCGAACCACATCGCCAAACCAGCCGATCACCATGATCAAGGTGATGACCGCGCCGATGCCCGTTACCCAGAGGCTGGCCCCCATGCCCTCGAGCCACATCGCGATGCCCACCACGAGGGCAGTGACGCCCACGCTGCCGATGATCGGCCACCAACTGGAATGGGGTACGTAATACCCGCCTTCTGCCTGCGCCATGCGCTTATCCTCTCCCCGCCCGGAGCTATTGTTGCTCCAGGAAAACCCCCACATAAATCGCCAGCACTACCAGCGCCAGAATGAACACGGTCCAGCGTATCCGGCGCCGGGTGCGGCGATCGACATTCCGGTTTATGACCAAAGTCAGCGAACCACCGGCGGCGTATCAAAGGTGTGGTGAGGCGCCGGCGACGGCACTTCCCACTCCAGACCCTGAGCACCTTCCCAGGCCCGGGCTTCGGCCTTTTCACCGCCACGGATGCACTTGATCAGCAACCAGACGAAAATCAGCTGAGCGAAGCCGAAACCAAAGGCGCCGATACTCGAGATCATGTTCCAGTCCGCGAACTGCACCGAGTAATCCGGGATCCGGCGGGGCATGCCAGCCAGTCCGAGGAAGTGCTGCGGAAAGAAAAGCACGTTCACGAAGATCACCGACAGCCAGAAATGCCACTGACCCAGACGCTCGCTGTACATATGCCCCGTCCACTTGGGCAGCCAGTAGTAGGCCGCCGCCAGGATGGCGAACACCGCACCCGTCACCAGGACGTAGTGGAAATGCGCCACCACGAAGTACGTGTCGTGATACTGGAAGTCCGCCGGCGCGATGGCCAGCATGATTCCCGAGAACCCGCCAATGGTGAACAGGAACACGAACGCCAGGGCGAACAGCATCGGCGTCTCGAAGGTCATCGCGCCCCGCCACATGGTGGCCACCCAGTTGAACACCTTCACCCCGGTGGGCACGGCGATCAGCATAGTGGCGTACATGAAGAACAACACCCCGGCGAGCGGCATGCCCACCGTGAACATGTGGTGAGCCCAGACGATGAATGACAGGAAGGCAATCGCCGCCGTGGCATAGACCATGGAGCTGTAGCCGAACAGCGGCTTGCGGGCGAATGCCGGGATAATCGTCGAGATGATGCCGAAGGCCGGCAGAATCAGGATGTAGACCTCGGGGTGCCCGAAGAACCAGAAGATGTGCTGGTAGAGCACCGGGTCACCGCCGCCGGCCGCATCGAAGAACGCCGTGCCGAAATACTGGTCGGTGAGCAGCATGGTCACCGCACCGGCGAGCACCGGCATCACCGCAATCATCAGGTAGGCCGTGATCAGCCAGGTCCAGACGAACAGCGGCATTTTCATCAGGCTCATGCCCGGCGCCCGCATGTTCAGAATGGTGGCGATGACGTTGATGGACCCCATGATGGAGCTGATGCCGAGCACGTGAATCGCAAAGATCACGAACGGGAATGCCGTGCCGGTCTGCAGCATGAGCGGCGGATACATGGTCCAGCCACCGGCCGGGCCACCCCCCGGCATGAACAGCGTGGAAAGCAGAATGGCAAAGCCGAACGGCAGCAACCAGAAACTCCAGTTGTTCATTCGCGGCAGCGCCATGTCCGGCGCACCGATCTGGAGGGGTATCATCCAGTTCGCGAGGCCGGTGAAGGCCGGCATGACCGCCCCGAAAATCATCACCAGCGCATGCATGGTGGTCATCTGGTTGAAGAAGTAGGGATCAACCAGCTGCATGCCGGGCTGGAACAGTTCGGCCCGGATGACCAGCGCCATGGCGCCGCCCACCAGGAACATGGCCAGCGAGAACAGCAGGTACATGGACCCGATGTCCTTGTGGTTGGTGGTCAGGATCCAGCGCCTGATGCCGGTCGGCTCGGCGGCGTGATGGCCTTCTGCTTCGTGGGTCGCTGCCGTCATTGCTCCAATCTCCCCTTAGGCAATGTTCGCTTTAACGAGATGCCAGTTCGGCGTTGTCGTCGTTGTCCTCGGCGCCATCAGCGCCCGCGGTGGTCTCGGCGAGATCCTCGCCACGCTGACCAGCCAGCCACTGCTGGAACTCATCCTGCTCCAGGGCTTCCACCACGATGGGCATGAAGCCGTGGTCACGGCCACAAAGCTCCGCGCAGCGACCGCGATAGATGCCCGGCTCCTGAATTTCAGTCCAGGCCTCATTGATAAAGCCCGGAATGGCGTCCCGCTTCCAGCCCAGATCCGGCACCCACCAGGAATGGATGACGTCCGCCGCGGTGATCTGGAACTTGATTCGAGTGTCCACTGGCACCACCAGACGCTGGTCGACTTCCTGCAGGTAGTTCTCCACCGACGCCGGTTCAATGCCGGATCCCCGCTGCCGCGCCCGGTCGCTGTCCCGGTCGAGCCGGCTCAGGAACTGAACATCCTCGTCAATGTATTCGTATCCCCAGAACCACTGGTAACCGGTCACCTTGACGGTCATTTCCGTGTCACTGGTGTCCTCGAAATCAATTAGCACCCGGGTCGCCGGGATGGCCATGGCCACCAGAATGAACACCGGGATCACTGTCCAGACAATTTCCACGGCGGTACTGTGGTGAAACTTGGCGGGCTTGACGCCCCGGGATTTTCGGTGCCGGAAAATGGAATAGAACATGGCGCCAAAGACGACGACGCCAATGGCCACGGTGATCAGGAACACCGTCATGTGCAGATCGTAGACCGCATTACTCCAGGGCGTGACCCCCTGGGTCATGTTGATCAGTGACCAGTCCGCTGATGCCGGCGATGCAAACAGCATCAGTGCACCCAAAGTCGAGCCGATCCCTGCCTTCCCGGTCCTGCTTGTCATGTTGCTCTGTCTCCAAGCCTTGTCTTGTCGAGGGACCCGGTGGAACCCTCCGCCTCGCGGAGTACGGTGGCCGACCCGAGCCGGCTTTGCGTAATCCCGCTGCTTCCGATGGGACCGACACACCGGGCCAGCTCTCTGGCCAGGCTTTTGCGCTCGTCGGCATCCAGAAAACTGCCAAGTTCCAGCTCGGTCTCGCGGGTGCGAAGGACCAGCTGGGTGTGTTCCCAGCGCCGGGGCAGCTGCCGCAGCACCACTTCGGTCCAGGCCGGCTGCATTTCCCAACGCTGCTGAACCCGGCCCCGGCCCTTCTCCACGCAGATCCGACTGTCGCTGATGTAAATCACCTCGCGGTCGAGAGATCGGCGCGCCGATAGATACAGCGCCGCCCCCAGTGCCATGAGCTCGAGCCCGGCAAAGGGCAGAATCGGCCAGAACCCGTGCCAGGTAAACGCAAGGGCAATCCCAAGAACCACCACCGATGTCACGGCGAAAAACCGGACATTCTGCCGCCAGTCCGGCGCCAGGTTGGGCGCCAGGACGAAGCAGCGTTGCTGTTCAGAATCGATTGTGGACCGAGTGCTCATAACGTTGCCCGCGTCAACGGATTTACTCGATGGACTGGCAGTTTATTGGACTCCGGGCCTCGTGGGAAGCCGCCGGGTCCAATTCGCTCATCCATTCCGCCGCCGTCGAGGCACGGACAGACTGTCCAGGGGCACCCGAACCTCGCCCTGGTCGCCACTGATCTGCAGTTGCGCGTCGGTCCCCCAGGCATGCCCATAAGCGACCTCCCAGGTCGCCGGAAGACGACCCTCCGAGTCCGCCAGACGCCCATAGGCCTGCTCCATCGCCGCCCAGCGCCGCGGCGTGGTGAGGCCCCGTCGCCGAGACACGAGGGCATTTCTCAGACCCAGATGGGTGAGGTCGTCAATCAATGACTTCACGTCGGCATAGGTCAGCGTGAAATGCTCCATGTCCATGACCGGATCCGCCATTCGGGCGCCCACCAGCGCATCACCGATATCGTGCATGTCCACGAATCCGTGTACGTGGGGGGTATCGTCCACCGCCGCCCACGCCCCCCGCAGCTCGGTGAGGGTGTCCGGCCCGAAGGTAGCAAACATCAACACGCCCTCCGGACGAAGTACGCGCTGCAGCTCCCGCGCCGTGGCTCGAAGGTCGGGGACCCGGTGCAGGGCCAGGCTGGAGAAGATCAGGTCGAAGCTGTCATTGGCGAACGGCAACTGATCCAGCGCCGCGCAGACCCCCGGCATGCGACGCCAGCGACGGCCCTGACGGCGGGCGCGGGCCACCAGGGCAAGCCCCAGGTCCATGGCCACGTGCCGCGCCCGCGGATAGCGCTGCCGCAGCGCGGATGCGCTGATGCCGGTGGCGCAGCCGAGGTCCAGCACCGCGGTGGGCTCCACCCGGACGTAGTCGAGCCGCTCCACCAGTCGCCGGGCGACCTCACGATGCAATACCGCCGCCTCGTCAAAAACGGGCGCGCATTGCTCCAGGCGGCGTCGAAGCTGGCCGGAGTCCAGGCGCAGGGGGTCATCAGTTGCCGTGTTCATCCGCCCATGCTGCCATATCCATCCGTCGGTCGGCAGGCGCAGTACACCGCATTTTCCCGCGGCGCCACCTCCGACAGGATGGGGTGATGATCAGCTCCTGGCAGCATCCCGGCTTTCTGGCTCGAACCCTCGATACCCTGTTCAGCGGCCACTGCCGATTCTGCAGTGCCCCGGCCACCGGCGACGGGCTGTGCAGCGGCTGCCATGAAGACCTGCCGTGGATCACGGCCAGCTGCCGGCGCTGCGGCCTGCCGCTGGCCTCCGGTGCCCCGGTCTGCGCGGCCTGTCTCAGCCACCCGCCCCCGTTCGATCACACCGTCGCCTTGTGGCGGTATGAAGCGGGCATCGAAACCCTGATCCGGCGCTTCAAGCTCCATGGCGACCTGGCCGCCGGACGGCTGCTGACCCGTCTGGCTGCCCGTGAACTTGGCACCCGGCAGACACCCTGCCCCGGACCGCTGATGGCCATGCCCATGCACCCTCGCCGGCGACGCCGGCGCGGCTTCAATCAATCCGCGCTCATCGCCAGCTGGCTGGGCCCCGTCGTCAGGAAACCGCTGGTGATCCGTCATCGGGATACGCCACCCCAGCGCCGGCTGGATGCCGAAGGGCGGTGTCATAACCTGAAAGGCGCGTTCCGGCTCTGCCGTCGTCCACCCGCCGCCGTCACCCTGGTGGACGATGTCATGACCACCGGCGCGAGCCTGACGGAAGTGGCCCACTGCCTGCGCGCCGGCTGCCGCCGCATTGATGTGGTGGTTCTGGCCCGGGCGCTTTAAACGCCGGGCAATGTGTCAATCACCAGGCCGGCAAACACGATGCCACCGTAGACATTGTTGCTGAGAAACGCCCGGAAACAGGCTTGCCGCTCGCGATTCCGAATCAGCCGCTGCTGATGGACGAACAGCAGCGTTGCCAGCGCGACGCCCGCATACCAGGCAACGCCGAGCCCCGCCCGAACCCCGATCACCAGCAGCAACACGGTCATTAACAGCTGCAGCAGGGCGATGATCGGGCGGTCGAAGCGGCCGAACAGGATGGCCGTGGATTTGATCCCGACCTTCAGGTCATCGTTACGATCCACCATGGCGTACTGGGTGTCGTAAATGGTGGCCCAGACCACCGCAGCGGCAAAGATCCACCAGGCCAGCGGCTCGATAACCCCCGCCTGGGCCGCAAACGCCATCGGCGCCGCCCAGCCGAACGCGGCTCCCAGGTGGATCTGGGGCAGGTAGGTGTAGCGCTTCATGAAAGGATAGGTGGCGGCCAGCGCCACTCCGACCAGCGCCAGCATGATGGTCAGGCGGTTGGTCAGCAGCACCAGCCCGAACGCCATTAGACAGAGCCCCACGAACAGTGCCAATGCCTCACGCTCGCTGACCTGACCCGTGGTCAGGGGCCGATTGCGGGTTCGCTCCACATGGCGGTCCAGGTGTCGGTCGGCGTAGTCATTAATGACGCAACCCGCAGCCCGCATCACCAGGACACCAGCGACGAATATCGCCAGCACGTCCAGCCGGGGCAGCCCGTCCGCCGCCAGCCAGAGGGCCCACAGGGTGGGCCAGAGCAGCAGGAAGTTGCCGATGGGCCGGTCCAGTCGCGCCAGCCGCGCGTACAACACCAGGCGCTGGGACCAGTCAATGCCGGTCGCGGACATGCGCACACTCCTCCACCAGCGGTTGCAGGAAGACTTCCGTGACCAGCAGCGGGCGCCCGGCGATTCGGAACACCGAGCGACGCGCCCAGGCCGGGGTACCGCCACACTCCAGGGCACGCTGCCCAAGCCGGCTGTGCGGCGTGACCGGGGCGACTTCGATGTCTCCGCGGCGCACCGGATACCGCCCGAACAGGAGCTTGCCCAGGGGCTGGCCACCCAGTCGGCGCAGGCGGCGCAGCGGACCACTCAGGCTACTCGCCGGAATGGCGCTACGGGCGTACACCAGGGGCTCCCGGTGCCGGCACAGCAGCACCTCCCGAACCCAGAGCCAGTCAGCGCCGGTGCGCCCCAGGCGGCGGCGTTCATCCCGCCAGCCCCGGCGCCAGGCCTCCGAGACCACCGCCACCCGGAAAGCATCGCCGGCGAGGCCGCGCAGCCGGCGAGTCAGAGACCCCGGCTCCTCCAGCCAGGGGCGCAGGCCCACCGGGATCCGGCCTCCCACGGGCCGGGTCATGGGCCGCCAGTTGTGGATGCCGGGTTGACTCATGGACGCCTTTGGCTAGACCTGTGCATAGCGTTCACCTTCTCCCACCCAGCGCCGGATCAGCGCCGTGACCGCCTCCGGGTGATCGTTCAGAAGGCCCGGCGCTGACGCCTGCACGCGCTCCAGCAGATGCCCGTCGCGGAGCAGATCGGCGATCCGATAGGTCAGCGCGCCGGTCTGCCGGGTCCCGAGTACCTCCCCGGGGCCCCGAATCTCCAGATCCCGTCGGGCGATACGAAAACCGTCGTTGCTTTCACGCAGAATACCGAGGCGCGCCCGGGCCGTTTCTCCCAGCGGGCCATGATACAGCAGCACACAACTGCTTCGGGTCTCGCCACGTCCCACCCGGCCCCGCAGCTGGTGAAGCTGGGCCAGGCCCAGGCGCTCGGGATTTTCGATGATCATGAGGGACGCGTTGGGCACGTTGACTCCGACCTCGATCACCGTGGTGGCCACCAGCAGATCCACCTCCCCCGCCTCGAAGCGGCGCATGACCGCCTCCTTGGCCGTCGCCGCCAGCCGTCCGTGAACCAGCCCGATACGCAGTTCCGGCAGTTGCTCGGCGAGCCGACTGGCCGTGGCCTCGGCGGCCTCCGCCTCCAGCACGTCGGATTCCTCCACCAGCGTGCAGACCCAATAGGCCTGACGCCCGGCCGCGCAGGCATGACGGATTCGGTCCACCACTTCCTGACGCCGGGTGTCCGGCATGGCCACGGTGGTCACTGGCGTCCGCCCCGGCGGCAGCTCGTCAATGACCGAGACGTCCAGGTCCGCGTAGGCGGTCATGGCCAGGGTTCGGGGGATGGGGGTGGCGGTCATCACCAATTGATGGGGCTGCACCCCGCCGGCGCCCTTGTTGCGCAACGCCAGTCGCTGATGCACGCCGAACCGGTGCTGCTCATCAACCACCACCAGCCCGAGGCCGCGGAACACCACCCGCTCCTGAAACAGGGCATGGGTGCCCACCACCAGGGGAATGTCCCCCGCCTGAAGGCCCTCCAGCGTCGGCCGTCGCTGGGCGGCGGTGGACCGGCCCGACAGCCAGCCCACGGTCAGGCCCAGGGGCTCCAGCCAGGCGCGGAAACTTCGCAGGTGCTGCTCCGCCAGCAACTCCGTGGGCGCCATCACCGCCGCCTGCCAGCCAGAGCCGATGGCCCGCAGCGCCGCCAGCGCGGCAATGACAGTCTTGCCGGAGCCCACATCCCCCTGGACGAGACGCAGCATGGGACGGCGCTCGCCCATGTCGGCACTTACCTCCCCATCCACCCGCTGCTGAGCGCCGGTGAGCGCGAACCCCAGCGAGGTGAGCAGATCCCGTGTCAGCGTCTTGCCTTCCTGCAGAATCGGCGCCGGCGCCAGCGATCGCTGCTCGGCCCGAAGCCGCAGCAGACTCAGGCGGTGGGCCAGCAATTCCTCGTAGGCCAGCCGCTGAATAGCCGGATCGTCGCCGGCCAATAGCGCTTCAACATCGGTGTCGGCCGACGGAGCGTGGACGCGCTGCAGCGCCGCCGTCAGCGTTGGCAGGCCGAGATCGACCAGCAGCTGCGCCGGCAGCCACTCGGTTACTGACCCGGACCAGGCCAGGGCGGCGCTGATGGCCCGTCGAAGGGATGGCTGGTTGATTCCCTCGGTGGCGGGATACACCGGCACGAACCCGCCCGCCGGCGGATCGGCATCCTCGCTCACCGCCTCCCAGTCCGGGTGAACCATCTGCAGGGTGACTGGCCCCGGGCGGGCCTCGCCAAAAACCCGCAAACGGGTGCCACGGGCCAGCTGGCGTGCCTGGTTGGCGTAAAAGTGGAAGAAGACCAGCTCCAGACTGCCGGTGCCGTCACTGAGCCGGCAGACCAGTCGACGGCGACGGCCGCTCACCACCTCGCTGGCGGTGACTGTGCCCTCCACCAGAGCACCCAGGCCGGGCTCCAGTTCGCCCACCCGGCGCACCCGGGTGCGATCTTCGTAGCGCAACGGCAGATGGAAAGGCAGATCCTCCACCCGCCGAAGACCGAGGCGCCCCAGCCGCTCCGCCAGTCGCGGACCGATGCCCGGGAGCCGGGTCAGCGGGGTTCCCGGGCTGTCCGCGCTGGCCACCGGCTAGTCGCGATCAGCCAGACTCAGGATCGCCTCGATTTCCACCAGCGCCGAGCGCGGCAGTTCGTTCACCCCGATGGCGGCCCGCGCCGGCGTGGAGCCCTCGAAGTACTCCGCCATGATGGCGTTGACGGTGGCGAAGTGAGAGAGATCGGTGAGGTAAATCGTCATCTTGCAGACGTCTTCGAGACCGCCGTCGGAGGCCAGGCACAGGGCCTGCAGGTTGTCGAACACCCGCCGCGTCTGTTCCTCAATGCCGCCGTCCACCATTTCCATGGTGACCGGGTCCAGGGGAATCTGTCCGGAAACGAACACCAGGTCACCGGCGCGCACCGCCTGGGCGTAGGGGCCGATGGCGGCCGGCGCCTGATCGGTCTGAATAATCTTTCGGGCCATGAAACGCTCCCCCGGTTGAGCCGCGGCAATGAATCAGCCGCGGCGGCGATTGATGCGCAGGACCGCGGACAGCCCTCGCAGACGACGCATGATTCGCGCCAGATGGACACGGCCGTGCACACTCAGCACCAGCCGCATGATCGCAATCATGCCTTCCTTTTCTTCGATTTCAACCGCATCGATATTGGAATCGAGATCGGAGATCACAGCGGCCACGCTGGCCAGCACCCCCCGCCGGTTCATGACCTCAATGGTAATCGCCACCGGGTATTCGCCCTCGGCCATGGCGTCCCACTGAACATCCACCCACTTCTCGGGATGGTTGCGGTATTCACGAATGTTGTTGCAACTCTGGTCGTGGATGACCACGCCGCGGCCGGCACTGGCAAAACCCACGATGGAGTCGCCAGGAATCGGCCGGCAGCAACGCGCAAAGGTGACCACCGTCCCCTCGTTGCCGCGCACCTGCATGGGCCCCGGGCGCCCATCCAGGCCGGTCTCCCGGGACTCGCCGGATATCCCTGAAAGACGCCGGGCCACCAGCCATGGCATGCGCTTGCCGAGACCGACTTCGGCAAATACGGTGTCCAGCTGATCGGCGCCCAGCTCCTCGAGCACCGTCCGGGTCTGCCTGTCGCTGATGTCATCGACGGTCATGCCCAGGGCGTCCAGCGCCTGCTCCACCAGACGACGCCCGAGGTGCTCCGCCTCCCGGCTCTGCAAGCGCTTGAGGCGATGACGAATGGCGGTTCGGGCCTTGGCGGTGACCACGAAATCCAGCCAGGCCGGGTTGGGCCGGGCCACCGGGGCGGTGATGATCTCCACGGTCTGACCGGTCTCAAGCGGCGTTCTCAGCGGTGCCAGGCGGTGATCAATGTTGGCGGCGATGCAGGCATCACCCACATCCGAGTGGACGGCGTAGGCAAAGTCCACCACGGTGGCGCCTTTGGGCATTTCCAAGATCTCGCCCTTGGGCGTGAACACGTAAATTTCGTCGGGCAGCAGATCGATTTTGACGTTTTCAATGAATTCCAGGGAGTTGCCGGCATTCTCCTGCATTTCCATCAGGCCATGGACCCACTCCCGAGCCCGGGTCTGGGCCACGCTGCTGGCGGCCCCGTCTTCCTTGTAAATCCAGTGGGCCGCAATCCCCGACTCGGCCACCCGATCCATTTCGGCGGTGCGGATCTGCACTTCCACCTGAATGCGGCGCGGTCCGACCAGCGTGGTGTGCAGGCTCTGGTAGCCGTTGATTTTGGGGATGGCGATGTAGTCCTTGAGACGGCCGGGCAACGGCTTGTAAAGACCATGACAGTGCCCCAGCACCCGGTAGCAGGTGTCCACGTCGTCCACCACCACCCGAAATCCATAGATGTCGAACACATCGTGGAACCCCGCCTGCTTGCTGCGCATCTTCTGATAGATGCTCCAGAGGTGCTTCTCCCGACCGATGATTCGGGCATCGATGTCGGCGCCGGCGAGGCTGTCCTGGAGGGCATCGGCGACGGTGTCGAGAAGCTCCCGGCGGGTCCCGCGCTGACGGCGCACCCGTTCCTTGAGCACCCGATAGCGCATGGGGTAGAGCGCGGCAAACCCCAGGTCCTCAAGTTCGATGCGGACGCTGTTAATGCCCAGCCGCTGGGCGATGGGGGCATAGATTTCCAGGGTTTCCCGGGCAATGCGGGCGCGCTTGCTACGCGGCATGACCCAGATGGTGCGCATGTTGTGCAGCCGGTCCGCCAGCTTGATAAGGATGACGCGGATGTCCTGGGACATCGCCAGCACCATCTTGCGGAAGTTCTCCGCCTGGGCCTCGGCCTTGCTGCGAAAGTTGATCTGGGTGAGTTTGGAGACCCCGTCCACCAACTGGGCCACCTCGACACCGAAGGCGTCGGCGATCTCGGCCTTGGCCGTGGGGGTGTCTTCGATGACGTCGTGAAGGATCGCGGCGCAGAGACTCTCGGCATCGAGCCCCATTTCCGCCAGCGTTCGCGCTACTGCCAGTGGGTGAGTGATGTAGGGCTCACCGGAGAGCCGCCGTTGGCCGGAGTGGGCTTTCTCGCCAAACAGGAAGGCCTGATGGACGGTTTGAACCTGCCGCGGCTCAAGATAATTTTCGAGGAGCGAGCACAGCTCGGTCGCCCGAACCGCCGCATCCGCCCCGGCGGGCTCACTGGCAACCGATGCGCTATCGCTTGCCATGGAAACCGGACTACTCTTCCGGTTTTTCCTCGATTCCGTTGCCGCCTGGTGCTTCACCGTTGCCTTCGGCCTCCGGGTTCTCGGTTGCCTCGTCCGCCTGCGCTTCCGCTGCATGGGCGTCATCGAGGGCTCCAAGCGCCTCGGCCGCCTCGGCCTCGACATCCAGAATGTCTACCGTCACGTGCCCCTCGGCAATTTCGCGAAGCGCAACCACGGTGGGCTTGTCGTTTTCCCACTCAACGAATGGCTGCCTTCCCCGAGCAACCTGACGGGCACGCCGCGTCGCCGCCAGGACCAGCTCGAAGCGATTGTCGATGGTATCGAGGCAATCCTCGACCGTGACTCGTGCCATGTCGGCAACCTCCAGAAAAATTGAATAACGTTATGATTTTTCAGTTTAGCGCGAAAAAACGCTGATTAAAAAATTTACCGACTCCGGGGCTCGGCGGCGGTCAGCGCCTCGAGGGCGGGGCCGTGGGTCAGCATCTGGCGGCCAACGGTCAATCGCCGGGCCCGAACAATCGCCTCAAAGTCGGACAGTGCGGTAACAAAATCGTTGTTCCAGACCAGGTAGTCGTATTCAGCGGCATGGGCCATTTCACTGACAGCGGCCGCCATGCGGCGGGCAATCACCGCGTCACTGTCCTGATTGCGGCCCCGCAGGCGCTCTTCCAGTGCCTCCAGAGAGGGCGGCAACACAAACACCGACACCGTGTTCGGCCACTGGGCACGGATCTGCCGGGCGCCCTGCCAGTCGATTTCCAGCAGGACGTCACGGCCGGCGGCAACATCCGCGGCAACGGCGGCATGGGTCGTGCCATAGCGCCGATCAAAGACCCGAGCGTGCTCCAGAAAGGCCCCCGCCTCGATCAGCGCCAGAAACGCTTCATCATCAACGAAATGATAATCGCGGCCATCCGCCTCGCCCGGCCGCGGGGCACGGGTGGTGTGGGAGACCGAGAAGACCATTTGGGGGTCGCGCTCCATGAGCGCACGAAGCAGCGATGTCTTGCCGGCACCGGACGGCGCGGAAACGATGTAAAGGGTGCCACCCATGCCCTGTTCCATGGCGATAATGCTACCCTCATCGGCCTTTTTTCGCATCAGTGACAACTCTCAGGAGACCTTCATGCGCCCCAGCGGCCGATCCCCCGACGCGCTTCGCCCGACTCGTCTGACCCGCGGTTTTACCCGCCACGCCGAAGGGTCGGTGCTGGTGGAGTTCGGTGACACTCAGGTGCTATGCACCGCGTCCGTCGAAAACCGGGTGCCACCCTGGCTGCGCAACACCAACCGCGGCTGGGTCACAGCGGAATACGGGATGCTGCCCCGGGCCACCGGCAGCCGCACCGACCGGGAGGCGGCCCGGGGCCGTCAGCAGGGGCGCACTGTCGAGATCCAGCGTCTCATCGGCCGATCCCTGAGGGCCGTGGTTGACCTGGAAGCCCTGGGCGAGCGACGGGTGGTGATTGACTGTGATGTGCTGCAGGCCGATGGCGGCACCCGCACCGCGGCCATCACCGGCGGTTACGTGGCGCTGGCGGATGCCATCGGCCATTTGCGCCGCACGGGTCAGCTGCGTCGCAATCCCTTGCATGGCCAGGTCGCCGCGGTCTCGGTGGGCATTTATCAGGGCACGCCGGTGCTGGATCTGGACTACGCCGAAGACTCGGAGGCGGAGACAGACATGAACGTGATCATGAACGACGCCGGCCACTTCATCGAGGTCCAGGGAACCGCCGAGGGGCATGCGTTCCGACGCGAAGAGCTGGCCGGCATGCTGGATCTGGCGGAAGCCGGCATCGCCGAACTGGTGCTCGCTCAGCGGGCAGCCCTGGAGGCCTGACATGGCCGTGGTGGAACGCTTGGTACTGGCCAGCGGCAACCCCGGCAAGGTCAGTGAACTCCAGTCATTGCTGCATGGGCTGGTGGCCGAGATACGGCCGCAGTCCTTTTACTATGTTCCCGAGGCGGCGGAGACCGGCACCACCTTCATCGAGAACGCGATCATCAAGGCGCGCAATGCGGCGGCACACACCGGCCTGCCCGCGGTGGCCGATGACTCCGGCCTGGAAATTCCGGCACTGGACGGGGCCCCCGGTGTTCGCTCTGCCCGCTGGGCCGGGGACGATGCCGACCAGGCCGCCAATAACGCCCGGCTCTGCGACGAGCTCATCGACCTCGGGCCCCACGAGCGCACCGCCCTGTACCGCTGCGTTCTGGTCTACATGCGCCATGGCGATGATCCGGCGCCGTTAATCGCCGAAGGCCACTGGGTGGGTGAGGTGACTGATCAGCCAAGAGGCACCGGGGGCTTCGGCTATGACCCCCATTTCTACCTACCAGAGCAGGGCTGCACCGCCGCCGAACTGGATGCCGCCACCAAAAACCGGCTTAGCCACCGGGGTCAGGCCCTGGGCCACCTGCGCTCGCGCATGGAGGCGCTGTGGCGGGGCGTCTGACTCCACCGCCCCTGGGGCTTTATGTGCACCTCCCCTGGTGCGTCCAGAAATGCCCCTACTGCGATTTCAACGCCCACGCCCTGCGGGGCGACCTGCCGGAATTCGAGTATGTGGACGCGCTGCTGCGGGATGCCGAGCAGCTGACCCGGGAGTGGACGCCGGGTCCCGTACAGAGTCTTTTCATTGGCGGTGGCACCCCCAGCCTCTTCAGTCCGGAAGCCATCGCACGGCTGCTGGCGGGCCTGAGGCAGACCCTGACCCTCACGCCGGGCATGGAAATCACCCTCGAGGCCAACCCCGGGACCGTGGACGCGAGCCGCTTCGAAGGTTTTCTCAGGGCAGGGGTCAACCGCCTGTCCATTGGTGCCCAGAGTTTTTCCAGCCGCTGCCTGCAGGCACTGGGGCGAATCCACGATGGTGCCGGGTCCATCGATGCCATCCAGGCCGCCCGCCAGGCCGGTTTTGAGCGCATAAACGTCGATCTGATGCATGGCCTGCCGGGCCAGACCGTGGAAGAAGCGATTTACGACGTGGACACGGCCCTGTCCCTGGCGGTGGGTCATCTTTCCTATTACCAGCTGACGCTGGAGCCCGGCACCCCGTTTCATTACCGGCCGCCGGTACTGCCGGATGATGATGAACTCTCCGAAATCGAGGCCGCCTGCGCTGATCGGATAGCGGCGGCGGGTCTGCACCGGCACGAGATATCGGCCTGGGCCAGGCCTCGCGAAGAGTGCCGCCATAACGTCAACTACTGGCGATTCGGAGACTACCTGGCGGTGGGTGCCGGCGCCCATGGCAAGCTGACTTTCACGGACGGCCGGATCCTGCGCTACCGACTGGTGCACCTGCCCCGCCAGTACCTGGCCCTGGCGGGAACACCGGCCAGTGTCGCCGAGCAACATCCGGTACCACAGGACGAGCTGCCTCTCGAGTACTTGATGAATGCGCTCAGGCTCACCGATGGCGCGCCGGTCCAGGAGGCCCTTGAGCGCACCGGTCTTGGCTGGGAGGCTTTTGCCGATGGTGTCGCCGAGGCCCGGCGGCGGGGGTGGCTCCGGCGGGATCCTGAGCGTCTGGCGCCCACCGAGGACGGGCAGCGTTACCTGAATGACCTGCTGGGCCTGTTCATGAGCGACGGCGGAGGTGAGCAATGGACGAGCTGATGATTGATTGCCCGTACTGCGGGGAGTCCTACACCACGCTGGTGGACGCGTCCGCCGGTGATCAGGATTACATCGAGGATTGCGAGGTCTGCTGTCGTCCTATCGAAATCCATTTGGAAATCACCGTCGATGGCCCAGTGCTCTACGCCCGCCGGGATGACGACTGAAACCGCGGCCGGGCCTACACCGGAACGGGTGTCTTGGCGAGGGCCACGGCGAGCATGTAACCGTAGACCGCCAGCGCACCGACGAAGGCCACCGTCTTGCCCACCGGGGTCGACGCCCTTTTCAGGGCAAACGTCGCCAGCCCGATGTAGAGCAACAGCGCGATCACTTTGGCGGTGATCCAGTCATGGGGCACCACCGGCCAGCGCCAGCCCATCCAGGCAATGCTCAGCGCGCTCACCAGCAGAGCCGTGTCGATGACGTGGGGGGATATTTTCACCCAGCGACGCTGGATCATCGCGGACCCGGACACGGTCCAGCCCCAGCGGACGATAAAAAACAACACCGTCAACGTGATCAGTGTGGTGTGGAGATGCTTCAGGCCGTCGTACATGGGCACCGTATTCCAGAGTGATCGGATGACACCGGGCGGATCTTAACCGCCGCTCCGGGCGCTGCCAACCGGCCTTCGGGGCATCGCAGTGCAGCATCTCCCTTGTACGGGCGACGGCAAGGGCCTAATATACCGCGCTCCAAATCCCAACGGCCCGAGAAGCGCCATGAAAAAAGACATTCACCCCGAATACCGTCAGGTTGTGTTCCAGGACATTTCCTCGGATTTCTCATTTCTGACCCGCTCGACGATCCGGACGGACGAGACCGTCAAGTGGGAAGACGGCGAAGAGTACCCGCTGGTCAAAGTGGAAATCTCCAGCGCCAGTCACCCCTTCTACACCGGCAAGCAGCGCGTGCTGTCCAGCGGTGGTCGCGTGGATCAGTTCCGTCGTCGCTACGGCGCCCGGGCCAAGGGCGGGCGCGGCTAGGCCCGCCGGCGTGGCCGCCGTATCGCGGCCGGATTTGTTCGAGGCACTGCCGCGACGGAGCCAATACAGGAGAGCTCAGCGATGGCCGACAAGACCGTAACCGTCACCGATAACGCCACCGGTAACAACGTCGAACTACCGGTCCGGCAGGGCACCCACGGGGCAGATCTGGTCGACATCCGCAGCCTCCACTCCGAACTGGGTTATTTCACCTACGATCCGGGTTACAGCTCCACGGGCAGCTGTCAGAGCGACATCGCCTACATCGACGGTGAGCAGGGCGTGCTGCTCTATCGCGGGTATCCCATCGAGCAGCTGGCGGAGCAAAGCTCGTTTCTGGAGGTCAGCCGTCTGCTGATTCACGGCGAGCTGCCCAGTAAGGCCGAGCTGGAGGAATTCGAGCAGGCCATTACCCGTCACACCATGGTCAACGAAAGCCTGCGCATTTTCTTCAACGGCTTTCATTACAACGCCCACCCCATGGCCATGCTGACCGGTGTGGTGGGATCGTTGTCGGCGTTCTATCACGACACCATCGACATCAACGACCCGGACAACCGGCTCCTCTGCGCCCACCGAATGATCGCCAAGATGCCCACCATTGCAGCGGCGGCGTTCAAGCACATGGTGGGTGAGCCATTCGTCCATCCGCTGAACCGGCTGTCCTACACGGGCAACCTGCTGAACATGCTGTTTGCCCGCCCCAGCGAGGACTACGAGATCAACCCGGTGGCGGAAAAGGCGCTGGATCAGCTGCTGATTCTGCATGCGGACCACGAGCAGAACGCCAGCACTTCCACGGTTCGCCTGGCGGGCAGCACCGGCACCAACCCATTTGCCGCAATTGCCTCCGGCTGCGCCGCACTCTGGGGGCCGGCCCACGGCGGGGCCAACGAGGCCGTGCTGAACATGCTCAGTGAAATCGGCAGCGTCGATCAGGTGCCGAAGTTCATCGAGAAGGCCAAGGACAAGAATGATCCATTCCGTCTGATGGGCTTTGGACACCGGGTCTACAAGAACTACGACCCCCGCGCCACCATCATTCGCAAGACCTGCCACGAAGTGCTCGACGAATTGGGCGTGGGCGATGATCCGCAGCTGGAACTGGCCATGGCCCTCGAGGAAATCGCCCTGGCCGACGACTACTTCGTGGAGCGCAAGCTCTATCCCAACGTGGACTTCTACTCCGGCATTATCTACCGCGCGCTGGGCATTCCCACCGAATTCTTCACAGTACTTTTCGCCATCGGCCGCACCCCCGGATGGGTGGCCCAGTGGATGGAGATGCTCACCGACCCCGAGCAGCGGATCGGGCGTCCCCGGCAGCTCTACACCGGCGCGGCCCGACGGGATTACGTCCCGCTGCACCGCCGCGGCTGATCAGGAATCATCGATCACGGACCGGCGTCAGGCGTCGGTCTCGATCAACGCCGCCACCTCGTTTTTGCCCGCCCGCCGCATGGGACGCCCGTCCACTGGGCTGCGCGGCGGATGACGGCGATCGCGCTCGCTGAAAACCGTCAGGTGAACCGGGACATCGCCGGCGACGAACCGGTGCATCGGCACAAACAGATACTCGTCGTCGAAGCGCAGCCGCCGCTCCTCGGTATCAAACGGGATGCCCTGCTCCATGAGGAACAACACCACGTCCTCCGGCGTGTCGGCAAAACAATGCAGATCCACGGCGGTGTCCGGACCCGCCGTGCCATCCAGCACCGGTCCCGTCAGTCTGGGCCGGAAGGACGCGAAAAAACTCATGGCCTCCAGGGCCGCCTCGCGAAGCGTCTGCAGGGCGGATAACTGGCGCTCACCGCCGAAGAGACGCTGATAGTCCTGCAGGGCCGCCTGGATCTCGCGGTTCTGGGGCAGGTTGGTGGTGCCGGGGGCACCCAGATGGAGCGCGGCCTTGCGCTTGGCCAACGAAAAGTCTTCGACGCCTTCGGTGGCCATGACACGAGCCGCTTCCTGCGCGATGCGCTCGCGCATGCGCGCGTCCCGACTTGCTTTACCCCTTGCCATGCTGTGCTGCTCTGCTTTTAGAAGATCGGCTGTCCGTCGCTGCCGCGGGCGTTGTCGGATTCATCACCGCTGCCATTGCCCGTGGACCCGGCCGGCAGGTACTCCTCGCGGAATGTTTCGAAAATGGCGCTGGTGTCATGACTGCCGGTGAGATTGCCGGTCTCCGGGTCAATGCGAACCGTCACCAGGCCATCCGGCCGGCTGGGTTGCGCCTCGGGGACACCACTGAGGGCCCGACCCATGAAATCGGTCCAGATGGGCAGCGCAGCCCGGCTGCCGGTTTCGAATTGCCCCAGAGTCTCAAGCTCGTCAAATCCCACCCAGGCACTGGTCACCAGTGCGGAGTTGAATCCGGCGAACCAGGCATCGATCTGCTCGTTGGTGGTGCCGGTTTTGCCGGCCAGATCCGAGCGCCCCAGACGCCGGGCGGATCGAGCCGTTCCACTTGTCACCACGTCCTCGAGCATGGATCGCATCTGCCAGGCGTCGCGCTCACTGATGATTCGTTCCGCCGGGCGCGCCGCCGGGCGCAGCGGTCCGGCCTCTGATGCCGCGGCGGGCGGCATGTCCCCGGGATCGGCGGCCCGGGTCGGGTAGGCCTCGTAAACCGGCTTCCCCGTCTGCTCCACACGGTCAATGAAATACGGCTCCACCAGATAGCCGCCGTTGGCAAACACGGCATAGGCCCTGGCGAGCTCCAGTGGCGTCAGGCTCCCGGACCCCAGCGCCAGCGAGAGGTTGGCGGGCAGGGCTTCCTCGGACAGACCGTAACGTTTCATGTGATCGATGGCACGACCCACGCCGATCTCTCTCAACACCCGAATGGACACCAGATTGCGGGAATGAATCAGCGACTCCCGAAGTCGGGTGGGCCCGAATACGCGGCCGCTGTAGTTCTCCGGCCGCCAGACACTCTCCAGGGCCGCGTCGGAAAACACCACCGGCGCGTCGTTAATCAAAGTGGCCGGCGTCATCCCGGCCTCAAGCGCCGCGGAATAGACCAGTGGCTTGAACGCCGACCCCGGCTGGCGGCGGGCCTGGGTGGCCCGATTGAAACGGCTGTCGGCGAAGTCATAGCCCCCGATGACGGCCTCCATGCGCCCATCCTCCGGCGCCAGCGATATCAGCGCGGCCTGGGGCTCGGGGACCTGGGCGAGACGCCATTCGCTGTCGGTCTGGCGCAGATGGATGACATCGCCCTCGGTGAGAATGTCACCGGCCACGTCCGGATTGCGGCCCAGGGCATTGCGACCGAGGTGAGGCCGAGCCCAGGACAGCCCGCCCCAGGGGATGGTGACGACCTCGCCCTCGGCGGTGAAAACCTCCACCGAGCGCTCATCGACGGATTGAACACGCCCGGTCTGCAACCCGCCCGGACGGGGGTAGGCCGCCAGACGCTCGAAAAGCGGGGTTTCGTCCACCTCGGCGTCCACGGGCTCGAGGTTATCCAGCGGCCCTCGGTAACCGTGCCGCTCGTCGTAAGCGTGCAGCCCTCGCCGCACCGCGGCCCTGGCGTGTGCCTGGCGTTCCGCGGAAATGGTCGTGAATACTCGATAACCCCCGGTGTAGGCCTGCTCGGCGCCGTAGCGATCAACCGCCCATTGCCGGGCCATTTCGGCGACGTAAGGGGCCGAGACCTCCCGGTCACGGCGATGACGGCGGGCGGTGACTGGCGCCTCCATGGCCTCCTGGTACCGGGCTTCGTCGATGAAACCCTCGGCCCGCATCCGCCCGAGCACGTAGGCCCGGCGCTGCAGCGCACTGGGCTGGCTGGCAATGGGATTCCATGTTGAGGGCGCCTTGGGCAGGCCGGCAATCATGGCCTGCTCCGCCAGGGTGAGATCACTGAGCGACCGCCCGTAATAAACCTCGGCTGCCGCCTGCACCCCATAAGCCCGTTGCCCGAGGAATATTTTGTTCAGATACAGCTCGAGGATGGTGTCCTTGTCGAGTTCGCGCTCGATGCGCAGTGCCAGGAAAATTTCGCGGATCTTGCGGATGTAAGTCTGCTCCCGGGTCAGGAACAGATTGCGGGCGAGTTGCATGGTAATCGTGCTGCCACCCGGACCGATTTCACCGGTGCGAACCAGGTACCAGACCGCCCGCATCAGCCCTTGATAATCTACTCCCGGATGCTGCCTGAAGCGGCGATCCTCGGCGGCCAGAAACGCCTGAATCAGCGTGTCGGGAACGTCATCAAGCTGCACCGGAGTGCGCCACCGCTCGCCGAATTCATCGATCAGTTTGCCTTCCGCCGTGTAGACCCGCAGAGGCACCTGCAATTGCACATTGCGCACCTGCTCCACGGACGGGAGGCCGGGTGCCAGCACCATGTAAGCCGCCACCAGAACACCGGCGGCGCTGAGTGCCAGGGCCGAAAGGCCAGCCAGAAGCTGCAGGGAGCGCTTGAGGATGCGAGACATAAAACGGTCTGGTTACCCGGTGGCCATCTTCAGTCAGTTTACCACCGGCGCATTAAAGTTCCGTGGCCAGCTCCCCGGAATTGGCCGGCAAGCCGGCGCTGCCGTGGGTATCGATATCGGCAGCGCCAGCGTCAAGGCCGTGGCACTCGACCTGAGCCGCACGCCGATCCGGCTCCTGAATTATGCGGTGGTCGACCTCGACGATGGAGCGGACCGAAACACCCGAACGCGCGTCGCCCTGCGCACCGCGGCCAGGCGTCTCCGGCGCCGACCTGCCGTGGTCGCCGCCGCTATTCCCACCGCTGAGGCCATCGCCCGCCGGATCAGCGTACCCGCTCACCTGAAGGATGGTGCCCTCGCCGCTCACGTCGCTCTGTCCCTGGAAGATCAGCTGCATCAGCCACCGGATGAACTGCATTACGACTTTCGCGCCCTGGGACCGTCCCCGGAGGACTCCAGCCGCCTTGATCTGTTGTTGGTGGCTTGCCGGCGTGAAGTGGTCGAGGCCCGACGGGCGGCATTGCGTCGGGCCCGGATCCGCTGCGATGTGGTGGATGTTGAAGATCGCGCCATGGCACGGACCCTGGCATTGACCGGCGCGGCATCGCCATCCGCTAACTCGGGCAACGTGGAAGCGGTGATCGACGTGGGTCACCGGCGCATCGGGCTGCATGTTTTTGATCAGGGCGAGCCGATGCATGCACAGAATCAGCCAATGGAGCCGGACAGCGATCCGGCAGACGTGGCCGAGCGGGCGCTCGATCGCTACGAGGGGAGCCCCGACGCGCGACAGCCGGACCACGTCTGGCTGATGGGCGGAGATATTGGCCGAGATGGCAATGACCTGATGAAAAGCCTGGACGCCATGCCGGTTGATCTGAAAACCCTGACAGGCCTGGAAGTCCCGCCGCATCTGCAGACGGCGGCGCTGGCAGGCCGATACCGACGGCTGGCGGTGGCCATCGGGCTTGCCCTCCACGCAGGAGATCCGCATGCCCACTGGCGTTAATCTGCTGCCCTGGCGGCAACAGGCTGCTCGCTCCCGGCGTCGGCGGTTCAGCCGGCAGCTGGTCGGTGCCTTCGTGATCGGCATCGCGGTCAGCGCCGCGGGGGCTAAGGCCATCGAGCATCGCACCCAGGCGGCCAGCCAGCACCATCAGCAACTCCAGGCACAGGCCGACCAGATCCGGGAAGAACTGGAGACCATTCGGCAGCTGGAAGATCGCATGGCCGCGTATCAGCAGCGCCTGGACGTTCTCGAGTCCCTGAACGCCGAGCGCCCCGACCCCATGGACACTCTGACGGATCTGCTGGCCGAGCTGCCGGAGGGAACGGTGCTGCAGCGGCTCACCGGGGACGCTTCCCGCCTGCAGTTGACGGGCACCAGCCCGTCGCCCGCCACCCTCGCGCGGTACCTGGATCAGCTGGAGTCGCGGCCGGCGTTCGACCAAGCCCGCCTGGAGAATCTGGTGCCGACGCAAAACCGCCAGGGTCGGCAGCACTTCCGGATCGGCGTCCGCCTGAATTCCCGGCACGGGGAGGAACCCTGAACCAATGGCTGGCCTGGCGTTGCCCGATCCCCCGAACCGGCGGGGCCGATTCTGCCTGGCGCTGGCCGGCTCGCTGACGCTTGGCATGCTGGCAGGGGCCTGGATGATGCTGCGACCCGCCATGGAGGCCCTGGAAACAGGCCGAAGCGCCGCCGTGGCCCTCGAGGCGGAAGTCCGGCAACAACAGGCGCGGATCACGGTCCGCGCCGAGCTGGAGGGCGTGGTCGAAGGCCTCGCCACCGAGGTGCGTCAATCCTACTCGCGGCTGCCCGCGACAAACGACCTGGCCGGGCTGCTGGCCAGCTTGTCAGCCGCCGCTGACCGGCATGACCTGACCCTGGAACGCTTTCAGCCCGGCGAGGCCCTCTCATTGGCAAATCATCAACGCCAGTCCGTGACCGTGGGTCTGCGGGGAGCCTGGCCGGGCCTGCTGGCTTTCCTGACAGCCCTGAGCCAGGAGGCCCGCTTTCTCCATCTCGGCCGCCTGGAGTTCACTCAGGCCACGTCGGAGGCCCGGCTCGAGGGACTGCGACTGGAGCTCTCCCTGGACGCGGTCTGGCAGGAGCACGGGCCGGAACTGGCCCATCAGGCGGTCCCGCCGATGGCCGCCGCGGACAGGCCGGTGCCGCCGGCGCTGCCAGCGAGCCTTCGACTGGACCCTTTCCGGCGCGATCGCGGGCTGCCGACCTATCTGGGGCGAATTGAGACCCGTGAAGCGCGCTGGGCCCTGCTGCGAGGACTCGAGCAGTCGGTCTACCCGGTCCGGGCCGGCGATGAGCTGGCGCCGCCGCTCCATCACCAGCGTTTTCGGATCAAGCAGATCATGCCGGACGCCCTCTACCTGCAGTTCGCCGATGATGTCAGCGGCGAACCCCCCATACGACTGCCGCTGGTCACCACCCACCGCGAGAAACGCGACTGATTCATGCGTAGCCTGACCCGGTTGCCCTGCCTGCTGTGCGCGCTGGCTGTCCTGTCCATGAGCAGCCCGG
The DNA here is from genome assembly GCF_009676705.1 of Spiribacter sp. 2438. Lineage (GTDB taxonomy): Bacteria > Pseudomonadota > Gammaproteobacteria > Nitrococcales > Nitrococcaceae > Spiribacter. Next base: position 284,595 of record NZ_CP046046.1, on the reverse strand, counting down.
CACTATCCGATTCGGTTCGCATCGATGTCCGTGACATGTCCCTGGAAGAGCTGTTGGACCACGTGGATGCCCTCACCGATCAGCCGCTGACCAGGGGCGATGACACCGTCGTCGACGGGGCCGACGAGGCGCCTTCCGAGGTCGCAGAAAGGACCATGCATTTCATCGCCGTGAAATACGCGGACGCCGCTCGGCTGGCCCCGCTGCTGGACGCCCCGGAAGCGCGGGTGGACGAGCGCACCAACACCCTGGTGGTCCGCGGTACGCCGGAGGAAATCCGCCGGGCGCGGATGATGGTGGAGCGGCTGGATGTCCCGGTTCGCCAGGTCCTGATCGAGGCCCGGATCGTCATCGCCAGCGAGGACTTCAGCGACGAAATCGGCGTGCAGTTCGGCCTCGCTGGAGAAGGCTCCGTGGGAGGCAGTTCCGTGTCCGCGGGCGGCAGCCTGGGGCGCGATGGCCTGCTGGTGGACCTGCCCACGGGCAATGCCGCTGGTGCCGCCGGTGTTGCCATCGGCAAGGTGGGGAGCTATCTGCTGGAGCTGGAGCTCTCGGCCATGGAAAGCGAAAATCGTGGCGAAATCGTCTCCAGCCCCCGGGTGGTCACCGCCAGTAACCAGCAGGCGGAAATCAAACAGGGCGTGCAGATCCCTTTCGAACAGGCCACGTCCAGCGGCGCCACCAGCATCACCTTTCGTGAGGCCGTGCTCGGCCTGGTGGTGACACCGCGCATCACCCCGGATGACCATGTGCAGCTGGAACTGGCGGTCAATCAGGACAGCCGCGGTGAGGAAACCCCGGAAGGCCCTGCCATCAACACCCAGGCGGTCCGGACCAATGTGTTAGTGGCGGACGGCGAAACCGTGGTCCTGGGGGGTGTGTTCGAGCAGACCCGCCGCGAGGGATACCGGCGTGTGCCGCTGCTGGCGGACATCCCGGTCATGGGTGGGCTGTTCGAGCGGCGCATTCGGGTGGATGACCGCAGCGAACTGCTGGTCTTCGTCACCCCCCGAATCATCGAAGCCCCGGAAACCGGCCTGAACGCGCTAGAATTTCGGCCATGAGTCGAATTGAGCGTGTATTTCTGATTGGCCCCATGGGGGCTGGCAAAACCACCATTGGCCGGCGGCTAGCCCGTCGCCTGGGTTTTGACTTCATCGACGTGGACAGTGAACTTGAAGCCCGCACCGGCGTGGACATTCCCCGAATTTTCGACATCGAGGGAGAAAGCGGCTTCCGGCGACGCGAGGCCAATCTGCTGGCCGAACTCACCGAACGGCAGAAGACCGTCCTCGCCACCGGTGGAGGCGCCATTCTGGACGCGGACACTCGACGCTATCTCGGTGGCCGGGGATTCGTCATCTATTTGCGGGCCAGTATTCCCACCCAGTTGAACCGAACCCGCGGCAGTGACCGCCCCATGCTGCAGCATGCCGACCCCGAAGCCCGTCTGCGCGCACTGCTCGCGGAACGCGGTCCGCTGTATGAGTCGGTTGCCGATCTCGGCGTGGACACCGAAGATGGGAGCCCCGATCGGTTGGCCGCTGAGCTTGCCGACCGCATTCGACACAGGGAGAGCGTTCGCCATGACTGAGGCGATCGAAACCGTACAGGTGGAGCTCGGCGAGCGCCGCTACCCCATCGCCATCGGCCGGGACCTGCTCAACGATAACAGGCTGCTGGCGAGCCATATCACCGCCCGCCAGATCCTGGTGATCAGCAATGAAACCGTGGCGCCGCTGTACCTTAAACCCCTGCTGGCCGGCTTCCAGGACCGGGACTTGGCGGTGGTCAACCTGCCGGACGGCGAGCAGGAAAAAAAGCTCGAGTCGCTGCTGCCGGTGTTTGACGAGCTGCTGGTGCGGGGCTTCGGGCGGGATTGCCAGATCATCGCCCTCGGCGGCGGAGTCATCGGCGACATCGCCGGTTTCGCCGCGGCCACCTATCAGCGCGGCGTCGCGTTCATTCAGGTGCCCACCACTCTGCTGGCCATGGTGGACTCCTCGGTGGGCGGCAAGACTGGCGTCAATCACCCCCGCGGCAAGAACATGATCGGCGCCTTTCATCAGCCCCGGGCGGTGATCGCCGATCTGGCGGTGCTGGATACGCTGCCCGACCGGGAGCTGCGGGCCGGCATGGCCGAGGTGGTCAAATACGCGCTGCTGGGCGACCCGGCTTTCCTGGAGTGGCTGGAGACCCATCTGGACGATGTCATGGCCCGGCGCAGCGACGCCATTGGCACCGTCATTCAGCGCTCCTGCCGCAACAAGGCGGCCATTGTCGCCGCCGATGAACGGGAGTCCGGGCAGCGGGCGCTACTGAACCTGGGCCACAGCTTCGGCCACGCCATTGAAGCCGCTGCCGGCTACGGCACCTGGCTCCACGGCGAAGCCATCGGCGCCGGCCTGTGCATGGCCGCCGACCTGTCCCGTCGACTCGGCTGGATCAGCCCAGCGGAGCAGGCTCGGGCGGAGGATCTGATCCGGCGGGTAGGGCTGCCGCTACGGCCACCCGCTGACATCGGCCCGCAGCGGTTCCGGGAGTTCATGGCCCGGGACAAGAAAAACCGGGACGGAACCCTGCGTCTGGTGCTCATGCAGGGCATCGGCAACGCCGTGGTCACCGACGGCTACACCGAAGCGGCCCTCACTGAAACCCTCGAGGCCTACACCGGTGGTTGATGCGAAGACCGACACGCCGGGCCTGGCGGCGTGGGCGTCCCGCCCATCCCTCAGCCGCGGACGGCGCTATCCCGAATCCGGCGCCGATCTGCGCAATGCCTTCCAGCGGGACCGGGACCGAATCATCCACAGTGCGGCGTTCCGGCGGCTGGAATACAAAACCCAGGTATTCGTCAATCACGAGGGTGACCTGTTTCGCACCCGGCTGACCCATAGCCTCGAAGTCGCCCAGATCGCCCGCACCATCGCCCGGGCCATGGGGCTCAACGAAGACCTCACCGAAGCCATTGCCCTCGCCCATGACCTGGGCCACACCCCGTTCGGGCACGCCGGCCAGGAGGCGCTGGATGCCTGCATGCAGCCCTGGGGCGGTTTCGAGCACAACCTGCAGTCCCTGCGCGTGGTCGACCTATTAGAGGGACGTTATCCGGACTTCGACGGACTCAATCTGAGTTTCGAAACCCGGGAAGGGCTGGTCAAGCGCTGCCCCGCCAGCCAGGCCGAGCGCCTGGGGGAAGTCGGACGCCGTTTTCTGGAGGGCACCCAGCCCTCGCTGGAAGCCCAGCTCACCAACATCGCCGACGAGATCGCCTATAACAGCCATGATGTGGACGACGGCCTGCGGGCCGGCCTGATCAGCCTGGATCAACTGGCCGAGGTGGAGTGGATTCACGAGTTGCGCCGGGCGGCGGTGCAACGCTATCCGCAGCTGGGCGGGCGGCGCCTGGTCTATCGCATTGTTCGGGATCTTATTGCCGATCAGGTCCAGGATCTGATCCGCTTCAGCGAAACGGCCATTCAGAACCATTCGCCCACCGATCCGGATGCGGTTCGTGCCCTCAAATCGCCGCTGATCGGGTTCAGTCCCGCCATGCAGCAGCGTCACCGGACTCTGAAGGCCTACCTCCACGAGAACCTCTACCGGCATCACCGGGTGCATCGCATGACCACCAAGGCAAAGCGGGTGGTGGAGTCCCTTTTCGGCGCTTTTTTTGAAGACATCCAGCTACTGCCTCCCCAATTCCGCCAAGCCGCCGAAACCCGTGAGGCGGAACGTGGCCCGCGGGGCCGCGCTCGTGTCGTGGCGGACTATGTCGCCGGCATGACCGACCGGTTTGCCATTGACGAGCACGAGCGCCTGACCAACCCCGGCCGGCTCACCTGAAGTTGCCTGAAAAGCCCATGATCGCTATATTGGTTGGCCATTTGCCCATAGACATGGGGCGCGGTCGGGCCTCGGCCTGAAGCCCGCTAATCCAGCACAAAGACGGGGAGAGTCCAGCGCCGCGAGGCGGCCTGGAGACTTATGCACCGCTCCCTGCAACCAACAGAGAGGCAGCTCGCGTGAAGGCACTTCCGTTTACTGGTCCAACGCTGTACCGCCCCGAGTTCGAGCGGGACAACTGTGGCTTTGGCCTGATTGCCCACATGGACGGCCAGCCCAGCCACTGGCTGCTTCAGACCGCCATTTCCGCTCTGGCCCGCCTCACCCATCGCGGCGCGGTCGCTGCCGATGGCAAAAGCGGCGACGGCTGCGGACTGCTCATCAAACCGCCGGTGGAGTTTCTGCGAGCCGCGGCTGCGGATCTGGATATTCCGCTGGCGGATCACTTTGCCGCAGGCTGTGTCTTCCTGTCCCGTGAGGAAGAACCCGCCAACCGGGCCCGCCGGGCGCTGGAAGAGGCGCTGGAGCACTACGAAGTGCCGGCAGCGGGCTGGCGGGTGGTGCCCGTCGACCCGTCCGCCTGTGGCGCCCAGGCCCTGGCGACGCTTCCCCATGTGGAGCAGGTCTTTGTCAACGCCCCGGCGGGCATGGAAGAGCCGGAATTCGAGCGCCGGCTGTTCATGGCACGGCGCCGGGCCGAAAAAGCGCTGGATGGCCAGGATGACGAGTTTTACGTGCCCAGCCTGTCCGGACGGGTGCTCTCCTACAAAGGGTTGGTGATGCCGGAGAACCTGCCGGTGTTCTATCAGGACCTACAGGACGAGCGGCTGGCCACGTCGCTGGCGGTCTTCCATCAGCGCTTCTCCACCAACACGCTGCCCCAGTGGCGGCTCGCCCAGCCGTTCCGTTATCTCGCCCACAACGGTGAGATCAACACTATTCAGGGCAACCGCAACTGGGCGATCGCCCGTGCCTATCAGTTCCGCACGCCGCTGCTGCCGGACATCGAAGCAATCCAGCCGCTGGTCAATCTCACCGGCTCGGATTCCTCCAGCCTCGACAACATGCTGGACGTGCTCATCACCGGCGGCATGGACATCTTCCGGGCCCTGCGGCTACTGATTCCGCCGGCCTGGCAGAACGTCGAGACCATGGACCCGGACCTGCGGGCCTTCTACGAATTCCATTCCCAGCACATCGAGCCCTGGGACGGTCCGGCGGGGATCGTGCTCACCGATGGCCGTCACGCCGCCTGTGCGCTGGACCGTAACGGGCTGCGGCCGGCGCGGTGGGTCATCACCCGGGACCGTCACATCACCCTGGCCTCCGAGGTGGGTGTCTGGGACTACGAGCCCGACGACGTGGTCGAAAAGGGTCGGTTGCGTCCGGGTGAAATGCTGGCCGCGGACACCCTCACTGGCGAACTGCTGCTGCCGGAAACCATCGACGAGCGTCTCAAGAACCGGGCCCCGTACAAGCGCTGGCTGAGTGATAACGCCCGCGAGGTCCCGTCCATGCTGGGCCCCAACAGCACCCGCGAGCCGGTGGAGCCTCACACACTGGATATCTACCAGAAGCAGTTCGGGGTCAGCTTCGAAGAGCGGGATATCGTCACCCGGGCCCTCGCTCAGGGGGGCCAGGAAGCGGTGGGTTCCATGGGCGATGACACGCCCATGCCGGTGCTCTCGCAGCAGGTGCGTCCGCTTTACGACTATTTCCGTCAGCAATTCGCTCAGGTCACCAACCCGGCCATCGACCCGCTTCGCGAGCAGATCGTCATGTCGCTGGAAACGGTGTTCGGCCCCGAGAAGAACATTTTTGAAGAAGTCGAGGACCACGCACGACGGCTGGTTCTGGACTCCCCGATCCTTTCGGATGGCAAGTTCCTCGGGCTGGTTGCCGAGCATGAGGCGGACGACGCCGTCCATCGAATCGACCTCAGTTATCCGGCGGATGGCGATCTGCGCTCGGCCGTGGAAGGAGTTCGGGAAGAGGCGGCGGAAGCCGTGCGTCAGGGCAAGACCCTGCTGGTTCTCTCCGATCGAGACCTTTCCCGGGAGCGCATCCCGGTTCACGCCCTACTGGCCATCGGCGCCGTCCACCACCACCTGGTGCGCACCGGCCTGCGCTGTGACGCCAACCTGGTGGTGGAGACCGGGACCGCCCGCAACAGCCACGAGTGCGCGGTGCTGATCGGCTATGGCGCCACCGCGGTGTATCCGTATCTCGCCTACGACGTGGTCCAGGACCAGCTGCGCACTGGCGAGATCAAGGGCGCCGAGATCAGCGATCTGCTGCGCAACTACCGCAAGGGCCTGAACAAGGGGCTCTACAAAATCCTCTCGAAGATGGGCATTTCCACCATCACCAGCTACCGGGGTGCCCAGCTCTACGAAATCGTCGGTTTCCACGACGAAATCGTGGATCTTTGTTTCACCGGTACCACCTCGCGGATCCAGGGCGCCAACTTCAGCGACCTGGAGTCAGACCAGCGCGCCCTGCACGAGCGGGCCTGGCGGCGCAGTGAGCCGCTGACCCAGGGTGGTCTGCTGAAATACGTCCACGGCGGCGAGTACCACGCTTATAACCCGGATGTGGTGGCCTCGCTTCAGGAGGCGGCCTACACCGGCGATTACGATCGCTACCAGGTGTTTGCCGAGGCGGTGAACACCCGGCCCGTGGCGGCTCTGCGGGACTTGCTGCAGGTCCGCGAGACCGAGGCCATTCCGCTCGAAGAAGTCGAACCCGTTGAGGACATCCTCAAGCGGTTTGACTCCGCGGGCATGTCGCTTGGAGCACTGTCGCCGGAGGCCCATGAGGCGCTGGCCATCGCCATGAATCGTCTGGGAGCTCGGTCCAATTCGGGCGAGGGCGGCGAGGATGAGCATCGCTTCGGCAACGAGCGAAGCTCCCGGATCAAGCAGGTGGCGTCCGGCCGTTTTGGTGTCACGCCCCATTACCTGCGAAACGCCGAGGTGCTGCAGATCAAGGTGGCTCAGGGGGCCAAGCCCGGTGAAGGGGGGCAGCTGCCGGGGCACAAGGTCAATCCGATGATCGCCCGGCTGCGCTATTCCAAGCCCGGCGTGGCGCTGATTTCGCCGCCACCCCATCACGACATCTACTCCATTGAGGATCTGGCGCAGCTGATCTACGACCTCAAGCAGGTCAATCCGGATGCGCTGGTTTCCGTGAAGCTGGTGGCTGAACCCGGGGTCGGCACCGTCGCTGCGGGGGTTGCCAAGGCCTATGCCGATCTCATTACGATTTCCGGCTATGACGGCGGCACCGGCGCCAGCCCGCTGACCTCAGTGAAGTACGCCGGCAGCCCATGGGAGCTGGGGCTGACCGAGGCGCACCAGACCCTTCGGGCCAACGATCTGCGGGACAAGATTCGCCTGCAGACGGACGGGGGCCTGAAGACCGGTCTGGACGTCATCAAGGCGGCCATTCTCGGGGCCGAAAGCTTCGGCTTCGGAACGGCGCCCATGGTGGCCATGGGCTGCAAGTATCTGCGGGTCTGCCATCTCAACAACTGCCCCACCGGCGTCGCCACCCAGGAAAAAGTCCTGCGCATGAAGCACTTCATTGGCACGCCGGAGCGGGTGGCCAATTACTTCACCTTCGTCGCCATGGAAACCCGGGAGTGGCTGTCACGGCTGGGCGTGCGCTCGCTGGAAGAGCTGATCGGGCGCATCGATCTGCTGCAGCCCCGCGAGCCGGAGACCGACCGTCAGCGGCGTCTGGACCTCAGCCCGATCCTGTCGGACGGGGGGCTGGATCAGAGCCTGCCGACCCACTGCATGACCCCCAGCAATGTGCCCTTCGATCGGGGCGAACTGGCCGAGCAGATGGTGCGTGACGCCCTGCCGGCCATCGAGGCGGCCAGCGGCGGGGAGTATCACTACCGGGTACGCAACAACGACCGCTCCATTGGCGCCCGTCTGTCCGGCGAGATCGCGGTCCGCCACGGCAACCTGGGCATGAGCGGATCGCCGATCCGGGTCAACCTCACCGGCAGCGCCGGCCAGAGTTTTGGTGTCTGGAACGCCGGCGGTCTGGAAATGACGCTCGATGGTGATGCCAATGACTATGTGGGCAAGGGCATGGCCGGCGGCAAGCTGGTGATCCGGCCGCCCCGCGGTAGTCAGTTCCGCAGTCAGGACACAACCATCATCGGCAACACCTGCCTGTATGGCGCCACCGGCGGCAAACTTTTCGCCGCGGGCACCGCTGGCGAGCGGTTTGCGGTGCGCAACTCCGGCGCCTACGCGGTGGTGGAAGGTGTGGGCGATCACGGCTGCGAGTACATGACCGATGGCGTGGTCTGCGTGCTGGGGTCCACCGGGCTCAACTTCGGAGCCGGCATGACCGGCGGACTGGCCTTCGTGCTGGATCTGGAGAACCGGTTTGTGGATCGGTACAACCACGAGCTGGTGGACATCCGCCGTATCCAGACCGAGCCCATGACCGCCCATCGGGAGTTCCTGCGGGCCACCATCGGTGAGTTCGTGGACGAAACCGGGTCGGCCTGGGGTCAGGAGATTCTCGACAACTTCCGGGACTACGTCGGCTGTTTCTGGCTAGTGAAGCCGCGGGCTGCCGACATCAATGAAGTCCTCAACACGCTGCGACAGGCAGCCTGAGCAGAGCATCATGGGAAATTACTTTCAGTTCATTGACGTCCCCCGGGAGGACACCGCCAAGGAATCGGCGGGCGCGCGGGTGCAGAAATTCACCGAAATCTACGGCGATTTCAGCAGCGAACACGCCGCCGCCCAGGCGGATCGCTGCGTTGAGTGCGGCAACCCTTATTGCGAATGGAAGTGCCCGGTCCACAACTACATCCCCAACTGGCTCAAGCTGATTGCCGAGGGGAACCTCTTCGAGGCGGCGGAGCTTTCCCACAAGACCAACACCCTGCCCGAGGTCTGCGGCCGGGTCTGCCCCCAGGACCGACTCTGCGAGGGAGCCTGCACGCTGAACGACGGTTTTGGTGCGGTGACCATCGGGTCCGTGGAGAAGTACATCACCGACGAGGCCTTCAAGCAGGGCTGGCGACCGGACATGACCGGCGTGGTCCCCACCGGCCGCAAGGTCGCGGTGGTCGGCGCCGGACCGGCCGGGCTCGGTGCCGCCGACATCCTGGTGCGTAACGGTGTCGAAGCGGTGGTCTTCGATCGCTACCCGGAGATTGGCGGACTGCTGACCTTCGGGATTCCGCCGTTCAAGCTCGAAAAGGAAGTCATCGCCAAGCGCCGCGAAATCATGGAATACATGGGCGTGGAGTTCCGTCTGGGGGTGGACGTCGGCACCGACATCACCTACGAGGAACTGGAGCGCGACTATGACGCCGTGTTCCTGGGCATGGGCACCTACACGTATATGCGCGGCGGCTTTCCGGGCGAGGACAAGCCCGGCGTCTACGAAGCCTTGCCCTACCTGGTGTCCAACATCAACCGGCTGATGGGCCTCGAAAAGGATCCGTCGGAATACATCGACATGGACGGCCAGCGCGTGGTGGTACTCGGCGGCGGCGACACCGCCATGGACTGCAACCGCACCGCCCTGCGCCAGGGCGCCGCCAGCGTGACCTGTGCCTATCGCCGCGACGAGCAGAACATGCCCGGCTCCCGTCGGGAGGTCTACAACGCCCGCGAAGAAGGTGTGGATTTCCGCTTCAATCGCCAGCCGGTGGAAATCGTCGGCGACGACCACGTGGAAGGTGTGAAGGTGGTGGAAACCCGCCTGGGCGCCCCGGACGAGCGGGGCCGGCGCCGGCCCGAGGTGGTGCCCGACAGCGAGGAAGTCATCCCCGCCGATCGTGTCATCATCGCTTTCGGTTTTCGCCCCAATCCGCCGGACTGGTTCGATGACCATGGCATCAGCGTTGATGCCCGCGAGCGCGTCAAGGTGGCCAAGGGTGGCAAGCACCCCTTCCAGACCGACAACCCCAATGTGTTTGCCGGTGGCGACATGGTCCGAGGCTCGGATCTGGTGGTGACCGCAGTCTGGGAAGGACGGGAAGCCGCCAAGGGCATCCTGGCCTACCTGGGCGTCTGAAACGCCGGCGCAGCGGATGAGCGATCTCCTCAACGACCGGTTGTTGCGGGCCCTTTGTCGCGAGCCGGTGGACCGCACACCGGTCTGGATCATGCGTCAGGCCGGCCGCTATCTGCCGGAATACCGCGAAGTCCGCGCCGAAGCCGGCAGTTTTATGGATCTCTGTCGCAATGCGGAGCTGGCCTGCGAAGTCACCATGCAGCCGCTGCGCCGCTTCGACCTGGACGCCGCCATTCTTTTTTCGGACATCCTGACGGTGCCCGACGCCATGGGTCTGGGGCTTTATTTCGAGCCGGGTGAAGGCCCCCGCTTCGAGCGCCCGGTGCGGGACGCTGCCGCGGTTCGGGCTCTGCCGGTGCCCGACGTCCACGAGTCACTGCGCTATGTCACCGACGCGGTCAGCCGGATCCGCCGTGAGCTGGCGGGGTCGGTGCCGCTGATCGGGTTCTCCGGCAGCCCCTGGACGCTGGGCACTTACATGGTCGAAGGCGCCAGCAGCAAGGACTTTCGCCATATCAAGGCGCTGGCCTATGACCAGCCAGCGGTACTGCATGAGCTGTTGGACAAGACCGCCCGGGCGGTGACCGACTACCTGAACGCCCAGGTCGAAGCCGGCGCCCAGGCATTGATGATTTTCGACACCTGGGGCGGCGCGCTGGCCCATGATGCCTATGAGCGGTTTTCCCTGGCCTATGCGCGTCAGGTCATCGACGGACTGATCCGGCAGCACGATGGCCGGCGAGTGCCGGTGGTGTTTTTCACCAAGGGCGGTGGCCTCTGGATCGAGCGAATCGCCGACTGCGGCGCTGACGGACTGGGTCTCGACTGGACCATTTCCCTGGATGAAGCTCGACGCCGGACCGGTGATCGGGTGGCCCTGCAGGGCAATCTTGATCCCAGCACCCTTTACGCCAGTCCAGCCACCATCCGGGACGAAGTCCGGCGGGTCCTGAATGAGTTCGGCGCCGGCAGCGGCCATGTCTTCAATCTGGGGCATGGCGTTCACCCGCAGATCCCGCCGGACCACGTCAGGGCCATGGTGGACGCGGTCCATGAGTTGAGCCCCGCCCTCCATGAATAACCGGCGCCGTCGTGTGCTCTCCTGTGGCGTCATTACGGTGCGCCCGGAGGGCAACGAATGGCGCTATCTCCTGCTGCGGGCCTACCAGTACTGGGATTTCCCGAAAGGCCGTCAGGAATCCGGCGAAACCCCGCTGGAGGCCGCCCGCCGGGAAGTCCGGGAAGAAACCGGCATCATTGACTTGCGCTTCAGCTGGGGCGAGGACTACACCGAAACCGGCCCCTATGCCCGGGGCAAGGTGGCCCGATACTACCTGGCGGAAACCCGCACGGAAGCCGTCGTTCTGGGCATCGCCCCGGAACTGGGCACCCCGGAGCACCACGAATGGCGCTGGGTGGACGAGGCCACTGCCTACCGACTGGCCGCCCCGAGGGTCAAGCAGGTGCTGGACTGGGCGCTGCAACGGCTACCCCGTCGCCCCGCCGCCTGAGATCCCGTGGGGGGTTTGGGAGAGCCGGGGGCCACGTTGCATACTGACAAGTCACAGAACGATCGCCGAGGAGAGCAGACATTGAGCCATCCCACCGGCCAGACCTACCCAGCGACTCGCCCCCGGCGCCTGCGCCGCGACGAGTTCACGCGGCGTCTGGTGCGCGAGAATCAGCTCAGCGTTGACGACCTGATCCAGCCGGTTTTCGTCATTGAAGGCCATGACACCGTGGAGCCCGTGCCCTCCATGCCGGGCATCCAGCGACTCAGCATCGATCGCCTGGAACAGGAGGCAGAGACGCTGGCGGCGCTGGGTGTCCCCGCCATCGCGCTGTTTCCGGTGACTCCCGCCGAGGCCAAAAGCGACGATGCGGCGGAAGCCTGGAACCCCGACGGACTGGCCCAGCGCGCCGTTCGCGCCGTCAAGGCCCGCGTACCGACCCTCGGCATCATCACCGATGTGGCGCTGGATCCCTTCACCCGCCATGGCCAGGACGGATTGCTGGACGAGCACGGCTATGTGGCCAACGACATTACCCTCAAGGCCCTGGTGAAACAGGCGCGCTCCCATGCCGAAGCCGGCAGCGACATCGTCGCCCCGTCGGACATGATGGATGGCCGGGTTGGCGCCATTCGGGCCGCCCTCGAAGCGGATCGCTTTCACGAAACCCGAATCCTGGCGTATGCCGCCAAGTATGCTTCGGCGTTTTATGGGCCCTTCCGGGATGCGGTGGGTTCCGCCGGCAACCTGGGCAGCGGCGACAAGCGCACCTACCAGATGGATCCCGGAAACGGCTTCGAGGCGCTTCGGGAAGTGGCGCTGGATCTGGCCGAGGGTGCCGACATGATCATGATCAAACCGGGCATGCCCTATCTGGACGTCATTCGCCGGGTCCGGGACCAGTTCCAGGTACCCACCTTCGCCTACCAGGTGAGCGGTGAGTACGCCATGCTCAACGCCGCCTTCGAAAACGGCTGGCTGGACCGCCGCGCCTGCGTCGTGGAGGCCCTGCTGGGCTTCAAGCGCGCCGGGGCCGACGCCGTGCTCACTTACTTTGCCAAGGACGTGGCCGGCTGGCTGGCCGACCACTGAAACCCGCCCATCGCGAGGTATTCCATGGATCGTTATGCCGTTTTTGGCCATCCGGTTGGCCATTCCCTTTCACCCCGCATCCATCAGCTGTTTGCCGAGGAAACCGCCCAGCAGCTGGAGTACGAGCGCATTGAGCCACCGCTGGAGGGTTTCGCCCAGGCGGTAGCCGACTTCCAGGCCGCCGGCGGCAGCGGTGCCAACGTCACCGTGCCGTTCAAGCAGGAGGCCTGGTCCCTGTCGGGACAGCGCAGTGAACGGGCCGAGCGGGCTGGCGCCGTCAACACGCTAATCCTCGGCGAGGTCATCTATGGCGACAACACCGACGGGGAAGGCCTGGTCAATGATCTGCGCAATAACCTGGGGGTGGGGCTCGCCGGCAAGCGCCTGCTGTTGGTGGGGGCCGGGGGCGCAGCCCGCGGCGTGGTCGGGGCGTTGCTCGCGGAGCAGCCCGCCACCCTGGTGGTGGCCAACCGCACGCCGACCAGGGCGCGGCAACTGGCGGCGGAGTTTGACGATCTGGGCAGCATCGAGGGCTGCGGGCTCGAAGACCTGGCGTCCGAGCGCTTCGAGGTGGTGATTAACGCCACCTCCAGCGGGCTGGACGGCCAAGTGCCGGATCTGCCGGCCTCGATTGTGGCGGAGGGGGCCACGGCCTATGACATGCTCTATGGCGCCGAGCCCACCCCGTTTTTGCGCTGGGCCAGCGCCCATGGGGCCTTTCGCAGCCGCGACGGCCTCGGCATGCTGGTCGAGCAGGGCGCGGCCTCGTTCGAGTTGTGGCGGCGGATCCGTCCCAGCACCGAGCCGGTGATCGAGGCGTTGCGCCACGACACCCGGCCGTAACCGTTTAGCGGTGCCGGTTCATTAACCGCACATAATGCTCGGCTGAGTAGGGCAGCTGCTCCCGCTCGGTGTCGGTGATCGCCCGCACCGCCCGGGCCGGGGTGCCCAGGTAGAGATGGCCGCTCTCCAGGCGCTGCCCGGGCGGCACCAGCGTGTTGGCACCGATGATCACGTCATCCTCGACCACGGCACCGTCCAGCACGATGGCCCCCATGCCCACCAGCACCCGATCGCCGATCCGGCAGGCGTGCACAACGGCACGGTGCCCGACGGTCACCTGCTCGCCGATCACCGCCGGATGGCCTTTCTGATAGGGCCCCTCGTGGGCCACATGAACCACGGCGCCGTCCTGAATATTGGTCTGCCCGCCCACCTCGATGGTGTGTACATCGCCACGCAGAACCGCCGTGGGCCATATCGACACCGCCTCGCCCAGACGGACGTCGCCGATGACCACCGCCGCGTCGTGAATCCAGGCGGAGTCCGGGATCTGCGGGTGAATGCCTTCGAACGGTTCGATCATGAACGCCTCCCTCGGCTCAGGTCATGGTGACCAGTTCTTCGGCGGCCGTGGGATGGATGGCGACGGTGTCATCCAGATCGGCTTTAGTGGCCCCCATGCGCAACGCCACCGCGAACCCCTGCAGCATCTCATCGCTGCCGACACCAAACAGGTGGATACCCACCACCCGCTCCTCGGCACCGACACAGACCAGCTTCATGGTGCTGCGCTGCTTGGCTTCGGCGGGCGCCAGGGCGAAGTCCATGGGCACAAATCCCGCCTGATAGATCCGTACCTGGTCACCGTGCTGCTCTCGAGCCTCGGCCTCGGTCATTCCCACCATGCCGATGGGGGGATGGGTGAACACCACCGTCGGCACGTCGCGGTAGTCCAGGCGCCGTTCTGCGTGGCCACCCCAGACGCGATCCGCCAGCCGGCGGCCGGCGGCAATGGCCACCGGCGTCAGGGGATAGGGATTGTCGGTGACATCCCCCAGGGCGAAAATGTGCGGCTGGTTGGTGGCCTGCCACGGGTCCACGGGAATAATGCCGCCGTCGCCGGTGCGGACACCGGCGGCCTCCAGGCCCAGTTCGTCGGTGTTGGCCAGCCGTCCCACCGCCCAGATCACCTGGTCCAGCCCCTCCAGGGTTCGGCCGTCCTCGGCATGCAGGGTGTATCCCCCCCAGGCGGCCTCCAGCCCACTGGGGGTGAAGTGATTGACCAGGGTGGGACCATGCTGGGTGGTGCTGTGGACATAAGCCTCCTGAATGGCCTCGTCAAAGCTGCGCAGGGGCCGCTCCCGTCGCACCACCAGCGAGACGTCACTGCCCAGCTGATGCAGCACGCCGGCGAGCTCCACCGCGATGTAGCCCGCGCCCACCACAGCCACTTTTTCCGGTCGGTCTGGCATGGCGAAGAAGCCGTCGGAATCGATCCCCAGGTCACCCCCCGGAATCCCCGGCCGACCCGGCACTCCACCGGTGGCGATTACGAATCGTTCCGCCTGATAGTGCTGCCCGTCCACCGCTACGGTGTGGGCGTCAACAAAGCGGGCATACCCGCTGATGAAGTCCACCTCCGACTTGTCGAGATTGCGCTCGTAGATGCCGTTCAGTCGCCGGATGTAGGCATCCCGGGCACTCACCAGCGCCCCCCAGTCCAGCCGAGGCGAAACGCCGGAGAAGCCGTAGTCACCGGCCCGCTCCATGACCTCGGCGGCATGGGCCGCCTGCCACATCACCTTTTTGGGCACGCAGCCCACGTTGACGCAGGTGCCCCCTAGCCGGTCCGACTCGATCACCGCGCAGCGCGCCCCGTGGGCCGCCGCCCGCCGGGCCGTGGCAATGCCGCCACTACCGCCGCCAATGCAGATCAGATCGTAGGCGCCCTGCCCTTTGGTCATGGTCAAACCCCGGTTGCTCGCTGTGTTGGGATCCCTCATTCTGACAGACCCTGACGGTGATGACATTGAAGGAAAGACGATTCACACCATGACCAATCCGCTGCTGGCTGAATCCGACCTGCCCCGCTTCTCCGACATTCGCCCGGAACACGTCAAACCCGCCATCGAACAGGTACTGGCGGACAATCGGGCGGCCATTGCCGAGCTCACCACCGACCCGGTGCCTGCCACCTGGCAGGGTCTGGTGGCGCCACTGGAGCGCCTGGAGGACCGGCTGGAGAAAGTCTGGTCGCCGGTGTCCCACCTGAATGCGGTCATGAACAGCGAAGCCCTGCGGGAGGCTTACAACGCCTGTCTGCCACTGCTCTCCGCCTATTCCACCGAGATGGGTCAGAACACCGATCTTTATGCGGCGTTTCGGCAGCTTCGCGACGGCGATGAATACCCGCGGCTGGATCAGGCCCAGCGTCAGAGCGTCGACAATGCGCTGCGCGATTTCGAGCTGGCCGGGGTTGCGCTGGAGGCATCGGCCAAGCAGCGATACGCCGCCATTGCCGCCCGTCTGGCCGAGCTGGCGTCCAAATTCCAGGAAAATCTGCTGGATGCCACCGATGCCTGGCATCGGGACACCAGCGACCCGGACGAGGTGGCCGGCATCCCCGAGTCCGCGCTGGGTGTCATGCGGCAGAACGCCGAGACGGCCGGGGCCGACGGCTGGCGCATCAGTCTGGACATGCCCGTGGTCCAGGCGGTGCTGGCGCATGCCCACAACCCCGCCCTGCGACGGGAAGTTTACGAAGCCTTCACCACCCGGGCCTCGGACGCGGGCCCCCATGGCGGTCGCTGGGATAACCATCCGATCATGAGCGAGATCCTGGATCTGCGCCAGGAGCAGGCGGAGCTGCTGGGCTATCCCAACTACGCCGAGTTGTCGCTGGCCCCGAAGATGGCGGACTCGGCCCGGCAGGTAGTGGATTTTCTCGAGGACCTCGCCACGCGGGCAAAACCTGCAGCCGAGCGGGAATACGCCGAGCTGACAGCCTTTGCCAGCGAGCGCGACGGCATTGAATCGCTGCCGGCCTGGGATGTGGGCTACTACAGTGAGCGGTTGCGGGAGACCCGGCATCGCCTCTCGCCGGAGGATCTGCGCCCCTGGTTTCAGGCCGATCGGGTCATGGCGGGGCTGTTCGACGTGGTAGAGCGGCTCTTCAGCATTCACATCACCCCCCGGGACGACGTCGACACCTGGCACGATGAGGTGCGCTTTTATGAGATCCACGACGCCAATGGCGAACTGCGGGGCCAGTTCTATACCGACCTTTACGCCCGCTCCCACAAGCGGGGTGGGGCCTGGATGGCCACGGCGCGGGGGCGCATGAACCATGAGGGTGAGGTGCAGACGCCGGTGGCATTTCTGACCTGCAACTTCACGCCCCCGGTGGGAGGACAGCCGGCGCTCATTACCCACGGCGAGGTGGAGACGCTGTTCCACGAGTTCGGTCACGGGCTCCACCACATGCTCACCCGGGTGGACGCCGCCAGCGTCGCCGGCATCAGCGGCGTGGCCTGGGACGCGGTGGAGCTGCCCAGCCAGTTCCTGGAGAACTGGTGCTGGGAACGGGAAGCGCTGGATCTCTTTGCCCGCCATTACCAGACCGACGAACCGATCCCCGCGTCCCTCTTCGAGCGCATGACCGCCGCCCGTCACTTTCAGGCAGCCATGCAGATGGTCCGTCAGCTGGAATTTTCGCTGTTCGATCTGCGCCTGCATGTCGAACACGACCGCACCGCCGGCGAGCGGATATTCCCGCTGCTTGATGAGGTGCGCGACCAGGTGGCGGTGGTTCGGCCCCCGGCGTTCAATCGCTTCCCCAACAGCTTTGCGCACATCTTTGCGGGCGGCTATGCCGCGGGCTACTACAGCTACAAGTGGGCGGAAGTCCTGTCCGCTGACGCGTTTGCGCGATTCACCGAGGAAGGCATTTTCAATCCGGTCACGGGTCGCGCCTTCCTGGAGCACATTCTGGAGAAGGGAGGATCGGAGGACGCGGCCAAACTGTTCCGCGACTTCCGGGGTCGGGAACCCAGCATCGAGCCGCTACTCAAAGCCAGTGGCCTGACTGCCTGAGCAACCGAGCAATCCATGCAGCATTCTTCACAGCCGGTCCTCCGGGACATCGTTCTGGTGGGAGGCGGCCACAGCCACGTGGGCGTTCTCAGACGTTTTGGCATGAAGCCCGCCCCGGGGGTGCGTCTGACCCTGATCTGCCGGGATACCCACACCCCGTACTCGGGCATGCTGCCCGGCTATGTGGCGGGCCACTACGGCTATGACGACGTGCACATCGATCTGCGCCGTCTGGCGGAGTTTGCCGGCGCCCGCTTCCTCTCCAGTGAGGCCGTCGGGCTGGACCGCCAGGCCGGTCAGGTGCTCTGCAGCGATCGGCCGCCGGTGCCCTACGACCGACTGTCCATCAACATCGGCTCGACGCCGCAACTGGCCGGCGCCAGCGGGGCATCGGATCATGCCGTCGCCGTCAAGCCCATCCACCGGTTCAACCATCGCTGGCTGGCGCTGCTCGAGCGCGTGCGCTCGGCCACCAACGGGCTTCGCATTGCCGTGGTGGGCGGTGGCGCCGGCGGCGTCGAACTGCTGCTGGCCATGCAGTACCGGCTGCGAAGTGAAATGCAGGCCCGGGGACAGAATCCGGATCGGCTGCAGTTCGCCCTGTTCACCCGGGGCCAGAGCGTGCTGCCCACCCATGCGGCCAATGTCCGCCAGCGGTTTGCCCGTGTCCTCGCAGAGCGCGGTGTGGCCGTGCACTGCAACGCCGAGGTCACCGCCGTCGAGGCGAGCGGTCTGCAGACCCGCGACGGTCAGCAGTACCCGGCGGATGAGGTGGTCTGGGTCACCCGGGCGGGCGGAGCCCCCTGGCTTCGGGACACCGGGCTGGCCCTGGACGACAACGGTTTCATTCAGGTGACGGACACCCTGCAGACCGTCACCGACCCGGCAGTGTTTGCCGCCGGGGACATCGCCACCATGATCAACCACCCCCGGGAGAAAGCCGGCGTTTTCGCCGTCCGACAGGGACCGCCCCTGGCTCGCAACCTGAGGTTCTCCGTGGAGGATCGGGAGCCCCGGCCCTATCGGCCGCAGCGGCGCTGGCTGGCGCTGATCAGCACCGGCGATCGCTACGCGGTGGCATCCCGGGGTGCCCTGGGTGCCGAGGGCCGGGCGCTCTGGCACTGGAAAGACTGGATCGATCGGCGGTTCATGGCGCGTTTCAGCGACCTGCCCCCGATGGAGGAGAGCGAATCCTCCGGGCCGCGATCCCGGGTCGCGCTGGAAGGCGAGGAAGCACGACAGGCCCTATCGGCAGTCGCCATGCGGTGTGGCGGCTGTGGCGCGAAAGTGGGCGCCTCCACGCTGTCGCGGGCGCTGGGTGCGCTTCAGCCGGTTGAACGGGATGACGTGCTGATCGGCTTGCATGCCCCGGATGACGCCGCCGTGGTGCGAATTCCCCCGGGCAAAGCGCTGGTCCACACCGTGGATTTTTTCCGCGCCTTTGTGGACGACCCCTATATCTTCGGCCAGATCGCCGCCAACCACGCGCTTGGCGATATTTTTGCCATGGGCGCGGAAGCGCAGACCGCCACCGCCGTGGCAACCGTGCCCCAGGGGTTGGAAGCCAAGGTGGAGGACACCGTCTACCAGATGATGGCCGGCGCTCTGGAGATCCTTAACGATGCCGACTGCGCTCTGGTGGGCGGACACACCGGCGAGGGGCAGGAGTTGGCGCTGGGGTTTGCCGTCAATGGCCTGATTGATGATCGGGCGGAAGACATCATGCGCAAGAGCGGCATGCAGCCCGGCGATGCGCTGGTGCTGACCAAGCCCATCGGCACGGGCACCCTGTTTGCCGCTCATGCTCGACTGGCCACGCGCGGGCGATGGATCGACGGCGCGCTGCAGTCCATGCGCCAGTCCAATCGCCAGGCCGCCGGGTGCCTGCATCAGCAGGGGGCCACTGCCTGCACGGATCTCACCGGCTTCGGCCTGCTGGGGCATCTGGTGGAGATGACACGACCTTCCGGAGTCGACGCAACGCTGGAGTTGTCCTCGCTGCCGGTGCTGGACGGTGCCGAAGAGACGGTGGCCGCGGGCATTCTCAGCTCTCTGCAACCGGCCAACGTTCGACTGCGGCGGGCCATCCGTAACCCGGGTGCGGTGAAGGATCACCCCCGCTACCCTCTGGTGTTCGACCCCCAGACCGCTGGTGGGCTACTGGCCAGCATTCCGGCGGACCGGGCCGACGCCTGTGTGCGTGAGCTCAGGTCCCTGGGCTATCCCCACACCGCGGTGATTGGTCAGGTGAGCGCTCAGGGAGAGGGCCTGGAGCCCATTCAACTCAATCCATGACGTTATCGCATGGCCTGATCAATCGCCCGCCTGAGGGCCAACCTCTCCGCCCGGGGCGTGAACCGCGCCGCCATTGCCCGACAGTGAGCCGTCAGTTGCTGCAGATAATCGGGCTCCCGTTCCGCCCGCTGCATCAGAACACGGAGCGCCAGGGTGTCCCGGGGCGGATAGAACCCCGGATAGTCGTCTCCCAGGAGCCCGGTGTTGCCGGGAATCCGGCTGGCCAGCACCGGCAATCCCGCCACGCAGGCTTCAGAGACCACATTGGCACCGCCTTCCATCACCGAGCTGATCACCATCGCCCGGCTGCGGGCGTAGAGACGCCGGACGCCACCCTGACCAATCTCGCCATGCCAGACAAAACGCGGGTTGATGCGCATTTCCGCTTCCGCCGCTGCTGCCCAGTCGGGGCTGTGCGCCCGGCCGGCCTGCCGGATGCGAAGGCGGGACTCCGGCGGCAGATCCCGCGCGGCCCTGGCCGCCCGCAGGCTGTCCTTTTCTTCCCGCAGATGGCCAACGACACAGACATCGAAGGCGCCCGCCGAGGGCCGGCGGTAACTCGCCGGCAGCGGAGTCGCCGACTGGCGGACAATCGCCAGACGGTCGTGAAATCGGGCCGGGATGTCGCGATGAACATGGTCGTGAAGACCGATCAGTCCATGGGCTTTTTCAAGACTCGCCAGGGTCACGCCGGGGTCGCTGTGCTGAAACCGGTAAGTATCGGTGCCGGTGAGCACCACAATCAGTGGCCGCCCGGGCCAGCGGGCGGCATAGGCCGCAATGCTCTCTGCGCTTCGCCAGGCATGCAGGGCCAGCATGACATCAAAGCCGGGGTCTCCCGGCCGCCAGGCCTCCCGGACACTGACCCGATGACCTGCCTCCCGCAGCAGGCGGGCCCAGCGAGTGGCCGTGGCCCGATTCCCCGCCCGGGAGCGGGGCGCCGCCGGTGTGATCAATCCGATTTTCATGCACCACCGTCGACCAGGAGCCCGCGATGATTCAGACACCACCGACTCATCCTGTCGCCTCCGAAACCCTGCTCGCCATGCTCGATGACGCCCGCCAGCGGACCCGGCAGCTCACCGGTGACCTGCCAGCGGAACGTCGGCTCGGCCCGAAGCTTAGCATCGTCAATCCTCCGCAATGGGAGATCGGCCATGTCGGGTTTTTCTATGATCACTTCTTCCTCCATCAGCTGCACGGCGAGACGGATTATCAGATCGCCGACGCCGAACGCCTCTATGACTCCATGGGCGTCGAGCACGATGACCGCTGGGAGCTTTCCCTGCCCACCATGGATGACACCCTGACCTACCTGCGGCAGGTTCGCGATCAAATGGCGGCGCGGCTGCCATCAGGCACCGCCGATGCGGCCACCAGCTATGTCTGGCAGTTGGCGGTTTTTCATGAAGACATGCATGGCGAGGCGTTTGCCTACACTCGCCAGACCCTGGCGGACGCCGCCCCGGTGCTGACGTTGCCGCAGCCGCTCCCGGATCCCGGCGATGGCCCCCTCCCCGGCGACGTGACGGTACCCGGCGGAACCCATGCGCTGGGGGCCGATGAGACGGTCCCGTTTCGATTTGATAACGAAAAGACCTGTCACACGGTTGACGTGGCGCCCTTTCGAATTGCCCGCGCACCGGTAACCCAGGCGGAATTTGCGGCCTTCGTCGAGGCGGGCGGCTACCAAACAGCGAGCTTCTGGTCGGCGGCCGGCTGGGCCTGGCTTCAGGAAAACGAGCTCGAGGCACCGGTGTATTGGCGGACCGGGCCCCAGGGCTGGGAGGTGCGCCATTTCGACCGCTGGCTACCCATGCAGCCGAATGCGCCGGTGGCCCATGTCAGCTGGCACGAAGCGCAGGCCTACTGTGACTGGGCCGGGCGGCGGCTGCCCAGCGAAGTGGAATGGGAAGTTGCGGCCAGCCGTGCCCCCGCCGTGAATGGCCTGGCCGATGGCAAGCGCCTCTACCCCTGGGGACAGGACGCCGGGCAACTGCATCATGCCAACACCGATGGTTACCGTCTCGGCTGTGTCGATGTGGCAGGTCTTGCCGATGGCGACAGCGCCCTGGGCTGCCGGCAGATGCTGGGCAACGTCTGGGAGTGGACCGCCTCACCCTTCGGACCCTACCCGGGTTTCAGCGCCGATCTTTACGCGGACTACTCGGCCCCATGGTTCGAGGACAATCGCCGGGTGCTGCGCGGCGGCAGCTGGGCCACCCGGCGTCGGCATCTGAACATTAATACCCGCAATTTCTTCCCGCCCGGACGCAACGACATCATCGCCGGCTTCCGGACCTGCGCCCGCCAGAACTGATCTCAACCCGACGACAAGGAGTCTCCAATGCGACGTTTCATCATGTTGGCCCTGCTGGCACTGGTTATCGCTCTGCCAGCCAAAGCTGACGTATTCGTCTTCACCGCCATCCCGGACCAGGATGAAAGCCGCCTTCAGGAGCGGTTTGACGCCGTGGGAGACTATCTGGCGGATGCCCTCGAGGTGGAAGTGCGCTATGTGCCCGTGAAATCCTACGCCGCCGCGGTCAGCGCGTTTCGTAACAACCAAGTTCAACTGGCCTGGTTCGGCGGTCTGACCGGTCTGCAGGCGCGGGCACGGGTGCCCGGCTCCGAAGCCCTCGCCCGGGGAGCCGAAGACGAGGGGTTTCGCTCCTATTTCATCGCCAATTCCAGCACCGGCCTTGAGCCCAGCGAACAGCTGGATGAGGCACTGCGGGATCGGACTTTCACTTTCAGTTCCAGAGTGTCCACATCGGGCCGACTGATGCCGGAATTTCATCTCCGGGAACGCTTTGGTGAATCCCCCGACGATATTTTCGCCCGGGTGGGCTACAGCGGGAACCACAGCCGGACCCTGCGGCTGGTGGAGAGCGGTAGCTACGAGGTGGGCGTTCTCAATTACGCCGTCTGGGAGCGTGAATTGGCCGCCGGCAACATCGACACGGAGGCGGTACAGGTGATCTGGGAGACCCCGGGCTACCTGAATTATCAGTGGAGCATCCGCGGTGACGTGGATCAGCGCTTTGGCGAGGGCTTTACCGAGCAGGTTCGAGAGGCCCTGCTCGGCATGGATGACCCGGATCTGCTGGAGCGCTTTCCCCGGCGAGAGTTCGTGCCGGTCACCAACGAGGATTACGAAGAACTGGGAGAGACCGCCCGCGCCATCGGCCTGATTGACTGATGGACGCACTGACTCTTCGGGACGCCCTGGCCCGCTACGGCGGGCGGACCGTCCTGGGGCCGCTGAACCTGCGGGTTGCCGTTGGCGAGCGCGTCGCCCTGGTGGGCCGCAGTGGAGCGGGCAAGTCCACCCTGCTGGCGCTTTTGCATGATCGCCAGCGCCCGGAGATGGCCCTGATGCCCCAGGATCTGGGCCTGGTGAACACCCTCAGCGTGTTTCACAACGTCTACATGGGCCAGCTGCGGGAGCACTCCGCCGCCTACAACCTGGCCAACCTGGTGCGGCCGTTCCGGCGGGAAATAGTCGGGGTGATGGCAGTGCTCGAGCGGATCGACATGACCGAAACCCTCTGGGCCCGGGCCGGTGAGCTGTCCGGTGGCCAACGACAACGGGTGGCGGTGGCCCGGGCGCTTTTCCAGGGTGGACAGATCCTCCTCGCCGACGAGCCGGTGTCGGCGCTGGATGGCCCCCGCGCCGAGCAGGTCATGGATGCCCTCACGGATCAATACGAAACCGCGGTAATCGCCATGCATGACCTGAGCCTGGCCCGGCGATATGCCGGGCGGCTGGTGGGCATCAGTGACGGGCGGATTGCCCTGGATACGCCAGCGGACCATGTCGACAGCGGGGCGCTGGATGCCCTTTACTGACCCTCGGCCGGGGGACGGCGCGGCATGGACGTCCTCCACGGTCCGCACCAGCGTCTGGCTGGTGGTGGTGGCGCTGATCTGCGTGGCGCTGGCGGATTTCGAAATTCGCTCCATTTCTCCCTGGGCGGAACTGGGCCGCTTTGCGCGGGGCCTGATCCAGCCGGACTTCACCACCCTGGACACAGCCGCGGTCGCTCTGTTGCGCACGGTTGCCTTCGCCTTCACCGGCGTGGGTCTGGCGGCGGTGGTGGGCATGGGCCTGGCGCTGATTTTTCACAGTCGGCTGGTTCGGGGTGCCTGCGCCTTCCTGCGGGGCATTCATGAGCTCTTCTGGGCGCTGATTTTTCTTCAGTTTTTTGGCCTTCACCCCCTCACCGGCGTGCTCGCCATCGCGCTCCCCTACGCCGCCATTTTTGCCCGGGTCTACAGCGAGATCCTCGAAGAGGGAGATGACCGTCCGGCCCGGACCCTGCCCGCCGGCAGCGGCCTGATCTCCACCTTCTGGTATGCCCGAGTGCCCGATGTCTGGGCCAACCTCATGGCCTACACCAGTTATCGGCTGGAGTGCGGCATGCGCTCCAGCGCGATCCTCGGGTTTGTGGGCATGCCCACGCTGGGCTTTTACCTGGAAACCGCCTACGGCGAGGGGGTCTACGGTGAAGTGGGCATGCTCCTGCTGCTGTTTTTCGCACTCATCGCCAGCCTCCGCCTCTGGGTCCGGCCGCGGCTGGTGCCCCTGTACCTGCTGGCTGCGCCCTGGTTCCTTGGCACCGGCTTGCCCATTGTCTGGGGCAATGCCCAGCGGTTCTTCACCGAGGACATCGTCCCGGCCCCGCTGCGCCATGGCGAGGGGCTGGCCGGGCTTGGACCATGGCTCACCGATCTATTGATGCATCAGGCGCTGCCGGGCATCGCCGCCACCCTGGTCCTCACGCAAATCGCCCTGGTGGTGACCGGTGCTCTGGCCCTGGTGGCCTTCCCCCTGATTTCGCGGCTTTTCGCTGGCCGAATCGCCCGTCTGGGTGGCCACAGCCTGCTGATCATCGGCCGCTCAACCCCGGAATACCTGCTGGCTTACATTCTGCTCCAGCTCTGGGGGCCCTCCGTGCTGCCCGCGGTGGTGGCCCTTGCCATTCACAATGGGGCAATCATCGGTCATTTGGTGGGGCGCCAAAGCAACGAACTGTCGCTGCGGCCAGACGCCGTCGGCGGGGTCGATCGCTACACCCATGAGGTGGTGCCACGCCTCTACCGGCCGTTTCTCGCGTTCCTGCTCTATCGCTGGGAAATCATCATGCGGGAGACAGCCATACTGGGAATCCTTGGCATCGCCTCCCTGGGCTTTTATGTCGACAGCGCCATTCAGCAAATGCGATTTGATCGCGCCATGGTGCTCATCCTGATTACCGCGTTATTGAACATGGCCGTTGACGCCGTGGCCCGACGAATGCGCAGGCATCTGCAACTTCGTACCAGTCCGGAAGCGTCCACGCCGCAAACCCCGTGACGGCAGAGCGAGCCAACCCCATGAATACCCGTCTTCAGCATGACCTGATCAGCGCGCTTCGTGACCCGTATCACAGCATTCCGCCGACCTGGCTATACGATCAGCGCGGTTCCGAGCTTTTCGAGGCCATTACCCGACTGCCGAGCTATTACCCGACCCGCACCGAATTTGGCATTTTCGATGCCCACCGGGGCGCCATCGCAGCAGCCTTGCCGGCGGGTTGCCTGCTGGTGGAACTGGGTAGCGGCTCGAGTCGCAAAACCGTTCCCCTGCTGCAGTCCCTTTCGGCACCGGCGGGCTATGTGCCGCTGGACATCTCCGCCGATTACCTTGCCGATGCCGTTGAGGAAGTGCGCGCCCGGGTGCCGGAGGTACCCGTGCATCCCCGGGTCGCCGACTTCACCCGCGATTTCGACCTGCCGCCGGGGCTACCGCCCCACACTCGCCGTGTCGGGTTTTTCCCGGGGTCCACCATCGGCAATCTGCGGGAAGGCGATGCGGTTGTTTTGCTGCGCCGCTGCCGACGGCTGCTGGGCGATGACGCCGCCTTTCTGGTCGGCGTCGATCTGGAAAAATCGCCGGAGATCCTGATGCCGGCTTATGATGACCCGGAGGGCGTAACCGCCGCCTTCAATCGCAACCTGTTGACCCGGATCAACCGCGAACTTGGCACCGGGTTCGACCCGGAGGCTTTCGATCATGAAGCGCGGTATTTTTCGAACCCCCCACGGATTGAAATGCATTTGGTCTGCCGGAAAACCACCACCGTGGAAGTGGCGGGAGAGGCTTTCACGCTGGCCGCCGGCGAGAGCCTCCACACGGAAACCTCGCATAAATACAGCCTGGCGTATTTCCAAACACTTGCCGCCGCCGCCGGCTGGTCTCTGGATCGCCACTGGAGCGATCCCGACGGATATTTCGCGGTGCTGCTGCTGTGCGGCGACGGAGGGGGATGATGAGCCCGCTGCGTCCCGCACACGCAGGGGTTACAATCCATGGGCTCTGCCGCTGACCCACTGGAGCCACCGCCTGTGAAAATCGCCTCGTGGAACGTCAATTCCCTGAACGTGCGCCTACCCCATGTCCTGGACTGGCTGGCCGAGGCCCGCCCCGATGTGCTGGGTCTGCAGGAAACCAAGTTGACCGACGAAAAGTTTCCCGTGGAAGCGATTCAGGCGGCGGGCTACCAGGTGGCCTTCGCGGGTCAGAAGACCTACAACGGGGTCGCGGTGCTGGCCCGCACCCCACCGGAGCAGGTGATGCTCGACATCCCAGGGTTTGAGGACCCGCAGCGCCGGGTACTGGCGGCCACTGTGGGTGACCTGCGCTTCATCAACCTGTACGTGCCCAACGGCAAGGCCGTCGGCACCGACAAATACGAGTACAAACTGACCTGGCTGGCCCACCTGAAGGCATGGCTGGAGGATGAGCTGGAGCGCCACCGACGGGTGGCCGTGGTCGGTGATTTCAACATTGCGCCGGCGGATGCGGATGTCCACGACCCGGCGGAATGGGAGGAGACCATTCTCTGCTCCACGCCGGAGCGGGAGGCCCTGGCGTCCATCCTTGATCTGGGCTTCAGCGACAGCTACCGGTGCTTCGAACAGCCCGAGGCGGCCTTTTCCTGGTGGGATTACCGCATGAACAATTTCAAGCGCAATCGGGGCCTGCGCATTGATCTGATCCTGACCAGCCCGGCGCTGACCCGCGACCTGGTGACCAGCACCATTGACGCTGACCCCCGCGCCCGGGAGCGGCCGTCGGACCACGCACCGGTGGTGGCTGAATTTCAGGGCCCCTAAGCCCGCTCAACCCGAACAGGAGGCCGCATGCAGTATCGCGACCTGCGTGACTTTATCGAGCAGCTGGAGGCCCGCGGCGAACTCAAGCGGGTCAAAACGCCGGTGGATCCCCATCTGGAGATGACCGAGATCTGTGACCGGACCCTGAGACGCCGGGGGCCTGCCATTCTGTTTGAAAACCCCAAGGGCCATGAAACGCCGGTGCTGGGCAACCTGTTCGGCACCCCGGAGCGGGTCGCCCTGGGCATGGGGGCGGAAAGCGTCGAGGCCCTGCGGGAGATCGGTGAGCTGCTGGCGTTCCTGAAGTCGCCGGAGCCCCCCAAGGGCATGCGGGATGCCTGGAACAACCTGCCGATTTTTCGCAAGGTGCTGGACATGGCGCCCAAGGTGCGGCGCAGCGCGCCCTGTCAGAAAAATGTCCTGGAGGGCGAGGACGTGGATCTGGGGCAGCTGCCCATTCAGACCTGCTGGCCGGGAGACGCAGGTCCACTGATTACCTGGGCGCTGGTCATCACCCGGGGACCGGGCCAGAAGCGCCAGAACCTGGGCATCTACCGCCAGCAGGTCATCGGCCGCAATCGGGTGATCATGCGCTGGCTGTCCCATCGAGGCGGCGCACTGGATTTCCGGGACTGGCGCGAAGCGCATCCGGGAGAGCCCTTTCCCATCGCGGTGGCGCTGGGCGCCGACCCGGCGACCCTGCTGGGTGCGGTCACGCCGGTGCCGGACAGCCTCTCGGAATATGCCTTCGCCGGTCTCCTGCGGGGCAGCCGCACGGAACTGGTCAACTGCATGGGCTCCGACCTGCAGGTGCCGGCCTCGGCGGAAATCGTGCTGGAGGGCCACATCCATCCCGATGACCGCGCGCCGGAGGGCCCCTTCGGCGATCACACGGGCTATTACAATGAGGTGGATGACTTTCCGGTGTTCACCATCGACCGGATCACCCATCGGGATGACCCCATCTACCACAGCACCTACACGGGACGGCCGCCGGACGAACCGGCGGTGCTGGGCGTGGCGCTCAACGAAGTCTTCGTGCCGATCCTGCAGCGCCAGTTCCCGGAAATTGTCGACTTCTATCTGCCCCCCGAGGGCTGCAGCTACCGGCTGGCCGTGGTCAGCATGCGCAAGCAGTATCCCGGCCACGCCAAGCGGGTCATGATGGGGGTCTGGTCATTCCTGCGACAGTTCATGTACACCAAATTCATCATTGTGGTGGACGACGATGTGAACGCCCGGGAGTGGGAAGATGTCATTTGGGCCATGACCACCCGCATGGATCCGGCCCGGGACACGGTGATGGTGGAAAACACCCCCATCGATTACCTGGATTTCGCGTCGCCGGTCTCGGGACTGGGCTCGAAGATGGGTCTGGACGCCACCAGCAAGTGGCCGGGCGAAACCGACCGCGAGTGGGGTCGGGCGATCGCCATGGATGACACGGTCAAGGCACGGGTCGACGAGCTCTGGCCCGATCTGGGTATCGATTTGGAGGATCAATGACATATCAGGTACGCATCGAAGGCACCGAACACGCGTTCGAGGCCGAAGAGGGCGAAAACGTCATTGCCGCGGCCACGCGGGCCGGGCTGATGCTGCCCTACAGCTGCCGCAGTGGCACCTGCGGAACCTGCAAGGGCGAAGTCATCCAGGGGGCCATTCAATACCCCGACGGTCTACCGCCGGCCATCGATGCCGATGAAGAGGGCGAAGGCAAGGCGCTGTTCTGCCAGGCCCGACCGGTCAGTGATCTGGTCATTCGGGTGGCCGAGGTGCGTGAAGCGGGGGACATCCAGCCGCAGCGCCTGCCGGCCCGCGTGGAGCGGGTCGACGACTGCGCGCCGGATGTTCGGCGGGTGTTTCTGAAGCTGCCCCGGGATAAGCGAATGCCATTCCTCGCCGGGCAGTACATTGACATTCTGCTGCGGGGCGGCCACCGCCGCAGCTTCTCGCTGGCCAACGCTCCCCATGACGACGAGCTCCTGGAACTGCATGTGCGGCACATGCCCGGCGGCATCTTTTCGGAGTACGTTTTCACCAACATGCAGGCCGGCGCGTTGCTGCGATTTGAAGGGCCGCTGGGCAACTTTGCCCTGCGTGAAGACAGCGACCGCCCCATGATCCTGATGGGCGGCGGCACCGGCTTTGCGCCCATCAAGGGCATCGTCGAACACGCCCTGCACATCGGCGTCGCCCGCCCCATGCACATCTACTGGGGCGCTCGCAGCCGCCAGGACCTCTATCTGGAGAGCCTGCCACGGCACTGGGAGAAGCTTCATCCGTCGGTGGATTTTACCCCCGTGCTCTCCGAGCCGGCCCCCGAGGATGAGTGGCAAGGGGCGCAGGGCTTCGTCCACGAGCAGGTGCTGGCGGACTACCCGGACCTGAGTGGATACGACGTCTACATGAGCGGGCCGCCGCCGATGATCAACGCCGCCCGGGAAGGCTTCGTCGCCGCCGGGCTACCCGCTGACCGTCTGTTTTACGACTCCTTCGAGCCCGGACGCGACTAGGGCGGCACCGGAGGATGGCAGTGGCAAACGACCAGAAAGGGAAGTGGCTCTGGCCACTACTGGTGGCGGTTCTTCTGGTCGGCTGCGCCAGCAGCCCGCCCCCCGGCGAGCCCCATGACCCGCTGGAGGGGTTCAATCGCAATGTCTATGCCTTCAACGAGACCGTGGACACCTATGCCCTGGCGCCGGCCAGCCGGGGCTGGACCCGGGTGACCACCGATGGCATGCGTCAGGGTGTTCACAATTTTTTCGACAACCTGCAGGCGCCGGGCTACATCCTGAATGACATTCTCCAGGGCAAGCCCGCCGGCGCCGGCGTCCAGACAACACGGTTCATCATGAACAGCACCGTGGGTCTGCTGGGTTTTTTTGATCCGGCCGAGGCATGGCTGGGGCTGGAGCCACGCAGTGAGGACTTCGGACAGACCCTGGGGGTTTGGGGTGTGGACGCCGGCCCCTACCTGGTGTTGCCGCTACTCGGGCCTTCCAGCACCCGGGACGCGACCCGGTACCCGGTGGCGTACTACACCAATGTCCTGACCTACGTGGTGCTGGACACCGCCACCTTCGGAACACTCACCGCGGTGAACGTGGTCAATGCCCGGACCCGGGCGGAGGGTGCCATCAGGGCCCGGGACGAGGCCGCGGTGGATCCTTACGTCTTCACCCGCAGTGCCTACCGGCAATTCCGCCGCAATCAGGTCTACGATGGCGAGCCGCCCCTCGAAGATGACCCTTACAGCGATTTCTTCGATGAATGGGACGAGGAGATGGCGCCCTGAATCATTTCCGGCCCGCCGCCTCGGCCACCAGACGTTCCAGTCGCTGCCGCAGGGGGCTGCGCCGAGGGAAGTGGGCGCGAAGGAAATCCATCTGGTCCGCCAGAATGCGGCGCCCCTGCAGATAGACGTACTCGGCATGGGTGGGCGCAAACGGCACTGCCAGCAGCTGCAGCCCGGCCTGCTCCGGGGTTCGATTGCCCTTGAGGTTATTGCAGCGTTTACAGGCGCTAACCACGTTGGTCCAGGTGTCTTCGCCGCCCCGACTGATGGGTTTGATGTGGTCCCGGGAGAGCTCCCGGGTCCGTTTCTGCTCGCCGCAGTAGAGACAGAGGTGGTCATCCCGCCGGAATAGCGTGGCGTTGTTGAGCGGCGGGACATAGGCCGGATTACCCTTGAGGCTGGCCTGCATGGCGCCGGCGGTGGCGATGATCGAATTGACTTCGATCACGCTGCGCTGCCCGCTGATGGCGTTGTAGCCGCCGCGCACCCGATACAGCCCGCGGCCACAGGTGTAGGCCACCTGGTCCAGGTAGTAAAGACGAACCGCGTCCTGGTAGGTGATCCACTCCAGGGGCATGCCAGAGACGTCGGTTCGCAGGATGTGGTGCTGCAGCGTTATCACGCCGGGGCCCCTCCATCATGCGACGGCAACGGCCGAAGCTCGCTTGAATTCTGATCATCCATCGCCGCGAGAAAATGTGCAAGCGCAACACAGTGATTGGTCATGCAAAGCGCCGCGTTGGGGATGATTCAAAAAACAGATGCTGTAGAATCTGCCGTCCGCCGGTTGACATACGGCCAGTCTAAGGACAGGAGAAAACCCGATGAGCATCACCATTGCCGTCCCGAAGGAAACGGCCAACGGCGAACGCCGGGTTGCCATGGCACCCAGCGTGCTCAAGCAGCTCGACAAGCTCGGCGTTCAGGTCCGCATGCAGCGGGGCGCCGGAGAGGCTGCCGGCTTCCCGGACGAGGAGTATGGGGACATCAGCTGGGCAGACGACATCGCCTCCCTGTACAAGGGCGCTGACGTCATCCTCAGAGTCCAGCCGCCCAGTGCTGAAGAGGCAGGCAAGCTACCGGAGGGTGCGCTGCTGCTCGGGTTCATGACGCCCCACGAGGGGGATGCCCGCATCCGCAACCTCTGCAAGCGCCGGGTCACGAGCTTTTCACTAGAGTTGGTGCCGCGCATCACCCGAGCCCAGGGGATTGACGCGCTGTCCTCCCAGGCCAACCTGGCCGGCTACAAGTGTGCGCTGCTGGCGGCTCACCTCAGCCCGAAACTGTTTCCCATGCTCACCACCGCCGCTGGCACCGTAAAGCCGGCTCGCGTGGTGGTGGTCGGGGCCGGCGTCGCCGGCCTTCAGGCCATCGCCACCGCCAAACGTCTCGGTGCCATCGTCGAGGCCTATGATGTTCGCTCGGCCACCCGGGAGCAGGTGGAGTCCCTGGGCGGCAAGTTCATTGAAACCGGCGTCAGCGCCGAGGGTGAGGGCGGCTATGCCCGAGAGCTTACCGACGAGGAAAAGGAGCAACAGGCGGAGGTTCTGGCTCAGCACATCGCGATGGCGGATGCCGTGATCACCACGGCCTCCATTCCCGGGCGGCCAGCGCCAAAAATCATCGACCGCGCCACCGTGGATCGCATGAAGGCCGGATCCGTGATCGTCGACATGGCCGCGGAAACCGGTGGCAACTGCGAACTCACCGAGGCCGGCAAGGAAGTCCGCCACGGCTCGGTCATCATCGCGGGGCCGAAGAACATTCCCAGCATGGCAGCGACCCATGCCAGCGAGATGTACGCCCGTAACCTGAACAACCTGCTGGGCCTGATCATCAAGGATGGCGAAATCAATCTGGACTGGGATGACCAGGTGGTGGCCGACAGCTGCCTGACCCATGACGGCGAGGTGCGCCACGCGCCCACCCGCGAACGTCTGGAAGGAGACAAATAATGGCGATCGAAGGCTTTGTCGCAATCTATATCTTCATGCTGGCTGCATTCGCCGGCTTTGAAGTCATCACCCGGGTGCCGGTCATCCTGCACACGCCCCTGATGTCCGGCTCGAACTTCATCCATGGCGTGGTGATCGTTGGCGCCATGGTGGTGCTTGGCCACGCCGAGACCGTGGGCGAGCAGATCGTCGGCTTTATCGCCGTGGTGCTCGGCGCCGGCAACGCGGTCGGTGGCTATGTCGTCACCGAGCGGATGCTCGAGATGTTCAAGAGCAAGGATGAGCAGAAGAAAGGGGCCAAGGGATGAATCTCGTCATACAACTGAGTTACCTCATCGCGGCGGTCCTCTTTATCGGGGGCCTCAAGGCCATGAGCTCCCCCCGCACCGCCCGCAGCGGCATCATGTGGGCGGGCGTCGGCATGGTGCTTGCCACACTGATCACCTTCCTGCACCCGGAAGTCCGTGGTGTTGCCAACTACACCCTGATTGTTATCGCCATCGTGCTGGCCGGTGGTCTCGCCTGGTGGTCCGCCCGCCGGGTGCAGATGACCGAAATGCCACAGATGGTGGCGCTCTATAACGGCATGGGCGGCGGTGCCGCGGCAGCCATTGCCGGCGTCGAGATGATGCGTGCCCTGCGCACTCTGCCGGACGACCTGCAGGTTCAGGCGCAGGCGCTGGCCTCGGAGGCGGGCATCAGCGTGTCCGCGGCCGAAGCGGCGCTGATGGCAGAGGGTGCACGAAGCGCCAGCGTCAGCACCGTGCTGGGCACCGACGTGGCGATTCTCGCCATTCTCGGCGGCGTGATCGGCAGCGTGGCTTTCTCCGGTTCGCTGGTGGCCTGGGCCAAGCTCGACGGGCGCATGAAGCGCAGCAGCCTGGTGCCCGCCCAGCAGATCGCCAACATGATCGTTTTTGCTCTGGTGGTGGTGTTTGGCGTTATGACGTTCTTCACAGACAGCCTGGCGGTGGTGGCCATCTTCTTCGCCCTCAGCCTGCTGTTCGGCGTGTTCGTGGCGGTGCCCATTGGCGGCGCCGACATGCCGGTGGTGATTTCCCTGTTCAACGCCCTCACCGGCCTGGCCGTGGCCTTCGAAGGCTACGCCATTGGCAACCCGGCCATGATCATTGCCGGTACCGTGGTGGGTGCCGCCGGCACGCTGCTGACCCAGCTCATGGCCAAGGCCATGAACCGACCGCTGACCAATGTGCTGTTTGCGGCCTGGGGTACCGAAGATGGCGCCGTCCTCGAAGATTCCGGTGGCGAGATGAAAGACATCTCCGCAGAGGACGCCGGCATCCAGATGGCCTATGCCGAGCGGGTGATCATCGTCCCGGGTTATGGCATGGCGGTGGCTCAGGCTCAGCACAAGATCTGGGAGCTGGTGGAACTGCTTCAGGATCGGGACGTCGAAGTGAAATTCGCCATTCACCCGGTGGCGGGCCGGATGCCCGGACACATGAACGTTCTGCTGGCGGAAGCGGGAGTGCCCTACGACATGATCTTCGACATGGAAGACATTAACGAGGAGTTCTCCGCCACCGATGTGGCCGTGGTGATCGGGGCCAATGACGTGGTCAACCCGGCGGCTCGGGACGATGAAACCAGCCCGATTTACGGCATGCCCATTCTCAATGTCGACGAGGCCGAAAACGTCTTCGTGATCAAGCGGGGTCGCGGCGCCGGCTTCTCGGGTGTCGAGAACAAGCTGTTCTTCACCGACAACACCCGCATGGTCTTTGGCGATGGCCAGAAAGTGGCGGCGGGCATGGTCCAGGCCGTCAAGGGCCTGTAACGGCAGACAGGAGCAACAATGAGCGACGACGAGAGAACTCAGACTCTTGAGCAGCTGCAGCTGGACACTGACGGTCTCTACCATGAAGAGAACTTCACCGACCGTCGGGTGGGCAGCATTCAGCGGCTGACACCGGTGACCCGCGACGGCAGCGTCGACTCCAGCCGGTCTGTGTTGTACGTGGGCTCCACCCAGGTAATGACGCCGGCAGGCGCACTGCCGCTGACCTTCGAGCTGGAGGTCGACAGTCTGGACGCGGCGCTGGCGGCTTTCCCGGAGGCGGCCTATGCAGCCCTTGAGCAGACCATGGAGCAGCTCAAGGAAATGCAGCGGGAGCAGGCGTCGCGGATCATGACGCCGGACCAGATGGGCGGTGGCGGCATGCCCGGTGGCGGCATGCCGGGTGGCGGTGGCGCCCCCGGCGGTGGCATCCAGCTGCGCTAGTGCCGCGGGTCGGTCAGGGTGCCACGGGTCAGTGGCGCCATGATCGCTTCGAGGTGCCGCTGATCGGCTGCAGACAGGCACGCCACATGGCGGTCCATGTAGACTTTCGCTGTCACAGTGGCCGCATCGGCATCGAGGCTGCGGCTCACTCCCGGCTCGGTGGTTGAGTGCGAATAGTCGGCCACCACCAGCGCCTGTTGGAGCCGTTCGGCGGCAATTTCCCGCTGCAGCAATGCCTTCCTCAGGGCCTCGGCCTCCGCATGGAGAGCCGGCTCATCCGGCGCCGCCGGACGGATTGCCCGGCGCGCCTGGCGAAGAGGCTCAATGACCTGACGCTGCCAGCGCTCGGCACGGTCCAGCGTCCGTTCCATGGCCTCGGCACTCAGGGCCGGTGCCCCGAGCGCGGCGGTTCCCGCCAGGGCAAACAACGCGCTGACACCGATGCCGTGACGATCCTGCAGCGCAAGGCAGGCGGGCTGCACCCCCTCGGCGGCGTACCACTTAAGCGTGAGTTGCCACACCGCCTCGGTCAGTGAATCCGCCGACCGCCGTTCTGCCTCATCCGTCATCCCATCAGTCTAGCAGCGGGAACAGCAGGGTTGCGCAATCCCTCCCCCCGCCCAACAATCGGGGCATGACCGAGACCATTCCCGTGGCGGTGCCAGGCCCCTTCACCGATCCCCTTGACTATCTGCCGCCCGGGACGGGCACGCCGCCATTACCGGGCACCCGGGTGCGAGTCCCCCTGGGTCGTCGCCAGGTGGTGGGCATTGTCACGGGGCCTCCCCGCCCGGCCACCGTGGCCGGTACCCGGCTGAAACGGATCCAGGACGTACTGGATGCCTCGCCGCTGCTGGGGGATTCCCTCCGGAATCTGATTCACTGGGCCGCCGGGTACTACCACCACCCCATTGGCGAATGCTTCGCCACGGCGCTGCCCACCCGCCTGCGCCAGGGTCGGGAGGCCGTGGTCAGCGGCCGCCGCAAGGCGCTGGTGGCGGGCAATGCCGAACACCCCGTACCCGAACTGAATTCAGAGCAGCGCGCGGCCTCCTCGGCCATTGCCATTCAACAAGGCCACGCGGTGATTCTGATTGAGGGCGTCACCGGCAGCGGCAAGACCGAAGTCTATCTCGACGCCATCCACCGGGCTCTGGCAGTGGGTCTTCAGGTTCTGGTCATCGTGCCGGAGATCGGACTCACCCCCCAGCTGGTGCAGCGCTTTCAGCAGCGACTGGCCGGCAACATGGCGGTGTTGCACTCCGGCCTGTCGGACAGCCAGCGGCTCAACGCCTGGCTGGCGGCGGCCAATGGCGAAGCGGACGTGATTATCGGTACGCGCTCGGCGATTTTCGTGCCTCTGGCGCGGCCGGGCCTGATTGTGGTGGATGAGGAACACGATCCCTCCCTCAAGCAACAGGAAGGATTTCGGTATTCGGCCCGGGACCTGGCGGTCTACCGGGGCCACCAGCTGGATCTGCCGGTGGTGCTGGGCTCCGCCACTCCCTCGCTGGAAAGTCTGGCCAACGCCGAGAGCGGACGCTACCAGACCGTGCGCCTGACCCAGCGCGCCGGCGGTGCAGCTCCACCTCGGCTGAGGCTGATGGACATGCGGGGCCAACCCACCATCGAGGGGCTGTCCGAGCCGTTAATCCGGACCGTGCGCGAACACCTTGAGGCGGATGGTCAGGTGCTGCTGTTCCTTAACCGTCGAGGCTACGCCCCCACGCTGATCTGTCACGAATGCGGCTGGATTGCCGAGTGCGATCGGTGTGATGCCCGCTACACCTACCATCGCGGGCGTTCGCGCCTGCACTGCCATCACTGTGACCGCGAAACCGGGGTTCCCCGAGCCTGCCCCGAGTGTGGCAGTGTGGATCTGCGACCCCTGGGACTTGGCACCGAGCGGGTCGAGTCGACGCTGCAGACTCTCCTGCCGGATACTCCCCTGATTCGTATCGATCGGGACAGCACCCGCCGGCGCGGCGAATTTGAGCGGCAAATGGCCTCGGCGCTGAGCGGCGAGTCCCGGCTGCTTCTGGGCACCCAGATGCTCGCCAAAGGACACCATCTACCGGCGGTGACACTGGTGGCGGTGATCGATGCGGATCAGGGGCTTTTTGGCGCCGATTTCCGGGCCCCGGAGCGGCTTGCCCAGTTGGTGATTCAGGTGGCCGGGCGGGCAGGGCGGGCCGAGCGTCCCGGCGAGGTGGTCATTCAGACGCACCAACCCGAGCACCCACTGCTTCAGACCCTGATCCATGGCGGCTACCCCGCCTTCGCCGAAGTGGCGCTGGCGGAGCGCCAGGCCGCCGGATTGCCGCCGGCACGGTCGATGGCGCTATTGCGCGCCGAGGCCCCCGGCAAGGCCGCTCCGCAAGCGTTTCTGCAGGCAGCCCTGGCGGTCATGCCGGCACAGACCTCGGTGGAGGCACTCGGACCCTATCCCGCCCCCATGGAGCGTCGGGCGGGCCGGTATCGCGCCCAGTTGATGCTGCAGGCGGATCACCGCCCCGCCCTCCAGCGCCTGCTGTCCTGCTGGTTGCCGGCCATCGGTGCGTTGCCGGAAGCGCGCCGGGCCCGATGGTCCGTGGATGTGGACCCCGCCGAAACCCTCTGAGGGCGTTCGGGCCGATCGCTATGGCAGACTCCCAGACGGGGTCATAACACGGAGCATGGATATGAGCGCATCGGCGCTGCCCACGGTGAAGATTGGCGTGGTGTCGGTCAGCGACCGGGCATCCACCGGCACCTATGAAGACAAAGGCGTTCCGGCGATGCAAAGCTGGCTGGAGACCGCCCTCCAGAACCCGCTGGAGTGGGATGCCCGGGTCATCCCCGATGAAACGGCGACCATTAGCGACACGCTGGTTGATCTGGTGGATCGGTCCCATTGCCACCTGGTATTGACCAGCGGCGGCACGGGTCCGGCCCCTCGGGACGTCACGCCGGAGGCGACCCTTGCGGTGGCCCATCGAACCATCCCGGGGTTCGGCGAACAGATGCGCCAGATCAGCCTGACCTTCGTACCCACCGCGATTCTGTCCCGCCAGGTGGCGGTGATCCGGCGGGAGTCGCTAATCATCAATCTCCCGGGTCAGCCCAGGGCCATCGCCGAAACGCTTCGCGGCCTGCCGGACAGGACGCCGCCGGTGCCGGGCATCTTCGCGGCGGTGCCCTACTGCATTGATCTGATCGGGGGCCCGTACCTGGAAACCGAACCAACCGTCTGCGAGGCATTTCGCCCGGCCTCCGCCCGGCGCCGTTGATCGGGGAGCGCTAGGCGGTCTGGCATGGGTGGCGAGTCCGGCTTGAACCGCAACGCCCAGACCGGATAATGAGCGGCTTCCTTCCGCACCTGGATAACCAGCACCGACCATGAAAAACGACCTCGCCAGACTCCTCCGCCAGGGCCTCGAGGCGCTGGCCGCGGACATCGGCCTGCAATTACCTGACAATCTGGATATTCAGATCGAGCGCGGCCGAGGCAGTGGGCACGGGGATTACGCCAGTAACCTGGCCATGCGACTGGCGAAGCCCGCCGGACGACCGCCCCGGGAGCTGGCCCAGGCGCTGGTGGATCAATTGCCGGCTCACCCGCATGTCGAGCGGGTGGAGGTGGCGGGGCCCGGCTTCATCAACTTTTTCCTCACCCAGGACGCGGCCGCGGCAGCGGTGGCGCGTATCCATCAAGAGGGCCGGGAATACGGCCGCTCCCCCCTGGGGGCCGGGCGTCGCGTGCTGGTGGAATTCGTCTCCGCCAACCCCACCGGCCCCCTGCACGTGGGCCATGGCCGCGGAGCCGCTTTCGGCAGTGCGCTGGGCAACCTGCTGGAAGCCACCGGTCACGATGTTCACCGGGAGTACTACGTCAACGACGCCGGCCGCCAGATCCATATCCTCACGGTGAGTGTCCTGGTGCGCTACCTGGAGCACCGCGGCGAGCCAGTGCCCTTTCCCGTTAACGGCTACCGCGGCGATTACATCCATGCGATTGCCCGGGATCTGGAGGCTCAGCATGGCGAACGCTTCCGAGTGGCCGGACC
This sequence comes from Spiribacter sp. 2438, assembly GCF_009676705.1. Taxonomy (GTDB): domain Bacteria; phylum Pseudomonadota; class Gammaproteobacteria; order Nitrococcales; family Nitrococcaceae; genus Spiribacter. The sequence continues at coordinate 246,214 of NZ_CP046046.1, read as the reverse complement.
GTCACTGACCGCCGATCTGCCGGCTGATGCCAACGCGGGCGGCGACAAAGAGCAATACATCGACGCCCTGGTGGAACGGGCCCGCGGACTGCTGGGCGAGGAGCGCTACCGGGAAATCCTGAATACCGCGGTCGCCGCGATCACCGCCGACATCGAGGAAGACCTGGCCGCTTTCGGGGTGCGCTATGACCGCTGGTTCAGCGAGCTGGGCCTGGTGGACTCCGGTGCCGTGAGCCGCACACTGGACCGGCTCCGCACGGCGGGCGCCCTGTACGAAAAAGACGGCGCCGAGTGGTTTCGATCCAGTGAATACGGCGACGAGAAGGACCGGGTGGTGCGCCGGGCAGACGGCCAGACCACCTACTTTGCCTCCGACATCGCCTACCATCTGGACAAGTTCGAACGGGGCTTCGAGCAGGCCATCGACGTCTTTGGTGCCGATCATCATGGCTACATGGCCCGCGTCCGGGCCAGCCTGGCGGCCTTCGGGCTGGATACCACCAAGCTGGAATTCCGGCTGGTTCAGTTCGCCATCCTCTATCGGGGTCACGAGCGCCTCCAGATGTCCACGCGCTCCGGCGAATTCGTCACGCTCAGGGAGCTTCGCGAAGAGGTGGGCAACGACGCCGCGCGCTTTTTCTACGTGATGCGACGTCCCGAACAGCACCTGGATTTCGATCTGGAACTGGCCAAGTCCCGTTCCAATGACAATCCCGTGTATTACGTCCAGTACGCCCATGCCCGCGTGTGCAGCGTACTGGCCCAGGCCGCCGAGCGGGGCATTGAACCGGACACCCATCAAGGCCTGAGTGCCCTTCCGCGCCTCACCGAAGAACACGAGCAGACGCTGATCAACGCACTCGGGCGCTACCCGGAAATCCTGGAAGCCGCCGCCGTTGCCCATGAACCCCACCAGTTGGCTCAGTACCTGCGGGAGCTGGCCGGCGCATTCCACACCTACTACAACGCCCACACCTTCCTGGTGGACGACGAGAGTCTGCGGGATGCCCGGATGGCTCTGATCATGGCCACCCGGCAGGTTATCCGGAACGGTCTGGATATCCTCGGGGTAGCCGCCCCGGAGAGCATGTAGAGCATGGCTCACAAACCGACAAAAGCCTCCGGGGGGCAAGCCCGCCAGCGACGAGCCCCCGGCGACAACCGCCGACAGGTCCTCGCAGGCTGGGGGACCGGCCTTGCCATGGGACTTTTCGTCGCGCTGCTGGTGCATCTGGAACACACCCGCCCCGCCGAGGAGCCCGCTCGGGAGGCGGGGGAATCCGCTCCTGGAGAGGTGACGGCAGGGTCTGATGATGGACCCCGTTTCGAATTCTATCGATTGCTCAGCGAGCAGGAGGTGGACATCACCGCCGATCGCCAGCCGGACTCCACCGCTTCCAGCGCTCTGCCCTCAGCCGAAGAACAGGACCGAAGCCCGCCTGCCGCCGATGCCGGGGCGGATCCCGCCGAGTCCACGGCCCGGGCGAGCAGCGACGCCGCCCCGGAAGGCCGCCGCTATCTGCTGCAGGCGGGTTCTTTTCGCGCCCATAGCGACGCCGAGGCCCTGCGGGCCAGCCTGGCACTGCTCGGCATTGAAGCCCGCGTTCAGCAGGTGGAGCTGCCCGGCGGGGAAACCTGGCACCGTGTGCGCATCGGGCCGTTCGATAACCTGGAGGCCGTCAACTCGGTGCGCGAGCGCATGGCCAGCCGCGAGATCGACTCCATCCTCCTGCGGGCCGGGGGCTAGTCAGAGGCTTTTCCGGTTGCCGCTCTCGAACAGGGCCCGTTTGAAGCGGTACAGGGCGGTAATATCTTCATCACCGTGCCCCTCGCTCATGAGCCGATCATAGTGCTTGAGCGTCATTTCCACGGTTGGCAGATTCATGTCCATGGAGCGCAGTAAATCCTGACAGATACGCAGGTCCTTGTGATGAAGCGCCATGCGGAACCCGGGCACGAAATCGCCGGCAATAACCCGCTCCCCCCGACGCTCCAGCAGTCGGCAGCCTGCTGCCCCCGAGCAAAGCACCGGTATAAGTTGTTTGGTATCCAGCCCACTGGCGTCGGCAAACGCCAGCGCCTCACTGATTGCCTGCACAATACCGGCCACCAGCACCTGGTTGACGGCTTTGGCCTGCTGGCCCGCACCAACAGCCCCAAAATGGGTAATCCCGGAGCTGAATGCCTGTAACGCAGGCCTCACCTGCTCGAGCGAAGCCGCATCGCCACCGGCCATGACCTGCAATGTCCCGGCTTCAGCGCCCTCGGCTCCCCCGGTGACTGGCGCATCAATAAAACCAGCGCCCACATCGGCCAATCGGGCAGCCAGGCCGGTAACTGTCTCCACGCCTATGGTGGAGGTATCTACGAGCACATGACGGTCAGTCAGAGCTGGCATCAGCGCGTCGACCACCTCGACCAGGTCTGGGTCTGCACTGACACAGGTCAGGAGCACATCGCAATGTGTGGCCAGCTCAGCGGGGCTGTCCGCAAAATGGGTATCAAGGCGCTCGGCGATGGGCTGCCCCCGTGAGGCCGTGCGGTTCCAGACACCGGCAAGTAGCCCGGCGGTGGACAGGTGTTTCGCCATCGCCGCGCCCATGACACCAAGACCAATCACACCAACTTTCATGCCCGTCCCCCCCCGATTAAGAACCGCATTGTTCCAAACTGGAGTTTACGCTTTTCCGTTGGATAAAAAAAAACGGGCGCCCGTGGGCGCCCGTGGATCAGGGAATTGCGATTTCCCTTACTGGGTCTTGGTGAAGTCCGGGTAGGCTTCAACACCACACTCGGTGATGTCCAGACCCTGCATTTCCTCTTCCTCGGTGACACGGATACCCATGACCGCCTTGAGGATCAGCCACAGCACGATGCTGGCGCCGAAGGTCCAGGCGAAAATGGAGATGATGCCGAGGATCTGGGCGCCGAAGGTCGCCGCGTCGTACCACAGCGGCACGGCCAGCAGACCCCAGATACCGGCGGTACCGTGGGCGGAGATGGCGCCAACCGGATCATCAAGCTTGAGCTTGTCGAGCCCGACGATGGAGAACACCACCAGCACACCACCGACCGCGCCGATCAGCGAAGCGGCCAGCAGGCTAGGCACGTCCGGTCCCGCGGTGATGGACACCAGGCCGGCGATGCCGCCGTTCAGCGCCATGGTCAGGTCGGCCTTGCCGAACATCAGCTTGGCGGTGATCAGAGCAGCCACCACGCCGCCCGCCGCGGACAGATTGGTGTTGGCAAAGATCAGAGCGACTGCGTTGGCGGAGTCAACGTCGGAGACCTTGAGCTCGGAACCGCCGTTGAAGCCGAACCAGCCCAGCCACAGGATGAACACACCCAGCGTCGCCAGCGGCATGTTGGTGCCCGGGATCGGCTTGACCTCGCCATTCGGGCCGTACTTGCCCTTGCGGGGGCCAAGCACGATCACGGCGGCAAGCGCGGCCGCTGCACCGAACATGTGCACGATGCCGGAACCGGCGAAGTCGGCGAAGCCGGCCTCGTCCAGGAAGCCACCGCCCCAGCTCCAGAAGCCCTGAACGGGGTAGATGACGCCGGTCAGGATCACCGTGAACAGCAGGAACGACCAGAGCTTCATCCGCTCGGCCACGGCACCGGAGATGATGGACATCGCCGTCGCCACGAACACGACCTGGAAGAAGAAGTCGGAAATATCCGAGTAGTAGGCATCGCTGCCGGCAGCAATGGCCGCCGCCGAGTTATCCGCCGCGCCCAGGATCAGGCTGGCCGACGGGATGATGGAGGTCACGCCCGCCCCATACATGATGTTGTAGCCGATGACCATGTACATAATGCAGGCGATGGCATAGAGAGAGATATTCTTGGTCAGGATTTCCGTGGTGTTCTTGGCACGCACCAGGCCCGACTCGAGCATGGTGAAACCCGCGGCCATCCACATGACCAACGCACCGGACAACAGGAAGTAAAAAGTATCCAGTGCGTAGGCAAGTTCGTTAATTTCTGCTGACATTTTTCAGACTCCCAATGATTCCTTAGAGTGCATCCTTGTCCGTCTCGCCGGTGCGGATGCGAATCGCCTGCTCCACCGGAGAAACAAAGATCTTGCCGTCGCCGATCTTGCCGGTGTTGGCTGCCTTGGTGATGGCCTCGACGGCGCGCTCGACCAGCTCGTCGTCCAGAACCACCTCAACCTTCATTTTCGGCAGGAAGTCGACGACATATTCGGCGCCGCGGTAGAGCTCGGTGTGCCCTTTCTGCCGCCCGAAGCCCTTGACCTCCGTGACTGTCACGCCCTGGACCCCAATCTCCGAGAGCGCCTCCCTTACATCATCGAGCTTGAAAGGCTTGATGACCGCTGTGATTAATTTCATTCCTTTGGTCTCCCCAAAAGGATCCGGCTTCAACCCGGATCCGTGGACGGTAATAACCCGGGCTAGTTAATGCAGGGACCGTGCCAGTTTTGCGGTGCGCCATATCTTCAAGGGGACTATTCGGGCCGAATCGGTGCGCCAATAAGGGAACGCGCCAATAGAGTGCGCGGATGAATTGGGGAATGCACCGCTGTGGTGCAATATGCGTTTGGGTTTCGGCGAGTCAGCCGCTTAAACTGGGAACAGATTTTCTGGAGGTGCCCGATGCTGGATCCCAAACAGCTTGACGAAATGGCGAAACGGTTCGCAGACAATCTGCCGACCGGCGTTCGAGACTTACAGCAAGAAGTGGAGAAGAACGCGCGGGTGGCGCTGCAGAGCGCATTCAACCGCATGGATCTCGTGACCCGGGAAGAATTTGATGCCCAGGCCAAAGTCCTGGCCCGGACCCGTGAGCGCCTTGAAGCGCTGGAAACCCGCGTCGCCGACCTGGAGGGCAGTAAGGCAGGCCCTGACTCCGAGTCCGAAACGCCCTGACGCAGCCTCTGTCAGCCGCTGGCCTGCCTCACATAAAGGAGGTAGGCCAACATGGCGCTGGCGGTGGTTCGAACGCGCACGGCACTGGGCATCGACGCCCCCACAGTTGATGTCGAAACGCATCTGGGAGGCGGCCTGCCCTCCTTCTCCATCGTGGGGATGCCGGATACGGCCCTTCGCGAAGCCAGGGATCGTGTGCGGGGTGCCCTCACCACCAGTGGCTTTGAATTCCCCCGTCGCCGCATCACGGTCAATCTGGCACCCGCCGATCTGCCCAAAGACGGCGCACGGTTCGACCTCGCCATCGCCCTGGGGATTCTCGCCGCTTCCCGACAGATCAATCCGGCCGCCCTGGAAGGGGGCGTGTTCAGCGCCGAACTGGCACTGTCCGGTGCGCTGCGGCCCGTCAGTGGCACCCTACCGATGGCGGCGCGGTGCGTTCGCGAAGACGAGTGGCTGCTGGTGGCCCGGGAGAATGCGCAGGAAGCGGCCCTGGCGGGCGGCGAGGTCCGCCAGGCCGGGCACCTCCTCGACGTCTGCGCCCATCTGGCCGGCGTGCGGACGCTGCCTCGGGTTGGCGAACCCGCCCATCCATCCACCGAGGAAGCAACGGTTCCGGACCTGGCCGATGTCCGCGGGCAGCATCGCGCCCGGCGCGCCCTGGAGATCGCCGCCGCCGGCGCTCACAGCCTGCTGATGCAGGGCCCGCCGGGAAGCGGCAAGAGCATGCTGGCGGCACGGCTACCGGGTCTTCTGCCGCCCATGAGTCGGCAAGAGGCCATCGAAGCCGCCGCGCTTCAGTCCGTGGGGGAAGGCGCTTTCAACCCGACCCACTGGGGCCAGCGGCCATTTCGCCAGCCCCACCATACCGCCTCGTCGCGCGCCCTCACCGGCGGCGGTCGAATCCCCCGCCCCGGGGAGATTTCGCTGGCTCACCACGGCGTACTGTTTCTGGACGAACTCCCGGAATTTCCGCGGGATGCCCTGGAGGCGCTGCGGGAACCGCTGGAGACCGGCGAGATCCACATTTCCCGGGCCCATGCCCGTCTGCGCTTCCCCGCCCGGTTTCAACTGGTGGCCGCCATGAACCCATGCCCCTGTGGGTATCTGGGGGAGGACGGTCACGGTTGCCGCTGTACGCCCCCTCAGGTTCAGCGCTATCGAAGCCGAATCAGCGGCCCGCTGCTGGATCGCATAGACATGCAGATTGATGTGCCGAGGGTGTCGCCCACGGAGCTCGGGGATTTGTCAGCGGGGGAGCCTACCGCCGCCGTTGCCCGGCGGGCGGCCGATGCCCGTCAGCGCCAGCTTGCGCGTGACGGCATGGTAGCCGCCCATATCCCGGCGAGGGAGGTAGAAAAGCGCTGCCCGGTGGATCAGCGGGGCAGGATCCTGCTGAGCCGGGCCTGCGACCGGCTCAACCTGTCCGCCCGTGCGTTTCATCGCTGCCTGCGCGTCGCCCGGACCATCGCCGACCTGGAAAACTCCGATGGGATTGGCGAACGTCACATCGCCGAAGCATTGGGCTATCGCGAGCAGATCAGACCGTCAGATAGCGCTTGATCCCCTGGACAATACGCCAAGATGCGGATCAATCAGGATTCCGGGATTTCCAGACCCGTCTGGTCTTCGACCATCCACTCAATGGCGGCGCGAATCTCTTCTTCGGTCGCCGCCCCTCCCTGGGCCGGCATGCTGCCAAAGCCGTTGACGGTGTGATCCACCAGCGTCTGCCAGCCCTTGCCGATGCGCTCATCCCAGGCAGCGACATCACCCACCCCCGGGGCGTTCAGGAAGTCGCCCTGGTGACAGGCGATACAGACGGCCTGGGTCACTTGCTCACCACTGCGGACCTCGACGACCTCGTCAGCCTCTTCATCGGCCGCCGCTGCGCCCGGTGCGGGCTCACCCGTCAGCCGAACCGCATAACTGGGCTCGAAGTTCTGCAGCGCCCGCTCTTCGGCCAATTCCTGCCGCGCCGGGTCGTCCATGCCAAAGAACACATTGGCGAACACCACCAGCAGAACGGCAACCGCGACCAATCCAGCGAGAACCAGCGCAAAATTACGGAGAAAAATATTGTCTTCTGAGACGCTCACGACCCAATCCTAAGTCCGATCCCTACCTCTTCGAAGTATATCCGCAATGGCCGCATTGGGAAACTGAGACTATCCCCGGATGGACGTTGACGTTACAATTCCTGCGTTCGCGCCCGTAGCTCAGCTGGATAGAGTGTCGGCCTCCGAAGCCGAAGGTCGCAGGTTCGAATCCTGCCGGGCGCGCCATCTTCCCCCGTCATGAGATTCCGACGTCGATCCAGGGCACCGGGATCGAGTCACTCGGGATTCGAACCTGCGACCAGACAATGACAGGTTCGACCGGCCGCCGGAGGCGGCCAGCGTCGCGGCGCGCAGCGACGCGAACCCGAAGGGCAAAGCGCCGACAGGCGCTGCCGCAATCCTGCCAGGCGCGCCATCCCCGTTGGCATGGGTCGCTTTCGTCGGCATTATTCCGGCATCTGCCAAGCCCGAGGATATCGACACCGTGAAAGCCTATTTCGACAGCCGCCAGGATCTGCACCATCCGCGCACCTACCTCACCCGCGGACAAATGCGAGCCCCCCAGGAAATCCCCGAGCGCACCGGGCATATTCGCGGCGGTCTCGGCAACGCCGGGGTGACCGAATGCCCCGTGGTGGATCACGGCATCCGGCCCATCAGCCGGGTTCATGATCTGGGCTATCTGCGGTTCCTCGAATCCTGTCACCGCCGCTGGGAGGCCATGCCGGAGGATTGGGGCCCGGAAGTGCTGTCGAACATCTACGTCCGCTCACCCAACCCGCTGCGCGGCATTCTGGCCGAAGCCGCCTGCTATCTGGCGGACGGCAGCTGCCCGGTAGGCGAACACACCTGGGAGGCGGCCTACTGGTCCGCACAGGGGGCCCTGACGGCGGCGGACGACATCCTGGCCGGTGAGCCCATGAGCTTTGCGCTCTGCCGGCCGCCGGGGCACCACGCCCGGGTGGATGCGGCGGGTGGCTTCTGCTACCTCAACAACGCCGCGATTGCCGCGGAGCATCTGCGCCAGCGCTACAGCCGCGTCGCCATTCTGGATACTGACGTCCATCATGGACAGGGCATTCAGGAGATCTTTTACCCGCGCAGCGACGTGCTCTACGTGTCCATTCACGGCGATCCCACCAACTTCTACCCGGTGGTCACGGGTTTTGAGGACGAGCGCGGCGAAGGGCCGGGCCTCGGATACAACATCAATCTGCCGCTGCCCCATGGCTCCGGCAGCGATGCCTTTTTCCAGCGCCTCGACGAGGCCCTGACCGCGGTCCGACTATTCGCGCCGGATGCCCTGGTGTTATCCAGCGGATTTGATATTTATCGGGAAGACCCCCAGGCCAAAATCGCCGTGGAGTCGGAAGACATTGAGACGCTGGGGCGCCGGATTGCCTCCATGGACCTGCCAACTCTGGTGATTCAGGAGGGCGGCTATCACTACGACAGCCTGACCCTGAACACCGAGCACCTGATCCGCGGATTGTCAGCCGGTTGACAGACCGTCGGCCGGGAACGCTGCCTGGCGTTGTCAGGCAGCGCTGGCCAGGTGGTCGAAAGCCACCAGGGCGATGATGATGGCCAGCGTCACCAGCAGGGCAGTCCGGCTGTAGGGGGGTCGGCGGTCACTCACCCTAGTTCTCCATGCCAAAGCGAGGACGCAGGGCGACGCCGACGATGGACCCGAGAAAACCGAAAACAAACCACACCCAGCCATGCAGGCTGCCGGTGGCAATGCCACTGAAAAAGGCGCCGATGTTGCAGCCGAATGCCAGCCGGGCGCCGTACCCCATCAGCAGCCCGCCGATCACCGCCGCACTGACGTTACCGAGTCCAAGGCGGTTCAGGCTGCCGGCGTTATAACGACCCGCCAGGCCAGCCGCCAGCATGGCACCCAGGATCAGGCCGAAGGCCATGACCGACGTGACCTCAAGCAGCACACTCTGCTCCAGCACCTGGGCGGGGTAACTCCAGGTCCAGTATTCAAACTGGCTCATGTCCACCCCCACCGCGGCCAGAGCCTTGGCGCCCCAGAGGGTGAAGGCAAAGGTGATGCCCCAGGGTTGGCCGGCGACCAGCAACGTGAGCAGCCCCAGGCCGGCCAGGGCCACAACCCCCCACAGCAGGGGCCAGTTGCCGGTAATCAGTGTCCGCCACCAGGACTGCCCCGGCGCCATCAGAAGCCGCTCCACGTCTCCATGACGCTCCCGCTCCACTGCCATGATGACCCAGCCCAGTGCAGCCAGCAGGGCCACCTGCAGGAGGATGCCGCCGAGGGGGTCAAAAGTCAGGGCGAGATTGACCGGGCCCATGTTCGGACCGGACAACCACCAGGGCAGGTGCAGGGTGCCAATCACGGACCCGGCGATGAATGCCAGCAGGGTGATCAGCATGCGCCGGTTGCCGGCAGCCACGGTGAACAACGTGCCCGAGCCGCACCCCCCGCCAAGCTGCATCCCCAGGCCGAACAGGAAACTGCCCAGCACCACGAAGCCACCCACGGGGGCGATGTTGCCGTTGGCCTGCCCGGCGGCAATCACCGGAATGAACAGCACCGAAGCGATCCCAATCAGCAACAGCTGAGCGCGCAACCCCCGGCTGCGGCGCCGAACGATGAAGTTGCGCCACCCCGCCGTAAACCCGAAAGCGGCATGGTACAGGGCAACCCCCAGCCCGCCGCCGATCAGATAAAGCCAAAAAAGCCGCGGGGATCCCAGGGACCAGACCATGGCGCCCAGAATCGCGCCGGCCAGCAGGACACTGGTGATCACAAAACGATCTCCCCCCAGCGCGCCAGCGGCGCGGCGGGGGGATTCGCCATTAATGGCCTCAGCCAGCGTGCTCATGGATCCGGGATCTCAATCAGTTAAGCAGTTCGCTCAACGCCTGCTGGCCCCGCACGATCTCGCGAGCGTCGTCCTGGGACCATTCGGTCATGGAACCGTCATACATGGCCACGTTGTCGAAACCGGCGATCTCAGAGAGTGCGAACCAGGCCGTTGCCGCCCAGTGACCGGTGTTGCAGAAGGACACCGCCGGCTCATCGCTGCGGATACCCGCGGTCTGGATCAGCTCGTTGACATCGTCTGCATCCAGGAAGAAGGCCGAGCCTTCCCGAACTAGGAGCCCCTCTTCAAGGCTGAGCGCACCGGGGATGGTGCCGGCCCGGGTGGAGGCCGGATGCTTGGCATCGCCGGCAAACTGGTCAGCGGGCCGGGCATCCACCAGCTGTCCGCCGGCTGCCTGGATTTCCTCCACGGCGTCGGTGTCAGCAAGAAGCTCCGGCCGGACGTTGGCCTCGAACCGGGCCGGCTCTATGGCTGGCGTGCCGGTGGCCACTTCGCCGCCAGTCTCGACCCACGCTCGGAAGCCGCCGTCGAGGATGGCGACATCGTCATGACCCAGATACTTGAACGTCCAGTACACCCGAGCGGCGCTACCGAAATCCGTGGAGCCAACCCCCGCGGGTACGACGACCACTCGATCATTGTTGCTGATCCCCAGGTTGCCGATCAGATTTTCCAGGTCACCCACCGGAGGCAGCACGCCCGGCACGGATCCATCGGCGACCCGCCACCCGGCTGCGGTGTAGCTTGCATAGACCGCACCGGGAATATGACCGTTGGCAAAACCTTCGGCGTCGGTTCCATCAATGCCGGAGCGCACGTCAACCACCACCAGGTCATCGCTGCCGAGATGGCTGTTCAGCCATTCGCTGCTGACCAGCGGGGAGTGCTGGGGACCGGCAGCCGCCGACGCGACATAGGCCAATCCGAGGAGGGCGGCCGGGACCAGCTGTTTGAGAATTTTCATGGGATGTCTCCACCAAGTGACTCAGTGGCCGAAATGGTACCGGCTTGGTTAGAAATATAAATGACTTTTTTGACCTAAGAAGATACTTTCTGGTTATAACCGATTCGTGCCGCTGCAGCACATATCATCATCCATTCAGGCTATTCCTGACGCTAATTCATGTCCCTACAATTCAACCCATCACAGGGTAATTCCTGTTATCGACTCTCCTCCTCTTGGCCGGCATCAATGCCGGCTTTTTTTTATCCAAACCAAACCGGGACCCGCTGCAGGAACCGGCTCAGCTCGCCGGTCATGATCGCGAAATCCGTGTCGAACCGTTCAGCCGGGCTTTCCGCCTCCCGATCATCCGCGTCTGACTGCACCAGATCGGTGAATTTCAGCCGTTTAATGGACAGATCGGCATCCAGTACGGCGTTCACCCGTCCGTCCCAGTCCACGGCAAGCCGCCGCACCCGCTTCCCGGCGCGAACATGGGTCCGCATCTCGTCGCTGCGCAGGTCCTGACGCTTGCAGCGGACCTCGGCGCCCTCAGTCCGGGGATCCTCGAAAACCGCCTCCTCGCCGGGCTCGAGATCACTGGGGAAGCGATCCCGGGCCAGCCAGTCGGTCATCACCTGCGCCGGCGAACTGTCTGTCTGCAACGGCCTGACCGGAAAGCTGCCCAGCATGGCCCGGAGGTCATCGGTCAACAGCTCGGCTTCACGCCATGTGGCGGCGTCCACCACCAGCCAGCGGTCTTCAAGATCCAGATAGGCATAGAGACGGCGACTTTTGGTGAAGGCCCGGGGCAGAAGGTCGATGGTGACCTCTTCCTTCAGCCGAACTTTCTCGCGCCGACCCACTGGCCGTCCCATGGCCTCCTCACGCTCGGCGATGCGCTGTTCCACCTGTTCCCGGATAACCGCGGGTGGCAGCACCCGGGATTCGGTCTGCAGGCAGATCATCAGGCGCTGGCCTGCGGCATGGACCAGCTGCTCGCCCCCGGGGGCAATGGGAGGCACCCAGCCACGGGATTCCGGGTCATGGGCCCCGACGGGCTGAAACCCGCCCCCCTGCAGCCGCGACTCCAGCTGCTCGGCGTCCATGGAAAAGGCGTCACCCAGCTGATAGACGCAAAGATTGCGAAACCACATGCAGATTTTCCAGTTATTTGATGGCGAGGGAGGCGCGGGCGCTCAGGGCCCGCTGGGCGGCGTCATCGCGACTGTCGCCGCGCACGGTGAGATGCCCCATTTTACGGCCCGGTGCCGGCATCGCCTTGCCGTAGAGGTGCAGGTTGACCCGGGGGTCGCGCAGCGCTGATGCCCAGTCCGGGGTGTGCTGCTGCCAGCCATTGCCGAGCAGGTTGGCCATGGCCACCGGGAATAGACGCTGCGTGTCACCCAGTGGCAGGCCACAGACCGCCCGTAACTGCTGGTCAAACTGACTGCTCAGGCAGCCTTCGATGGTCAAGTGCCCGGAGTTGTGGGGTCTCGGGGCCAGTTCGTTGACGATTAACGAGCCATCCCGGGAGAGGAAGAATTCCACGCAGAGCACACCGACGACATCCAGCGACTCGAGGACTGTGCGGGCGATCTCTCGGGCCCGCTTCTGTTGCGGGGGCTCCAGCGGCATGTCGGCGATGGAGACATCCAGGATGTGGTTGGCATGCCGGTTTTCGATGAGCCCGTAATCGACCATTTGGCCATGGACACTTCGCGCCGCCACCACGGAAAACTCCGCCTGAAAATCCACAAACCCTTCAAGCACCGCCGGGCCAGCGCCAATGGCCGCCCAGGCCTCGGCGGGCACGGTGTCGTAATCAAGCCGAGCCTGGCCTTTGCCGTCGTAGCCAAAGCCCGCGGTTTTAAGGATCGCCGGCCTGCCGACCCGGTCGAGCGCCTGTTCGAGTTCGGCCAGGTCATTCACGGCCTCAAACGGGGCGGTTGGCAGGCCCGCTGCCACCAGTGCCCGCTTTTCCCTCAGACGATTCTGGGTGACATGCAGCACCTCGCCCCGGGGCCGAACCGGAGCGTGGCGAGCAGCGGACTCCGCTGCCGAATAGGCGACGTTCTCAAATTCGAACGTCACCACATCCACGCCCCGGGCAAACGCGGCAATGGCGTCCAGGTCGTCATACTCGGCGACGATCTCGCGGTCGGCGATCTGCCCGGTGGGGGTGTCCCGCCCCGGAGAGAGGGTGTGAACGCGATACCCCATGCGGCGGGCGGATTGCGCCAGCATCCGGCCAAGCTGACCGCTGCCGAGAATGCCGATGGTGGAACCGGGAAGGACCCGTTCGGTCAAGGCAGCTCGTCCTCAATCACCTTGCGGGCCTGGGCGTCGCGGAACGCCTGCAGCGCATCTGCCAGCTCCGCGTCCTCCGCGGCCAGCAGGGAAACGGCAAACAGCGCCGCATTGCGGGCACCGGCCTCGCCGATGGCGAAAGTGGCCACCGGGACGCCGCCGGGCATCTGCACGATGGAGAGCAGGGAATCGAGGCCCTTGAGCGCCCGGCTCTGAACCGGAACGCCCAGCACCGGTACCGTCGTCTGCGCCGCCACCATGCCAGGCAGGTGAGCGGCGCCACCGGCTCCGGCGATGATGGCGCGCAGACCGCGCTCGCGAGCCGCGGCCGCGTAATCGTTCATCTGCCCCGGCGTGCGATGGGCCGAGACGATGCGGCACTCATGGGGCACTTTGAAATCCTTGAGCACCGCATCCGCGTGCGCCATGGTCTCCCAATCGGAGCGGCTGCCCATGATGATGCCGACCCGTGGCGCGGCATCAACCATCGGCCTTCTCCCGAACGTAATGCCCGGGGGCATCCTCAATGGGCTGCAGATTGCCATCCCCCGGCTGCCGGGCGGGCACCTCGCCACCGCGTTTCGGCTGCAGCCAATTCACCCAGTCCAGCCACCAGGAGCCTTCGTAGTGGGTCGCGCCGTCCAGCCAGGCATCCGGATCCTTCGGCCGTCGGGTGTTGATCCAGTAGCCGTACTTCTGCTTCTCCGGCGGGTTGATCACCCCTGCAATATGGCCGGATCCACCCAATACGAACCGGGATTTGCCCCCGAGCAGCTTCGAGCCGCGGTAACAGGCATGCCAGGGCGCAATGTGATCTTCCCGGGCTGACACAAAGTAGGTCGGCACCGAGTTTTTCGACAGGTCAATGGGGACCCCCGCCATGGTGATGCCCCCGGGCTGCCGGAGCTGATTTTCCAGGTACATCTTGCGCAGGTAGAACGCATGCATCCGCGCCGGCATGTTGGTGGAGTCCTGGTTCCAGTAGAGCAGGTCGAAGGGGAACGGATCCTCCCCCTTGAGGTAGTTGTTGACGAAGAACGACCAGATCAGGTCGTTGGACCGCAGGCTGGACATGGTGGTGGCCATCTGATTGCCCTGCAGATAGCCCCGCTGGTCCATCTGTTTTTCCAGCGCCGCCAGCTGCTCCTCATCGATGAAGATTTCCAGCTCGCCGGGATTCTCGAAGTCCAGCAGGGTGGTCAGGAACGTGGCGCTGTTGATGCCAGACTCGCCGCGCTCCGCCATGTAGGCCAGGGTTGAAGCCAGCAGGGTGCCCCCGAGGCAATAGCCGATGATGTTGACATCGCGCTCACCGATGGCCTGCTCGATGGCGTCCAGCGCCGCCAGCGGGCCATCGGTCATGTAATCCTCGAACCGCTTGTTCGCCAGCTTGGCACTGGGGTTACACCAGGAAATGACGAACACGGTGAAGCCCTGCTCCACCAGCCACTTCACCAGGGAGTTCTTGGGCCGCAGATCAAGAATGTAGTACTTGTTGATCCACGGCGGCACGAACAGCAGCGGCCGGCGGGCCACCTGCTCGGTGGCCGGCGCGTACTGAATCAGCTGCATGAGCTCATTCTGGTAGACGACCTTGCCCGGTGTGATCGCCAGGTCCTTGCCCACCTCGAAGGCGTCCGGATTGGTCTGGCGGATTTTCAGGGTGCCGTTACCGCGCTCCAGGTCCTCCAGCAGCTTGTTGAGGCCATCCATCAGGTTCTGACCGCGGGTCTCCACGGTCCGCTCGAGCACCTCGGGATTGGTGGCCAGAAAGTTGCTGGGCGACATGGCACTGACAAACTGGCGGGTGTAGAAGTCAATTTTCCGCCGGGTGCGGTCATCCAGGCCGTCGACGTTGTCGACGGTTCGATGCAGGTAGTCCGCGGTCAGCAGATAGGACTGCTTGACGAAGTCGAAGAACGGGTTATCCTCCCAGCCCTCGTGGGCAAAGCGCTTGTCGCGCTTTTCCGGCTGCCGAACCGGCTCGCTCTCCACCCCCATCATGCGTAGCGTGGAGTTCTGCATGATGGACATGTAGTCCTGCCAGAACGCCATCTGGGCCTGCATCAACTGGACCGGATCCGCCATCAGGCGGGCGTAAAGATCCTGGAACAGCTTGCTCATGTGCAAGGCATCATCCATGGATACCTGCTGGCCGGCTTCCTGACGCGCCAGAAAATCCTTGACCAGTTGCTGACTGCGGCCCGCGATTTCCGACATTGAGCGATTCAGTTCGCTGGGATCGATGCCCTCGAGTCCGCTATCCTTTTTTTCAGTCATCTTTCCGATCGCCTCCAGGCGCGAGTGGTATCAGAATCATACGGCACCGCGACAAATCGCCACAATCACGGCCACTGCCCCTGGTGGTTGGCGATGTGGATGACCGGCGGGCTGACGACGTCGCCCGGCAGACTGGCGCCTCGCCGTCACGGGTCCCTGCAGAAGGTGAACTCTACCTGCAGCTCGACTCCAATGGTCTGGCGTTATGCCTTAACCAGCGGCCCTCCATGTGTCTGCGCGTTGACTACCTCACCGGCGCCCAGGGTTATCGCGGTGCCCGCCTTGCGCCCCGTCGGGAGCTGATCGCCCGGGCCTGCGGCCTCACCGGCAGCCACCAGCCCCGCATCGTCGACGCCACCGCCGGGCTGGGACGGGACGCCTTCGTTCTTGCCCGGCTGGGAGCCCGGGTCACGCTCATCGAGCGATCGCCGGTCATCGCGGCGTTGCTGGACGATGGTCTGCGCCGTGCCCGGGAAGGGGGCCTCGAGGACATCACCAATCGACTCGATCTTGTTTGCGCGGATGCCCGGTTCTGGCTCGGCGCCGGGGACAGCCAGGCTGAGCGGGGGGATGTGATTTATCTGGACCCCATGTACGCCGGCGATCGCCGTCAGGCCGCCGCCGGCAAGGAGCTGGCGCTCCTGCAGCGTCTGCTGGGGCCGGATGAAGCCGCTGACGCCCTACTGCCGGCCGCCATGACGGCCGCCCAGGATCGGGTGGTGGTCAAGCGTCAACGACGGGCGCCGCCGCTGGCGGATCAGCCACCGGATCATTCCCATCAGGGACGCAGCACCCGCTTCGACGTCTACCTAATCAAAAAGGCGCAGCCGGCTGATAGCGCGGAATACTGATCGAGGCCTCCAGCGCCAGCATGGCCGACCAGGGATCCGTTGCCGTGGCCGGCGCATGGAGATCACCCTCACCGACCAGTCGAAGCCTGAGATCGCTGAATCCTGCCCGCGCCAGCGCCGTGGCCACCCCCGCCTGGGCCGCGGCGTCCGCCTCTCCCGCCAACAGCGCCAGAAGCGTCCCGCCGCGCTGGCTGGCCGGATCGAACTCCGCCAGCCGCAGGCTTCTCAGCCGCTCGCCGAAGGCCTCCCGCAGCACCGGCCAGGTCTGTTGCAGGCGCTGGCGGTGCGCACCATTGAGGCGGGGCACATCGGGCATGGCCCGTCGCAGCGCCAGATCGATGAGAATTTCCGGGGGCGCGCCGGTGCGCAGGACCACGATGGGAGCCCGGCCGCCAAGACCGGGGTGAGGGCTCATCCACCAGTTGCTGGCTGCCTGCTCGCCGGCACGATCACAGTAACGAAGCCGCTCCAAGAAATGCAGATCACAGCTGACACGACGGCTCCCGGCCACCAGCAGCAGCCGGCCGGGTCGCCCGCAGGCCTCGCAGGTCACCTGCGCCGCCTCGCGGGCCCGAAATACCGCCGGCTTGATGCGATCCCGAACGCCATCAAAGCGAATCTCGAGAGCGCCTTGGGCAGCCACCAGCCGACGCCATCGAAAACCACCCCGCTCGGCCTCGGGCACCAGCGACTCGACTTCGGTGAACAGGCATTTCATCACCGGGTGCCAGCCCACCGGGACATTGACTTCAACGGGATCGGATTCCGCAGCGACACCGCGCTGCCGGAACTGCCAGGCGTGACGGAGCTGTGCCTCCGCCAGAAATGCTCGATGTCGACGTTCGTCTTGAATGGCAACCATAAAAACAAAAAACCCGTGACCGTCGCCAGTCACGGGTTTTCCAGAATAGCTTAAGCCATTACCAGTCGCGGCGCGGGCCACCCCCACCGCCGGCGGGCTTACGATCCTGCGCTTCGTTGATGCGCAGCGTGCGCCCACCCATCTCGGTGCCATTCAGCGCCTCGATGGCGGCATCCGCCTCGGAAGGGTCCATGCGAACGAAGCCAAAGCCACGGGGGCGACCGGTTTCCCGATCGGAGATCATCCGGACTTCCTTGACCTCGCCATGAGCGGCAAACAGGTCACGAATTTCGTCCTCGGAGGCGGAAAAGGGCAGATTGCCCACATAAATCGATTTCATCACTTAGTCTCATCACACACTGCCGTCCGGGTATGGTCCGGCAGGTTAAACATCGCAGAAGGTTCTACCCTTCCTTCGGACGGTCCGATCGTCGGCCCGCCGGACCCGACATCTCCTTGACATCAGATCTGCCATCGACAATACGGCACCCCCCGACCCCACGCAATCAGTATTTCAATCGGAAATCAGCTCCAGTCCCGGTATGCTGTCGCCGAATCCGGCCATTCAGCAGACAGGAGACGTATGTCGTGGGAGCCCCTCTGGACAGTGGCGATGCCATTCTTGACCGGCAGGCCGCTCAGTCACACTGGCTGCTGCGCACGCCGCTTGCGGCGGTCCTGGTGTACCACGGCCTGGAAAAGTGGCTTGGCACGGGGGTTGGCGCCTTTGCTGAGGCCATGAACTTCCCCCTCGGCCTCGTTGTGGCGGTGGTGGTCCTGGAGCTGATGGCCGGCCTGCTATTGCTGGCGGGAGCACTCACCAATGACTGGATCACCCGCCTGGGGGCCGCACTGGCCTGCCCGGTGCTGCTGGGCGCCATTTTTCTCGTCCACTGGGGCCAGTGGCACTTTTTGCCCTCAGCCAGCCATCCCATGGGAGGGATGGCGTTCCAGGTCACCCTGCTCTGCCTGTCCATTTACCTGCTGATCCGCGGCAATCAGACCTGATGAAAGACGATCACCCGACCCGCCGCCAACTGATTGCCCGGCTGTCCAGAACCGTGGTCTACACCACTCCGCTGCTGATTGCCGTCACCGGTGCTGCGTCGCTGCACGCCATTGTCTCGGACATCCGGCAACCCGGCGACACGCCGGACACCGCGCCGGAAGCCACGCCCGAGGCGACTCCGGAGGCAACGCCGGAAGCCATGCCCGAGGCGACACCGGAGGCCACTCCGGAGGCCGCGCCCGAGGCCACACCGGAAGCGACCCCCGAAGCCGTGCCGGAGGCGACACCCGAGGCAATGCCCGAAGCAACCCCCGACAACAACGACTGAGGGTCGCCCTCAGCGGTTCGAAGTGGCCCGGGCGGAGTCTCGATAGCGACGATCCAGTGCCTGCTGGATGCTGGGGTGGACAAACCGGCTGACATCCCCGCCCAGGGCGGCGACTTCGCGGACCAGGCTGGATGAAATGTAGGAATACTTCTCGGCGGGGGTCAGAAACACCGTTTCTATCCGATCCATGAGTTGCCGGTTCATGCTGGCCAGCTGGAACTCGTACTCGAAGTCCGACACGGCGCGCAGCCCCCGCAGGATCACGCCAGCGCCCTGGGCCTTGACGAAATCCACCAGCAGGGTATCGAAGGCGATCACCTCGACGTTGTCATGGCCCTGAAGGACATGCCGGGCCATCTCCACCCGTTCCTCCAGTGCGAAAGCGGGCTGCTTGGAAGGGCTTGGATAGCCCGCTACCCCCACCACCAGGCGGTCAAACAGGCGAGAGGCCCTTTCAACCAGATCGCTGTGGCCGTTGGTCAACGGGTCAAACGTGCCGGGATATACTGCCGTGACCGCCATGATGTCTCCTCCGTTGCGGTGCAGCATAATAGAAGCCACCGCGTCAGGATGCCACCCTTTTTGGTCAACTTCAGTCCGGCCGCGGGCCGACCAGCACGCCGTGCACGTCCCCGGCCCGGGTCTCGCGGGTCACCGCCCAGTCTGCCGGCAGATCCAGGGCTGCGGCTCGGGCATCCGACTCCACGTAAACCACGCCCTCCGGCTGGACCCAGCCCTCGGCGAGCACGCGATTCAGCATGGGCTGCTGAAGTGCCAAGGCAAAAGGGGGATCCAGAAAGACAATATCGAAGGGACCGGCGTCGGCGCCGGGATAGCGGCCCGCGTCACCGCACCACACCTGGCCCCGATCGCTTGCGCCGAGCTGTTCGAGATGATCCTGCAGGTGACGGGCGGCCCGCCGGGCGCGCTCAACGAAAACGGCGTGCGCCGCTCCCCGGGACAGTGCCTCCAGCCCCAGCGCGCCCGTGCCCGCGAAAAGGTCCAGCACCGACGCCCCGGCGATCCGGCCCTGCAACCAGTTGAACAGCGTTTCGCGGACCCGATCGCCGGTGGGGCGCAGGCCCGGTGAGTCAGCGACTCGAAGGCGACGCCCGCGCCACTCGCCCCCGATGATCCGCAGACGGCCACTCATGCACTCATTCAACCGCCTCGATCACCTCTGCGGGACCCACCAGGACAGTCACCAGACGCTGTGGCGGAATTCGCTCCCGGAGCGCACCACGGACGTCCTCAACCTGCAGGGCGTCAATCCGCTCCACAAACCGGGGCAGATAATCCCGGGGCAGATCGTGGAATCCCATGGTGGCCACGTACCCCAGCAGTGCCCGGTTGCTGTCCAACTGCAGCGGGAAGCTGCCGGTGATATTGCGAACCGAGGCCTCCAGCCGATCGTCGGATGGCCCCTCGTCCCGCAACTCGTCGAGGCTGCCCCGAAGCACGCTCAGCGCCTCCCCTAGTGCCTCGTTACGGACCTGGGTCGCCATCTGGAAGCGGCCGGCCCGCACGCCGGCGGTCAGACTCGATGAGCTGCTGTAGGAGAGGCCCCGCTCCTCGCGCATCCGCTCGGCCAGCAGTGAGGTCAGCCCACCGCCGCCGAGTATGTGGTTGGCGAGATACAGCGCGTAATACTGATCATCGCCCCGGCGGATGGATGGCTGACCCGCCACCACATGGGTCTGCTCCGCATCGAAGGGAATCCGCACGGTCACCGGCTCGTCGGGCATGGTGACCGTTGGCAGCGGCTCCAGGGTCGTGCCGTCGGGCAGCGCCCCGGCAACCCGGCGGGCGATGTCCTCCGCCTGGCTCCGATTCAGATCGCCGACGATGGCGATCACTCCATTGGCCGCCGTGTAATGCCCCTGGTGAAAATCCTGCACGTCGGCGCGGGTCATGGCCTGCAGCGATTCGGCCTCGCCACCGGGAGGAGTGGCATAGGGGTGGTCGCCGTAAATGGCCCGGGCAAACGCCCGCTCGGCCAGCGATGACGGTGATGATTCCACCTGCCGAAGGCTCAGCAGCATCTGCTGCCGGACACGCTCCAGCGCGTCCTCCGGAAAGGCCGCGCCAGCCAGTGCCCGGGCCAAGTTTTCCACGCTGGGCTCCAGCCGCGTCGGATCACTCAGGCTCCGGAGCGAGACCTCGGCGGTGTCCCGCCCGCTGCCGGTGGACACCCGCGCTCCGTGACGCTCGAAAGACCGGGCGATCTCACCGGCGCTGTGCTCTTCGGTCCCTTCCAGCAGCAGGTTGCTGACCATCCGCGCCAGACCCGGCTGGTCATCATCCCGGGCGCTGCCCGCATCGAAAGTGACCCGCAGATCGACGATGGGCAGCTCGCTGCGCTCCACAAAAAGCACTCGGGCACCGTTGTCGGTCTGCCACTCCTGAATGTCCACCTCCATCGCACCCCCTGAGCCCATGAGCAGAAAAAGTCCCAAACCCGTCAGCCACCGCCTCATGACTGACTCTCCTCATCCGCCGGCCGCAGGACCCCGATGGTGAGCTGTTCCGGCCGCAGGTAACGTCGGGCTGCTGCCTGGATATCCTCGGCGGTGACGGCACGGATCTGCTCCTCGAACGCGCCAAGGGTCTCCCATCCGGCCCCGGTCGTCTCCAGCATGCCGAGCTGCATGGCCTGAAAGAACACCGAGTCGAGCTGGAAAAGATGATCCGCCAGCACCTGGCTGCGGGCCCGCTCCAGCTCTTCGTCACTGACCGGCTCCTCCTGCAGGCGAGCAATCTGCTCACGCAGGGCGGCTTCCACGCTCTCCACGTCATCGTCGCTGGGCACCCCGTAGAGCGAGAACTCGGCGTCCAGCCGGGTCATCGGGTTGTAACCGGCCCCCGCCGCGGCGGCCACGCCACTGCCACGAACCAGCCCTTCCGGCAATCGGGCCCCCTCACCGCCGTCCAGCACGGTGGACAGCATCAACAGGGCGTAAGGATCCCCGGGATTTTCCGCGGTGGCGTAAGAGGGCACCGTGTAGCCCATTCGCAGCTGCGTGATGCGGGCCTGGGGATCGGGGTAGTCAAGGCGGCGCTCCCCCGGGGGATCGATGGCCACGGGATCATGCACCGGCGGCACTGCCCGGGCGGCGATCCCTCCGAAATAGTTCTGGGCCAGTTCATGGACTTCATCGGGGTCCACATCACCCGCGACCACCAGGGTGGCATTGGACGGCGTGTACCAGTGCTCGTACCAGGCCTCCAGCTCCTCGGTGCCGGTGGCCCGAATATCGTCCGCCCAGCCGATGATGGGGTGGGCGTATCCAGAACCCGCATGGGCAATGGCTGCAAAGCGCTCGGCGAATCGCCCCTCCGGCCGGTCATCGGTGCGCAGTCGACGCTCCTCCAGCACCACCTCGCGCTCGGTGGCCACCGCCTCGGACCGGAGCAGCAGATTGGCCATGCGGTCGGCCTCCAGCTCCAGGGCGATGGACAGCCGATCCGCAGCCAACACCTCGAAATAGGCCGTGAAGTCGCGACCGGTGAACGCATTGAGGCGGCCGCCCTCGCGGGCGATGATGTCCGAGAATTCGCCTTCCGGCACCGCCTCGGTGCCCTTGAACATCATGTGCTCAAGGAAATGCGAAATCCCGGTCTGGCCACGGGTTTCATAACTGGAACCCACCCGGTACCAAACCTGGGAAACCACCACCGGCGCCCGGCGGTCCTCCCGCACCAGGACCTGCATGCCATTGTCGAGGGTGTATTCCCGGACACCGGGCACTGACTCGGAGGCGATGGCAGGCACTGCCATGAGGGCCGGAACCAGCGCCAAAATCGCAGAACGTGTTGTCATGAGTGCCGAATCTCCCGAAAGGCGATGATACGATAACGATGATTTGTTCGCTTTCCACTCCAGAGAGTTCCCATGCTGCCATTTCGCCGCAAGCACCGCGCCGGTGATTCCGAAGAAAAATCCACGTCTCCGGAGACGGCAGGCTCCAGCGGTGGCCTGCTGGAGCGGTTACGCGCCGGACTGCGGCGAACCGGCAGCGGCCTCGGGCAGCTGTTTCTCGGGCGCAAGCAGATCGACGAAGATCTGCTGGACGAGCTGGAAACGTTGCTCCTCATGGCCGATGTGGGCGTCGATGCCACCCGTTCGATCATTGACGACCTGACCGCCCGACTCAAGCGCAACGAACTGGCGGATACCGAAGCACTGCGCCTGGCGCTTCGCGAAGACATGCTCCGCATCCTCGAGCCGGTGGCCCACCCCCTGGAGCTGCCGGAACAGGATGGCCCGGTCGTCGTGCTGACCGTCGGCGTCAACGGCGCCGGCAAAACCACCACCATCGGCAAGCTCGCCGCCCGGCTGAAAGACCAGGGTCATGGCGTCATGCTGGCGGCCGGCGATACCTTCCGGGCCGCCGCCGTCGAGCAGCTTCAGGCCTGGGGCGAACGCACCGGCGTGCCGGTGATCAGTCAGCCCACCGGCGCCGACAGTGCTTCGGTGGTCTTTGATGCTCACCAATCTGCGGTCGCCCGAGGCGTGGATGTGATGATCGCGGACACCGCCGGCCGGCTGCATACCCAGAGCAACCTCATGGAAGAGCTCCGCAAGATCCATCGCGTTCTGGGCAAGCAGGATGAGCGCGCACCCCACGAGGTCCTGCTGGTGCTGGATGCGGGCACCGGCCAGAACGCCCTGGCCCAGGCCGAGCAGTTCCAGCAGGCCGTCAGTGTCACCGGCCTGGTGCTGACCAAACTGGATGGCACCGCCAAGGGGGGCGTGATTTTCGCGATGGCCAAGCGCTTCGGGCTGCCGGTCTACTTTATCGGTGTCGGTGAGGGAGTCGACGATCTGCGACCCTTTGACGCCGAGGCCTTTGTGGACGCCTTACTCGACCAGGCCGGTCAGTCCAGCGACGGGCCATGATCCGTTTTGAGCAGGTGGGCAAACGCTACCCGGGGGGACACGATGCGCTCCGCGGCCTGAGCGTGGAGGTCGCCCGGGGAGAAATGACTTTCGTCACCGGCCCGAGTGGTGCCGGCAAGAGCACCTTCCTGCGGCTGATCCCCCTGCTGGAGCGGCCCACTCGGGGCAACGTCATCATTGACGGGGTCAACCTCGCCGGCCTGCCCCGGCGCAGGATCCCGTTCCTGAGGCGGCGCATCGGCGTCGTCTTTCAGAATCATCGCCTGCTTCAGGACCGCAGCGTCTTCGACAATGTGGCACTGCCGCTGATCATCGCGGGCCGGCCTCATCAGGAAGTACAGCGACGGGTCCGCGCCGCCCTCGACAAGGTCGGGCTGCTGACCCGTGAACGGGCCGATCCGGTCACCCTGTCCGGCGGCGAACAGCAGCGGGTTGGCATCGCCCGAGCGGTCGTCACCCGTCCGCCGGTGCTGCTGGCGGACGAGCCCACCGGCAATCTGGACCCGGCGCTCTCCGAGGAAATCATGCAACTCTTTCAGCAGTTCAATCAGGTGGGCGTCACCGTGGTCATTGCCAGCCACGATCTCTCGCTGATCCAGCGCCTGGGTCACCGTCGCATTCAGCTGGAGGAGGGCCGGCTGGCGTGAGGGGTCTGGACAGTCTCAAGCGCTGGCTGGAGCAGCACGCCCGGGCGGCGATCGGAGCTCTGGGCCGCCTGGCTCGGCGGCCGGCCGGGAGCCTCATGACCACGGCGGTGGTGGGGATTGCCCTGGCGCTGCCCGGCGGTTTTCTGGTGGGACTGGACAACCTCGAGGCCGCCACCGGCGGCTGGGACGGCAACCCGCGGCTGTCCGTGTTCCTGGAGAAGGATGTACCGGAAGATCAGCAGGCCCGCATGGCGGATCGCCTTCGTGCCATGGACCCCATCCTGGGCGTTGAACGGATTGACCCGGATACCGGCCTCGCCGAGCTTCGGGAACAGACCGGACTTGCTGACTCCCTGAGCCTGCTGGACGACAACCCTTTGCCCCCGGTCCTGGATGCACGACTTATCGAGGGCATTGGCTCCAATGCCACGGATACGCTCCTGGCCGAGGTCCAATCCATGGCCGGCGTCGATGAAATACGTCTCGACCGCCTCTGGCTGGAACGCCTGCAGGCGCTTACCTCGCTGGCCGGACGGGTGGTGACCCTGGTGGCCCTGCTGCTGGGCCTCACCGTGGCCCTGGTGGTGGGAAACACCATTCGCCTGGATATCGCCAATGCCCGCCCGGAAATCGAGATCACCAAGCTGATCGGCGGCACCGACGGCTTTGTCCGTCGGCCGTTTCTTTACGCCGGGCTCTGGTATGGGCTCGCCGGCGGCGTGCTGGCCGCCCTGTTAATGAGTATCGGGGTCGCGCTGATCACCGGCCCCGCCGGTCAGCTAGCGGCCCTTTACGACAGCGGTTTCGTGCCGGCCGGCCCGGGTCTGAGCGGTACGCTGGCTCTGGTCGCCACCGGCGGTGGCCTGGGATTGCTGGGTGCGTGGCTGGCGGTCGGGCGGCACCTCGCCGACATCGAACCCGGGCATTGAACCAAGTCAGCGGGTCAGAAATCGAATAGGTAGTGTTAACCTACTGAATGATTTGGCGAGGGTTTGAAATGTCGTCCGGAACGTCACTGATCAATGTTCAATACGAATCGTTGCCGCTGCGCGCCGGCAGCGAGGATCAGTACATTCGAGCGGTCAATGCCATTCCGGCCCTGAGTGCTGAGGAAGAACAGGAACTGGCGACGCGATACCACCAGAGCGAGGATCTGGACGCCGCCCGGTGGCTGGTGCTGGCGCATCTGCGGTTCGTGGTTCACGTGGCCCGGGGCTATTCCGGTTATGGCCTGCCGCTGGCTGATCTGATCCAGGAGGGCAACGTCGGCCTGATGAAGGCCGTCAAGCGCTTCGACCCCGAGGTGGGCGTCCGGCTGGTGTCCTTTGCCGTGCACTGGATTCGCGCCGAGATCCATGAATTCATTCTGCGCAACTGGCGAATCGTTAAAGTGGCGACCACCAAGGCGCAGCGCAAGCTGTTCTTCAATCTGCGCAATGCCAAAAAACGGCTGGGCTGGCTCAACCGCGAGGAAGTCGAAGCGGTGGCCGCCGACCTGGGCGTCAAACCGGACCATGTTCTCGAAATGGAGTCCCGCCTGTCAGGACAGGACCTGGGATTCGATCCCGGGCCGGAGGCGGACGACGAGGACACTCCCAGCTGGGCACCGGCCAGCTACCTGCAGGCCAATCGCGCCGACCCGGCCGACGAAATGGAATCCGTTGACTGGGAAAATTGGCGGGAAGGCCGGCTACAGCAGGCCCTGGAGGGGCTTGACCCCCGCAGTCGCGATATTCTCACGCGGCGGTGGCTGACCGAGCCCAAGGCCACATTGCATGCCCTCGCCGAGGAACATGGCGTG
Organism: Spiribacter sp. 2438; assembly: GCF_009676705.1. Taxonomy (GTDB): domain Bacteria; phylum Pseudomonadota; class Gammaproteobacteria; order Nitrococcales; family Nitrococcaceae; genus Spiribacter. The sequence continues at coordinate 220,473 of NZ_CP046046.1, read as the reverse complement.
TCGGCGGAACGAATCCGGCAGCTCGAGAAGAACGCTCTGCGCCGGCTGCGCGAAGGGCTGGCTGATTCCCGCATCCTCGAAGCCTGAATTCCGAGTTAGAGCAGGCCGCGCTCGGCAAAACTCACCGGTCGGCCCTCCCCCACCACAAAGTGGTCAAGCACCCGAATGTCCACGGTGGCGAGGGCTTCGGCCAGTCGGGTGGTCATGGCCTCGTCGGCATGACTGGGCTCCGTCACCCCAGAGGGATGGTTGTGCGCCAGAATCACGGCGGCGGCATTCAGCTCCAGGGCCCGGCGGACCACCTCCCGCGGGTAGACCCCCGCCGCATTGATCGTGCCGCGAAACATTTCCTCGAAGGCAATCACCCGATGCCGGTTGTCCAGAAAAAGGCAGGCAAAAATCTCGTAGGGGAGATGCCGCAGCCGAGCCGTCAAGTAATTCCGCGTGTCCTCCGGGCCGTTGAGCGCTTCCCCGGCGGCCAGACGGGCCTGCAGATGGCGGCGCCCCATTTCCAGCACCGCCTGGAGCTGGACATATTTCGCCTGACCCAGTCCGTGATGCCCGGTGAATGTGGCGACATCGGATTCCAGCAGTGGCCGCAGGCCGCCAAAAGCACAAAGCAGGTCTCTGGCGACATCCACCGCGCTGCGACCACGCACGCCGGTGCGCAGGAATATCGCCAGCAATTCGGCATCTGACAGGGCAGCCGCGCCCTTCGCCAACAGTTTTTCCCTTGGCCGCTCCTCCACCGGCCACTGACTGATCCCCATGCAAGGCCTCCCGGTGCAGTTTTCTTGGATCGGGCAACAGTGTAAGTTCCCGGCTTTGGGCCAACCTGTGAACTCGTTCAGCCATGGCAGTTTCAGCCGAGCGCATCGTCCTTGGTGTCACCGGCGGCATCGCCGCCTACAAGGCGCCGGATCTGGTTCGTCGCCTGCGTGACGCCGGCGCCGAAGTCCGTGTGGTTCTGACCCATGGCGCCCAGGCCTTCGTCAGTCCACTGACCTTCCAGGCCGTCTCCCATCAGGCCGTGCGAACCGACCTGCTGGACCCCGAGGCCGAAGCCGGCATGGGTCACCTTGAACTCGCCCGATGGGCGGATCGTGTGGTGATCGCGCCGGCCAGCGCGGACTGCCTGGCGCGGCTCGCCGCCGGTTTGGCGGATGATCTGCTGACCACACTGTGCCTGGCCACCGAAGCGCCGATCACCGTCTGTCCGGCGATGAACCACGTGATGTGGAATGCCGCCGCGACCCGGGACAACCTCGCCACCCTCGAACGGCGGGGAATTCAGTTCATCGGTCCGGATGACGGCTCCCTGGCCGAGGGGGAGTCCGGGCCCGGGCGACTGGTGGAGCCCACCGAAATCGTCCGTCGCCTGACCGCGCCGGGGAATGGGCCGCTGGCGGGCCATCACGTGCTGATCACCGCCGGCCCCACCCACGAGCCCATTGATCCGGTCCGCTTCATTGCCAACCGCAGCAGCGGTCGCATGGGCTTTGCCGTCGCCGCCGCTGCGCGCCAGGCCGGTGCTCGGGTCACGCTGGTGGCCGGCCCCTGCGAGCAGGCCACTCCCCCTGGCGTTCAACGGGTGGACGTGGAAACCGCCATGGACATGCACCAGGCGGTGATGGCCCATATCCACGAATGCCAGGTGTTCATTGCCACCGCCGCGGTGGCGGACTATGGGGTCGCCTCCCCGGAGACGCAGAAACTGAAAAAAGCCGCTGGACCACCGTCGCTCGCCCTGACCCTCAACCCGGATATTCTGGCCGAGGTGGCGGCGCTACCCGACGGGCCATTCACGGTGGGATTCGCCGCCGAGACCCATCACCTCGAAGACCACGCCCGGGACAAGCTCACCACCAAAGGCCTGGACATGATCGCCGCCAATCAGGTCGGCGAAGGCCAGGGGTTCGGGGTGCCGGACAACGCCCTGTCCGTACTCTGGCGGGAGGGCCAGCAAAGCCTGGGGCCGGCGCCGAAGAGCCGGCTGGCCCATCAACTGATCGCCCTTGTGGGAGAGAAACTGCATGAAAGAGGTTGAGCTTCGGCTCCTTGATCCGAGGCTGGGTCACGAATTTCCGTTGCCGGAATACGCCACCGACGGCTCCGCCGGCATTGACCTGCGCGCCTGCCTGAAAGAGCCGCTGGTGCTGGAGCCCGGGGCAACCAGCCTGATCCCCTCGGGCATGGCGGTGCACATCGGTGACAATCACCATGCCGCGGTGGTGCTGCCGCGGTCGGGACTGGGCCACAAACACGGCATCGTGCTGGGCAACCTGGTGGGCCTGATCGACTCCGACTACCAGGGGGAGATCTTCATCTCGTGCTGGAACCGCAGTGAAACGCCCTTTGACATTCAGCCCGGCGACCGAATTGCCCAGCTGGTCTTTCTGCCCGTCGCCCGCCCCGGTTTCCGGTCGGTGGAAGCTTTTGACCGGTCCGGCCGAGGAGAGGGCGGATTCGGCCACACAGGAACGCAATAACCCGGCAAGGAGTGCCCCGATGACTGTCGTTGACCCTTCGATCCTTCGGACCTATGACATTCGTGGCAAGGTGGGCGAAACCCTCACCGAGGACACGGTTCAGGCTCTGGGCCGGGCCATCGGCAGCGCAGCAGCCGCGGCGGATCAGAGCCACGTGGTGGTGGGCTACGATGGCCGGACATCGAGCCCGGCGCTGGCCCGCGCCCTGCGCCAGGGCCTGATGGCCGCCGGACGGCAGGTCATCGATATCGGCATGGTGCCAACGCCGGTAATGTATTTTGCGACGCACCACCTGGGCACCGGCACCGGCACCGGCATTGCGGTCACCGGCAGCCATAATCCCGCCGATTACAACGGATTGAAAATCATGGTGGCGGGGCGACCGCTGTGGGGCGAGGGAATCACCGACCTGGGCCGGCGCCTGAAGGAAAACGACCTGGTCCGCGGTCAGGGGGCTGAGGAGACCCGGCCAGTCCTGGAGGCCTATCAGGCACGCATCACCGGCACCGTCTCCCTGGAGCGTCCCCTGCGGGTGGTGGTGGACTGCGGCAACGGGGTGCCGGGAGCCGTGGCCCCGACGGTGCTTGAATCCCTCGGCGCTGAAGTCATCCCGCTGTTCTGCGAAGTGGACGGCCGCTTCCCCAATCACCACCCCGACCCGACGGTTCCGGAAAATCTGCAAGACCTGATCGCGGCGGTGGCCACCCATGGCGCCGATATCGGCCTGGCGTTCGACGGTGACGGTGATCGCCTGGGTGTGGTGGATGATCGCGGCCAGGTGATCTGGGCCGATCGGCAGATGATGCTCTACGCCCGCTCGGTGCTGGCCAGTCAGCCCGGCGCAAAAATCGTCTTCGACATCAAGTGCAGCCGCTGCCTGGCCGACGTTATCCGTGAGGCCGGCGGCGAGCCGGTGATGTGGAAAACCGGTCACTCGCTAATCAAGGAAAAGTTGCGGGAGACCGGGGCTCCCCTGGCCGGCGAGATGAGCGGTCACCTCTTTTTCAATGACCACTGGTACGGATTTGATGATGCCACCTATGCAGCGGCCCGACTGCTGGCCATCCTGGCGGCGGATCCACGGCCCAGCAGCGAGGTGTTCGCCGAACTCCCGGATCCGGTGACGACACCGGAGATTCGTCTCGACCTGGCCGAGGGTGAGCCCCACCGGCTGATCAAGGCACTGGTGGCCGCGGCAACGGATTTCGAGAATGCCACGGTTACTACGCTGGACGGCCTGCGCGTGGACTTCTCCGATGGCTGGGGGCTGGTCCGTGCCTCCAACACCCAGCCTTGCCTAGTGATGCGCTTTGAAGGCAGCGACGCGGCTGCCCTGGAACGGATCCGGGACCGTTTCAACCGCCTGATTCAGGCGGCGGCAGAGGCCACCGACATCCAGATTTGACCGGCGTCAAGAATGGCACCGGTTCTGCTACCCCATCCCCGCTCCACTCCCTACCCTTGATACCAATCATTACAGAGAGGGAGTAGCCAAGATGAAAGCCGCCTATCCACTTACGGCTGCCGTGGCACTGGGGCTTGTCAGCAGTACGGTGTCGGCCAGCGACGAACTGATGGAGCGGGCTCAGCTGCTGTTCGAGCCCATCCCGGACAGTGGCGCGGAAGTACTGGCGGACCGCAACCCGATGACCCAGGAGAAAGTCGACCTGGGGCGGATGCTGTTCTTTGAACCGCGTCTTTCCGCCAGCCACACCATTAGTTGCAACACCTGCCACAACGTGGGTCTTGGTGGCGACGACAATGTGCCGACCTCCATCGGTCACGGCTGGCAGCGGGGTCCGCGAAACTCGCCCACGGTGTTCAACGCGGTCTTCAACGTCGCCCAGTTCTGGGACGGTCGCGCCGAGGACATGACCGAGCAGGCCAAGGGCCCGATTCAGGCCAGCGTCGAGATGAACAACACGCCGGATGTGCTCGAAGAGACCCTGCAGAGCATCGACGAATACGTGAGTGCCTTCGAAGCCGCGTTCCCGGAGTCGGATAACCCGGTGAGCTTCGACAACACCGCGGCGGCCCTGGAGGTCTATCAGGCCACACTGGTGACGCCCAACGCGCCCTTCGACCAGTACCTGGCGGGGGATGCGGATGCCCTCACGGATCAGCAGATCGCCGGTCTGGATGCGTTCATGAACAAGGGCTGCGTGGCCTGCCATAACGGCGTGAACGTCGGCGGACAGGGGTACTACCCCTTCGGCGTGATCAACCGCCCCGGGTCCGACATCCTGCCGGAGGGAGACCTTGGGCGTGCCCAGGTGACCGAGACGGCGGCGGATGAGTACGTCTTCCGTTCCCCGCAGCTGCGCAACGTCGAACTGACGGCCCCGTACTTCCATTCCGGCATTGTCTGGAGCCTGCGCGAAGCCGTGGCGGTCATGAACGACTCGCAGCTCGGCAGTATCCTCACGGATCAGGAAGTCGACGATGTCACCGCATTCCTGCGCTCACTCACGGGTGAGCAGCCTGAGGTGATCTATCCGGAGCTGCCCCCGAGCTCGGAAACCACGCCTCGGCCGGACATGCCGGACTTTCCGCGTACGTCCCAGGGAGGCTGATCTCCTCCCGGTGCTTGCGCCCTGACTGACAGGGCGCCACCATTGGGCCGCGCCTTCGGGTGCGGCCCCTTTTGTTTGCGGACAACAAAAACAGCATGAACAACGAGTCCACGCCCCCGGATCAAGTCGCCCACGTCCTCACCGAAGCGCTGCCCTACATCCGCCGGTTCCACGGCCGAACCGTGGTGGTCAAGTACGGCGGAAACGCCATGGTGGACGAGGCGCTGAAAGGCGATTTCGCCCGTGATGTGGTGCTGATGAAGCTGGTGGGCATCAACCCGGTGGTGGTTCACGGCGGCGGCCCGCAAATCGGCTCACTGCTGGAGCGGATCGGCAAGAAAAGCGAGTTCGTTCAGGGCATGCGCGTGACCGATGCAGAGACCATGGACGTGGTCGAGATGGTGCTGGGCGGCCTGGTCAACAAGGAAATTGTCAGCCTGATCAACACCCACGGCGGCCGGGCGGTGGGGCTGAGTGGCAAGGACGGCGGCCTGATCCGTGCGCAGCGTCTCAAGCTCACCCGGCCCGGCCCTGCCGAGCAGGCTCCGGAGATTATCGATATCGGTCATGTCGGCCAGGTGGTGGATGTCGACCCGGCCCTGATGACCCTGCTGGACGGGGCTGATTTTATCCCCGTGATTGCCCCCATCGGCGTGGATGAAGCCGGCGTTTCCTACAACATCAATGCCGATCTGGTGGCCGGTCATCTGGCGCGCACGCTGAACGCCGAGAAGTTGATCCTGATGACCAACACCCCCGGCATTCTCGATAGTGACGGTCACCTGCTCACCGGCCTTGACGCCGAGCGGGTGGCGGGCCTGATTGCCGACGGCACCATCAATGGCGGCATGCTCCCCAAAGTCGAATGCGCCCTGGACGCCGTTCGGGACGGCGTCGGGGCCACCACGATCATTGATGGCCGTGTTCGCCATGCCCTGCTGCTGGAAATTTTCACCGACAGTGGCGTTGGCACACTGATTCACGGCGAGGGGACGCCCTCATGATCCGGCTGGGCAGCATCGACACCGCCCGTTTTCTCGCCATCGGGCTGGTGTTCTACGGCCATCTGGTGGAGCAGGTGATGTACCTCGGCAGCGAGCCGGCGGCGCTCCAGTACAAGTGGGTGTACTCCTTCCACATGGCGCTGTTTTTTCTGCTCTCCGGCATGGTGGCCAGCGAGAGGCGGCTGGCCATGCCACTGCTGTCATTCATCGGCCGCATGGCCCGCAGCCGGCTGGTGCCCTATCTGGTCTTCGGCTTTCTGCCCATGGCCGTGGCGCTGGCCGGGGTACCGGGCTGGTTTCCGACGGTCGACCTCACTGCCACCGCCGGCTGGGTCGAAGGAGGGATCAGCACCCTCATGGGCCTGCCCGCTTTCAACATCCCACTCTGGTTCCTGGCCAGCCTGATTGTGCTGGAGCTGGTGCATCAGGGCCTGGCCCGCTTCTGGACGTCCACCAGCCGGCTTTTGCTAGCCATTGTTTTCTTCTACAGCGTTGGCTACCTGTTCAACCGCCATGTGGACGTGCTGGCGCTGGAACTGCTCTTCTGGATGGCCCACGTGGTGCCACTGGGCTATGCGTTCTACCTCACCGGGGTGCTGGTCCGTCGCAGCGGCCTGCTGGAAAGGGAGTGGCCGCGATTGGGTGTGGCTGCCGCCACGCTGGCCTGTATCGCCGTGGTGACGCTGACCTACGACCTCAACCAGGGGCCGTTCCGGCTGCTCGAGGCCGTGGTGATGATGTTCGGCACCGTGGGGCATCCGCTGCTGTTTCCGCTAACGGCACTGGTGGGCAGCCTCATGGTCGTCCTACTGGCGCGCCTGCTGCCCGCCTGGGCCTGGTTACAGCACCTCGGGGCCATCACCCTGATCGTTTACTGCCTGCACGGCTTTTTCTATCACTTCGTCAACCCGCCGCTGGCGGCCTGGATGCATGCCAACCTGACGATGGAGTCGGGGTGGGTTGTGGCGACCGCCACAACGGCCGGCACGCTGGCGAGTCTGGCCATCGCCGCCCCGGTGGCCGTTCTCATCGATCGCTACCTGCCCGAGATGGTGGGGCGTGGTCGCACCGGTCAGCCCCCAGCCGAAGACAATGAACCGCCCGCGGCGGGCCCGGCTCAGACTCCGTAGCGCGCCTGATATCGCCGCATGGCGGCGAGCCTCGGGTCGGCCCCGCCGTGCTGCTTTTCCAGGTAGTCCATCAGCGTTTCCAGCGTCAGAATCGCGGTGACCGGCACGCCATGCAACTCGGCCACGTCCTGGGTAGCCGAGCGCTCGCCCTGGCCTTTTTCCTGGCGGTCCAGCGCTACCAGCACGCCTGCCAGCCGGGCACCGGCGGATTCGATCAGCGCGACACTTTCCGCCACCGAGGTGCCGGCGGAAATCACATCGTCTACCACCAGGACCCGCCCGGACAGCGGAGCGCCCACCACCCGGCCGCCCTCACCATGGTCCTTGGCCTCCTTGCGATTGAACGCCCAGGGACAGTCCATGCCGTGATCCAGGGACAACGCCATGGCGGTGGCCGATATCAGCGGGATCCCCTTGTAAGCCGGCCCGAACAGCATGTCGAACGGCGGCGCGGACTCCACCGCGCAGCGAGCGTAGGCGGCACCCAGCCGCTGCAATGCCTCGCCGGTATTGAATAGCCCGGTATTGAAAAAATACGGGCTCTGCCGCCCCGACTTCAGGGTGAACTCCCCGAAACGAAGGACATCCCGCGCCAGGGCAAACTCGATCAGGTCGCGCTGGTAAGCCTGCATGGGATCAGCCCGTGTTGCGCATGCCGGCGGCGATGCCGTTGATGCAGATCATGAGCGCCTCGCGCAGGTCTTCCTCGTGCCCGTGCCGAACCCGGTCCAGCAGCTCCACCTGCAGCAGGTTGAGCGGATCCACATAGGGATTCCGGACACCCACCGAACGCTGAACCACCGGCGCCTCATCCAGAGGATTCTCGTGACCACTTACCGCCAGCACGCGGTCACGGGCATCTCTCAGTCGCTGTCGCAGGTCCGTGCCGAGGTCCTGCAGCGACTCGGGCACCAGACGCTGGTCATACCAGGCGGCCACCGCGGGATCGCTCTTCGCCAGCACCATTTCCTGCATGTCGATGAACGCCCGAAAGAACGGCCAGGCCTGGTACATGTGCTGCAATTCCGACTGCCGGCCCTCGTCCAGCGCCCTGGCCAGCGCATCCCCGGCCCCCAGCCAGGCCGGCAGCAGCAGCCGAGTCTGGGTCCAGGCAAAGATCCAGGGAATGGCCCGCAGACTGTCCACCCCCAGGGTGGGCTTGCGACGGGCTGGCCGACTGCCGATGGCGAGATGACTGATTTCGTGTTCCGGCGTGGCATGCCGAAAGTAGTCGATGAATGCCGGGGTTTCCCGAATCAGATCCCGATAGACCTGGCAGGACGTTTCCGCCAGCTGGTCCATGAGCCCTCGCCATTCCGGGGCGGGGGGCTGGGGCGGCGACAGAGTCGCCTCGGCCACGGCGGTGGTGTAGAGCTCCAGGTTGCGCTCGGCAATGCCGCGCAACCCGAACTTGGCCTGAATCACCTCGCCCTGTTCAGTCACCCGGAGCCGGCCATCCACCGAGCCGGGCGGCTGGGAGAGGATGGCGGCATGGGTCGGTCCGCCGCCCCGGCCGATGGAGCCTCCCCGTCCGTGGAAAAGGGTCAGGCGGATCCCCTGCTGCCGCGCCGTGGCCACCAGCTGCTCCTGGGTCTGATAGAGCGCCCAGGCAGCCGCCATGTGGCTGGCGTCCTTGGCGGAGTCGGAATACCCGATCATGACCTCCTGGTGACCTTGTATATGCTCCCGGTACCAGGGGATTTCCAGCAGCTGCTCCAGGGTCGCCTGGGCGCCCTGCAGGTCATCCAGGGTCTCGAACAGGGGCACCACCCGCAGAGGCTCGGCAACGCCCATCTCTTTCTGCAGCAGTTTCACCGCCAGAATGTCCGAGGGCTTCGAGGCCATGGAAATGACGTAGGCGCCCAGGGAGCCAGCGCCCATTTCGGCCACCACCGACAGGGTGTCGAGGACCTCGGTGACTTCCTCGTCGGCCTCGAAGTCCCGGGGGATCAGGGGGCGGCGGCTGTCCAGTTCGCGAATCAGGAACCGCTGACGCTCCGCCTCGTCCCAGCTTTCATAGCTGCCAATGCCGAGGGCCTGAGTCAGGGCGTCCAGCACCGCGGTGTGCCGGGTGGACTCCTGCCGAATGTCCACCCGCATGAGCGTGAGACCGAACACCGACAACCGTCGCAGCAGATCTTTCAGGCGCCCCTCGGCCACCACGGCGGCACCACTCTCCTGCAGGGAGCGGTAGCACACCATGAGCGGCTCCCGCAGCTCATGGGGGAACCAGTAAATGAGCGCGTCAGCCGGCCGGCGGCCCGCCAGCCTCGCTTCAATCCAGTGCTGGGTTGCCAGCAGCCGATCACGAACCGCTTTCAGGGCCGTGCGATAGGGCTCCCAGGCGTCGCCGACCCACGCCCGCAGTTCGTCGTTGGCCGCCTGCATGGACAGGTCTTCGATGAGCGCCTCGATCTCGTGCTCATAGAGTTCCACCGCCTTCCAGCGGTTGAGGAGGCAGACCTCGCGGGTCACGCCGGCGGTCACCCGGGGGTTGCCGTCACGGTCTCCCCCCATCCATGAGCCAAAATGAATCGGCGCGGCATCCAGCGGCAGATCACGGCCGGTCTGACGCTGCAGCATGCGATCCAGACGCCGCAGATAATGGGGCACCACGTCCCAGAGCGTCTGCTCGATCACCGCCAGGCCCCAGCGGGCTTCGTCCTGCGGTGCCGGCCGACGTCGGCGTATTTCGTCGGTTTCCCAGGCGGCGGTGATCTCCCGCCGCAGGGACTGGTGAACCTCTTCGATTTCCTCGGGCGTGGGATCCAGCCGATCCCCCTGGTCAAGCAGGGCGGCGATGCGGTTGTACTTCTGCAGCATCGAACGGCGCATCACCTCGGTGGGGTGAGCGGTCAGCACCAGCTCGATGTCCAATTCGGTGATGGCGGCATGCAGGTCCGCCGGATCCGTGTCCGGCAGCATGCGCTTGAAGAATTCCTCCAGCGATCCCCGCAACGGCCCGGTCTCGGGGTCGCGGATCCAGGCGCGGCTGCGGCGGATGCGATGATGCTGTTCGGCGATGTTCGCCAGGTTGAGAAACTGCGAAAAGGCCCGCACCACCGGCACGATCATTTCATCCGGCAGCTCGCCAAGCCGCTTTTCCAGGGCCCGGCCCGCAGCACCGTTGCCGGCGCGGGCCTCCTTCGCCAGGCTACGAACCTCCTCAATGGTCTCGTAAACCGTTTCCCCGGCCTGCTCATGGATGGTGCTGCCCAGCAGCCCGCCCAGCTGGCGGATGTCCTCGCGAAGCGGTAAATCGCTGCGATTTTCACTCATTCCGGCATGCCCTCCCTGCCGACATAAAAAAGTCCGGGCGGCCTGACCACCACCCGGACTCCCCCGGTTATGCCACGGATTCTGACCAATGGGGGGACGACGTTCAAGGAAGCGCTTGCCCGGCCCAGGCGGATCACCGACCATGCCGTTCATGGAACAGAGCCCCCCGGTGAGGAGCTGGCGCGATGTCGCCCGCGTCTACACACGCCCCAGCGTGGTCACCATGCTGTTCCTGGGATTTTCTGCCGGGCTGCCGTTCATGCTGGTGTTCGCCACCCTCAGCGCCTGGCTCCGCGAGGTGGACGTCAGCCGCACCGCCATCGGCTTTTTCAGCTGGATCGGCATTACCTACTCCATCAAATTCATCTGGTCGCCGGTGGTGGACCGGCTGCCGCTACCCGGCCTGACCCGCTGGCTGGGCCGCCGCCGCGCCTGGATCCTGCTGGGGCAGGGGGGCATCATCCTCGGCCTGGTCGGGATGGCCTTCGCCGACCCTCAGGTGGCGCTGCTGCCGGTGGCGTTGTGCGCGCTGCTGGTGGCGTTCTCGTCGGCCACTCAGGATGTGGCCATCGACGCCTTCCGCATCGAGTCGGATGTGGATTCCTTTCAGGCGGCCCTGGCGGCGACCTACCAGATGGGTTACCGCCTTGCGATTCTGGCGTCCTATACCGGGGCGTTGTACATGGCGGAGTTGCTGGACTGGCGCTCCGCCTATCTGGCCATGGCCGGCCTGATGGGGATCGGCGTGCTCACCGTGCTCCTGCGGCCGGAGCCCACCACCCGGGTTGACCGCACCACTGCCCGGCGGGAGGCCCGGGCCATGGCCTTTATCGAGCGCAACCCCACACTGCCGCACTGGATGCAGCAAACCGGCGCCTGGCTCATTGGAGCCGTGGTCTGCCCGCTCACCGACTTCTTCGGCCGCTTTGGCTGGTTCGCGCTGGTCATTCTGGGGCTGGTGGCCAGCTTTCGGATCAGCGATATCGCCATGGCCAGCATGGCCAATCCGCTCTATATCGACCTGGGCTACAGCAAGTCCACCATCGCCAATATCAGCGGCGCCTACGGCCTGGCCATGACCATGATCGGCGCCGTGGTTGGCGGGGCGCTGGCGGCGCGTTTCGGCATCATGCGCCCGCTTCTGGCCGGCGCCATCCTCGCGGGTTCCACCAACCTGCTGTTCGCCTGGATGGCCGGTCAGGGCGGAGCCACCTGGGCGCTGGTGCTCACTATCAGCGCCGATAACCTCTCCGGCGGCCTCGCCGGCTCGGTGTTCATCGCCTGGCTGTCCAGCCTCACCAACACCGCTTACACCGCCACCCAATACGCCCTGTTCAGTTCGCTAATGACGCTACCGGGCAAGTTCCTGAGTGGCTTCGGCGGCGTGGTGGTGGATGCGGTGGGCTATCCGTTCTTCTTCATTCTGGCCGCTGCCCTGGGTCTGCCGGCGGTGCTGCTCACCATCGCGGTCATGCGCTGGCAGGCCCGAGGCCCGGCGGTGGACGTTGCCGGCGCCGAACAGCGACAATAATGAGATTCTCATTGAGGAGACCGACATGTCCGAATCCCGCCACTGCCGTCTGTTGATTCTGGGCTCGGGCCCCGCCGGTTACACCGCTGCGGTCTACGCGGCCCGGGCCAACCTTGACCCGGTGCTGGTCACCGGCATCGAAATGGGCGGTCAGCTCACCACCACCACGGACGTAGACAACTGGCCGGGGGATGTCTCGGGGCTGCAGGGCCCCGACCTGATGGAGCGTATGCGCCAGCACGCCGAGCGCTTTGGCACCGACATCGTCTTCGATCACATTCACACCGCCGAGCTGGGGCAGCGACCCTTCCGGCTGAGCGGCGACAGCGGCGAGTACACCGCCGACGCCCTGGTGATATGCACCGGCGCGTCCGCCATGTACCTGGGCCTCGAGTCCGAAAGTCAGTTCATGGGGCGCGGGGTGTCGGCCTGCGCCACCTGTGACGGATTTTTCTATCGGGGCCAGGACGTGGCGGTCATCGGCGGCGGCAACACGGCGCTCGAAGAGGCGCTCTACCTGTCCAACATCGCCCGCCATGTGACCGTGGTCCATCGGCGGGATCGCTTTCGGGGTGAGAAAATCCTGCAGGATCAGGTGCTGCAGCGGGCCGAGTCCGGCAACATCACCATTCGCTGGAACGCCACACTGGATGAAGTCCTGGGCGATGACAGCGGCGTCACCGGCGCCCGGCTCAAAAGCACGGTGGACGGCTCCACCAGCAACATCGACCTGGCCGGCGTGTTCATCGCCATCGGCCATCGCCCCAACACCGACCTTTTTACCGGCCAGCTGGACATGGCCGGGGGTTACATCCGCGTGCGCAGCGGGCTCGATGGCAATGCCACCGCCACCAGCGTGCCCGGGGTCTTTGCCGCCGGGGACGTCATGGATCACGTCTATCGCCAGGCCATCACCTCGGCGGGTACCGGCTGCATGGCCGCCCTCGATGCCGAGAAGTACCTGGACGCGCTCGCTGCGGAATCCACCACCGGCCCGGCGGCCACCGCCGAGGCCTCCTGAAAGGAACTGGATGCCCTTATGACTGACACGCCGACCCCTCCCGCTCATCTCGCCCTCTATGAACATGAGCTCTGCGGCTTCTGCCAGAAAGTGCGCCGTGCCACCCAGGGGCTGGATCTGGACGTGGAGTCCCGCAACATCCTGCAGGACCCGGGCCGACGGGAAGAGCTGGTTGAGGGTGGCGGCAAGGGCATGGTGCCCTGCCTTCGGATCGAGCGCCCCGACGGCCAGGTGGAGTGGCTTTACGAGTCGGACGCCATTATCGATTACCTGAAGCAGCTGGCGGATCAGCACTGAGGTCCAGCGACCAGTCGTAATCGATGCACAGCGGCGCATGATCCGAAAAGCGGGGTTCCCGATGGATCTGTTCCGCCACCGCCGTGCCCGCCACCCCCGGCGTGGCGACCTGGTAGTCGATCCGCCAGCCGGTGTTGTTGGCCCGGGCCTGGCCCCGAAATGACCACCAGGTGTACTGATCCGATGCGTCATTGAGCCGCCGGAAAACGTCCACAAAACCCGCCTCGCCGAACAGCCGATCCATCCATTCCCGCTCGTGGGGCAGAAACCCCGAGTTCTTCTGATTGGATCGCCAGTTCTTCAGGTCCCGCCAGGTGTGGGCGATGTTCCAGTCGCCGCAGATGATGTACTCCCGGCCATCCGCCGCCATCGCCGTGAGCCGCTCCATCAGTGGCTCCATGAAGGCGTTCTTGACGCCCTGCCGGTGTTCCCCCGAGCTGCCGGACGGCATGTAGAAAGACACCACACTCAGGGCGCCGAAGCGGGCCTCCAGCCAACGCCCCTCGCGGTCTATCTCGGCCATGCCCAGGCCGCGGATGAAGTCATCGGGCTGGCGCCGGCTGTAGACAGCGACACCGCTGTAGCCCTTGCGCTCCGCGTCAACGAACTCAGCGTGGTAGCCCTCCGGAAAATACGGTCCGTCCTCGAGCTGCGCTCGCTGGGCCTTGGTTTCCTGTATGCAGAGCACATCCGGACGCTGGTCTTCGAGCCAGTCAAAAAAACCCTTCCGCTGAGCGGAGCGAATGCCATTGAGATTGGCGGTCATAATGCGCATGGTCATGACCGCCAGAATAAAACATCCCAGGGAGAATCACCCCATGCAACGCAGTGCCGATCTCGACGAAGTCTGCTATCCGTTCATCCACGAGACCGGGCCCCTGTGTGACTTTGAAGTCTTCACCGATGAACTCTGCGGCAACATCGGCGCCGCCATCGCTACCCTGCCCGCGGACATGGGCGACCTGCGCAGGGATCTCGAGGCGCTACAGCCACTGGTCTTTCACCTGAATGGATCAATCCGTGGCCGCCTTGCCATCAGTGAAGCCAATCTGGATCAGGCCAAGGCCCGGCTGGCTCACTACCGGGGCGAGGCGGCCGGCCGTGCCGAGGGATTTGTATTACCGCGGGGGGATCTTCCCGTGCCGTTTCTGAACCTGGCGCGCTCCGGGGCCAAGAAAGCGATCCGCCAGATGGTCCGCGTGGAGGAAGCCGGCATCGAGGTGCCGGAGGTGCTGCCGCGGTTCTGCAATATCCTCTGTAATCTCTTCTTCGCCATGATCCTGGTGATCAACCAGCGGCGGGATCAAACGGAAGTGGCCTTCGTCTCCAAAAGCTATGGTCCGAGCACACGCAAAGACTGATAAACCGGGCCTTCCGGGGTTTCCTGGAAAAACGCCTCGATGTTGAAAATTCTTGCCAGGTGATCCGTGGTCAGGACGCTCGCCGGCGGCCCATCCGCCATCACCCGGCCTTCACCCAGCAGCACCAGCCGGGTGCAGTGACGGGCCGCCAGACCCAGATCATGGATGGACAACAGCACGGCTCCCCCGGCTCGAGCCAGCCCGGCGAAGCCTTCCATGGCGCTGATTTGATGGGCCGGATCCAGGCCGGCGGTGGGTTCATCGGCCATGACCAGCGGTGTCTCCTGCGCCAGCGCTCGCGCGATCAGCGCCCGGGTGCGCTCGCCGCCGGAGAGCCGAGTGGCCCGGCGATGCTCGAAGCCCTCCAGATCCACCGCGGCCAGCGCCTTTTTCACGGCCGCGCGATCCACGGACGCGGGGGCCAGCCCCAACGGCCGGTGAGGCAACCGGCCCAGCATGACCAGTGCCTCGACACTGATGGGCCAGGCGATGGTGCGATCCTGGGGCATCCACGCCACGGTTCGAGCCCGCTCCGCGGCGCTCATGGCCGCCAGCGAGCTGTATCCGGTGGCCGGCAAAAGGCCCAGGGCAGCGCGCATCAGGGTGGTCTTTCCTATCCCGTTGGGTCCGATCAGCCCCACCAGTTCACCCGATCCGATGGACAAGTCGGCGCCCTCCAGCACCGAGCGGTTGCCCAGGCTCACACCCAGCTGTTTGAGTGCCAGGAGGGTCATTCCAGCTCCCGCCGTGTTTGATAGATCAGATGAAGAAACAACGGCGCGCCGATAATGGCCGTTACCACGCCGAGCTTCAGGTCGGCCTCGGGCAGAATGACCCGCACCAGACTGTCCGCCAGCAACACCATGGCCGCGCCGCCCAAGGCACTGGCGGGCAACAGCCGGCCGGGCATGGCGCCGACCAGGGGCCGCAGGACATGGGGCACCACCAGCCCCACAAAGCCGATGGTGCCGGCCACCGCGGTGCTGGCCCCCACCACCAGCGCCGCGCCAAGAATCAGCAACACCCTCACCCGCAGCAATCGCTGACCAAGCGCCTCGGCGGCATCCTCACCCAGGGTCAGCGCATCCAGTGGTCGACCCAGGGCCAGCAGCATGGTCATCCCCACCACGATGAAGGGCAGGGCGAGCCAGACATGCTCCATGGAGCGGTCCGCCAGCGACCCCATCATCCAGAAGACGATTTCGCTGGTGGCAAACGGGCTGGGGGAGAGGTTGAGCACCAGTGACACCAGCGCGCTGGCCAGGGCGGATATGGCAATCCCCGCCAGAATCAGACTGAGGGATCCGCCTCGGGTACCAGCCAGCAGGGAAATCAGCACCACGCCCACCAGCGCCCCGGTGAGCGCCGCCAATGGCAGCCCCAGCGGCATGATGCTGGCGAGTCCCGTCTGAATGGCCAGCACCGCCCCCAGTGCCGCGGAGCCGGAAATGCCCAACAGCCCGGGCTCCGCCAGCGGATTGCGCAGGTAGCCCTGCAGCGCCGCTCCGGCAAGCCCCAGACTGCCCCCCACCAGGACGGCCAACAGCGCCCGGGGCAGTCGGATTTCCTGCATCACCAGCGCCAGGGGCGTGCCCGGCTCACCCACCAGCGCCACCAGGCTCTCCCCGGGCCCAATGGCCGCCGGACCGATCACCAGTGACGCCAGGAAAAGCCCCAGCACCAGCGGCGAAAGCCAGAGCGCCACGCGCACTAGGGCGCTCCCATGAGTTGTCCTCGCAGGGCGCCAATGCGCTCCACCGCCGACAACGCCTGGGGCGTGCCGCAGACCCAGTCGCTGGTGACCAGCTCGTGAACCACCTCCCAGGCCGCGGCGCGCTCTACCGCCGGATGACGGAGGATGGCTTCGGAGCGGGAGCGGGCATCGTGGCGGCTGCCGGTGATCAGCACGTCCGGCTCCGCCATGACCAGCGATTCCAGGGGCAGATGTCCGCCGAACTGCACGTCCTCGCCAGTGGCCACATTGCGAAAGCCCGCCGCCCGGACAATGTCGCCCAGCAGCGTCTGGTCACCCCGGGTGTACCCATTGGGGAAATACAGGGCGGCGCGGGGCGGGTGAACCACCGGCTGCTGCAGCATGGCGAGGCGCTGATCGAAATCAGCGATCAGCCGGGCCGCCTGCGCCGGGCGCCCCAGCACCTCGCCCATTTGCTGCAGGTTATCCCGGACGTCCTCCAGCGAGGTGGCCGGATCGAACACCGCCACCGGAATACCCAGGCGCTGCAACATCGACACCGTGGGCCCGGCGTTGAAACGCCCGGTGATCACCAGATCCGGCGCCAGCTGATGAATTTCCTCGGCCCGACCATGATTGGGAGGATACTGCCGGGCTGCCTCCGCCATGGTGGAGTTCCGCGAGTCCTGCGCCAGCGCGGAGACCGAGATCAGCTGACCCTCGTCGGCGATCAGCATGGCCAGCTGATCCGTGCACAGGTTCATCGATACCACCCGCTGCGGCCGCTCATCGCCGCTGGCCATGACCGGGAGCCCAGCCCCGGCCATCAACCCAACCAGCAGCACCGCACTCAGGCATCGCCCTACCACGACGCCCTCAATCCGGCGAACACCGCCCGACCCCGAGTGGCATAGCCCCAGACCTCCTGGTAGTCCTCATCAAAGACATTGGTGACCCGAGTGGTCAGATCCACGTTGTCAGTCAGGGCATGGCTGGCCGCCAGATTGACCACGGTGAAGTTGGGGAGCTGTTCTATCGGATTGCCATCTTCCCAGCGCTGCTGATCAAACAAGCCCCGCACGTACCGCAGATCCCCCGAGAGGGTGGTGGCACCGTCCGGCAGCCGCCAGGTGGCATTCAGGCCCACCTCGTTGCGGGGGCGGCGGGTTTCGATGTTGCCATCCGGGTCGTTGGCGTCGGTGTAGGTGTAATTGAGGGTCACATCCACGTCATCCACCGGCTTTAAAAACACCGTCAACTCGACGCCCTGGCGATCACTGTCGCCATCCAGATTGAAGTTTTCCGGAAACGGAGCGATTTTGTCTTCCAGTGTCTCGTTGAAGTAGGTGATGTCCACAAAGCTGCCGTCGCTGGCCAGAGGAATCTCCACCCCCACATCAAAGCCGATGTTCTTTTCCGGCTCCAGATCCGGATTGGGTTCGACACCGAATCCACCCGTGATATTGACGAAACTCGGATTGACAACGGCTCTGCCCGCCGAAGCGTGCCAGCGCACCCCATTGTCGAGAAAATACGAACCGGCGACATTCCAGGTGGTTTCATTGGCGAACTCGCTGTTGTTATCCCGGCGCACACCGGCCTGCAGGCTGGCACTGTCAGTCATCCAGGCCCGATACTCCAGGGCGGCGCTATTGTTATCACGCTCACCCTCGCCATCGCGATCCCGGTCCTCCCGGCGCTCCAGCAAAACGGACAGTAACTGGTCGCTGGACGTCGTCGTGGCTCCATCCAGCGCCGTCTGGAGGCGATAGTTGACGACCTCGGTGCGGAAATTCGTGAATGCTTTCTGCGTTGTCCGGTCGAACCGCAGGCGGTGGCTAACGCGCCCGCCGGCAGCGTTGTGATCGAGGTAGATGCTACCGGCACGCTCATTCAAATCCGTACGGTTATCCTGGTCGACGACGTAGCCAGCAGCACTGTCAGCGTCTGTATCGGTACCATCGAAGTCGTAAACCGCATCGGCGGCTCTGAGGCTGAAGCCAAGAGTGGTCTGGCCGGTGAGGTCCAGCTCGCCCTTCGCGGATGCGGCTTCCCAGCGGCGACCATCGCGATCGCCATCGCTTCCGCTATAGTCAAAACCGCGGTCGTTGAGATTGGAGAGATTGACCGAAATCCGGCTCGCATCGCCGCCGTGACTCAGATAGGCGTTCTGACGGTCACCCTCGCCGAACTCAACAGAACCTCCGTAGCGCAGGCCCTCGCCGGCTTCACGGGTGACGATGTTAATGACGCCGGATGCGGCGTCGGTACCGAAGGGCACCGATTGCGGGCCCCGTAAGACTTCGATGCGCTCGATATAGGACGCATCCAGACCTCGCAGTACGTACTCGCTGTCGCCGGCCGCCGCACGGACGCCGTCGATCAGCACCAGGGTATGCCGGCCTTCACCGCCCCGAATACGAATCTGGCGGTCGGTCGGCGCAGAACCGTTGATGGAAACACCGGGCTGGGCCTCCAGCGCCTCCTGAACCGTGGAATAGCCCCGATCCTCGATCTGCTGGCGGGTGATTACGGTGCTGGAGCGGCCGTATTCATCTGCCGAGATCGGCGAAATCCCCCCGGATATCAGAATGGGATCGAGTTCGGTGGTGTTGGTCGACTGTGCATGAACGTGAGTGGACACACTGGCAGCGACGGCCAGCGCGGTAGTAGCAAATGCCCTTTTCATTGTATTGAGGCCTTTCTTTCCCTGGCGGGATGGCTCCCGCCGACAGACACACGGGGTCTGCGAAGGCCCTCATCAGACAGCCCGCCGCAGACCGGCGACTGTCACCTCTGCGGTAGTGCCGCTTCCCTGGCGCGCCCCGCACCGGAAATGGGTGAACACATCGGCAGGTCTCCTGGCTCACGGGTCGTTGCTGGGCTCCGCCTTCCCATCGCCGGGGCGACAGTGGCATTCAGGAGCTTCGCTCGCCGCTTACAGTTGCGGGGGCAGCCGCAGCTTTACACTGCGTTCCCTTTTAATCCGGCGTCGTGACGCCAGAACCGAAGCACCAGAAATATTGCCCAGAAATCAGGGTTGGATCAAGTCAGGGGGATGGGTCTTTCGAACTCAGGCGGGCGAGCCGCTCTATCAGCGCGTCGATCGCCGCTTGCCGCCGAACGGGCTCAAAACGCTGCCGCTCAGCGGCATCGGTCACCGCTGCCATGGCTGCCTTCAGCGATGCCAGATCGCCTGTCAGGTCGGCGCATAAATCGGCCCCATGATTAATGGCAAGGGCGCGCAGGTCCGAGCGGGTTTCAGGAATCAGGGCGATCACTTTCGCCAACGAATCCCCACGAAAGGTTTCAATAAACCTCAGCTTGGTTTGAAGATCGCTCGACAGATCCACCAGCAACAAGTCGATCTCATCGACGAAAGGCGACCCGCGCAGTTCGCCGATTCCCGAGAGCACCCATAAAAGAGAAGTCTGACCCCGCAACAGGCTGCGCACGTCCTGCCTCGCAGCCGCGCCTGTAATCACGGCAGCCACCTTGGGCAACTGTCCATCTCGTCCTGACGGCATCAGATCCTCCCCCCGACCTGCCGCCGCGACCCTGCCACGTGTCCCGTGGATGTAGCGTCCCCCTCAATGGGTATTTTTTTCCCCAACCCATGCTATTACCCACGACTGGGTATAGCAGGCCCGTCATGCAGCATGATGCGATAGTGAGGTGATAAAACTGCAGGAATCAGCCATGGCCGACAGCGAGGCAGAGCCCATTGATAACCGGCTTTCCGGTCTGCTACGGGCCGCATTCAGCCAGCCAGCTGGTGGCTCCCTGGGAGGCATCTTTCACGCCATGAAAGGGACTGGCAAACGATCAGCCAGGAGCGATGATTCTGACCACGCACTGACCGGGAGTCACTCATCCAGCAACACACCGGCTGATCTCGCGATCGCCGAACCATCCTCGGTGGTGGCCGCTGGCATGAAGTTTGAAGGCAACATTACCGCACCGGGCAGCGTTTACATCAATGGGTTGGTGGAAGGTGATGTCCGAGCGGGTCGGGTGGTGATTGGATCGGAAGGCCACCTTGCCGGCGATTTATATGCCTCGCGAGCCGTGATCTCCGGACGTACCACCGGCGAAGTGTGGTCCGAGGACTTGATTATTCATAAAACCGGACAAACCCATGGCCCCATTCATTGCGACCAGATAGACATTCGCCCTGGCGCCCGGATCATGTCACTCGTGCAGTCCGATATCCAACGGGGCGAAGTGCCGGTGTCTCCCGTTCGAGAATCAGATCAAACACCCCATGACCCTTTCGCAGGCCACGGCGCTCAAACCGCGTCTGAGGGCGATCGCCAGCCGACGGCGCATACCCTCCGTGGGGATTGAGGAAGTGGGGATCGGCATCGGTGAGTGCCAGCATCCACTCGGCGTACTCGGCCCAATCGGTGGCCATGTGCAGCATCCCGCCCGGCTTCAGCCGGTCAGCGACTCTGGCTAGCCACTCGGACTGCACCATTCGACGCTTGTGGTGGCGCTTCTTGGGCCAGGGGTCCGGGAAGAACAGCTGAACCCCCGACAGCGAAGCGGTCGGGATGCCCCATCGCAGCAGCTCACTGGCATCCCCCAGCAGCACCCGCAGGTTATCCAGTTGATGGCGCTCGATTAAACGGAGGAGTTGTCCGGTGCCTGCCCGGTACACTTCGACCCCCAGATAGAGCCGGTCCGGATGGGCCGCGGCGATTTCAGCCAGCGCCTCACCGCTGCCAAAGCCAATGTCCAGCGTGATCGGACCGGGCCGGGAAAACAGATCGGGCAGGTCCAGTGGCGATCCGTCCCAGCGAACGCCATAGCGCGGATAAAGCTCGTCCAGGGCACGCTGCTGGCCGCTGGTGAGGCGGCCCTCGCGGCGGACATAACTGCGAATGGGACGAAGGGGCGTGTCGCTCACGCGCCGCCTTGCCAGAAAGTGCCTTCCAGCGGGGAACTGGCGGAGGCAAATCGGCGCATGGGCATGCGGCCAGCCCTGAATGCCTCGCGACCCGCCTCGATGCCCTTGCGCATGGCTGAGGCCATGAGCACCGGGTTCTGGGCGGCGGCGATGGCGGTATTCATCAGCACCCCGTCACAGCCAAGCTCCATGGCCACGGCGGCGTCGGAGGCGGTGCCCACGCCGGCGTCCACGATGATGGGCACCTGCGCGTTTTCGATGATGGTCATCAGATTATAGCGGTTCTGAATGCCGAGCCCCGAGCCGATGGGCGAGGCCAGCGGCATGACCGAAACGCATCCCATCTCCTCCAGGCGCCGGGCAGCGATGGGGTCATCGCTGGTGTAGACCATGACATCGAAATCGTCGGCCACCAGCTTTTCCGCCGCCTCAAGGGTCGCCGGCACATCCGGATACAGGGTTTTCTGGTCGCCCAGTACTTCGAGTTTGACCAGGTTATGGCCGTCCAGCAGCTCCCGCGCCAGCCGGCAGACTCGCACGGCATCGTCAGCGGTATAACAACCGGCGGTGTTGGGCAGAATCGTGAACTCGCTGGGAGGAATCACGTCCAGCAGGTTGTCTTCATCGGGGTTCTGGCCGATGTTGGTGCGGCGGATGGCCACCGTCACGATTTCGGCCCCGCTGGCCCGAATGGCCTCTCCGGTTTCGGTCATGTCCCGGTACTTACCGGTACCCACCAGCAGACGTGACCCGAACGTGCGTCCGGCAATGGTGAAGGTGTCCTGTTCGGTCATGCTGCCTCTCTGCTGTTCAGCCGCCGCCAATGGCCCGAATGACCTCGACCCGATCGTCAGGCTCAAGCCGGGTGCGGCCGTGCTCGCCGCGGGGCACCACGGTCTGATTGACCTCGACGGCGACCCGCTGCCCCGCCATGCCGAGCTCCTGGAGCAGTGACTCGACACTGCAGTCCGCTGGCACGGTCCGGGTGTGGCCATTGACGTAAATGAGGATGTCGGGGGTGGAAGCGTTCATACCTGCATTGTATCGCAGAGACTCGGGTTCAGCCGCAGGGGGCTTGCCGAAAATCATGAAACCCGGATACTTGACACCTCAGGCGGCTGTAGCTCAATGGTAGAGCGCTGCCCTCCCAAGGCAGTGATGCCGGTTCGATCCCGGTCAGCCGCTCCAGATCGCCTGCTTAGACGGGCCGGAGTACCACCTCATCCTCATCGACGCTTGCCAGCTGATACGGCATGGCACTGCAGGCAAACCGCTGCACGATGCGGTGAGCCTCCTGCCGGGCTTCACGCGCCGGCCCACGAATCACGATCTCCCGAGCCCGGTATTCAATCCGACAGTTTTGGTGCATCGATGCCGCCATGAAATGCGCCCAGCCCTTATTGGTGCACTGCAGAAGGCCGGATTGTGACGATCCGATGACACTGAGTAAAGGCATTCGTTCCGAGGCGGTATCAATCGGTGACGCCAATCACCTGAGGTTTGATCAATGCCTGCAGTCGCCGACCCGGCTCCAGCTGCAGGGACGCCGCCGACTGCCGGTGAACCTGCGTCCACAGACGGGCCCGGGAACCGGCCTGCAATTCAAGCCGCAGCGCCTCGTTGGCTTCCGTGACGATGTTTTTCACCACCACCGGCATGGCATTCAGCGCCCCGCTGGCCGTCGGAGGGTCATCCAGCAGCACGACATGGCTGGCGGACACCCGCAGTCGCACCCGATCCCCTCGCTGCACCGATAACTCCGGCAATCGCAGCCGACCGGCGTCGGTGGCCAGCGTCGTCAGCCCCCAGTCGTTATCCCGGGCGACCACCCGGCCTTCCCAGATCGCGGTGGGCTCCATGTCCCCGAGGGCCAACCAATGGGCCGGTGAGGAAAACACGACATCCACCCGGTCATGGGCGGTGATGCATCCCTTGTCCATGAGCATGACCCGGTCGGCCAGTTCCAGGACTTCATTGTGGGCGTGGGTCACATAAAGGCACGGAATGCCGAATCGCCGGGGTATCGCCCGAATCAGGGGCATGATGCGGCGTCGGCGACCGTAATCCAGGGCCGCCAGCGGCTCATCCATTAACAGGACACGGGGCCCGGCCAGCAATGCCCGACCCAGAGCCACTCGCTGCGCCTCTCCCCCGGACAGAGAATCCGGCCAGCGATCCAGCAGGCCGTCCAGTCCCAGGGTGTCCAGCACTTCAGGTCGAGACGGGCCATCGCCGGTGCGGCGCTGCTCCCCGTAGGCGAGGTTCTGGCGAACACTGAGATGGGAAAACAGCCGGGTATCCTGAAATACCAGCCCCACCCGTCGCTGGTACACCGGGATGTGCACCCGGCCCGACTGCCAAACGCCGCTGTCGTGCTCGATCTGCCCCGCTGAGTTGCGTTCCAGGCCCGCCAGGCAGCGCAGGAGGGTGGTCTTGCCGCAACCCGACCCGCCGAACAGCGCCGTCACGCCGGGCTGCAACGTGCCGCTGGCGTCGAGGCGAAAGCCGGGACGCTGCAACTGGCAATTGAAAGACAGCACGGCCCGAGTCACCCGAACATCCCGGTCCGTTGTCGGCCGTTGAGACTATAGACCAGCACCAGTACCAGAAAGGAAAAGGCCAGCAGGCCCGCGGACAGTCGATGGGCGGCCCCGTACTCCAGCGTCTCGACATGCTCGAAGATGGCAATGGCCACCACCCGCGTTTCGCCGGGAATACCGCCTCCCACCATCAGCACCGCACCGAATTCGCCCAGCGTGTGCGCAAAGCCGAGCACCGCAGCGGTGAGAAATCCCCGCCCGGCCAATGGACAGGCCACCGTGAAAAAGGCATCCGCGGGCCGGGCGCCGAGACTGGCCGCCGCCTCCATGGCGCCGTCGCCCACACTGCGGAAGGCGTCCCGCAGCGGCTGCACGACAAAGGGCAGGGAATAGATCACCGAGGTAATGACCAGACCCGTAAAACTGAAGGTGAGCGTCTTGCCGGTAAGTTCCACCCAGGCCCCGCCGATCATTCCCTGGGGGCCCAGCAGTATCAGCAGATAAAACCCCAGCACGGTGGGCGGGAGCACCAGCGGCATGGCAACCAGCGCGTCAATGGGCACCCGCCAGCGACTGCGGGTAACGGCCAGCCACCAGGCCAGCGGCGTCCCCAGGATCAACAGCACCAACACGGTCACGCTGGCCAGCTGAAGACTGATCCATACCGGTGACAGGTTCACGGGGCGGCTTCCGGTGGGCGGTACCCGAATCCGACCATGATCTGGTGCGTCGGGTCACTGTCGAGAAACGCCAGAAAGCGTCTGGCGGCGGCCGGATTGGGCGCGTTTTCCAGCATCACGGCATCCTGGCGAATGGGGGCATGCAGATCCTCCGGCAGCAGCACCCACTCACCGTCGGGCCGGCCATCGCGGTGCGCGTAGGAGGCCGCCACCAGCGCGTGGCTGGCGTTTCCGGTGGCCAGATACTGAAGCGCCTGGCCAACGTTCTGGCCCTGAATGATGGAGGGCTCCACGGCCCCCCACTGACCGGTGGCTTCAAGCGCCTGGCGCGCCGCCAGTCCGTAGGGCGCCAGCCGGGGGTTGGCAATCGCCAGACGGCCGGACAAATGCGACGCCAGCCCCGCAAGGCCCGCCTCGGGGAGTGACTGGCCCGGCCGCGCCCATAGCACCAGCCGGCCCTCGGCATAGGTCATCCGACTGCCGATGACCGTCAGACCGTCGGCCTCCAACCGCCCGGGCCGCTCCTGATCCGCTGCCAGAAAGACATCGAATGGGGCGCCGTTGACGATTTGGGCGTAGTGCTGTCCCGTCGCCCCGGCGCTGATCCGGACCGGGAGCCCGTACTCTGCCTCGAAGGCCTCGGCGATCACTTGAACGGGAGCGAGGAAGTTGGTGGCCACGGCCACCCGCAGCTCGGCGGCGGCCGAAGCCACGGCCGTCGCCGTCAGAACAATTCCCAAGGCGGCCTGGACGGCCCGGCGCCACATATCCGAAAACGCTCCCGCATGAAACGAAGGACATGCTCTACCGGGCCGGGCCGGACGTCAATTGAGTCAGCCGCCAGGCGGGCGGCGGCCCGGTATCAGGCCCTCCTCTGCCAGCCGCGCGTGCAACTCCCGGGGTTCAAACAGCGTGTAGTCCCGCGGCACTTCCTTGACCTCGGCGATCCCCGCGGTCGACAGCGCCGAGCGCAGAAACCCGAGCATCCGCTTTTCCGCGCAGACGATGGTGTGAACCGCCCCCTGCTGGCGGATCAGGTCGGCGATGTCCCCCGCAAACCGCTTGGTGGCCTCGTCATCACTGGCCTCCCGATGCTCGTCATAATCATGACCCCCGATACCCGGCCGTCGGTCCCTGCCGGTGATTTGATCGGTATAAAGATCCTGATGACGCGCGGCCAGCTCGGGAGCGGCCAGGGTGGTCACCTCCACCAGATCCGGGCCGCTCTCGAACTCCGGCTGGGCCGGGTGTTCCAAGTTGTAGAAGCGGGCCCGTGCCCGGTTGGCCACAACGATGCAGTAATCGGCCATTCGTGTTCTCCTTTTTGGTGATCGACAATTTCCTCATGCCCTGAGCAAAGGACAGACGAAATGCAGCGCTTGTTCATTGCGATTGTTTCCCTTCTCCTCCTGCTGATCGTGGCGGTCGCCGGTCTGCTACTGCTGGTTGACCCCAATGACTACCGCGACGAAATCGCCGCCGCGGTGGAGGAGCGGACTGATCGGGATTTCGTCATTGAAGGCGAAATCGGCTGGACACTGTTTCCCCGCCTCGGCATCGATCTTGGCGCCTGGCGGCTTGGCAGCGGCGAGGGTTTTGACGACCAACCGTTTGCCAGCGCCGAGTCGCTGCGGGTCGGCATGGCAGTGCCGCCGCTCCTCCGGGGCCGGGTCGAGCTTGAAACCCTGGAGATCGACCGCCCCGCGCTCAATCTGATTCGCAACGCCGATGGTCGCGCCAACTGGGAAGGTCTGTTCGAGGGGACCAGCGCCGACAATGGGACCAACACCGACGGCAATGGCGAAATGCACGGCAACGGGCCGCTCCCGGGCTGGATTGCCGCCATCAGCCTGGGTGGAATCGAGCTTTCCGACGGCCGCATCCGCCACGAGGACCGCACCACCGACTCCGCCGTGACCGTTGATCCGGTCAATGTCGCGCTGGGCAGCATGGCCTTCGACGAGGCCACCCCCTTTGAGCTGAGCGGCCTGGTCGAGCAGGCGGGCACCCTGACGGACACCCGGGCGATGGGCGATCTGGTGGTGCGACGGGATGGCAGCCTGTCACTGCGCGAGACCACCATCGAGATTGATGATCTGACGCTCACCGAACTGGCGCTGGATGCCCGACCGACCGACACGGGATGGCGCTTGCATCCGCTCAGCGCTCGCTTTTATGGAGGGGACTACGCCGGTGATATGCGGCTGGACACGGCCTCGGACGGCACACCGCTGCACTTTGACGAGGTATTGAGTGGTGTTTCCATCGGCCCCCTGGTGGCCGACCTGGCCGACTTCGATCGGGTCACCGGTGAAGCTTCCATCAATGCCAACGGTCGTCTGCTGCTGGCCGGTGCCGAGCCGGCCATGGCCACGCTGAATGCGGAAGGCGAGTGGCTGGTCCGGGATGGCGCCATCCGCGGGATTAACGTGGCCCGCACCCTCCGCAACGCACTGGCCCGTCTCGAAGGCCGGTCTGTGGAAGAGCCCGACGATATGCCCAGCACCGACTTCACCAGCCTGTCGGGCACATTGGATATCCGCCAGGGGGTGGCCCACAGCGACGACATCGCTCTGGATTCGCCGCTGCTGCGCATTCGCGGCGGCGGCAGCACCGACTTGGTAGAAGAGACATTGGACTTCTCCTTGCGCGTCACCGTGGTCGGAACGCTGGAAGGCCAGGACGGACAACCCATCGAAGCGCTGGAGGGTGCGACCATTCCCCTGCAGATCACCGGCAGCTGGGAAGAGCCACGGATTCGGGTCAACCTCGAGCAGGCACTCCAGGAGGCCGGGGGCGAACAGCTCAGGGAGCGCCTGGAGCGGGAGGTGGATGACCTCCGTGAAAGGCTCGAAGAGCAGGTGGACGATCTTGGAGAAGAGCTGCGCGGTCTGTTCAATTAATGGCAACCGATCAAGACGCTTCGCTGGCCTCTGAGGTCCTGGCCTGGTTCGACGCCCATGGCCGCCATGACCTGCCCTGGCAGCATCCGGCAACCCCGTACCGGGTCTGGATTTCCGAGGTCATGCTCCAGCAGACCCAGGTGGCCACGGTCATCCCCTATTTCCGGCGGTTCATGGAGCGCTTCCCAGATTTGCCCGTGCTGGCCAGTGCGTCGCTGGATGAGGTCATGGCGCTTTGGGCCGGGCTGGGATACTACGCCCGTGCCCGCAACCTGCATCGCTGCGCCCGGGTTCTGGTTGAAGAGCACGACGGCGAGTTTCCCGACGACATCGAGCAGGTGCAGAGGCTGCCCGGCATCGGGCGCTCCACTGCGGGAGCGATCCTGTCCCTCTCCCGTAATGAGCGCCACGCCATTCTTGACGGTAACGTCAAACGCGTTCTGGCCCGCTATCACGCGGTGCCGGGCTGGCCCGGCCGGTCCCGGGTAACCCGGCAACTCTGGGAACTCAGCGAACAACATACCCCCGCCGCCCGGCCCCGGGATTTCAATCAGGCCATGATGGATCTGGGGTCCATGGTGTGTACCCGTCGGCCGGCGTGTCACCTCTGCCCCCTGCAGAGCGGCTGTCAGGCGTATGCCCGGGGCAACCCTATGGCTTATCCGGAGCGCCGGCCACCCCGGGAGCGGCCTCAGCGAGCGGTTCGGATGCTAATAATCCGCAATTCCAACGATGGCATTCTGATGGTGCGGCGCCCCCCGCAGGGTTTGTGGGGTGGCCTGCTGAGCCCTCCGGAATGTCCCCCGGAGGCCGAGCCGATGACCTGGGCCCGGGAAAACCTCGGTATTGAAATTCAAATGCAGGACGCCGCGCCGCCGCTACGGCATGAAATCACTCACTTCTCCCTCCTGATCCACCCGCAGCACGCGCGGCTGATTGCGCCGATCACCCTGCGCGATGAAGACCATGTCTGGTATAAACCCGGCGTGAGTCTTTCGGGTGGTCTGCCCGCCCCGGTTCAGCGACTGCTCGAGCAAAAGGAGCCTGCAATATGAGCGAGGAAACGGTTTTTTGCGTCAAGGCCGGCCGCGAAGGCCCGCGCCTGAAGCGCCAGCCCTACCCGGGCGAGCTTGGCGAGCGCATCGTCGAAAACGTCAGCCAGGAGGGCTGGCAGATGTGGCTGGGTCATCAGACCATGCTGATCAACGAGTACCGGCTCTCGCCCATGGACCCCAAGGCCCGCCAGTTCCTGGAACAGGAGATGGAAAAGTTTTTCTTCGGCGAGGGCTCGGCACCGCCGCCGGATTTCAGGCCCGAAGAATAACTGTTCACTAAGGGATGCTGACAAAGCGGGAATAATGCCTCGCTGCCATCGTCATCAGCGCCGCTCCGCTGCAGCGGAGTTTTAAAGCGATCACCTTGCGATGGGTGGCAATCGTCGCCGCGGAGCGATTCAGGCGCTTGGCGATCGCCTGAGTGGTAAGGCCTTCGCCCAGCAGGCCGAACACCTCTAACTCCCGGGGCGTCAAGCTCTCAACCAGGGCCGCCTCATCTTCCACCCCGGGCAGACGGACCTTGATTAGCTGACGCACCTCCTCATTAACCAGGCGGTACGCTTCAGCCTTGCTCACCACAGCGACTATGTTGTCCTTGAGTTCTTTCGGTGCGACAAAATCATCGGCGTGGGCGGATAGAATGACCGTATCAGTTTCCAAACGTGACCCGGTCAAGTGGCGCAGAACATCAAGGCCAGACCCATCTGGCAGGGCCAGGTCAAGAATCACTAGCTGCGGGCGATGCTCCAGGCAGGCCCGGATGCCCTCTTCTACCGAGTAGGCCCGGGCCAGTAATCTGAGGCCCGCGACATCAATCAACGAGCGTGCCAGCAACTCGGAGAACATACGATCGTCCTCAATGATCACCGCGCCCACGGCTTTCAAATGGTTCGATGTCAACTCAATTCCTCCCGCATTAATAAGTGCATCTCGGTTCCTCGATCGGCCGCTGTGTCGACCACCAGCTCCGCGTCGGTCCGGGTAACGACCCGCTCCACGATGTAAAGGCCATAGCCGCGATTTTCTCCACCCTCCCGGCCCGAAAACCCGGGGGCGAATAACTGCTTGAGAAGCTCATCGCTGATGCCACCCCCCTCATCGGTAATGGCGATGTCCACCACGGGTCCCCGCAAATTCATGCCGATTCTTCTGGACCCAGTCGGAGACTGTGCACGGCGGAAGGCGCCTATACGGATGACTCCGCCGGTTGGCATGGCGTCTCGGGCGTTCAAAGCCAGATTAAAAAGCGCGGAACGCAAAAAACCTTGGTGGCTTCGAACGACCAACCCGGTTTCACTCGCAATTTCCAGGCGGATGTTCTCCGGGAGCATAAATTCGATTGCCGCAGCCACCTCTTTGACCATTTTATCCACACAGACCCGCTCCAGCGGTGAAGGCTGATTACTGGCCATCGCCATCAACCCCGAGGTAGTGGCTTGTGCGTGACCCAGGGCAGAACCCATGAATTTCAACGTCGCCATTTCGATTTTCAGGCCGCGCTTGACCCGACTCCTCAACTCACCATGCGCCAGCTGAAGCGTACCCAGAATGTTATTGGCGTCATGCGCCAGCCCACGGGCGAAATGTTCGATGGCGGTTTCGCGCGCCATCTGCAAGCGCTCAGCCTGGAGACGACGTTCAACCCTGCCTGACGCCTCGACTTGAGCGAGCCGCTGCCGTGCGATCCCAGTCTCCCGATCCGCCCGTTGCTTCCTGAGCAGGAGGAAAGCAGGCGCCTGTGTAAACGGCAGGAAAATAACGATCAGAAAAAACAGGGCGTCAATAACATGTTCGAAAAAATATGGATAAGGCTCGGCGGCCTGTATTTCGAACTCAGCCAGTAGAATAAAGAGAAACCTGAAGCTGAATGCCAGACCCAGAATTGCATGTGTTGCCCACAGAAACCGATGCACCCGGTCGGGGTGGCGGAACGGAAGACCGAGAATTTGAAGTGCGAGTATCTGACTTGTGATCACGGCCGCGGACATGATCAACACTCGAACATCGACGGCTGCGCCGACGATCGGACTTGCGGCCACGTTAAACACGCCGACGCTAATCAACCA
The DNA here is from genome assembly GCF_009676705.1 of Spiribacter sp. 2438. Lineage (GTDB taxonomy): Bacteria > Pseudomonadota > Gammaproteobacteria > Nitrococcales > Nitrococcaceae > Spiribacter. The sequence continues at coordinate 189,942 of NZ_CP046046.1, read as the reverse complement.
CCAGACGACCGTGACCGGAGTGAACCGGGATTTTCCCGTGTGGACTGTCAGTGCGTGGAGCAAGCAGCCCAGCCCACTCAGGATGACCGAGTTCCCCAGATGAATGCTCAGCGAATCGGGAATCGTGCTCCGCAGGAGCAACAGCAGTAGGCCGGCACCCCCCAGAAGAAAACCGATAGCCCAGAACCGGTTGGCGGCGTCACTGGCCCCGCCACCGACCAGAGAAATGCCGCCGAACGCCATACTGCCCACGGCGAGCACCAGGACGAGCGTTCCTGTATCAACAAATCCAGTCACCTCTCACCCCTGTTCTGGGGTATCCCGCGACACCCGGATATCAGTCTGAGCGGCAGTAAGATTGCACAACCGGAGGCAACGACACATACCCGAAGTCGGGTACCGCGATAAACTGGCAGCCGCCTTGACCCAACCCCCTCCATCGGGTTGAATACGCCTTCGGCGGCCAGGTAGCTCAGTTGGTAGAGCAGACGACTGAAAATCGTCGTGTCGGGAGTTCGATTCTCTCCCTGGCCACCATCTTTCAAGCACTTACAGTGCTCTCCCCCCACCTAAACCTACAGCACAGTCTTAGCACACCTCGTTCCAGGCAACACGCCGTGTGCTCGATCTCATCAAGTGATGCGCACCTAACCTACCCGCGTGCTGGTACCGGCAATCTGCCGTATCCCCTTGAGGCGGTATGGAAAGTGGCGGGCAGGTGTGGTCTGTTGGCAGCGACAGTCCCCACTGGAGCGCAACTAGTCCGATGACCACCGACAATGAAAGCAATATCCGGCATCGCTGGCTTGCCGATATCCGGGGCGGGCTCGACGCCGAGAATGGCAACGGAATCATCATCCTCGGCCAACAGGGTGTTGCGCATATTCACTGCAACCGCCGGGACATCGATAACTTCCTTGCAGAGCAGAAAAGCAGGATCAAATGGCAAGGGCGCCTGTACCAACTGGCCGTCCTCTGCCTCGTTTGCGTGATCGGTGTCCTCAGCACGGGGGTGTATCAGAAGACCTTCGAGAACATTCTCGCAAGTGAGCAGTACGCCAAACTTAAAGCCGAGCGGGATGCCATTGAGGAAGCGTTTTCTCTCTACACCGAAATGACGCGTGACATCGTGGGAGAACACCATGAAGAACTTTCCGCGCGAGTGGGAGAACTCGGCGCGAACACCCGATCGGTGGTTAATGCGATCGCCAGCAGCCCGGGTACCGGTGGCCTGACCGCTCCCACCAAGGGCTCCGTCCGCCTGCTCAGCGAACATATCGACTCGACGACCGCAAGAAATCTGCACGAGATCGCCCGGGTCCAGGAGTTTTTTGATCACCTTCCGCTGAACGAACCCGTTGAAGCGAGTCGCGTCACCTCCAGCTTCGGGATGAGGGAGCATCCGATTACCGGTCGTGTCCAACCGCACCGGGGCATCGATTTGGTGTCCTGGGAAAATCCAACGGTATTTTCCTCGGGTGCAGGCCGTGTGACCTTTGCCGCCAAAAAAGGCCGGGCCGGCAACATGGTGACCATTGATCATGGATCATCCGTCGAGTCCCGATATTTTCACCTGGATAGCATCGCGGTCGAAGTCGGGGACGTTCTCGGGCCAGGCGATGTCGTTGGCGTCATGGGGGAGACAGGCTTTACCAGCGGCATACATCTGCATTACGAAGTGCGGGTAGCCGGGAAATCGCTTGACCCCGCCAAGGTCTTTGACATGATCGGGTATGCGGAGTAACACACCCCGCCCGCGGTTTTTATCAGCGTTCACCCGTCGGCCCATACAGGCCCACCGACTGCAATAGCCCCATGCCACAAACTCCCCCTCGTCGCTGTGCCTGGTGCGCCGATGTCCCGGAGCTCATCATTTACCACGATAACGAGTGGGGGATGCCCGTGGATGACGACCATCGGCTGTTCGAAAAGCTCTGCCTTGAAGTGTTTCAGTGCGGGCTGAGCTGGCGGACGGTGCTGAACAAGCGGGACAACTTCCGCGACATGTTCCGTGGGTTCGACTACCGTCGGGTCGCCGCCATGACGGCGTCAGACGTCGAGCGGTTGCTTCAGGAGCCCGGCATTATCCGCCATCGTGGCAAGATCGAGGCGGTGATCAACAACGCCGCCCGGGCCCGGGAACTGGTGGGCGAAGCGGGGTCCCTGGCCGAATTCATCTGGCGCTACGAGCCGGCGCCCGACCACTCCCGGCCACCGCAGGCCGTCACCACCTCACCGGAATCCGTGGCCCTCGCCAGGGCGCTGAAATCCCGCGGCTGGCGATTTGTCGGTCCCACCACGATTTATGCGTTCATGCAGTCAATGGGCCTGATCAATGATCACGAAATGGACTGTCTGCGGCGTGGCCCGGTGGAGCAGGCTCGTCGCCGCAGACATTCCGCCAGAGGCTAGTTCAGAACGCGCACTCCGATGCCGTGGAAGTCGCTGTCCGGGTTATCGCCGTCGGGCTGGATCACGTCCACCAGCGACCGGTCTGCGACGTTGAGAACACTAAATCCCGGTGTTTCACCAAAGGCGACATGCGCCGCCGACTTGGGGTTCGGCCCCCGCAGCGAGACATAGAAGTGCTCACCGTTTGGAGATGCCACCATCAGATCCGGTGTGCCCCCGACTTCATGAAATGAATCCACGACCTCAAAGGTGTCCGCATCCAGAATAACGCCGTCGTCGGAAACCCGATTCACGATCCAGAATTCGCTGCCATCCTGAGTCAACCAGACGCCATGGGCATCCTGACCCCGGGTGTCACCCTGGGCAACCACCTCGAAGGTGCGGGTGTCGATGACGTAATACTCGCCAACCTCGCCTGACCCTGCGGTGAGGATCATGCGACTGCGGTCCTCATTGGTGACCGTACCGCAGTTGACCGGCAGCTCTTGCACGCCGGCCACATGGTCCAGCGACCAGGTGTCGGTGTTAAGCACCACCAGCCCGCCATTGGCCAGCCCCGGCCCCAGGGTGATGAACGCATGGGTGCCGTCGGGACCGTACTCGTGGCAGATCGGTCCGGAGTCAGTGAACCGGTCCGCATTGGCCGCGAACAGCGGATCCTCAGCAATCACCAGCGACCGGCCGACAGAGAATGTCTCGGTGTCCAGATCCGCCTCGATTTCCACAACGGCACCGTTCCATGGCTCATCGGCTGAGCCAATCACGTCCACAACAATGGCGCTGTCGTCCGGAGTAAAAGAGGCCATGTGCGTCCGGGGACCGGTGGGAATGGTTTCAACCACCTCCCGATCCTCGGTGCGAATAACCGTGACATCCCCGGAACCGGTGCTGGCGATCACCGCATAGCGATAGTCACTGCTGAAGGAAATCATATGAGCCGTGCGCACCCCGAGTGCATGCAGATCAATCTGGTCTGCCAACTGGTGCTGATCATCGTAGATGTAGACGACGTTGGTGCCCTGATCCACCGCCCAGATTTCGTGGCCGGCGTCTCGCGCCGCGACGTCTTCCGCAGCGCAGCCGGTGATCAGCCATGCCAGCGCCAACAGCGGTGTCAGCGCCAGAAGACCGCGCCGAATGCCATGGTTTCTTTGCTTCCAACCGATCATTGTTGTCTCCCTGGAATATATAAATAACTTTAGCGAATATATTCATCTGAGTAAATAATTTAGTTGAATAACGCACCCAGCGCAATCCCCTCGAATTGGCCCTTGTGAGCGGCCTCAATACGGGCGAAAGTTTGCGGGGTACGGAATTCAACGGCTTCTTAATGGAGGACTAAGGCATTGGCGGAATTTGACTGGTTGAGCGCACTGCTGGGCGGCAGCCTGATCGGCCTGGCGGCCACGCTGCTACTGGCAGGCAGCGGCCGCATTGCCGGGATCAGCGGCATCGTTGGCGAGATCATCGCCAAACCCGGCGGCGCCGGTGTCTGGCGCTATCTGTTCGTGGCGGGACTCCTCGGCGGTGCCCTTCTGCATCAGTCCTGGACATCGACACCGGTGGTGCCTCGAACGGATTTCCCAATCCTGGCACTGCTGGCCGGTGGCGCCCTGGTCGGCATCGGAACCCGTCTTGGCGGCGGATGCACCAGCGGCCACGGCGTCTGTGGCCTCGCCCGCCAGTCTGCCCGGTCTCTGGTGGCCACGCTGATCTTTCTGGGAACGGCCATGGGCACGGTCTGGTTCATCCGGCATGGCGGCGGGGGGATTTTCTGATGCACTGGCTTATCGCGATAGCCGCTGGCGTGTTGTTCGGATTCGGTCTGGACCTCTCCCGAATGACTGATCCCGACCGGGTGCTGGGTTTTCTGGACATCATGGGCACCTGGGATCCGACCCTGATGTTTGTCCTGGCCGGGGCGCTGGTCACATCAACTGTTGGATTCCGGCTGCTGGCGGGCGGCAAACGCCCCTGGTTCGGGGAACGATTCCAGCTGCCGACCAAAAAGGACATCGATCTGCCGCTGGTGGTGGGTTCGGCGTTATTCGGTATCGGCTGGGGCGTGGTTGGCTACTGCCCCGGCCCCGGCATCGCCGCACTGACCCATGGGGCCGCGGATCCCGCCTGGTTTGTGGCTGGTATGGCCGGGGGTATGCTGATCTACAGCCTGGCCCGGCGCTAAGCGGTCGCTGACTGAACCGGGGCAAAAAACGTTGTCCCGAATACGCCGTTGTTTGTTATGGTGCGCCGCTTTTGCGCGGAGAGCGGACCATTGAACACAAAAACCGTCGGCCAAACCCCGACAGCGAGACCCGGCGCTTACCTCGCGGCACTGGGAGACCCTTGGGTACTGGGTCTCAGCGCGGGCTTCATCCTGCTGTTCGTTGGCTTGTCACTGGCGGATATCGACCTGGTGTCGGGATGGGTCGCAGAAGCCTTCGCCTGGACGGCCCAATATCTCGGTTCCTACTTCCAGCTGCTTTTGCTGCTGACCTTTGTGATCGCCATCGCGGTCGCCGTTTCACCAGCGGGCAGTGCGGTCATGGGCGACCTGGATGAACCGGAAGTCAGCACCTTCCGCTGGATCGCAATGATCATGTGCACGCTGCTCGCCGGTGGCGGCGTATTCTTTGCGGCCGGCGAACCGGTCTATCACTTCATTGCCCACACGCCGCCAGCGTTTGAGGCGGAGGTCGGGACGCCATCGGCTATTCAGGGTGCGCTGGCACAGTCATTCATGCACTGGGGATTCCTGGCCTGGGCGGTGCTTGGTGGCCTGACCAGTCTGGTGCTGATGCACGCGCATTACGTGAATGGCTTGCCACTGCAGCCTCGCACACTGCTGTATCCGGTGTTTGGTCAGCGGGTCATGCACGGGGCCGTGGGCGGCGCCATCGACGCGGTCTGCGTGATCGCCGTGGTGGCCGGTACCGTCGGGCCCATCGGCTTCCTGGCCACCCAGGTGGCTTATGGTGGCAACATTCTTTTTGGCCTGCCGGACGGGTTCGGCGCCCAGCTTGGCATTCTGGCCATTCTCGGCGGCATTTACGTCACCTCCGCCATCACCGGAATTCATCGCGGCATCCAGCTGCTCAGTCGATTCAATGTGTATCTGGCCGCCGCCATTGGAGCGGTCATTCTGGTCTTTGGCCCCACCCTGTTTCTGATCAACGCCTACACCCAGGGCCTCGGCGCCTATATCGCCAACTTCCTCCCCATGGCCACCATGACCACACAGACAGCACCCGACTGGTGGATGCAGTGGTGGACGGTGTTTTTCTTCGCCTGGTTCATCGGCTATGGCCCCTTGATGGCCATGTTCGTGGCCCGGATTTCCCGGGGTCGGACCATTCGCCAGATGATCCTGGCCGTGTGTGTGGCCGCCCCCGTCGCGACCACCATCTGGTTCACGCTGCTCGGTGGCTCGGGCATTTACTATCAGCTTGGCGGCGATATCGATCTTGCCGATGCACTGGCCAACTTCCGGTTCGATGTCGCGACCCTCACGATTGCTCAGGCACTGCCACTGGGGACGCTGATGGCGGTGGCCATTCTGGTGCTCACCACCATCTTCGTCGCTACCACTGGTGACTCCATGAGCTACACCATCTCCATGGTGGCCACCGGTCACGACCAGCCCAACACCGGCGTCAGAGCTTTCTGGGGGATCGCACTGGCGGTGATGGCGGCGATTCTTCTGTATATGGGCGCAGGACAGATCTCGGTGCTGCAGCAGTTCATCGTTGTAACGGCGATCCCGGTCTCCCTGATTCTCTTGCCGTCGCTCTGGACCGGGCCGAAGGCCGCCTACGCCATGGCCCGCCGCCAGGGTTTCGTCCGTTAACCGCTGACACCCGAGGCACACGGACGTATGTTATATAATTACGTCTTTGACAGCGGAGTTCGTCATGCCTTCACGCACCCCCTTGCCGGTGGCGGTTCTCTCCGGGTTTCTCGGCGCCGGCAAAACCAGCGTCCTGAACCACATCCTCCATAACCGCGATGGCCGCCGGGTGGCGGTCATCGTCAACGATATGGCCGAGCTCAACATCGACGCCTCGTTGATCGAGCGATCCGGCTCACTCTCGAAGACCGATGAACAGCTGGTGGAGATGAGCAACGGCTGCATTTGCTGCACGCTTCGGGATGACCTCCTCAGGGAAGTTCGCGCTCTAGCTGAAGCCGGACGCTTCGACTACCTGCTGGTGGAGTCCACGGGCATCTCCGAGCCGCTGCCGGTGGCGGCCACGTTTGCATTCGAGGACGAGCAGGGCCGCAGCCTGAGCGAGGTGGCGCGGCTGGACTGCATGATCACCGTGGTGGATGCCACGGATCTGCTGAATCAATTTTCCAGTCACGAAGTGCTTGAGGATGAGCGGCCCCTGGTTCAGCTGCTCACCGAGCAGATCGAATTTGCGGACGTCATCCTGCTCAACAAAATGGATATCGCCAGTGCCGAGGCGGTGGATGCGGCCCGCAAAATCATCCACAGCCTTAACGCCGGTGCCCGAGTGATTGAAACGGTTCACGGACAGGCCGATATCGGTCATTTGCTGGATACGCAAAATTTCGACTTCGAGAAGGCTCATGCACACCCGCTTTGGGCCCGGGAACTGGCAGAGTTTGACGCCCCGGTGTCCGAAGCCGACGAGTACGGCGTCGAGTCCCACGTGTTTCGGGCCCGAGCGCCCTTTCGGGCCAGTGCGCTCAAACAGATTCTGGAAGGCCCCTTGCCAGGGGTGATTCGTGCCAAGGGACACTTCTGGGTGGAGGACGAGCCGGAGTGGATCTTCGAGTTCTCCCTGGCCGGAGCCGTGTCCTCCATCAAACCCGTCGCCTCCTGGTGGGCCAGTCTGCCGGCGCAAGACCTCCCCCAGGACGACCCGGAAGTCCGGGATTACCTGGCATCCCTGTGGGAAGAGCCCTGGGGTGATCGCCATCAGGCACTGGTTTTCATCGGCACGGGCATTGACTGGCCGGCGCTACAGCGCCGACTCATGCACGCTCAGCAACAAGTACCGGTCAGTGCTTGATGGCTTCTCCTGCAGCGCCGATCAAGTTGCTTCGAACGCGGGCCAGAGCCTGATCGGCCCGCTTGTCCGGCAATAGCTTGATCCGCCGCCGGTCATTCTCCACGGGGACTTTCAGGACCCATCCCTGGGCGACCAGTCGGGAGAGGTTGTAGCGAATGCCGGTGACCGAATAGGGCAGTGTCACCAGCAATTGTTTGACACTCAGTGGCTCACCGGCGTCCCGGGCCAGACTGATGGCGGTGAGAATATCCAGCGGAATCAATGACGGACCACAGGGGAGTGCCGGCTCCAGCGCCTGCCTGACCTGGCGGGTCAGCTCTGCTGCCGAAACGGCATCCTGCCGATCCATTCACGGGCTCCGAAATTGATTGCAAGACCGCTTGGAAGCTAGTCAGGCCACGGGTCCACTGCAACGAAATTCGGGTACTAAATTAGTATCTTAAGGGTCGGGCTGGCGTGAACGACTCGACAGATAGCCGGGCCACTGGTCAGGTCTCGAAAACCGGTTGATCAGTGATCCTGCGACCTTGCGCCATCGGGCACATCGGCCTCATTATCGGGGCAGTACCTAGAGGAAAAGAATCATGCGACCAACCGTCAATCTCAAACTGCTGACCGGTCTGCTGATGGCCATCGTGCTGGCGATGGGCTGTGCCTCGGTATCTGGCACCGGGGAATACAATCGCAGCTATGACTTTGCCGGCATCGAGCGTACGGCGGTGGTCTCGGTCGACGGCATTGGTGGCCAGGCAAACCGTGATCAGGTGGCGGCCATGTTCAACCAGGCGCTTCTCGGCCTGGGTTACAGCCCCGTCGAGCGCAGCCGAATCAACACCGTGATCGAAGAACAGGATTTCTCGCGCTCGCAGATCACCACCGCCGAGGGCGCAGCCCGGGCCGGCCGCATTCTCAACGTCGATACCGTGGTGCTGGTTAACGTCCCCGAGTTCGGCGATAACATGAGCATGACGGCGCAGATGATTGACGTGGAGGACGGCACCATCGTCTGGTCCGCCTCGGGCAGCGCGCGCACCGGTGCCGACATGACCCGCCGATCCGGCCAGCTCCTGGGGGCCGTTGGCGGCGCCATCATCGGATCGGAGGTCGGTGGCGACAGCACGGGCGCCGTCGCCGGCGGTGTGGGCGGCGCCATTGGCGGAGGAATCGCCGGCGACGCCCTGTCCCGCCAGCGGCAGGAGCAGTCGGCGGTGCTGGTGGATCAGCTGACCCGGAGTCTCCCCGCGCGATAGTCCTCATCTATCGATCTGCCGGGTGCCGTGCATTTCATTAAATTGCCGGCTCGCCTTACCATAGGGCGTGCTGGTTGAGTGCGGCCCAAGTCGACTCGACCTCTCCGTTCGACCTAAAGCAGGATTGCGCCCCATGCCGATGTTCAGTTCCAAACCCAACGCCCGTCACGACGACGTACCCCGACTGGGCGTCCTGGTCACGAATCTGGGCACACCGGATGCTCCCACGACGCCGGCGCTGCGCCGGTATTTGGCGGAGTTTCTGGGTGACCCCCGGGTGGTCGAGATCAACCGGCCGCTGTGGTGGCTCCTGCTCCACGGGGTCATCCTGCGAACCCGACCCAAAAAGTCGGCGGCGGCTTACCGCGAAGTCTGGGAAGAAGGGGGCTCACCGCTGCTTACCATCGGCAAGAAGCAGACCGAGGGCATCAGGCAGCGTCTGCAGGACCGACTGCACGGTCCGGTCAGCGTCGAGCTCGCCATGCGGTATGGCAACCCCTCGATTCGCGACGGCCTGCGCAAGCTGCGGGAGGAAGGTGCAGAGCGAATTCTCGTGCTGCCGCTTTATCCGCATTATTCGGCAACCACGGTGGGCTCCACCTACGATGCGGTCTTTGACGAGCTCAAGAAGTGGCGCGTAATACCCGAGCTGCGACTGATCGGGCAGTACCATGACGACCCCGACTATATCGAGGCGCTGGCGAACACCATTCGCGAGCACTGGGCGGAGCACGGCAAGGCCGAAAAGATGCTGTTTTCTTTCCATGGCATGCCGCGGCGTTACCTGCTGAACGGCGACTTCTACCACTGTCAGTGCCAGAAAACGGCGCGACTGGTGGCCGAGCGCCTGGAGATAGCCGACGACGAGTGGCAGGTCACCTTTCAGTCACTGTTTGGCCGCGAGGTGTGGCTCCAGCCCTACACCGATGAAACCGTGGAGGCGCTGGCCAAATCCGGCATGAAAAAGCTGGACGTGATCTGCCCCGGGTTCTCTGCCGACTGTCTGGAAACACTCGAAGAGATCGAGGGCGAGAACGCCGAGATCTTCGAGGAGCACGGCGGCGGCGAACTGCGCTACATCCGGGCGCTGAACGACCGCGGCGATCATCTGGATATGCTGACCCAGCTGGCCATGGATCATCTGCAGGGATGGCCCGAGGCAAGCCCGGAGGTCAAACGAAATCGCCGCGACCCCCAGGCCACCCGGGAGCGGGCCAAGGCCATGGACTGCGACTACTGAGGTTGTCGCTCCGCTGGTCTCAGAAGGTGAACAGGCGCACACCCGGGTCCGCCACCAGCGCGCCAATGGCCGGCGGCTGTGCAATGCCGACCCCATCAATCAGGTCAGCGTCGGTGTACTCCCGATTGGGAAGGTAAATGGCACAGACCTCCACGGTGACGCCATTGCCAATCAGGCGCTGGACCATCTGCGCCGGGCTGGCGTCGGGCCCCTCGAAAACCGGTGAATCCCCGGCCAGCTCGCCCACGGCCAGATCCCCGGCCTCATCGCACAGCAAAATCTGGGCATCCACCTGATTGTCCATGGCCTGCATGGTCAGGATGAGCGCCATGGCCTGGGTTTCATCGTGGCCACTGGTCAGGATCGTCAGCATGTCCGGGTCGTTCTGGCTCATTGCCGGACTGGCAAAACCAACCATCAGCAACAACGAGGTCAAGGCGGCGGCGAGGCGAGTGGAACGCTTCATGGTTGAACTCCTGTGGGGCAAAAACTGGTGTCTTATCCGGGACTGACAGACTGAAAACCTTCCAGATTTGTTCACTCATGTGCGACAATTCCTACCCGGAAGACGGTAATTAGCAGGCACCCTCCCCTGCCGCCCCGTCAGTGACGATGTCACGGAGAGCCGTTGGTTATGGGCAAACTTGATCTGGATCAAGATGCCATTCCCCATCATCCGGCCATGATCGGGCTGAGTGAGGCGGGACGAGCGGCGGTTTGCCAGGGAGCTCAGGCCATATCGCTGCCATCGGGGACTCGCGTGTTCGGGCCCGGTGACCGGTGCAACGGACTGCCTCTGGTGATCAAAGGCGGTGTTCGCGTTCAGATGATGGGCGCCTCGGGGAACGAAATCGTTCTCTATCGGATCCAAGATGGCGAGATGTGCCCGCTGTCGCTGGCTTGCCTGCTCACCGCAGGGAGCCATCAGTCCGAGGCCATCGCCGAGGAGGAGACGCAGGTTTTGGTTCTGCCAACCGGTCTGACCGAAAAACTGATGAACGAAGAGCCCGCGTTCCGTCAGGGCGTGCTCGAAAGTTACGGTCAGCGCCTTCAGTCGCTGATGCTGACCATTGAAGAAGTGGCCTTCCAGCGAATGGACCACCGACTGGCGGAGCGGCTCTTGCAGCGCCAGTGCGATAATTGCCTGGCGGTCACCCATCAGGATCTGGCGGTTGAGCTCGGCACCGCCCGCGAGGTCATCAGCCGCCTCCTGAAAGAATTTGAGCGCCGCGGCTTTGTTCAACTGGAGCGCGGTCTCATTCGCATTATCGACAAGGGCGCTTTGCGAGGCCTGGCCGATGCCGGCGGCCCTTGCCGAAGCGCCTGACGGGTCGCTGCGGGACCCGCAACCCGCACGCCGGAACAGCCTCCCCGAAGGAGGCGCAACGGGTGGCCCTGCCACCCCGCAAACGTCAGCGATGTGAGAGGCTGTCAGCATGGAACTCGATCCGATTCTCCTTTCGCGGATACAGTTCGCATTCGTGGTGTCATTCCACGCGATCTTCCCGGTGTTCACCATCGGGCTTGCGTCCTATATCGCGGTCCTCGAAGGACTGCACTTCAAGACCGGCAATCCGGCGTGGGCCAAACTGTCCCGCTTCTGGATCAAGGTCTTCGCCGTGACCTTCGGCATGGGTGTGGTATCCGGCATCGTGATGTCGTTCCAGTTCGGCACGAACTGGAGCAACTTCTCGCAGATGTCGGCCAACTTCCTCGGGCCCATTCTGAGCTACGAGGTGGTGACCGCCTTCTTCCTCGAGGCGGTCTTCCTCGGCGTGCTGCTGTTCGGTCGAGACAAGGTGCCGCGGGGAACCCATCTGTTTGCGGCCATCATGGTGGCGCTGGGTACGTTCATCTCCTCGTTCTGGATCCTGGTGGCCAACAGCTGGATGCACACGCCGGCGGGGGTTGAGTTCCAGGACGGTGTCCTGCACGTCCGCAGCTGGATGGAGGCGATCTTCAACCCGTCGTTCCCGTATCGCTTCGCTCACATGGCGGTGGCCAGCTTCCTGACCGGCTCCTTCGTGGTGGCCGGTGTCAGTGCCTGGTACCTGCTCAAGGGCCACATGGTCGAGGTCAACCGCAAGGCGCTGTCCATGTGCATGTGGATGATCTTGGTGCTGGCGCCGGCTCAGGCCGTCATTGGTGACTTCCACGGCCTCAACACGCTGGAGTATCAGCCCACCAAGGTGGCGGCCATGGAAGGCAACTGGGAACGCCAGGGCAATGTGCCGCTGCTGCTGTTCGCTCTGCCTGACCAGGCCGCGCAGGAAAACCGCTTCGAGGTGGGTATTCCCAACCTGGCCAGCTGGATCCTGACCCATTCAGCGGATGGCGTGGTGCCCGGTATTGCCGAGGTGCCGGTGGAAGAGCAGCCACCGGTCGGCACCGTGTTCTGGTCCTTCCGCCTGATGGTCGGCATCGGTCTGTTGATGATTGCCGTCGGACTCTGGGGCCTGTATCTACGGGTCAAGGGCCGGCTGTATGAGCCGGGCCGGTTCCATCGGTTCATGCCCTACATGATCGCGTCGCCCTTTGTCGCGGTGCTGGCCGGCTGGTTCACCACCGAGGTGGGTCGGGCCCCGTGGCTGATTCAGGGCATGGTCAGCTTCTCCGAAGGTGTTACACCGGCACTCACCGGCTGGATGGCCCTGGCGAGCCTGATCGGCTACGTCGCCGTCTACGCCGTGGTGTATACCGCCGGGGGGTATTACATCTGGCGGCTGATGCAGAAGGGCATTACCGACGAAGAGCCGGGTGAGCAGGATGAAACCGCTCATCCCAAGCGGCCGCTGTCCGGCGGTGGACCGATTGGTGAAACCAGCCCGGCAGCGCCGGTCAAGGGAGACTGGACATGATTGACTTTGTCATGATCTGGGCGGTCATTATCGCCTTCGGCGTGATGATGTACGTGCTCATGGACGGCTTCGACCTGGGGATAGGGATTCTCTACCCCTTTGCGCCCAATGAAGACTCCCGGGACGTCATGATGAATTCCGTGGCGCCGGTGTGGGACGGCAACGAGACCTGGCTGGTACTGGGGGGCGCCGGGCTGCTCGGCGCATTCCCGCTGGTCTACTCGGTGCTGTTGCCGGCGCTCTACCTGGGGGTGTTCGTGCTCCTGGCGGGGCTCATCTTTCGGGGCGTGGCCTTCGAATTCCGGTTCAAGGCCGGCCCCGAGAACAAGGGGTACTGGAGTGCTTCGTTCGCCATTGGCTCCACCGTCGCCGCGCTGGCTCAGGGCATTGTAGTGGGCGCCTATATTCAGGGCTTCGAGACCGAGAACTTCGTCTTCACCGGCGGCGCCTTTGACTGGCTGACACCGTTCACGCTGTTCACCGGCCTTGGCCTGGTGCTTGGTTATGCGTTGCTGGGCAGCACCTGGACCATCATGAAGACCGAGGGCGAGACCCAGGAATGGGCCTATCGGATTACGCCAATGCTGCTGGCCGGCGTGCTCGGCGTGTTCCTGGTGATCAGCTTCTGGACGCCGATGGTTGACTCCTTCGTGCGGGATCGGTGGTTTGGCAACATCGCCTTCATCTGGCTGCTGCCGGCGGGCGCGCTGGGCTGCGCGGCCCTGATCTACCGCGCGGTGAGGCGCCGTGACGAGGGCATTCCGTTTGTGGCGACGCTTGGGCTTTTCCTGTTCACTTACCTGGGCCTGCTGGCCAGTAAGTGGCCCTATGTGGTGCCGCCGGAGTACACCCTCTACGACGCGGCATCCGCCCGCGAGTCCCAGATGTTCCTGCTCATCGGGGTGCTCTTCGTGATCCCCTTCGTGCTTGCTTACACCGCCTGGACCTACTGGGTCTTCCGCGGCAAGGTGAAAGTCGGCGAGGGATATCACTAACGAGATGACACCTGCGGCATGGCTCGCCCGGGAAAGCCGGGCCGTTGCCGGCAGGCTGCGCCTTGCCGCTCTGTATGGAGTCATTGAAGGTCTTCTGATCATTACACAGGCCGGGCTGGTTGCCTGGCTTGTGCATTCCGTGGTGATGGAAGACGTCACCCCCACCTCGCTGCTGCTCCCGGTCGCCTTATTGGTGGTGGTGGTGATCGGCCGCCCCCTCGCACAAGCCCTGAGGGCGCGAACGGCCATCGAGGCATCCAGTCGGGTCCGGCAGCGGGTTCGCACACGGCTCATCCGTCATGCCGAGGCGCTTGGCCCGGTGGGTCTGGCCGCTCAGGACACCGGCGAAACCGCCAGCCAGCTCACGGACCAAGTGAGCGCACTGGATGGCTACTACGCCCGTTACCGGCCTCAGATGGCGGTGGCGGTGCTGATTCCGCTGGCCATTGTCATCACTGCATTCACCCAGGACTGGATCGCCGGCACCTTCCTGGTGCTTGCGGCACCGCTGATTCCCCTGTTCATGGCGCTGGTGGGCATGGGCGCCGAGCGACTCAACCGGGATCAGTTCGAGGCGGTGGGCCGGCTCTCCGGGCAGTTTCTGGACCGGGTGCGCGGCCTGACCACTCTGCGATTGTTCGGCCGAACCGATGAGGCGACCCAGGGCATTCTGGACGGATCCGACGAATACCGCAGCCGCAGCATGCGGGTGCTGCGGGTGGCATTCCTGTCCTCGGCGGTGCTGGAGTTCTTTGCGTCGGTGGCCATTGCAGTCCTGGCCATCTACATCGGCTTCGGCCTGCTGGGCTACATCGACTGGGGGCCCGCCCCCCAGTTAACGCTTTTCAGCGGACTGTTCGTGCTGCTGCTGGCGCCGGAGTTCTTCCAGCCGCTGCGCACTCTGGCCCAGCATTACCACGATCGGGCCACGGCCATGGGGGCCGCCGACCTGCTGGCCCGGTTCGAAGCCCTGGAACCCGAATCGACGCCGGGATCCGCGCCGGAATCCGCGACGCCTCCGGTCAGCGATGTCCATCGGCTGGTCGCCCATGACCTGTTACTCCAGCGGCCGGGCCGGGGAACGGTACTGACCGTGCCCCACTTCGAGGCCCGCGCCGGCGAGCGCGTGCTCATCGAGGGCGCCTCCGGCGGCGGCAAGACCACACTGCTCATGGCCCTGGCCGGATTGCTGCGCCCCGCCGAGGGTCATGTGACTCGGGATTTACCCGATGACCGCCTGGGCTGGCTGGGTGCGCCCCCGTTCATCGCCAGCGCCAGCCTGCGCAACAACATTCGCCTTGGTGATCCCGCCGTCGGCAGCGCCGATCTCGAGGCGGCCGCCGAGCGCGCCGGGGTGACCGAGTTCTCCCATCGGCTGGCGGACGGACTGGAAACCATGGTGGGCGAGCGCGGCGTGGGCCTCTCCGGTGGCCAGGCCCAGCGGGTCGCGCTGGCCCGGGCGTTTGTCTCGCCGGCCCGGTTGATCATCCTGGATGAGCCCACAACGGCACTGGATGCGGACACCGAACGCTACGTCATTCAGGGCCTGGAGGCGCTGGCCGCCGAAGGCCGGATCATTGTGATCGCGAGCCATGACAAGGCGCTGAGGGTTTATTGCCAGCGCCGCTACCAAATTGCTGACGGGGTCCTGGAGGCGGTGAGCGATGAATGAGCTCCGGCCCTACCTGGCGATGCTGCGGGCCTATCGCGGCCGGCTGCTGCTTGGCGCCGCACTGATGCTGCTCACCGCCGCGGCCGGCATCGGGCTGCTTGCCCTGTCCGGCTGGTTCATCACCGCCACGGCCATCACCGGCATGCTGCTGGCCGCCGGCGTCGCGGCAACCCTGGATATCTACGTTCCCGGCGGCGGCATTCGTGCCTTCGCGGTCACCCGCACGGTGGCCCGGTATTTCGAGCGGGTGTTCAACCACGACGTGGTCCTGCGGCTGCTGCGGGATTTGCGTGGCCGGACCTTCGCCCGCCTCGCCGCCCTGACCCCGACGGCGCTGGGCAGACTGCGAAGCGGTGAACTGCTCAACCGCCTGACCACCGACATCGATCGGCTGGATGGACTTTATCTTCGCGGGCTGGCGCCACCGGCGGTGGCCTTCCTGGCGGTGGCCATCGCCGGCGGCCTGCTGACCCTGGGGTCACCCCTGGTGGCGCTCTTTGCCGTGGCGGCACTGGTGGCCATCGGCGGCGTCATCATCACCCGGGCCTGGCACCAGGGCCGGGCGCTGACCCGGCAGCTGGCCAGCGCCAATGCCGATGTGCGGGCCAACCTGGTGGACCATCTGCGCGGCATGGCCGAACTGAAGGCTTTTGGCAGCGTGGATCATCACCGGCAGCGACTGGAGCGCTTTGATAGCGACGAGCGGGAGCACGAAAGCCGTCTCGCCACGGAAATCGCCACCGGCGAGGCCGTGATGAATGGCGCCCTGCATCTGGTGGTGGTGGGCGTCCTGATCGCCGCACTGATGCTCTTCCATGGCGGTCATGTCAGTGGCGCCATCGCGGTCATGATGCCGCTGGCCGTCCTTGCCCTGCTGGAACCGCTGGGTGTGCTGCCCGGGGCGGGACTGCACCTCGCCCGGGCACGGGCCTCCGCCGAGCGTCTCGATGCCGAGCAGTCAGCGGCTCCCGCGGCGTCGGCCACTGGCGATCAGCCGGCCCGCCAGCCGCCGAGCCAGGCGCCCGCCGTGACCCTGAATGGCGTGACCCTGCGACGCGGCGCCGGCGCCCGGGTGCTGGACAACCTCCACCTCTCCATCGCAGCGGGGGAGCACATCGGCATCATCGGCGTCTCCGGATGCGGGAAATCCAGTCTGGCTGGGCTCGTGGCGGGGTGGTTGCCGCCCGACCGTGGCCAGGTGCAGGTCAATGACCAGCCCCTGGAGACCATCGACGCCGAAAGTCACCTGGCTCGGCTGGGTTATCTCACCCAGCACACGGACCTCTTCAGCGGCACCATCGCCGGCAATCTGCGGCTGGCGGACTCCACGGTCAGCGATGGACGCCTGTGGGCGCTGCTGCAGGATCTTGCCCTGGATCACTTCGTGGCAAGCTGCCCGGCCGGCCTGGACACCCCCATTGGCGAGTCCGGACTGGAACTCTCTGGCGGTCAGGCGCGGCGTCTGGCACTGGGCCGAGTGATGCTGCGGGACGCTCCGCTGGTGATCCTGGATGAGCCGTTCAGCGGCCTGGACGAGACCACCGCGTCACACGTTAGCCGGTCCCTGCAGCGCTGGCTGAAGGGACGGACCGCTCTGTTGCTGGGTCATGAGCCGGCGGCCATCCCCGGCGGTGACCGACTGCTCCGCCTGCGCGCCGGGCGATTGCTGGGCGCCTGAAACCTGGGCTTCAAGCCTGTGCCCCGGCCCCCTTATCCGCTAGCATTGCGACAGTTTTTTGCGGGTCATCTGAAAGGTTTGCCATGACACATCGCATCGCCCTGATCCCCGGCGACGGTATCGGACGGGAAGTCACCCCGGTGGGGGTCCAGTGCCTCAAGGCACTGGGCCGCCGGCCCGGCCTTGATTTCGAGTTCAACGAATTTCCCTATTCCTGCGAATACTACGCCGAGCACGGCGCGATGATGCCGGCGGATGGTATCGAGGCGCTGAGGCCCCATGACGCCATTCTGCTGGGTGCGGTGGGGTATCCCGGCGTGCCAGATCACGTCTCGCTTTGGGGTTTGCTGCTCCCCATCCGGCGGGAGTTCCAGCAGTACGTGAACCTGCGGCCGGTGCGGCTCCTGCGGGGTCTGACCTCCGCCCTTCGGGACCGCGGCCCGGAAGACATCAATTACCTGGTGGTGCGGGAGAACAACGAAGGCGAATACTCCGAAATCGGCGGCCGCCTGTATGACGGGCTGCCCGAAGCCATGGCCGTGCAGGCCACCGTCATCACCCGCAAGGGCAGTGAGCGCATCCTGGATTATGCCTTTCGGCTGGCCAACGACCGGCCCCGGCGGCAGCTCGCCTACGCCACCAAGTCCAATGGCATCAAGCACACCATGCCGTTCTGGGATGAGCAGGTGGAGGCCATGGCCGCCCAGTGGCCCGACATCCGCGTGGACGGCTATCACGTGGATATCCTGGCAGCTAATTTCGTCACCCACCCGGACTGGTTCGACGTCGTGGTGGGCACCAACCTGTTCGGCGATATCCTCTCCGACCTGGGGCCAGCCACCGCCGGCGGCATCGGCGTGGCCCCATCGGCCAACATCAGCCCCGACCCTGATCTCCCCTCGATGTTCGAGCCCGTTCACGGGTCGGCACCGGACATCGCTGGCCAGGACATCGCCAACCCCATCGCCATGATCTGGACCGTGGTGATGATGCTGGAAGACCTGGGTGAGAAGCAGGCGGCCGACGACCTGATGGGCGCGCTGGAAGCGGTAACCGCCGAAGGACGGGTCCTCACCCGGGATCTCGGTGGCCACGCGGGCACCCGGGAATTTGCCGATCGGGTGCTGGCGGAGCTCGGCTGACGAGGCTCAGCGCTGACAGGCGGGGCAGTACACGGTGGCCCGCTGGCCAAGCCGGCTCTCCCTGAGCCGCCGGCCACACTGCCGGCAGGGCTCGCCACCGCGGCCATAGGCATCCAGGGTCTGCTGAAAATAGCCGGGCACGCCATCGGTGCCGCTGAAATCCCGCAGGGTGGTGCCGCCGGCCCGAATCGCTTCGGTCAGCACGGCGCGAATGGCTGCGGCCAGGTGCTCAAACCGATGACGCGCGATACGCCCGGCAGGCCTGGCTGGATGAATGCCGGCCCGGTGCAGGGATTCGGTGGCGTAGATATTGCCAACCCCCACGACCACCTGGCTGTTCATAATGAAGCTCTTCACCGCCACCCGCCGACCGCGGGCCGCTTGATAGAGATAGTCGCCATGGAAGGCGGCCGCCAGCGGCTCCGGCCCTAACCGCGCCAGTAGCGGATGCGCCTCCGGCGGGTCAGCGGTCACATGAAGGCTGCCAAATCGCCGTGGGTCGTTAAAGCGCAGCGCCTCGCCGCTATCCAGGCAGAAATCCAGATGATCGTGGGGGCGAAGGGAATGGCTCTGGGGCACAACCCGCACGTGGCCCGACATGCCAAGATGCAACATCATGGTGATGTCGGCATCCAGCCTGAAAAGCAGGTATTTGCCGCGCCGGCCCACCTCACGAATCAGCCGCCCGGCGACCTGCGCCTCGGCATCGGCGGCCACCGGCCAGCGCAGCCGCCGTTCCCGGACAACCAGACGCACCAGCTGCCGACCCTCACTGTGGGGTCGCAATCCGCGTCGGGTGGTTTCCACCTCGGGCAACTCAGGCATCAGGCGGCGTCCGTCGATGGCTCAAAAAAAAGCCCGCGCGAGGCGGGCTTCTCACGATGCTCGCTCCGCGAGCCCGTTACTTGATCTTCGCTTCCTTGTAGATCACGTGCTTGCGGACCACGGGATCGTACTTGCGGAATTCCAGTTTGTGGGGCGTATTCCGACGGTTTTTGTCGGTGGTGTAGAAATGCCCGGTGCCGGCACTGGATACGAGTTTGATCTTGTCGCGCATGATTGACCTCAGACCTTTTCGCCGCGGCTGCGCAGGTCACTGATGACCTTGTCGATGCCGACCTTGTCGATAATCCGCATGCCCTTGCTGGAAACCCGCAGGCGCACCCACCGGCTCTCGCTATCCAGCCAGAAGCGATGATAGCGGATGTTCGGCAGAAAACGCCGCCGCGTTTTGTTGTGGGCGTGCGATACGTTGTTTCCGGTCATCGGCCGCTTGCCGGTGACCTGACAGACCTTGGCCATCAGGGTCTCCAATTGCTGTGTCTGGTCCAGCGAGGCGAGTCACCTCAGGAAGATCGCGTTTTATACCAGCGTGGCTGACGATTGGCAACCGGATGACCGAATCGGCCAGGGGAAATGGCGCCAGCCGCCGGGCCTGGAAATCGTCAGCCTCCCTGCTGCCATTCCAAGGCCCGACGTCTGGCGTACTTTCAGTATCGGCATGCGGGGCCCACGACGCCATCCCTCATATGGGGGGGGAGGGGCGCTGACACTGCCTTGTGGCTGACCGGCAAAGCCCTTACTCTTGGATTCCATCCGAAAAACACCACGAGAGCCCGCATGACCGAGGTTGATCTGGCCGCCGCCCGGGAGAACATGGTCGAGCAGCAGCTCAGGACCTGGGAGGTCCTTAACGAGCGCATTCTTGATCTGCTTGAGAGGATCCCGCGGGAGCATTTCACCCCCGAGGCATACACCAATCTCGCCTACGCCGACATGCAGGTGCCGCTGGGCCATGGCGAGGTCATGCTCGAACCCAAAGTTGAGGGTCGCCTGCTCCAGGCACTCGACCCACAACCCCACGAGCGGGCCCTTGAGATCGGCACCGGTTCCGGTTATCTGAGCACCTGTCTGGCGCAGTTGTGCGGTCACGTCACCAGCGTCGACATCCGCCCGGACTTCACCGACATGGCCCGACAGAATCTGGAACATAACGGCGTGCACAATGTCCACCTGGAAACCGAGGACGCCTGCCGTGGCTGGGACGACGGACGGCAGTACGAGGTGATCGCCGTGACGGGGTCCCTGCCAGAACACCATGACGGCTTTCAGAAAAGACTGACCCAGGGGGGCCGGCTGTTCATGATCGTGGGCAAACCCCCCATCATGGAAGCGCTTCTAATTACTCGCGTCGGCGAGGACCAATGGGCGACGGAGAGCCTGTTTGATACCAGTGCGCCGGCGCTGGTTGGAGCGCCCTTCACTCAGCCATTCGACCTCTAAGCCGCTTACAGGATTCTCTTCATGCTCGCTGTGCGCCGACTGTCGCCCATTCGCTGGCTGCCGCTGGCCCTCGGCCTGATCCTGCTCCCCGGGGGCCCGGTTCTCGCGGACTCCCTGCTGGACATCTACGAGCAGGCCCGCGAGCGCGACCCGCAGTTTCAGCAGGCCATTGCCGATCGCCAGGCCCGGGAAGAAGCCCTGCCCCAGGCCCGGGCCGCGCTTCGACCCAGCGTCATCATCAGCTCGGCGTTCAGCGGCATCGACACCGACAGCGACTTTTCCGAGCCGCCAACAGGGAGCGAGCAGTACCGGCAGCTGAGCTACGGGGTCGAACTCAGCCAGACCCTTTACCGGTACTCCCGGGCCCGAAGCGTGGATCAGGCCACCGTGCTGGTGGAACAGGCCCAGGCTGACTTCGCGTCGGCCCAGCAGGGCCTCATTCTGCGGGTGGCGGAGCGCTATTTCAGTGTCCTCGATGCCCGTAAAGCCCTGGATGCGGCCGAAGCGAACCTCGAAGCCATCCAGCGACAACTGGAGCAGGCCGAGCAGCGTTTCGAGGTGGGGGTCATTGCCCGCACCGACGTTGAAGAGGCCCGCGCCCAGGCCGACCTCGGCCAGGCCGAGTTGCTGCAGGCCCAGGATGATCTGGAAACCGAACGCGAGCAGCTGCGTGAGCTGACCGGCCAGGCACCGGCGCTGCTGCTGCCGGTGCGGGAGGGCGTCGAACTCGAGCGCCCGTCACCGGGCGAGCCGGAGGCCTGGCGCGAACAGGCGGAAGCCGACAATTGGCAGCTGGTGGCGACCCAACTGGCCGCTGAAGCCGCCATGGAAGGCATTGAAGTGGAACGCGGCGAGCGCTTCCCCCAGGTGGACCTGGTGGCGGGCTATGATGGGGTCAACCGCTATGGATTCCGCGGCCGTGATCCCAGCTCCGATGAATTCAGTGCCCGCATCCAGCTAAGCTTTCCCCTCTACCAGGGTGGCGGCGTTTCTTCCCGGGTTCGCGAGGCCCAGTTCCGTTATACCGAAGCCCGGGAAACCCTGGAGGAAGTCCGGCGCACGGTGGGCCGCAATGCCGCGGATGCCTATCGGGGCACACTGACCGCGCTGCAGCGGGTGCAGGCCCTCGATCAGGCCCGGGTCTCCACCCAGGCAGCGCTGGAGGCCACCGAAGCGGGATTTGACGTCGGCAGTCGTACCATCGTGGACGTGCTCAATGCCCAGCGCGAGGTGTTCAACGCCGAGCGCGACTACCAGCAGGCCCGCCACGCATTTCTGCTCAATACACTGAGGCTGCAGGAAGCCGCTGGCGCCCTGGACGAGGACGATCTGCGGGCCGTTAACGCTCTACTGGAGCGCGGCTGATCTTGTAGGGGTTGGGCTCACCCTCTGCCTGCCGGGCAAAACGCCGATAGGTCCACTGATACTGCTCGGGTCGCTCCCGGACCACCCGCTCGATCTCGCGGTTCATGGCCGCGGCGGCCTCGGTGGGATCGGAATGGTCCACCGCCTCGGTGACCCGCCGCCAGTGGAGTCGGTAGCCCTGCCCCCGGGGCAGCCGCTCAGCCCAGCCAATTACCACCGGCGCGCCGGTGCGGGCCGCCATCTTCGCAAACAGCGTCATGGTCTTGGCCGGCTGGCCAAAAAATGGTGCGTAAACCCCTTCGCCCGGAGGTGACTGATCCGGCAGGATGCCCACGGCCTCCCCCGCCTGAAGCGCCTTGAACAGGGCCCGAATGCCCGAGGGACGGGCGGGCCAGAAGGTGGCGCTGCTGCGGGAGCGGCCGCGATTGAGCAGCGGTTCCAGTTCGCTCATGCGTGGGGGCCGGTAAAGGGCGTGCAGCGATACCCGGCGGGCCAGCCACATCTGCAGAATTTCCCAGGCACCGTGATGCGGGGCGATCACCAGAATGCCCCGGCCTTCGGCGGCGACCTGGTCAATGACGTCCTCGCCCTCCACCGACTGGACCAACCCCAGCACCCGCTCGAGGGGCCAATGCCAGAAGGCCGCCAACTCGAACAGCCCGCGAAAGTTCTCCTTCATGGCCTGCCGGGCCAGCCATCGGCGGTCCTCAACCGGCCACTCCGGAAAACACAGATCGGCATTCACCCGCGCCGTGTGCCGCTCCCGGATTTTCAGCAGTTCTGCCAGTCGGGCGGCGCCACCGCCCAGCGCATGGAGCACCCGCAGGGGGAGGAGAGACAGCAGGGCCAGCAGGCCGTTGATCAGCCGGGCACGTCCCCGCAGCGGCGGCATGGGTTCAGTCCCGACGATGGTGCTCGGCAATGGCCGGGTCGTCGGGATCGAAATCGCGGATGAAGTACTCAGCGCCACAGTAGGGGCACTTGCCCTCACCGGTTTTGTGCACCGGGATATAGACCTTGGGGTGACTGTTCCACAGGTACATGCCCGGCATGGGGCAGGACAACGGCAGGTCCTCGGCGGTCACCTCGTAGCGATTCTCACTGTTTGGCTTAATCAGATCAGGGCGATCGTGGGTCTGTGGATCCGGCACGCTTACCTCCTTGCCTGAGCGGGTTCGCTGCGGTTAGCTGACCGTGGTGAGCCACTCATGATGCGCATTGGTACGGCCCTCCACCAGGGCAAAGAACTGACTCTGGATATCAGTGGTAATGGGGCCGCGCCGGCCCTCACCGATCACCCGACCGTCCAGCTCACGGATTGGGGTCACCTCGGCGGCGGTGCCGGTGAAAAAGGCCTCGTCACAAACGTACACCTCGTCGCGGGTAATGCGCCGCTCCCGCACTTCATATCCGGCCTCCCGGGCCAGGGTCATGATGGCGTCCCGGGTCACGCCGGCCAGCGCGCTGTGGAGTTCGGGGGTGTGAATCACGCCATCCCGAATCAGAAAGAAGTTCTCGCCGGAGCCCTCCGCCACGAATCCTTCCGGATCCAGCAGCAGCGCCTCGTCGTAGCCGCAGGCCACCGCCTCCTGCAGCGCCATCATGGAGTTGATGTACTGGCCGTTGGCCTTGGCCCGGCACATGGCGATGTTCACGTGATGACGGGTGAAGGACGAGGTGCGCACTCGAATGCCCCGCTCCATGTTCTCCTCACCCATGTAGGAACCCCAGCTCCAGGCGGCCACGATCAGATGCGTCTGGAGGTTGTCCGCCCGCAGACCCATGCTTTCGGCGCCATAGAACGCCATGGGACGGATGTAACCACTGGCGAGGCCGTTCTCGCGGACCGCGGCCCGGCAGGCCTCGATCACCTCGTCCTGGCTCCATGGCAGGGTCATGCCGAGGATCTTGGCGGAATCGAACAGCCGACGGACATGCTCCGGCAGTCGAAAGATCGCCGGCCCCCGCTCGGTGTTGTAGGCCCGGATACCCTCGAAGACCCCCATGCCGTAATGCAGGGTGTGGGTGAGCACGTGCACCTGAGCATCGCGCCAGGGCACCATCTCGCCATCCATCCAGATGTAACCGTCCTGATCGGCCATGCTCATGCGCGGCTCCCCTCAACTCATCCGCCAGCCCGATAATCCCACTATTGAACCACGAAATGGCCGTCGGGGACACTGACGGAAGGGCTTCATGACGGGGCTCAGGGGGTTACCGATCCCCCCGGAGCAGCGGGCCGAGACGACTTAGCAAACGCTCGCCCGCACCCGCGTGGCGGGCCACCAGCGATTGAGCCCGCCCACCGCCATTGGCCCGCTCTTGCGGGTCGCTCAACAGCCGACTCACCGTCCGGGCCAGCTCCGCCGCGTTACTGACCGACTCAGCCGCTCCTGCCGCCGTAAGCTGCTTCACCACCTCAGTGAAGTTGAAGGTATGCGGCCCCAACACCACCGGCAGCCCCCAGGCCGCCGGCTCCAGCATGTTCTGACCGCCCAGGGGCACCAGACTGCCGCCGACGAAGGCCACATCAGCCGCCCCATAGAGCCAGGGCAGCTCCCCCAGGGTGTCCGCCAGTAGCACTTCCGCATCGGCCATACCGGCTGAATCCCGACTGCGACGGGCCAGACGCAACCCCCGCGCCTGGCACAGATGCTCGACTTCATCGAAGCGGTCCGCGTGCCGGGGGGCCAGAAGCAGCAACAGGTCCGGATGGTCCTTCTGGATCATGCGAAAGGCATCCAGTACCGCCGGCTCCTCGTTGCCCCGGGTGCTGGCGGCAATCCACACCGGTCGCGCCGATCCGATGTCATGGCGCAGGCCCCGGGCGGATTCCCGATCCATTGAGCCAGAGGCATCGAACTTGAGGTTGCCATCCACCACCACCCGGTCCCCGGGGGCTCCCAGACGAATCAACCGATCGGCATCGGCGCGGGTCTGCGCCGAAATCACCCGGGGCGTGCCCAGCATCTCCCGCATCAGGCCGGGCAGACGCCGATAGCGTCGGGCACTGCGCTCGGACAGCCGCGCGTTGGCCATCACCACGGGCACGGCGTCCGCCCGGAGACAGCCGAACAGATTCGGCCACCACTCCATTTCCATGATGACCGCCAACCGCGGAGAGAGCTGACGCACAAAATGGCGCATGGCATGCGGCTGATCGAAGGGCAGCAAAGCGGCACTGACCCCGGTACCAAACAGCCGCCGGACGTGATCCGCGCCGCTGGGCGTCATGGTGCTGATCACGATGGGCCGCTCCGGGTATCGCTGCTGGCAGGCCCGCACCAGAGCACTCATCGCCTGAACCTCTCCCACCGAGGCCGCGTGAATCCACAGCGCGTCCCGGGGCGCACTGGGCCCGCGCAGGCCGAAGCGCTCGCCGATGTACTGACGATAGGCCGGTTCCCGCCGGCTGCGCCAGGCCAGGTAGCCCAGCAGGGCGGGCGTCGCCAGATACGTGGCCGCGCTGTAGAGGGGTTTGATCACGGCAGCCGCGGCTCCGCCGTCGAGGCTGGCGGTACCGCCAGCCGATCCGCCACCGGCGTCTTCAGCAGTGCGTCCAGGCGCTCCAGCACCGCGTCGGTTTCAATTCGCTCCATGGCGTCCGGCTGCCGCACCCGGCGCCCCCAGGGAAGTGCCTCAACCCCGCAGCCAAAGGCGGCGCGAACCGCCTCGGGATAGCGATTCACCACCCATTCACGCCCCAGATAGGGACCACTGCGATGGGGATTGGAGGTGGCGTAAAGCCCGATGACCGGCGTGCCGGCGGCCACAGCCATATGCACGGGCCCGGAATCCGGCGAAATCAGCACAGTGGCCCGCTGGAGGATGGCGAAGAGTTCCTTAAGCGAGGTCCGACCGATGCAGTCCATGACGGGCACACCCGCGCCGGCCTTGATGGCTTCGGCGTAGGCGCGTTCTTCGTCGCTGGGCCCGCCGGTCAGAATGACTCGCATGCCATGGCGACGCACGGCCTCCCGGGCCACGATGGCATAGCGCTCCGCGGGCCAGTTGCGGAAGTTGTTGAACCGCTGGCTGCTGCAGGGACTGATCAACAGGGTGGGTTGATCGTCAGGGACTAGTGACTCGGCGTACTCGCGGGCCTCGGCAGGCACCGGAATATCCCAACGCAGCTGACGCTCCCGGACACCCAGCGCCTCGATGAAACCGAAAAAACCGTCCATCACGTGAGCCCGGGGGTGGGGCGCCACCCGGCGGTTCACGAACAGGCCATGAAAGTCCTTGCTGCGGCCCCGGTCGAAGCCGAGCCGCAAGGGTGCCCGAACGGCGGTGGACGCCCACCCGGCCCGCAGCGCCACCTGCATCAGCAACAGACCATCAAACGCGCGGCCCGACAGCTGCCGGCGCAGCGCCCCGCGGCCGGCGCGCTTATCGAAGGTGATACACTCCACCCCCTCGAGATCTCCGAGCAGTGCCGCTTCGGTGCGACCGATGATCCAGGTCAGCCGGGTGTCGGGCCAGGCCGCCTGCAAAGTGCGGACCACCGCCACCAGGTGGCAGCAGTCGCCAATCGCAGAAAGACGGAAAAGGCACAGCCGCTCAGGGGGTTCAGCAAAGGGTACCGGCCGGTTATGAACCACCAGGTTGTGCAACACCATGGCTTGGATCATTCCATTCACGATCCCGGGGTCGTGGATCCCCTGCCCCTGTGGCTCTTCGACCCCGAAGCCCTCGCCACCAAAGGCCTGATCGTCGGCACCAGCGCGGGCCGCCGCAGTGCCTGGTTCATCAACTGGCCTCGCCAACCCCTGGTGCTGCGCCACTACTGGCGCGGGGGCATCGTCGCGCGTTTTTCCCGGGATGTCTATTGCTGGACGGGGTGCGAGCAAACCCGGGCGTTCCGGGAGTATCGTCTGCTGTCGCGACTGCATGGACAGGGGCTGCCGGTGCCCGCGCCGGTGGCCGCCCGGGTACGGCGACGGGGGGCGGTGTATCGCGCAGACCTCATCACCGCCGCCATTGCGGACACCGAACCGCTTGATGACCGCCTGCGCAACCGGACGGTGTCCGACGAGGCCTGGCAGCGGGTTGGCGCCGTCATCCGCCGGTGCCATGACGCGGGCGCTTGCCACGCGGATCTCAACGTGCGCAACATTCTGCTCGATCGCAGCAATAACCCGTGGATTATCGACTGGGACCGCGGCCGGCTGAGAGCCCCGGCAACCCATTGGCAACAGCACAACCTGGATCGGCTGCGCCGATCGCTAGGGAAAGATCCGGCCCTGAATGCCGCGGCTCAAAAGAGCTGGGACGCCCTCATGGCGGGATACACCAACTCATGACCTCCCACGAATCCGGTCGACAATGCCGGTGGTAGAGACCCCGTCAACAAAATCCAGCACCACCACCTGCCCCCCGTGGGCCTGCACCACCTCGGCGCCGACAATGCGGTCAGCGTCATAATCACCGCCCTTGACCAGCACGTCCGGCACCACCTGTCGGATCAACCGCTCGGGGGTGTCCTCGCAGAAGGGCACCACATAATCCACGGCTGCCAGGGCGGTGAGCACCTCCATGCGCTGCTGTAGCGGCGTCACCGGACGTTGCGGGCCCTTCAGACGGGCGACGGAGTCATCATCGTTGACCGCAACGATCAGCCGGTCGCCCATCTCCCGCGCCTGCTGCAGGTAGGCGACGTGCCCGGCGTGGAGCAGATCGAAGCAGCCATTGGTGAACACGATGCGCTCGCCGCGGGCCCGGGCGTCCTCGATCAACGCCTGCAGGCGCTCATCGGTGACCGGCCCCTGATCCGCTTCCCGCAGTCCGTGCAGGGCATGGCGCAGTTCCGCCCGGGTGACGGTGGCCGTGCCCACCTTGGCCACCACTCGCCCGGCGGCGACATTGGCCAGAGCCGTTGCCACGGCCAGCTCCGCCCCCGCTGCCAGGGCTGCACCAAGCACAGCGATCACCGTGTCCCCGGCGCCGGTGACGTCATAAACCTCCCGGGCGTGGGCGGGCAGGTGGACGGCATCGCCATCGGCGGGGATCAGGCTCATGCCGTGCTCGCCGCGGGTGATCAGCAGCGCCCCCAGGTCATGGTGGCGCAACACATCGCGCGCCCGGGCCTCGAGGATTTCGGGATCGGCACAGGGGCCCGCCACCGCCTCAAACTCCGCCCGGTTCGGCGTCACCACATCGGCGCCGGCGTATCGGGAGAAGTCCGTACCCTTGGGGTCCACCAGCACCGTGCAGCCGGCCGCCCGGGCCGCAGCAATCATCGCCGGGGTTTCGGAGAGGGCTCCCTTGGCATAGTCCGAGAGGATCACCACCGAAGCATCAGCGAGGGCATCACCAAACGGGTCAAGCAGCGCCGCGCGGTCCGCGCCGGCAAACGGTTCCTCAAAGTCCATGCGCAGCAGCTGCTGGCGGCGGCTGAGCACCCGCAGCTTGCAAATCGTCGGGTGGCCAACGACCCGATGCAGCCGGCAGGCGACGCCATGGTTGAGCAGCGAATGCTGCAGGGTATCCGCCGCGGCATCATCCCCGGTAAGCCCCACCACTTCCGCCCGGCCCTGCAGCGCGGCCACGTTCAGCGCCACGTTGGCCGCCCCGCCGGGACGCTCCTCGGTACCGCTCACATGCACCACGGGCACCGGCGCCTCGGGCGAAATGCGGCCGGTCTGGCCGTACCAGTAGCGGTCCAGCATCAGGTCCCCGGCAACCAGCACGCGGGCCTGAGAGAAATCCGGTAATGTGAGTTGCATCCCCAGGTTCCGGCAGTGGAACATGTCAGCAGTTTACAGAAGCGGGCGCCTTGCTGGGCGATCCTCGCACCTCTTCGCATTGAATCGGAGCCCGAGTGGCGAAACGCAAGCGCAAGAAACGCCAACACTACCCGGCCCATCCGGCACACCCGTACAACTGGGGCCAAAGCCTGACGGTTGCCGCGCTCTGGCTACTGGCTTGCCTGCCCTATCGCGCAGGCCTGCGGCTGGGCAGCGCATTGGGCGGAGCCGCCTATTACTTCGCCCGGGAACGGCGCGGGATCGTCCAGCGCAACCTGGAGCTGTGCTTCCCGGAGAAGTCCGCAACGGAGCGGGAGCAGCTGGCGCGGGACAACTTTCGGGCGTCGGGCTGTGCGGTGGTGGAGACCGCGCTGGGCTGGTTTGGCGGGGCACAGGTCACCCGTATCCCGGTCACGGTGCGCGGAGAGCGGCATCTGCGCGCTGCCTTTGAGCAGAATAAGCGGTTGATCCTGATGTCCGGGCACTTCATGTGCCTGGAGCTGATAGGGCGACTGCTCCCGGAACGTATCGCCATTAACGCGATGTACAAGCCCATGCGCAAAAAGCCGGTTCTGAACCGGGCAATGCTCATGGCTCGGCAACGCAACCTCACCGGCGCCACCTCCAAGGACGAAACCCGGGCCCTGTTGCGCAGCATCCGGGACGGGGTCCCCATCTGGTACGCCGGGGATCAGGACTACGGCCGCAAGCACAGCGTTTTCGCGCCGTTTTTCGGCGTGCCGGCCGCCACGATCACGGCCCTCAGCCGCATGGCCCGAATGGGCCGGGCCGCTGTCGTCCCCATGTTCTTCTTCCGCGAACCCGATGGCGGCTACCTCATCGAATTCCAACCCGCCCTGGACGGCTTTTCTTCAGGGGACGAGTTCGAGGACGCGAAGCGCATGAACGAGATCGTTGAAGATGCGGTGAGACGCTACCCGGAGCAGTATCTCTGGATGCATCGGCGGTTCAAGCGGCGGGAAGATCGCAAAGCCAGCCTCTACCGCTGAGCGGGGCCCTCGTCACCAAGCATCGCATTGAGGTAGCGGCGCGCCGCCAGAGAAGCCTCATGCTCCCGGGTAAGCGCGATCAAACGCTCGGCGCCGGGCGGCTTTTCCAACATGCTCCCCAGGGCATTGGCCAGTGCTTCATGGTCGCCCACGGCCACCAGAGCCCGATCACCCAGAGGCGCGAGGATTTCGCCCGGACCGCTGGGACAGTCCGTGGATACCACCGGCGTGCCGCAGGCCAATGCCTCAACAATGACTGCCGAGGCGCCCTCCCGCCGGGAGCTCAATGCGAACACGGCAGCCTGCTTCATGTACGGGTAGGGGTTTTCGACATGACCGACAAAATCCACATCCGAGGAAATGCCGAGCTCCGTGGCCAGCGCCTGCAGTTCTTCCCGTTCCTTCCCCTCGCCCAGTAAGACGAGTTTGCACTCCAAATCCTGCCTGAGTGCCGAAAAAGCCCGCAGCAAAGTCGAAAAATCCTTCCTTGGCTCCAGCGAGCCTGCAGCGACGATCACCGGCACACCACCCGGCGAGAACCAGGGATGTTCCAGGGGCGTATTGGAAGCGACATGGAAAGCTTGATTGATGATCGGATTGCGAATCACATGCAGTCGCTGCGGGTCGACACCCGCAATGCGGACCAGGTCCTCCCCCACACCCTGAGAAGGCGCAATCACGGCGTCTGCCCCCGGGTACCAGCGGCGCATCGACCGATACAGCCTGATTGCCCGGCGCGACCCCAGCGCCGCCTGCTGGGCCGACAGGGACATCCCCATGCGAATCGACAGTCGCACCGGACAGCCGGAAACCCGCCGCGCCAGCAGTGCGGCGCGGTTCAGCGGATGATTGGCGGTAAGAAGGGCCTGCGGACGACGCTGACGCAGGTATTTGATCAGGGGGAAAAGAACCAGCTTTTTGGTGCTCACCGGCAATCGATGAACGGTGAGGCCATCCGCCGGCGGGGTCTCAACCACCGGGCCGTGGCCACCAATGGTCAGCAGCTCCAGGGACAATCCGAAATCAAGTAACTCGGGCAGCAGGTTGGCGACCACCCGATCCACGCCACTGTGCCCCGAGGTAGCGAAGAGCAGGGTCACGGGGCGGCGGTGGGTTTGCACCTCAGGCTTCCTGGAACTGGCGGCCATGCAGGGCGGCATAACGCCCATTCTGAGCCAGCAGGTGCTCGTGGTCTCCGGACTCGACGATCCGCCCGCCATCCAGCACCAGTATCCGGTCGGCATCTTCAATGGTCGAGAGGCGGTGAGCGATCACCAAAGTCGTGCGGGAACGCATGAGTCGCTCCAACGCCTCATGGATCACTTGCTCGGATTCGGAATCCAGCGCCGAGGTGGCTTCGTCGAGGATGAGGATCGGGGCGTCCTTAATCAGGGCGCGGGCGATAGCAATGCGCTGCCGCTGCCCCCCGGAGAGCATGACACCGTTTTCTCCGACGTAGGTGCCAAAGCCCTCCGGCAATGCCCTGATGAAGTCCAGCGCGTTGGCAGACTCCGCGGCCTCCTCAAGCTGATCCAAAGGAGGTTTGCTTGCCATGCCATAGGCAATGTTATTGGCGATGGTGTCATTGAACAGCACAACGTGCTGGGTGACTACCGCAATCTGGGCTCTCAGATCTTTCAAGGGATAATCCTGGATAGGTCGATCATCCAGCAGAATACGGCCGTCGGTGGGTTCATAGAAACGTGGCAACAGGGCGGCGATGGTGGATTTACCGCCTCCCGAGCGTCCGACCAAGGCAACCGTCTCACCAGGACGCACCTCAAAACTGATGTCCTTCAGGACGTCCGACGGACTTGACTCGTAATGAAAAAAAACATGATCGAAGACCACATGGGCATCGGCTCGCTGCAGGGGTATGGCGCCCTCATCGCGCTCGGGCTCCAGATCCAGCGTCTCGAATAGGCTCTCGCCGGCCGCAATGGCCTTCTGGATCTCGGAGTTCACCTTCACGATGCGTTTCAGCGGCGCCATCATCAGGGCGGTCGCGGTAATAAAGGATAGGATTCCTCCCGGGCTGACCGCCTCCATCACCACCTCCGTGGTCGCGAGGAACAGAACGGTTGCCAGGGCAAGGACAGCAATAAATTGCACCAGCGGCTGGCTCATCGCCTTGACCATTGTGTAGCGAAGCATCTGCTTCTTGTGTCGTTCATTGACACGACGGAACCGTTCCGCCTCATAGCGGGCCGCACCGAACACTTTGACCTCAGTGTGCCCACGAAGGGTATCCTCGGCTACCTGACCCAGTCCGCCGACAGCGTTCTGCATGCGCCTCGCGATCTTGCGAAAGCGCTTGTTAGCCCAGAGGATAATGCCGCCGATCAGTGGCGCCAGTGTAAAAAACACCAATGCCAACCAGCCGGCGAGGAAAATCATGTATCCAATCAGAAAGAGGATGGTAAAAGCGTCTCGAACCAGCGTGACAACCGCCTTGGATGCCGCTGCCGCAACTTGATTAACATTATAAGTGAGCTTCGCCTTCAAAAACCCGAGCGAGCCCTTGTCGAAATAACTGGCCGGTAGGACCAGATACTTCTCAAAGACGTCCTGACGCATGTCAGCGACGACGTTCCGCCCCACCCATGCCACGGTGTAATCCGAGGCGAACATCGTCAATCCGTGGAACAGGAAGATGCCGACCAGCGCTGCCGGCACCCAGAACTGCGCCTGAGGATCCTGCTCAATGAAAGTCCCATCGACGAGGGGCTGCACGATCCACGCGAAGGCCGCCTGACCGGCGGCAGCAAGAATCATCGCAATGACGGCGAGAACGGCGAGCCGCCAGTAGGGCACGACATACGCAAGAATGCGTCGGTATATCAGCAGCGAACCAGCTGCCGTGATTGCCCGACCGCCGGCAGACTCGACGTCGACCCTGGTTTGATTGGCTGTTTCCATGGGCCGGAAGGGTAACACTCAACCTTACGGCAAAAGCGATTTCTGTTTCTGAATACTGAGCTCCGCCCAACCTGCGTGACCACGCTCTACCAAGCGGCTATCCTGCTAATGGCCTCATACTCCGGTAAAAGCGTCATGAACGGACAATCCCAATGAGCAGATCAACCGCCGGCCTGGCCGGGTCAGTGCGAGAGGTGCCACGTGGCTCGCTCCGCTACTGGGCCCTCGGCTGCCTTTACTTGTTTGCATTCATCCCACCGCAGAGCATCGCTCTCGGTCAGCTTTCCCAACTGGCAATGCTGATCGTGGCGGTAATAATCGGCTTCCGGCATCGTCACCTGATGTCCGGCTCGGTTTTATTATGGATCGGCGTTGCTTATGTGCTCTACGTGCTCGGGCGGGGCGTCATCGCTGCATTTCTCGAACAGCCCGAGCTGACCATTGCGCATCTGGACGGCACCAGCAGCTGGGCAAGAACCATCGTACTGCCCACCATTATTTTCGGTCTGGTGTTACTGGCAACCGGTAATTGGGCCCGCCATGCCACCGGCGCCATCGTTGCGCTGGTACTCGGCGTCCTGGCCTTCGAAGTCCTGCCAGCATGGTCCTGGAATGAACTGACTGCGGCGCTACAAGGGTCCAGTCGTTACATATTTGGGATGGGACACTCGAGATCAGGGTTTTTGATTGGGGCCGCCCTGATTCTCGCCCTGGGGTTTGCCCCGGCACTCGTCAGCGGGCTCTCAAATAATGGGTCAGCGACCCGCTCCGGTGCGAAATACCTGCGGTTCTTTCTATGGGTGATGATCATCACCGTTCTGCTGATAGCTTTGTTTGCCACGAAGACCCGAACAGCCTGGTTTGCCGTCCTTCCTGCCACGTTCGTTGTTGTGCTGGCGGCTGCCTGGATTTACCGGGACCGGTTATTCAAGCCGCAGGCACTTATTGGGATGCTGGCCTTAGTGATGCTCGTCGCCGGGGTGATCGTCGCAGGCTGGGGAGAGCTGGAACGCCGATTGACCTCAGCCGGGGAAGGCATGCAACAAACCCTGCAAATGCAAAGCCTTGCCGATGCGTGGGAGCTTGAAGACCGGAATGTCGGTGCTCGCGTCGCCTACAAAGTCTTCGCGATCCAGCTCTGGGTCGACCGGCCTCTCGCTGGGTGGGGGCCCGCAGAGCCCTATTACCTGATGGATAAACGCCCGATACCGCCGCTGCTGGAGGGACGTTCGGGACACTTCCACGACGCTCATGTTGAGATTTTGGCGCGCCTAGGCTTGACAGGCTGGCTACTCATCATGGCGTTTGTGGCTTGTCTGATGTTCGAAGCTTTCAGGATGATCGCAGGAAATGGGCGAAACAAAGCGCTTTCATCCATGCTCGCACTGACAGGCATAGGGTTCGCAGTCCTGATGCTCGTCTGGATGCTGGGAACACATCAGATCACACGGTTTCAATCCTCCCACGTAATCGCAGTATTCTTGGGGCCAATTTGCGCCAGCCATTTCCAGCGACTGGTTCAAGCCAGCGAGTAACCGAATGATCAGTCAGGGGGTGGCGCAGTGAGTAACACACGGGTGGCGATACTGGCGCCATGCAAGCGCTGGGGGGGCATAGAGCGTAAGCTATTGATCCTTTGCAGGGAGTTTTTAGCGCTCGGCGTGCAGCCAGAGCTCTTGCTTCCGCGGGGAGGGGTCATCCCCTATCCCGACGAATTCCCCGCCGATGTCAGGGTCACGGATCTCAATAGCGGCGGCAAGCTAAGTAGCATCACAAAGCTCATTCGGCATCTAAAAACCGACCCTCCCGCCGCATTGCTGACGGCGAAAGACCATTCCGCAAAAGCCGCTATCCTGGCCAGCACGTTCGGGCGACTCGATATTCCGGTCTATGTCAAAATGACCAATACTCCCAGCCAGACTCTCAGACGCCGCTTCAAACGATTGTCTGCTCGAGCTCTCTATCCTTATGCCAATCGTCTAATCGCCTTGTCCGAGGGAGTACGCGACGACCTTGTTTCCTATATGAGCGTCCCCGCCGACAAGATTGAAGTCATTTACAACCCCACCGTTACGCCCTGCATACCGGAGCGGGCGAGCCAACCGGTTTCCCACCCATGGCTGCAGGGTGATGGCCCCCCAGTCATTATGGGAGCTGGGCGGCTCACCACGCAAAAGGACTTCGCAACCCTAATCTCAGCGTTCGCACAGCTTCGCCAAGAACGCGCTGCCCGTTTGATGATTCTTGGTGACGGCCCGTTGCATCAGTCGCTGCTGCAAGAGGCAGAGGCGCTTGGCGTAGGGGAAGACGTCTCGCTGCCTGGATATATCCCGGACCCCATTCCCTATCTGGCTCGAGCTTCGCTATTTGCTCTGTCTTCCCGGTATGAAGGACTCGGCAACGTATTGATAGAAGCACTTGCTACCGGCACGCCAGCTGTTTCCACCAATTGCCCCTCAGGCCCGGACGAAATCTTGATGCGTGGCCGGATCGGCCCACTGGTACCCGTTGGCAATTGCGGCGCTATGGCGCGTGCCATGGCTCAAACCCTGGAGGCCCCCCCCAGTCCCGAACTGCTGCGCGAGGGATTGCTTCGCTTCCGAAGTGACGAGGTTGCGAGACGCTACCTCAAGGTGATGGGCTTGGCTGTTCAGTAGCCCGACCCACCATTGCTGCCCTCACGCACAGTCAGGCTGAAATTGGTAGCCAAACGCCTCTATCTCGTGATGGTAGATTCGCTCCACTCGCTCCCGGTCACCGCGTTCATAGTATCTATGCCAGGGAACTGGATAATCGCGGCGCTTCTCGGACGCCGTTAATGCTAACCCTGGCAATCCAATGCGCTGCCCGACATTTTCAAAGTCATCGGCAATATTTTCGTACCGGCCAATAAAATCCACAGCAACTTGATTATCAATGGTGTACATCGGCCAGTTGTCATATTTTGAACGGCCATGGTGATCTTCACCGATTTTCTCGAGCCTAAGCAGAAAGCTGGAGAATGAAATCGAATCCGAAGAATTACGGCACAGATATAAATAATCAGAAACTGCCCGTTCGAATGGGTTGCGTACGAAACAGAACTTGAAATACCTTTCCCACTCCGTTGGAAAGGCTGACTTCACCTCTTTCGCGGGCGGATGCCCCGATGAAGACAGACCATACCTGCGCTTGTGACGGCGTTTCACGGCCTTGTTCAGGGAGTCCCGCCAGCTACGACCTCGGAGAGCGCCGCTAGCAAGCTCACGAACACCGTCGCGGCTGAGAGCCTCCCGCAGTATTCTCGGCTCCGTGAACCACTCGCCGCTCCAGACCTCCTGCAAGCTCCCCAGCATCAAATCCTCTGGGCTGAGGTAGGGGGCCAGACAGACCTTCATGGAACTACCCGCCACTTTACGGCAATGGATAAATATGAACTGGTTCTGATGACTGATGATCATATGCCCCGGCCTTCCTGATAACCGCGTTCTGCTCGGTGTCTTTTCTGAGATTCGTCTTAGTTATATGATGCGTGTTCGCTTAGATTGCTGGAGCGTTTTTATGCACCTATCGAGGTGGATGGATGAACTGAGTAACCCTTTGCTCCGCTCCCTCGATGGTCGCGTCAGGCGATGGCGCGTGAACAGCCGGATTCTCGTATCAGAGAACAACCGGTTTGTCTTTTTCCGAGTCCCGAAAGCGGGGCACTCTACGGTCTGCCGCACCTTGGTGTACTATGACAGAAGTTTGGATGAAGGTGTACGTCAGACGTTTCTAGCTCGGTTGGACCGGTCCGTTCCTTACCCGCACCCCCGTGAAATCGGCTACATTTCGGCTCGGCGTGCATTGCGGACCCACTATTTGTTCACCTTCGTTCGCAACCCCTACCGACGGGTTCTCTCTGCTTACCTCGACAAGGTCGCCAGAGGCAAGAAGGCCGCTAAAAACCTGAAGTACGGGTGCACCGGCAATGGACAGCTTAAGTTCCATGAATTTCTGGACCAACTGAAGGGTCCCACACTGTTCAATGGCCCTCACTGGTGCCCACAGGTCGCCCTACTGCCGCAGAACCGAGGCAAGCTGGACTTTATCGGCCGCCTGGAAAGAATCGATACTGATCTCGAGCACCTGGTGCAAAAGATCTTCAACCGCCCATTGAGCGAGGGGGTTCAAAGTTGGGACATACACCGAACTCGATCGGAAGAAGACTTCGCTCATTATTACGATACAACAGCCATTGAAACCGTCTATAACCTCTATCGGGAGGATTTCCTGGCGTTCGGCTATCGCCGCGACCCTGACTTTTCCCAATGAGGATGGCCACTTGATCAAGTAGGAATTCGGCCCCTGAAGTTTCCAAACCGTCTGCAGGGTGAAACTTTTAAAATTTGGCGAGGTGAGGCGATTGAAGATAGCGAAGAAAATACACCGACAAAAGGAATCCCTCCGGGTGCGAATGGCAGCTTTCTCAACATCTCTACCAATTAATCGTGATACCAGCAAACATCTTTTGATTTACCCAGAACACAATCTGGTATATAACAGGATAAAAAAGGCCGCAAACTCCTCTATCCTCATGTATAACCTCGAGGTCATAAGACATAACATTGGAATCTCTACTTTAACCTTTCCGAGATATCGAAAGGCCAAAAACGAAGCGCGCGCCCTAGGGAAAGATTTCAGGGAATTAGGAGTACGGGAACTCGCGAAACTCCGCCAAAGTATCAAATACACTGTAGTCCGTAACCCCTACACGCGGGTTCTTTCTGCATTCAGGCAAAAGGTCGCCATTAGGGCGATGGAAGAAAACAATTCCTACCGAGGAACCCCCGGCTACGCTGACGACTCCGCTCAAGGCTTTCGGGAATTCGTTAACTTTCTCGAAAACGCTGGACTGTATAAAAACCGCCACTGGTGGCCTCAGATAGACTTATTGGCGATACCGCCTGAGTATTTCGACTTTATAGTTCACGTAGAAAGGCTGGCCAGCGAGCTTCCTCAAGTGTACAAAGGAGCTGGGCTCTCAATTCCAGCCTCAATGGATTTCTCAAAGCCACACAAAGCCGAAAAAACTGACCAACGCAAGATCACTAGCAGTAGCAAGCTCGTTGAAGCCTATTACGACGAAGACCTTCTGAACCGCGTCGCCAACCTTTATGCTAGCGACTTTGAGAGCTTCGGATATTCCCGCGACCCAGACTCAGACATCGGCATCTGACAATAACCAGATTTGCGCCGGGGGCGGCTGCTGGCCTACCCGCTCTAGTCATAACTCGTCATCAATCATCGATCTGGATGCTCCAACTTAGAACACTTCCGGGGAGTAACCAAAACAAAAATCATTGGGGTATAGCGTTTCAGCGACTAACCTTCTCTCTCGATTTGTATAAAGCTCTTCCACATAACAATCTGCGCTGGTTTTATGATGCTGACGTATCGCCATCTTCACCGAGCGATTATACAATTGACTAGTCAATCTTCTTATATCAATCGACAACGTTTCAAAATAGCCGATAAAATCCATCTGTTGCGGCTCCAAGGGACAAATATCGCTTTGTGGAATCCAGTGAATATCGGCATAGAGCCCACCATCGTTTAAATAGTCACAGAAACCCGCAAAGCTCGTATTTGGCGTGAGCCCATACCGATAGGATTTTTCTTTGTCTTTAATAGAGTACAGGTAGGCGGACGCAAGCCGGTTAAAAGGGTTTCGGACAAAAATAGCTTTCGTATAATTCCCAAAAACAATATCAACTTCTTGCTTCTTAAGCCGGGACGGAGTGGTGAATATTTTCTTCATGTCCTGCTTACGCATCAAGGATTGACGCGACTCAGGGCTCATCTTCTCCGCCTCTTCAGGCAACGTATCGTCCTCCAATATCCAAAGTGTATTCAGTATGGTGGTATTTGCACACTTAGGCACCCGAACGAACAAATATTGGTGTTTATGACTAACCATTATTCGCGAATCTATAGTCGGTATGTTAGCGGAAGAATAAATCGGGCGGTTCGCTCTCCGCAGTGCACAGCGGCGGTAGAATGGTTTGCACGAATAGCGGAAGGACTGAAATACGCGAGATAGTGATTTTTGGGAACCTCTCATGCCTGCCGCCCTCTGGAAAACCAGTAACAGCTAATTACTTCCACACCCCGCTCTGCTGGCTGATCCATGGATACCTCAATGACATTGCCT
Source organism: Spiribacter sp. 2438 (assembly GCF_009676705.1). GTDB lineage: Bacteria > Pseudomonadota > Gammaproteobacteria > Nitrococcales > Nitrococcaceae > Spiribacter. The sequence goes on along the minus strand of NZ_CP046046.1, from coordinate 151,164 downwards.
GCGCGATGACCGATTGCGTGGGAAATTCGATCATTCACAGCGAGGGAGCGCTCGACCATACTATGGAACCGATTCCCCTCGCCGTCACGGGCGTTCAGCCGCTCCTGAATAAGCTCTGGTGGGGCGGTGAGCACAACCGTCAGTGATGGCAATGGCATTCGGTTCACGTAGTCTTCAACAACACGATCCGAGTTGCCTTCAGCGAGGCTAATCGCGCGCTGTACTATGCCTTCGTCGAATAGCACCACACCATGCCCCGGCAGCCTTTCAGCGCATCGGATCGCCGCCACCTGACGGATAAAGCTCTGGATGCGCTCCAGGACCAACGCCGGGGGTTCAGTGGATTCGGCAAATGCCGAGATTGTGCTTGCCAGAAGATCGGGCCAGGGATCTGGCGCATACCGCAATCGTTTAAGTTCCCACCGTACCATGGCCTTCTCAAAGCGGTGCCGCATCCATCGCTCACCGGCATGGCGCCCATAGAGCCACTCCGTGAAGCGTCGGTGCCCCTTGGCCTCGAAGTGGGAGAGCAAGGGCAATCTCCGTGCTGTCATGGCGTCGGGCAACGTATCGGCCAGCACCCTCAGCAGAGTTGTTTTACCAACGCCAGGCGGCCCGACCAGTTCGATCCTCAACATGACGGACGACCTGACTCGCAATCGGCCTGCACTTTTTGAACCGCTTTCACCAGCTTCTCCTGCCGCCTGTGTGCCGGGCCATCGGCGAACTGGGGCCGGAAAGCATGACAAACCGCTACGGCCAGCAGATAGGGTATGCGCAGCTCCGGCCAGAAGCGCTCTCCGGCAGCTTGCCACACGGCCATCAACTCATTATCAAAAAGCCCTGAAAGGTACCGGCGGCGGAGGTGTTGATTAACCTCTTCCGATCCGCGAAGGATGGAAAGGGCATCGAAAAAGAAGGGTTGAGCCTCAACCCGCTCAACATCAATCACCACCAGATCGCCCTCTTCAGTGACTATGAGATTGCCGTTATGAGCATCACCGTGACTGCGCAGCAACGGCGCCCCGTCCAGTATTTCCACCAGTTCATCGTGCCAAAAGGACAGCAATTGATGGACCTGGGGCGGCGAACTCCAACTGTCCAGCTCATTGAACCAGCCTTTTGTCTCCAGGCGGCCCTCGCAGCGCGTCGCATTCACAGCACAGCAACCCAGAAATTTTCGGTATATCGGAACCCACCGGTTCGACGCCGCGTCCCGGAGAATCCTGCCACTCACGAAGTCCTCACGCACACCGAACCAGCCCGGCAACTCAACGGGCACTGTTTCTGCTGCGGGGCATGGGAATGCTGGCCGCAGCCACCGACTGTTGGTCATCAGCCGATCAACTTCGCCCTGGTCACGGTAGAGACGAAGGACATGGTCGCGCCCCTCGCCCAATAAAATCAGACAGCCACTGCGCCGAATGACAGTGTCATACCCGGGCCCACTGGAAGGCGGTCCAGTGATACGGAACCGGCGCGGGTGCAGCCGCCAGTTATCGGAATCTGTCACCAATCGGCGGGCCGCCCCTTCCTCAAGCCAATAATCACCTGCTTGCAGCAGCGGAGTCGCCTCGCTCAGGGCCCGCCGAAGTCTCCACCACGCCTTCAGCACTAAGACCCCCCGCCAGAGACTGACGATTGGTCTCCGTGGCTCGCAATTCCCAGCCCGAAGTAGTCCAGATAATTGCGGGCTGCCGTCTCAGCCATGAATGGTGCTACTGCCTCCTCGGTGCGATAGATCGGGCCATCGCCGCGCAGGGTGGTGAGCAGGCCGTCGGCCAGGGCCACCGGATCCTGCATCGGCACCAGGATGCCGTAGCGGCCGTCGGCGAGGATCTCACGCGGACCGCTGGGGCAGTCGGTGGAGACAACCGGTGTACCGAGGCCTAGGGCCTCGAGCAAAACATTCACCAACCCCTCCCAGCGGGACGACAACGCAAAGACATCAGCCTTTGCCATCCACGGATACGGGTTCGCCTGAAACCCGGCAAAACAAACGTGCTCGAGAATCTTCAGTTCTCGAGCCAGCGCCTCCAGTGCCTCGGACTCACGCCCGCCACCAACGATGACCAATCGTGCCGGCCGCTCCTCGAGTACGAGCGCAAAAGCACGCAGCAGGTTTGCGTAGTCCTTCTGGGGTACTAACCGGCCGACGGTGACAATCACCGGGCGGTCGCGATGATCGCCAAACCACGGATGCTCCAGAGGCTCCTCCGCACGCTTCAGCGCCTGTGGAGAGACCGAACCACTGTATATCCGGGTCACTTCTACGCCTTTGAGGCCCACGGTGTTTAACAGGTCCTCCCGCACACCATCGGAAACGGCGATCACGCCATCTGAGCGCGGATAAAAATGACAAATCTGCCGAAATTTTCTGGCCCGGCGACGCGGTTCCTGAGACAGTTTCTCGGATTCGCCAAAAGTGTTGGGCACGCTGAGATAGCGGTGGCTGGTTACACCCGGCAGCCGCCAGGTGCCCGCCAGAACCAGATTGCTGATGTGGTTCACCGAGAGCACCACCCTGGGTCGACGGCGGCGCATATAGGACCACAGGGCGAAACTGCTCGCCAATTTGCCCTGCGTGCCCAACTGAACGAATCCCACCGATTTAGGGACCTCGTCAGGGTAGAATTTCACGCCGTCACGATAGGTCACCAGTTCTACGTTCAGCCCCCAGTGCACCCATGAGTGGATCTGGTTGAGCAAGCGCCGGTTGGTCCCTCCCCACACGCGAAACGCGCCAAAAATGGCAATGTCGGGCGGACCCTCCAATTGCACTTCAGCCCCCTTCAAATTCGTAGCCAAGTTCAGCGATCTCCCGATGGCAAAGGCGGTCAATCAGGGCACGGTCAGCACGCGTCAGGATTTCACTGTAGTGCCGCTTGTCCTGCCGGTAACCGGATTTGGCCCGCCGCGCCGGCAGACTGATATCGCTTTTGACCCCCAACTCGGCGGCAAGGCTCGCCAAGTCAGCACTCAGGTTCTCATACCGCAAAACCCGATCAACCACGATTGTATTGCCAACAGCGTAATGTCCCCAGTTGCTAATCCAGTGGGGTTTATTACGCGCCATCCAGACCAGATACTCACTCAACTTGGGGAAGTTACTGCGCCCGCGCTCCTCCCAGCGGAGTTTCTGCCACCAATAACGAGAGACAGCCCGATCCCACGGGTTGCGCTCCACGGTAAAGCGATAGTAACGGGTCCATAGATCGTCGCCGAAATACCGGCGAATTTCCAAAGCCGTAGTATGAGGGCCAAATTCGGCTCGCTGACCTCTCAAAGCCAGTCGCCGCCATTCCTTGAGGCCCCGATGCGCCAGGATTGGCTTATGATGATTGACGGGCCCAACCCCGCCCTCCTGGCGGCGCAGTGCCTCTTCACCGCGCTTTGCACTCAAGGGGGTGATCACGTCATCCGGATCACAGGCCCTCGACAGACCGATCTCCAGACTTGAACCTGCCGTTTTGCGGGTTTTAATGAAGACAAATCGATGGCTGTGGCTGAGAATCATCAAACCGCTCCCTGCGGACTCCTCATGGAAACGCTACACGTTGCTATCCCGCGCGTCCCACCCAATAATGTGAAGTTGTTCATCCATCGAGGTCGCAGTGATGCAGCCCGGGCTCATGCAGAAATACTGGAAGCGTCTGCGCCGTCAATGGCTGATGCGCCGGGCAGACGTCCATATTGTCTCATTCCCCAAATGTGGACGGACCTGGCTGGTGCTCATGCTCGCCCAGGTCATTGAACGGCACCATGGAGTTCAGATCAATAACCCGCTCAAACTCCGACGCTACCGCAGCAGGGTGCCTGGCCTGCCGCTGATCCTGCAGCATCACGACGGCGGCCCCGAGTTCCAGCCCGTGGAGGCGCTGAACACCGACAAGTCCTTCTACCGTGGGCGTCAAGTGGTGTTTCTGGTGAGAGACCCACGCGACGTGACGTTGTCGGCGTACTACCAGAAGACCAAAAGAAACATTAACTTTAACGGCACCCTGCAGGATTACGTCTATGAACCCGTGGGGAGCATCGCCACCAACATCGCGTTCTACAACATCTGGGCGGAGAACCGGCAGGTGCCGGCTGACTTTCTGCTCATGACCTACGAGGATCTGCACGTCGATCCTGCGCGGGAACTTCGCCGTCTGGTGGACTTCGTCGGAATCCGCGACGTCAGCGACGAAACCATCAGCTCGGCAGTGGAGGCCTGCAGTTTCGAGAACATGCGCCGACTCGAGACCACCAATGCGCTGGGCAGCGGCCGTCTCGCCCCCAGAGATCCCGCCGATGAGAGCACCTACAAGACTCGCTCCGGAAAAATTGGTGGGTACGCGGAGGCCTTCGATCCAGCTGAAATCGAATACATGGATCGATTGATCGCCGACCGGCTCGACGACACCTACGCGGACTATAAGCGCTGATCCAACGCTTTCTGCGTCGCGATCATCAGCGACTCCGCCGTCGGTTTTCTCAGGCCCGTGGCGTGTCGGTGCCAGTCGGAGTGAATCCAGCGGACATCCGCCGTGACGCTGTCCAGTCCCAGCACCCGGGCCAGCACAAACCGATGATGGCCCTGCGAGACCTTGATGAACCCCCCGTCTCGCCCGATCGCCACACCAATCTGATCGCTGGCCGCCTCACTCCGATACCCGTCTCGCTGCATTGCGTCGCGCAGGGCCCTGTACTTGGACACGTAGCGGTGAACTCGCCTCTCTGCCCGGGCCATGGCCCCCGCCTGGCTGAGACCCCGCGCCTGGTAGTACTCTGCCAGCGGCTGCAGACCAGCGCCGGGATCAAAATCGCAGGCATGCAACGAGCGCAGAAGAATAAAAGTCGGATGCTGATCCGCCGGCGCAATCCGCCGATCCCAGCTACCATGACGCAGCCCGACACCAACGCCCAGGCCATTCATGACAAAAAGCGCTTTTTCCGCCACAGTTCGACGCCGAAAGAACACCGGCACCCACGCAGGTGAAATGACGATCTGATGATAGTCAGCCATGGGGGAAAGTATGACATGAGCCGGCATAGCCATTGGCCCGCGCTCGGGTGGCTGAAGAATGAACCGGGAAGGCGATGAATTGAAGACGGACCCATTACCGCCGGTCATTGTTATCGGCATGCACCGCACCGGCACCAGCCTGCTCACGCGCATCCTCCAGAGTTTCGGCTTTTTCATGGGCCGACGCTCTACTCGCAACGAAGAGTGCCCATTCACGAACGCCCTCAATGCGTGGGTCTTTCATCAGGCGAATGCCACCTGGGAGCGCCCCGCCGGCGTTGACACCCTGCTGTCTCACCCGCGCATTCGCCCGGTACTCACGGATTATCTCGGCGGCATCACCCGGGGTCCCGCCAGCTGGCGTTACCTGGGACTGCGAAGAGGGCTGAAGCACCGATCCATGCACGGTCAGACCCGACCCTGGGGCTGGAAAGACCCCCGCAACACGTTCACGTTGCCGATATGGCTGGATATTTTCCCCGATGCCCGGGTATTACACATTACCCGCCACGGCGTCGACGTCGCGGAAAGCCTGCGCGCCCGACACCAGGTCGCGTGCCAGGCTGCCATTGATCGTTACCGCAACAACCGGCACTGGCACCTCCGCAACCCCTGGGCTCCGAAACGCCGGGGAGTTGCGCACAATGCGGGCGTTGATGATCTCCACTTTGGACTCAAGCTCTGGCGTACCTACACGGAGCGCGCGCAGTCCCACGTCCGGTCGCTTAGCCATGGCCGGGCCCTCGAGATTCGCTATGAGGATCTCCTCCACAGTCCAGAACAACATCTCGGCGGCGTACTACAGTTCTGCGGGATTACCGTGGGTCCCTCGGTCATCACCCAAACGGCACGGAAAATCCGCCCCGAGCGCGCATACGCATTTCGCCAGAGCGAGGCGCTCCGTGAGTTCGCCCATCAGCAGGCGGAAGACCTGAACGCTCTCGGTTATGATCCCTGAGCCTCGCGAAACGAAGAGGAAGGCAGTGAAAGTCATCTATCTGGTGGGAATGGGCCGAAGCGGCTCGACGCTCCTGGATATTCTCCTGGGCTCCCACAGCAACATCCGCGCCCTGGGCGGTATTCGCCGGATTGCCAACGAGGCCAAGGCCCGCCGCTGGGGGTTATGACCGCGCCGCACCGCCTCGCCGTCCTGGTCTCCTTCACCGGGGACGGTGGCGTCGAGAACATGATCACCAACCTGCTGCACGGCTTCGTCGCTGAGGGGATGGAGGTGGATCTGATCCTCCTGAAAGCCCGAGGCGGACATCTGGAACGGATTCCACCCGAGGTGCGGGTGGTGCGCCTGGATGTCAGCACGTCGCTGCTTGCCCTGCCGGCGCTGGTCCGTTACCTGCGCCGGGTCCGGCCAACGGCCATGCTGGTCGCCAAGGACCGCGCCAGCCGGATTGCCCTGATCGCGCGCCGCCTCGCCGGCGTGGACACCCGCCTGGTGCTGCGCATGGGCATGCATCTGAGCGGTTCCCTGGCGGGCAAGAGTGCACTGCGGCGCTGGTCCCGTTACCTGCCAGTCCGGCGGCTCTATCCCTGGGCCGACCGCATCGTCACGGTAAGCGAGGCGGTGGCCGATGACCTGTCCACCATCGGCCACATCCCCCGGGATCGCTTCACGGTCATTCGCAATCCGTCCATCCCGGACGACCTGAACACCCGCGCCGCCACCCCGGTGGACCACCCGTGGCTGCAACCGGACTCAACCATCCCGGTGATCTTGGGCGTGGGGCGGCTGACGGCACAAAAGGGCTTCCCGACACTGATTCGGGCCTTCGCGAAATTGAGCCAGCAGCGTACGTTGCGGCTCATCATTCTCGGCGAGGGGCCGGAGCGTCAGGCATTGCAAACACTCTGTCGCAAGCTGGGTATTGACGACCAGGTGCAGCTTCCAGGCTTTCAGGCCAATCCTCACGCCTGGATGGCGAGAGCCTCGCTATACGTGCTCTCCTCGCGTTACGAGGGCTCGCCGAACGCCCTGGTGGAGGCGATGGCGCTTGGCACACCGGCGGTGGCCACCGACTGCCCCAGCGGGCCGGCAGAGATCACGGACCATGGCCGGATTGCTCCGCTGGTGCCGGTGGGCAACCCCGATGCCCTGGCGGCAGCGATGGCGCGCGTCCTTGAGGCGCCGCCCAGCGGCTCGATGCTGCGTGACGCCGTGGCAGCCTACCGGGTTCCCGTGAGCGCGCGACACTACCTGGAGGTTCTGGGCTATCGGGTATAGTGATCCTCTTTGGTGCCGGGCACGATCCCTGGGGGCGGGATGCTGATCTCCTACAGCCGGAATTTTCTGTTCGTGCATATCGCGAAAACCGGAGGGACGAGTGTGCGGGCGGCCCTGCGCCGTTACCGTTGGGGCGGCTGGTACAACGTCCCCCTCGGGCTGGCCAGCCTGGCCAGCCAGATGACCCGGCCCCGCCACAAACTGGGCTTGAAGTTCCCCCGGCATGCCAAGGCCGTGGCGGCGCTGGAGATGCTACCCACCGATGTCTATCAGGGCTTGTTCAAGTTCGCCATCGTGAGAAACCCTTGGGACCTGCAGGTGAGCTCCTACCATCATATCCAGCGGGAGAAGCCCGAGGTCCTTGCCGGCATCACGGGCTTTCATGACTTCCTGAAACTGAAGTTCGACCCGGAGCGTGAATACGACTTCATGCTCGACATCTCGGCGGAGCTACAGCACGAGTATCTGGTTGACCTGCAGGGCAACGTCATCGTTGATTTCATCGGTCGCTACGAAAATCTGCAGGCGGACTTCGCCAGCATTTGCCAGCGCATTGGGGTGCCCGAACCCGACCTGCCCCACCTGCGGCGTGCGCAGGACCGTCAGGACTACCGTGGCTACTACACCGATGAGCTGGCCGAGCTGGTGGCCCACCACTATCGGAGAGATCTCGACATGCTCGGCTACGCGTTTGATGACGCCGACGCCGGGCGCTGAACCGGGATGGACACGAAGGCCCTCGCTCACCGCCGGTTCGATCTGAAGGGCTGCGGAACCCTGTATACCGGTCAACTGATTCACCAGTACCCGGGCAAACGGGCCCTTTACCGGGGGTCACTGAACGGCCAATCCGTGGTGGCAAAGTTTTACCTCTCACCACTGCGCACGGCCTGGGAATGGTGGCGAGGCTCAAAGGGGGCGCGGACGCTTCAACGCTCGGGCATACCCAGCCCGGCGATGCGGTACTCGGGGTTCGAAGCAGCCAGCCGGACCTGGCTCACCGTGGTGGACTGGATCGAAGCCGACCGCTCCTGGCCGCCCTGTCGGAATCCCTTATCGCAAGCCGACCATGAGCTGCTGCTGCGGACCCTCGCCACCCATCACCAGGCGGGCGTGGTTCAGAACGACCTGAACTGGGCGAACTTCATCCCCCGGGACGGGATCCTGTACACCATCGACAGTGACCGGATCCGCCAGCATTCAGCGCCATTGTCCCACCGCCGAACACGCAACAGCCTCCGCCGCCTATACGGCTCCAAGACCCGTTTCACTGAAGAGGAGATCCGGGCCGGCTGGCAGAAGTACTGGCAGATTCGGGGTCAGGATGCCGGCGATACCCGGCGTTTCGTCTCTGCGGTTCAGACTCATCGGCGGCATGTGGGCGAGCGGGTCAGTCGCCGCACGCTCAGGGGCTGGAAATACTATGTCCGCCAACGGGGCACCCGCACCCTGTTGGTTGCCCACGGTCGCCGGGTGGATCCCGACCAGCGTGAGCGGCTCCGCGGCCTCTCAGCGCCGTCACCCGCTTGTGACCACCAAAACCCATCCCTGGGCTGGCCCACCGAGCCCGGCACCTTTTGTGCGGGCTCCGGCCGGCTGCAATACCATGCCGGGTCCACCCTGGAGCGACTGCACACCGGGAACACCCCGAAGGCGGTCTGGTTCCGGGCCGCCGTCGCCCGACGGCTGCGGCTGCCAGTAGAAGGGCCGCTGGGATTTTTTCAGGTCGCCACCGGCCCCGCCCGCCGAGGCGGTTACGTGGTCTTCCGCGCCCGGGCTCAGCAGGGCCTGCAGCAAGCGCTGGAAGAGGGCCTGGTCTCGCCAGAGGAAGCCCTGGCCCAATGCCGTGCCCTATTAAGCTCCCTGGCAGCGGCACGCATGCCGCACCCGTCCCTGGCACTGGAGGGACTCGGATGGGGCCGTCAACGGGTGATCCTGCTGGATATCCGCGGCCTCCATCTGGCCGCGCGATGGGGTAAACCACCACGGCTCGCCCGCGACCTGCCGCTTTTCCGGGAACTCGCCGCACAGTTGCAAAAACCCACCCGTGAGATCCGCCGGCAGCTGGTGGACTGAGGCGTCACGCCCTACGTCGCCCCCTCGCCCCCCATCACCCGCGCCCACACCGCCGACACGGCGCCCTGCACCGAGGCCACCTCATCGGGGGCCACCCGCGTGGGCTGCTCCTGAAGGGTGAGCCGGTGCACCAGGCCGCGGTAGTGCCGATAGGCATCCGCCAGGATCTGGGTCTGCCCGCCGCTGAACTCACCAGCCCGCTCGAGCTCATCCAGCAGGCGGATATTATCGGTGTAGCGCAGCAGGCCGGCATAGTCCGAGGCTCCCGCCAGCACGCCGTACTGCACCATGAATTCGATGTCGGCGATGCCGCCGCGGTCCTGCTTGAGATCAAACGCATCAGCCCGGGTTGAGCCGAGCTCCTTTCGCATCCGCTCGCGCATGTGGCCGACTTCCTCGCGCAGTGTCTCGCGCGGCCGGGACCGGGTCAGGATTTCACGGCGCACGGCGCGGAACCCGGCGCGCAGCGTCGGCCCGCCCGCCACCATGCGGGCCCGCACCAGGGCCTGGTGCTCCCAGGTCCAGGCGCGCTCCCGCTGATAGTCGGCAAAGGCGTCCAGGCTGCTGGTGAGGAGGCCGGACTGGCCACTGGGCCGCAACCGGGTGTCCACCTCGTAGAGAATGCCCCCCGGCGTGGGCGTGCTCAGAATGTGAATGATGCGCTGGGCCAGACGGGCAAAAAACACCGCCGGCTCCACCGGCTTGTCCCCGGTGGTGGCCGTGCCCGCCGGCACCGCATCATGCAGAAACACCACATCCAGGTCCGAGCCATAACCGAGCTCCAGTGACCCCAGCTTGCCATAGGCCACCACACCGAAATCCGCCACCTGGCCGTCGGCGCGCAGGGGCTCGCCGTAGCGCTGACTGACCTGTCGCCAGGCCAGGGTCAGCACCCGGTCCAGCACCACCTCGGCGATGTCGGTCAGATAATCGCTGACCAGCATCACCGGGATGGCGCCGGCCAGGTCCGCCGCGGCCACATGCAGCACCTGGGCCTGCTTGAAATGGCGCAGGATCTCCATCTGCTGCTCCAGATCATCCCGATCCGCCGTCGCCATGCGGGCATCCAGCTCGGCGCTCAGCGCCGTACGACTGAGCGGCGCATACAGGGTGCGCGGATCCAGCAGCTCATCCAGCAGCATGGGATGCAGCGACAGATAGCGGGCGATCCACGGACTGCCGCCCACCAGCCGCACCAGCTGGGACACCGCCAGGGGGTGCTCGTTAAGAAGCGCCAGATAGGCGGTGCGCCGGACAATCCCGTCCAGCAGGGTAATCAGCCGGTCCAGCACCACATCCGGCTGGCTGGTGCCCACCACCGCCGCGATCAGCATGGGCATCAGCCGATCCAGCCGGGTTCGGCCCTGATCAGAGAGGGCCCGCACCCGGGCCCCGTCCCGAAAACGCTGCAGTTGGGTGAGTGCGGCCGCCGGGTCGGCAAAGCCCGCCTCCTGCAGCACCGTAATGGCCAGGTCATCCTCGAGCACGCCGTGCCAGGTATCGGCGAAGTCCGGTTCGTCGGTGGCCTCCGCCTCGTCTTCCTGCTGGGGCGCCACGAACACCTGATCGAAGTGACCCTGCACCCGGCGGCGCCAGCCCCCCAGGGTTTCGGTCAGCGCGGTCCAGCTGGGCTCGCCCATGGCCAGGACCAGCCGCTCCCGATCCACCGGGTCCGACGGCAGGTCATGGGCCTGACGGTCATGCATGGCCTGAATACGGTTCTCGATCACCCGCAGATAGCGATAGCCCGCGGTCAAATCCGCCTGGGCATGGGCCGGGATCAGCGCCTGCTGGGCCAGATAGGCCAGCACCGGCTGCAGGCCCCGCTGGCGCAGCGCCGGCTCCTGACCCCCACGAATCAGCTGAAACGCCTGGGCAATGAATTCCACTTCGCGGATGCCACCCCGACCCAGTTTGACGTTGTCCGCCAGCCGCCGGCGTCTCACCTCCCGGGCAATCATCGCCTTCATGTCCCGCAGGGATTCCAGGGCGCCGTAATCGAGATACCGGCGGTAGACAAACGGCGAGAGGGATTCCAGCAGCGCATGGCCGGCGGCCTGGTCGCCGGCCACCACCCGGGCCTTGATCAGGGCATAACGCTCCCACTCCCGGCCCTGTTCCAGGAAATAGAGCTCCATGGCCGGCACGCTCATGGCCAGCGGGCCACTCTCGCCGTAGGGGCGCAGCCGCATGTCCACCCGAAAGCACTGACCGTCGGCCGTCTGCTGGTCCAGCGCGGCGATGAGGGAACGACCCAGCGCCAGGAAGAACTGCTCGTTGGGCTTGTCCCGATCGGTCAGCCCCGGCTCCGGATAGGCAAAGATCAAATCAATGTCCGAGGAAAAGTTGAGCTCGCGACCGCCCAGCTTGCCCATGCCCAGCACCATCATCCGCTGGGCCTCCCCGGCGCTATCCCGGGGGACGCCCATCTTCCCGCAAAGCCGCTGATAGAGCCATTCCAGGGCTTCGTCGATGAGCCCGTCCGCAAGCTCCGAAAGGGCCTCCAGCACCTCGTCCAGATCCGCCCGGCCGCTGAGATCCCGCCAGGCGATCCGCAACATCTCCCGGGCGCGGAAGCGACGCAGGATGCGATGCAGGTCCGCCTCGGCCTCGACCTCCGCCAGCGCCGCCTGCAGGCGCCGGCGGTATTCACCGGCGGGGTAGGCACGACCCAGGTCACCATTGTCCGCCAGCGCTGCCAGCACCGCCGGATCCCGCAGACAGATTCGCGAGGTGAACTCGCTCATGGCCCACACCCGCGGCAACTCGGCGAGCACTGCCTCGTCGCGGGGCAGAGGGGCGTCATCCGCGAGGCGCTCCAGGGCCACTTCCACCGGCGTCCGGAGCACTTCAGGGAGATCGGCAAGCGCCGTGCGAAGCGGCGCGGGGGCGTTATCAATGTTCATGGCGGCAGCTTAGCGACGGCGTCGGATGGTCACAATCAGCCCGCTGCCACTGCCCACAAAAAAGCCCCGCCGAAGCGGGGCTTGGCTGGCCTACCGGCCCGGATGGGGCCGGTGGGTTGCCGGGGGACTGATTACATCATGCCGCCCATGCCACCCATGCCGTCCATGCCACCCATGCCGGCACCGGCGTCACCCTTTTCTTCCGGGTGCTCGGCCACCATGCACTCGGTGGTGATCAGCAGACCGGAGACCGAAGCCGCGTTCTGCAGGGCGGTGCGGGTCACCTTGGTGGGGTCAAGGATGCCCATCTCCACCATGTCGCCGTACTCCTCGGACTGGGCGTTGTAGCCGAAGTTGCCTTCGCCGGCTTCGACCTTGTTCACCACCACCGAGGCGTCTTCGCCGCAGTTGTAGACGATCTGGCGAAGCGGCTCCTGCAGGGCCCGGCGCACGATGCTGACACCAACGTCCTGGTCGCTGTTGTCGCCGCTGAGATCACTCAGACCCTTGAGGGTGCGCAGCAGCGCCACGCCACCACCAGGCACGATGCCTTCTTCCACCGCAGCGCGGGTGGCGTGCAGGGCGTCTTCGACGCGGGCCTTCTTCTCCTTCATCTCGATCTCGGAGCCGGCCCCGACCTTGATCACGGCCACACCGCCGGCGAGCTTGGCCACCCGCTCCTGGAGCTTCTCGCGGTCGTAGTCGCTGGTGGAATCCTCGATCTGGGTACGGATCTGGTCGACACGCGCCTTAATGTCTTCGGCACGGCCACCGCCGTTGACCACGGTGGTCTCTTCCTTGGAGACGTTGATCTTCTTGGCGGTACCCAGGTCGTCCAGGGTGGCCTTCTCCAGGGTCAGACCCACTTCTTCGGAGATCACGGTGCCTCCGGTCAACACGGCGATGTCCTGAAGCATGGCCTTGCGACGATCACCAAAGCCCGGCGCCTTGACGGCGGCGACCTTGACGATGCCCCGCATGCTGTTCACCACCAGGGTCGCCAGCGCCTCGCCCTCGATGTCCTCGGCGACGATCAGCAGCGGACGGCTGGACTTGGCGACGTTCTCCAGCAGCGGCAGGAGATCACGGATGTTGGAGATCTTCTTGTCGCACAGCAGGATATAGGGGTCTTCCAGCTCGGCGGACATGCTCTGCTGGTTGTTGATGAAGTACGGGCTCAGGTACCCACGGTCGAACTGCATGCCCTCGACCACGTCAAGCTCGTTCTCCAGGCCACTGCCTTCCTCGACGGTGATCACGCCTTCCTTGCCCACCTTCTTCATGGCGTCGGCGATGATCTCGCCAATGGCCCGGTCGGAGTTGGCGGAAATGGAGCCCACCTGGGCGATGGCGGTGTCGGTCTCGCAGGGCTTGGACAGCTTGGAGAGCTCTTCCACCGCGGCGGTCACGGCCTTGTCGATGCCGCGCTTGAGATCCATCGGGTTCATGCCGGCGGCCACGGCCTTCATGCCCTCACGCAGGATGCCCTGGGCCAGCACGGTGGCGGTGGTGGTGCCGTCGCCGGCGGCGTCGGAGGTCTGGGAAGCCACTTCCTTGACCATCTGCGCGCCCATGTTCTCAAACTTGTCGGTCAGCTCGATTTCCTTGGCCACGGACACACCGTCCTTGGTGACGGTGGGAGCGCCAAAGGACTTCTCGAGCACCACATTGCGGCCCCGCGGGCCCAGGGTGACCTTGACCGCGTTGGCCAGGACGTTCACGCCGGCGGCCATCCGCTGACGGGCGTCGTCACCGAAGCGTATATCTTTCGCTGCCATCTCTGTTTTTCCTCTCGATTCGGTTAACGGTTTGGTTCGGTTGGGGCAGAGAGGTGATTAACCCTCGATCACTGCCATGACGTCGTCCTCGCGCATGACGAGCACGTCTTCCTCACCGACCTTGACCTCGGTGCCGGAGAACTTGCCGAACAGCACTTTGTCTCCCACCTTGACGTCCAGGGCACGGACTTCGCCGTTGTCCAGGCGCTTGCCGTTGCCCACGGCCACTACCTCGCCGCGGATGGGCTTCTCGGTGGCGGTGTCCGGGATGACGATGCCACCCGGTGTGGTGCGCTCTTCTTCCATGCGCTTGACGACGACTCGATCGTGTAGCGGGCGAAGATTCATTCTCCTGTCTCCCTTGATATTGACGGTTGTAAGAACCGGTGCCGGCTGTTAGCACTCGCACCCGGTGAGTGCTAATGATAGTGACGAAAACATCGCCGTCAATACCCGGTGCGGGAATTGAAGCCGGCGATGATAGAATTCGGGGCTGATCAACAGGAGGCGACATGCCGCAGCGACTGGTGACTTTCATTACCTGTGCCGAACAGAGCGTGGCCGATGAACTGGCCCGGGCGCTGGTGGAGCGCCACCATGCCGCCTGCGTCAACATCATTCCGGGCTTGACCAGCGTCTACCGCTGGGAAGGGCGCATCGAACAGGCCGGCGAGTGGCTGCTGGTGGCCAAGACCACCGACGACGCCTACGCCGGCCTGGAGGCCTGTGTCCTCGACCTGCACCCGGATGACCTGCCGGAAATCGTGGCCATGCCCATCGACAAGGGACTGCCCGGTTATCTCGGCTGGATTGACAGCGAGACCCGGAAACCCCGATGAACCGCTTATTTCACGGTCGGGCAAGGCTGGCGGCGCTGCTGGCCGCCTTGCTGATGACGCTGGCGCTGCCGGCCGCGGGCCAGAGCCTGGGGGGGCTTTTCGGTGGCGGCAGCGGCGACCAGGTCCTGCCGGTGGAGCAGGCCTTCCCGGTGTCGGTGTCGCAGCCGGCCGCCGACCAGCTGGAGGTTCATGTCGACGTCCATGACGGCTATTACCTCTACCGGCAGAGCGTCGCCGTGCTGGTGGACGGCGAGCGCCTGGATGCCGATCGCCTCGACCTGCCTCGGGGAGTGGTCAGGGAAGACGAATTCTTCGGCCGGCAGCTGGTCTGGGTTGAGCCTGAGACCCTGACCGCGGCACTGCCGGCGGCCGTGGAGGGCTCGACACCGGTCACCATTTACCTGCAGGGCTGCTCGGAATCCGGCGTCTGCTATCCGCCCTATCGTGTCGAGACCACCGCCGCCGGCGGCGCAACCGACTACGCCATCAACCCCACGGCTCCCACCCTGGTGGAAGACGCGGTGGACGGCCAGGATTTCCCGACGGCTCGAGCGGATGACTCGGTCCGGACACCGGCGGGGCCGGTGGGCGAGGCCGGCCGCCTGGAGCGGCTGCTCACCGAGGCAACCCTTCCCGCCATCCTCGGCGGGTTCTTCCTGGCCGGGCTGCTGCTGGCCTTCACTGCCTGCCTCTACCCGATGATTCCCATCCTTTCGGGGCTGATTGCCGGTGACCCCCACCGCAGCGGCAGCCGGCGGGCCTTCGGCCTGTCCCTGGTCTACGTTCAGGCCACCGCCATCACCTATGCGCTTGCCGGCGTGGCGGCCGGACTCACCGGTGCCGCGGTCCAGGCCGACCTGCAATCGCCCTGGGTCCTGGGCAGCTTTGCCGCCCTGCTGGTGATTCTGGCCCTGGGCATGTTCGGGGTCTACGAGCTGCGCATGCCCGCGGGCCTGCAGACCCGCCTGACCCAGCTTTCCAACCGGCAGAAAGGCGGCACCCTGGTGGGGGTGGCCCTCATGGGGATGCTCTCGGCCCTGATCGTCGGCGCCTGCTCCGGACCGGCCCTGATTGCCGCCCTGGTGTTCATTGGCACCACCGGCGATGCCTGGCTGGGCGGGCTGGCGCTGTTCACCCTGGCCAATGGCATGGGCCTGCCCCTGCTGCTGATTGGCACCGCCGCCGGCCGCTGGCTGCCACGCAGCGGCCCCTGGATGCAGGTGGTGCGGGGGCTGTTCGGCATCGGCTTTCTGGCGGTGGCCCTGTGGATGCTGGAGCGCTTCCTGCTGGGCCCCGTCACCCTCGGGCTCTGGGGGGTTCTGCTGATTGGGGCCGGCGTGTGGCTTGGCGCCCTTGACCGGCTGGAAAGCGGCGTCAACCCGCTGCAGCGCCTGGGGAAAACCCTCGGCCTGGTGCTGTTGTTATGGGGCGGCTTCAGCCTGCTGGGGGCGGCCACCGGCGGCAATGATGTGCTGCGCCCGCTCGCCGGAGCCAACCTGACGGGCTCGGCCCAGGAGGAGTCCCGCAAGCTGGCGTTTCTGGACATTGACAGCCCCGCCGATCTGGATCGCGCCATGGCCGATGCCCGGGCGGCGGGCCGACCGGTGATGGTGGATGTGTACGCCGACTGGTGTGTGTACTGCATTCAGCTGGAGCAGCGCACCCTCACCGACCCGCGGGTCCATGAGGCGGTGGCCGATGCGATGCTGCTGCGGGCGGATGTTACCGCCATGAACGATGATCACCGCGCACTCCTTCGCCGTCTCGAGGTCTATCTGCCGCCGGCCATCATTTTTTATGACGTCCACGGTCAGGAGAATCGGGATGTACGCGTGGTGGGATTCGTGGACGCCGAGGAATTCGTCCAGCGCGCCCGATTCGGGCTGGGCGGAGGATAGATCATGAGCAGTGGCGTGCGCACGGCGGTGACCATCCTGCTGGCGGCGGTGATTGGCGCCGCCAGCGGAATCCTCGCGGTTTACTGGTTTCAGCAGGGCGGTGAACCGGACGCGCCGCCGCGGCCGGCGTTCACCCTGCCCGATCTTGACGGCGAGCGTCGCAGCATCAGCGAGTGGGACGACCACATTGTGGTGCTGAACTTCTGGGCGACCTGGTGCGCGCCCTGCCGTGAAGAAATTCCGCTATTCACCCGCCTTCACGAAGAGTTCGCCGACCGGGACGTCCGGTTCCTGGGGGTGGCCATCGATGACCCCGAGCCCATTCGGACGTTCCTGGGCGAAGTCCGCATGGGCTACACCACACTGTACGGCATGGAGACTGCGCTGGATGTCACGGCGGCGTATGGCAATGAACGGGGCACGCTGCCCTACACGGTGATCATCAGCCGTGATGGCCGGATTCTGCAGCGATTCAGCGGCCAGCTGCATGAGGAAGACCTGCGTCCGGTGCTACTGGATCTGACCTCTTCCGCCAACTAATCTGCGGCGAAATCGCCGGCATTGGTGCCGAGCGTGGACAAAAAACTCCCGAATGGGGGAGAATCGCGCATCGAACGGGATCGGGGATCTGCTTGTGACGATGCGCGTACTGGTCATCCATGGACCCAACCTCAATCTGCTGGGCCAGCGAGAGCCGGACGTCTACGGCCACACCAACCTCGACACCATTAACGAGCGCCTGCTGTCACTGGCCTCCCGGGACGGCATCAGCCTCGAGACTTTCCAGAGCAACGCCGAGCACGAGCTGGTGGACCGGGTGCAGCGCGCGGCCCGCGAGAGCGTGGATGGCCTGATCATCAACCCCGCCGCCTTCACCCACACCAGTGTTGCCCTGCGGGATGCGCTTACCGGCACCGGCCTGCCGTTCATTGAAGTGCACCTGTCCAACATCCATGCCCGCGAGACGTTTCGCCGGCATTCCTATTTTTCCGACATTGCCCGCGGCGTCATCGCCGGCCTCGGCCCTCTGGGCTACGAGCTGGCGCTTCAGGCCCTGCGGACACTGCCCCTACAGGACTGATTAATGGATATTCGCAAGATCAAGCGACTCATCGAGCTGCTGGACGAATCCGGCGTCAATGAAATCGAAATTCACGAGGGCGAGGAGAGCGTTCGCATCAGCCGGGCCGGCACACCCGCCGCCGCGCCGGTGGCCGCCCCCGCGCCGCCGGTGGCAACGCCGACCACCGCCGCGCCAGCGGCTGACCAGGCCAGCACCGAAGCCCCGGCAGACCTGGGAGGCCATCCGGTCCGCTCCCCCATGGTGGGGACGTTCTATCGCGCGCCGTCCCCCGAGTCCGAGCCATTCGTGGAAGAGGGGCAGACGGTCAATGCCGGCGACACGCTATGCATCATCGAAGCCATGAAGATGCTCAACCAGATCGAGGCGGACCGCAGCGGCACCGTCCGCCGCGTGCTGCTGGAAAACGGACAGCCGGTGGAGTTCGACCAGCCGCTGTTCATCATCGAGTAGGGCCCGCGTCATGATCCAGAAGGTTCTCATCGCCAACCGCGGCGAAATCGCCCTGCGCATTCTTCGCGCCTGCCGGGCCCTGGACATCGCCACGGTGGCCGTGCACTCAACCGCCGATCGGGATCTCAAGCATGTCCGGCTGGCCGATGAGTCGGTCTGCATCGGCGGCCCGCCGTCAGCGGAAAGCTACCTGAACATTCCGGCGATTATCAGCGCCGCCGAGGTCACCGACGCCGACGCCATCCATCCCGGCTTCGGATTCCTGTCGGAAAACGCCGACTTCGCCGAACGGGTGGAGGAGTCCGGGTTCCGGTTCATCGGCCCCCGGGCGGAAACCATCCGTCTGATGGGCGACAAAGTGTCCGCCATCGAGGCCATGAAAAAAGCCGGCGTGCCCTGCGTCCCCGGCTCCGATGGGCCCCTGAGCGACGATGACGCCCATAACCTGCGGCTCGGCGAGCAGATCGGCTACCCGGTGATCGTCAAGGCCGCGGCGGGCGGCGGCGGGCGCGGCATGCGGGTGGTCCACGACGCCGACGATCTGCTCCATGCCATTTCGGTGACCCGCACCGAGGCCACCAACGCCTTTGGCAGCCGCGTGGTCTACATGGAGAAATATCTGGACGACCCGCGCCACATCGAAATCCAGGTGCTGGCCGACGAACAGGGCCATGCGGTCCATCTGGGCGAGCGGGACTGCTCCATGCAGCGCCGTCACCAGAAGGTCATCGAAGAGAGCCCGGCGCCAGGCATCACCGCGGCGGAACGGGCCGACATCGGCGCTCGCTGCATTGCCGCCTGTCAGCGTCTGGGCTATCGCGGTGCCGGCACCTTCGAATTTCTCTACCAGGATGGCGAGTTCTACTTCATCGAAATGAACACCCGCATCCAGGTGGAGCACCCGGTGACGGAAATGGTGACCGGTCGTGATCTGGTGGCCGAGCAGATCCGTGTCGCCGGCGGGGAGGCGCTCTCATTCAGCCAGGACGACATCGAATTCCGCGGTCACGCCATTGAATGCCGAATTAACGCCGAGGACCCGGAGCGGTTCATTCCGTCACCCGGCCAGATCAACCTCTACCATCCGCCGGGCGGGCCGGGAATCCGGGTGGACTCTCACGTCTACACCGGCTACGTGGTGCCGCCGCACTATGACTCGATGATTGGCAAGATCATTGCCTGGGGCGAGGACCGCCCCAGCGCCATCGCCCGCATGCGGACCGCGCTCAGCGAGCTGGTGATCGAGGGCATTCAGAGCAATCGTCTGCTGCACCTCAACCTGATGGCCGATCCGGGCTTCCGGGCCGGCGGAGCCAACATTCACTATCTGGAGAAAAAGCTCAACCTGCGGTGAGGGGCGATCAACCCAGCAGCATGCGCACGCCCACCAGCAGCAGGAATGCGGCAAACCCCCGCCGTAGCCAGTGGGCGGGCAGGCGCGATGCCAGTCGGGCGCCCAGCGGCGCGGTGATCACACTGGCCACGGCAATGCCCGCCACCGCGGGCCAGTAGACATAGCCGGTGCTCCAGGCCGGCAGCTGGTCCTGGCCGGTGCCGACGACGATGAAACCCACCGAGCCCGCCAGCGCGATGGCGACATTGCCCACCGCCGAGGTGCCCACGGCCCGGCGCATTTCCGCGCCGGTCCAGGCCATGAACGGCACGGTCATGGTGCCGCCACCAATCCCTAGCAGACCCGACAGGGTGCCAATGAGGCCACCCACCCCGGCGACCACCGGCGGGGGCGGCATCTGACGACCCTCGGGCACCCGCCCGCTGAAAATCATTCGGGCCGAGAGCAACAGCAGGAATGTGCCAAAGATGATCTGCAGGGTGCGCCCGGGCATGGCCACCGCCAGCTGTGCTCCCACCACGGCGCCACTCATCAGCCCCAGCAAAAGCCACGGCAGCACCGAACCGACGATATTGCCCAGTCGCCAGTGGGCCTGAGCCGACGACAGGCCGGTGGCGATAATCGTCGCCAGCGAGCTCGCCACGGCCAGTGGCATGGCCACGTCCAGGGCGTAGCCCTGGGCCACCAGGACCGCCAGCAGCACCGGCACCACGATCAGCCCGCCACCGATGCCCAGCAGCCCGGAGAAAAGGCCCACGGCAACGCCGGCGGCCAGATAGATGAACAGACTCAGCAAGGCTTTCCCCGGCCAATGCGAAGCCGCGGATTATGACAGATAACGGTCCCCCGGCGCTTTGCTCTACAATGCCAGCCATCGCAGCAGCATGAATTGGAGCGGGAGGACATGCGGATCAAAAGCGTCTGCATCATGGGCGGCACGGGGTTCATCGGGCGCCAGATCGCCAACCGACTGGCCAATACGCCGGTGTCCATCAAGGTGCTGACCAGCCGCCGCGAGCGCAATCGCCACCTGCTGCCCATCCCCAACCTGCAGCTGATCGAGGCCGATGTGCACGACCCGCAGCAGCTTCAGCATCATCTGGCGGATGTCGATGCGGTCATCAACCTGGTGGCAATTCTCAACGAAGACAACAAGCCCGGTCGGCGATTCGAGGACGTTCACGTTCAGCTGGTGGAAAAACTGCTGGTGGCCTGCCGCGACAACGGCGTCCGCCGCCTGCTGCATGTCAGCGCCCTGGGCGCCGATCCGGAGGGCCCCAGCCGCTATCAGCGCACCAAGGGCGAGGGTGAACAGCTGGCCCTCGCCGCCAACGGCGACGACCTGGCGGTGACGGTATTCCAGCCCTCGGTGGTGTTCGGTCCGGCGGACAGCTTTCTGAACACCTTTGCCAGTGTGCTACGAATCGCGCCGTTCATGCCGCTGCCGACCCCCGACGCCCGCTTTCAGCCGGTGTATGTGGACGATGTGGCCGCCGCCATCCAGACCACTTTTGAGGATCGGAGCAGCTTTGGGCAGCGCTACGAGCTGGGTGGCCCCACCGTCTACACGCTGGAGGAGCTGGTCCGCTACGTCGCCACGCTGCTGGACAAGCGTCGCCTCATTGTCGGACTGCCGGACGGGCTGTCACGGCTGCAGGGGCGGATCCTGCAGCACTTCCCGGGCAAGCCCTACACCTATGACAACTACCTCTCCACCCGGGTGGACAACGTCTGTCAGCACAACGGGCTGCCGGACCTGGGCATTCATCCCACCGCGCTGGAAGCGGTGGCACCCGGCTATCTGGGCAGCGGCAACAGTCGCTGGCGATACGATGAGTGGCGGCGCGAGGCCGGCCGGGACAACTGAACATCGCCATGACACCACCGGCGCCAACGACCTATGAAGTCGGCGGAGCCGTGCGGGATGCCCTGCTCGGACTGCCGGTGGACGAGCGCGACTGGGTGGTGGTGGGCGCCACCCCGGATGACATGGTGCGGCAGGGCTTTCGCCCGGTGGGCCGGGATTTCCCGGTGTTTCTGCACCCCGAAACGGGCGAGGAATACGCCCTGGCCCGCACCGAGCGCAAAGTGGCGCCCGGCTACCGGGGGTTCGAGTTTCATGCTAGCCCCGACATCACCCTCGAAGCGGATCTCGCCCGCCGCGACCTGACCATCAACGCCATGGCCCGGGACACCGACGGCCGCCTGGTAGACCCCTACGGCGGTCAGGCAGACCTCAGGGCCCGGCGCCTGCGCCATGTCTCCGATGCCTTTGGCGAAGACCCGGTGCGTATCCTGCGCCTGGCCCGCTTCGCAGCACGCCTCGCGCCCCTGGGCTTTGAGGTGGCCGAGGAGACCCGAGCCCTCTGCCGGACCATGGTCGAGGCGGGCGAAGTAGATGCCCTGGTGCCGGAACGGGTCTGGAAGGAGACCAGCCGGGCACTGATAGCCGACGCTCCGGGCGCTTTCATTCGGGTGCTGCGGGATTGCGGCGCCCTGGCGGTTCTGCTGCCCGAAGTGGACCAGCTGTTCGGCGTCCCCCAGCCGGCCCGCCACCATCCGGAGATCGACAGCGGCGAGCACACCCTGCTGGCCTTGAGCCAGTCGGTCCGGCTGGACGGCGATCTGCCGGTGCGCTTTTCGGTGCTGGTGCATGACGTGGGCAAGGGGCTCACCCCGGCGTGGATGCTGCCCGGCCATCGGGGTCACGAGGAGCGGGGCGTGCCGCTGGTCGACGCCCTTTGCGAGCGACTGCGGGTGCCCACCGAGTGCCGGGATCTGGCCCGGGGCGTGACCCGTTATCACCTTCAGTGTCACCGGGTGCGGGAGCTCCGCCCGGAAACCCTGCTGCGGCTGCTGCAGGGCATTGACGCCCTGCGACGACCGGAGCGATTAACCGCCTTTATCCGTGCCTGCGAGGCGGACTACCGGGGCCGCCTGGGCCTGGAGGACCGCCCCTATCCCCAGGCGGCCTATCTGCATGAGGCGCTGGAGCGCTGTCTGGCCGTCGACGCCCGGGCATTCGTGGATCAGGGGCTGCGGGGCCCGGCCATCGGCGAGGCCATGGAAAACGCCCGCCGGGAGGCGCTGGAGGCACTTCGGGCGTCGCATCGCTAACCGACGGACCCCGTCCGGGCATCCGCCCACTGTGCGCGGTCGAGCTCGAAGATCTCCAGTGAGGCGTCGACGTCGCGGGGCCGTGGCCCGGCAAACGGCCGAAAGGCCAATCGGGCATCCGGTGTTGCCGCGGCCCTTACTGGTCCGCTGGCCAGAATCGCCGGGCCACGGGCGTAATCACAGAGCCGGGCGGCGGTATTGACCATGGAACCGAAGCTTCCGTACACCCGCCAGCTTTCGCCACCGATGCTGGCCCGCACCACCTCGCCGGCGTGCAGGCCGATGCCCAATGGCACCGGTGAGCCATTACCCGGCGGTTGTCGGGCCCCGTCCAGAATATCCAGGGCGCATTGACAGGCCCGCGCTTCCATCGCCTCGCCCTCGAAGACCGCCATCAGGCCATCGCCCTTGAAGTTTTCGATATAACCCCCGAACTGCTCCAGGGCGCGCGCCTGCTGCGCCATGTGGAGATTCAGGGTGTCCACCAGACGATTCGGATCAATGCTTCGGGACAGCGCAGTGAAGCCCCGAATGTCGGTGAACATCACGCAGGCGGAGATCAGACGGGGCCGTCGCAGCAGTTTGTCAACTTCCGGCCCGGCGTCCAGAACCTCGCGCAGCGGTGGTGATATGTAGCGGTAAAACCAGGTGCCCTGCCCCCAGTGCGGCATCCTTGCCCCCAACCGTTGCCCATCCTTGCTCCCGCTAATTAGTACTAAATTAAATTCTTTGTGCCGACAACCGCTCCCGATGATCGGCGAAAGAAAACCCGGGCAGGGTCAGGGGCAGATGCCGGCCCAGTCCCAGCACCTTGAACCGCTCGCCCATTTCGTCCGGAAACAACAGGGGTTTGGCCTCCTGGGCGAGCTCCGCGGCTCGGTGGGGATCGCCGGCCGCCGCGGCCTCCAGCAGGGCCGGCAGCCCGGCGCCGGCCAGAAAATTGCCCTGGGTGGCGAATCCCAGCACGTCCAGACCCGCTTGCTGGCCCGCCCGGGCCGCCAGGGTGAAGTCCACCGAGGCGGTGATGTCCTGCAGACCCGGCCAGAAAAACGGATCGTCATGGGCCCGGTGGCGATAGTGACAGAGCAGCGTCCCGGTGCCCCGCTGGGGGTGGTAAAACTCGCCGCGGGGATAGCCATAGTCGATCAGCAGCGCGGCCCCGGACTCAAGGCTGTCCGCCAGCGCCTGGACCCACGGGGTCAGCCCGGCACACCACTCCGAGGTGTAGCCGTCGGGCAGGCGCTCGCCCCGATCAGACTCGATGGCCGCCACGGCGGCGCTTAGCTCGGCGTCCGCCGGCCGCTCCCGCCAGCACAGATCCCCCCGGTCATCCACGCCCACTCCCAGCTGATGGACGCCCCGGGGCTGACGACGGAACCGGCGAACCGGCAGGGCGTCCAGCACCTCGTTGGCCAGCACCACGCCCCTCAGCGGCTTATCCGGCAAGCGGTCCAGCCAAGCCACCCGATCCTTCAGCGCCGGCACCCGGGCCTCCAGGGTGGCTGCCTGCCGGGCCCGCAGATCGGCGCTGACTTCCAGAATGAGGTATTGCCGTGGCAGGGCATCCAGCCGGGCCAGTTCGGCGAGCCCATCCGCCGCCATCTGGCCGGTGCCCGCGCCGTATTCCAGCACGGTGTCGCCATGGCAGCCTTCGAGAATTCGGGCCACCTCCCGGGCCAGGGTGCGGGAGAACAGGTCGCTCATCAGCGGCGCGGTGGTGAAGTCACCGCCGGGGCCGAAGCGCTCCTGGCCGGCGCTGTAGTAACCCAGCCCCGGGGCGTAGAGGGCCAGCGCCATGTAGTCGGCAAAATCCAGGCAGCCCCCGGCCATGGCAATGGCCGCGTCAATGCGCTCGCGAAGGGCCTGGCTGTTGGCCGCACCCGCGGCATCCGGCTCCGGCGGGGGCGGCGGCGTCTGACGAGCCACCCTCAGGGCTCCAGCGGGGTGACCAGATCCACCGACACCGGCTGAAACGCCCGGCTGACGTCGCCGCTTTCCGCGAGCTCCGCCCACAGGTCCCCGTAGCGCCGGCCGTCCACGGGATGCCGCTCGTCGGGCGCCAGATCGGCCAGGGGCTTGAGAACGAACGCGTACCGGAGGATTTCGTCCCGGGGCAGGATGGGGACGTTGTCCCGCACCTCGTTGCCCAGGGTCAGCAGATCGATGTCCAGGGTCCGGGCACTGAAACGCTCCGCGCCGCGGGTTCGGCCCTGGGCGGTTTCGATTTCCCGGCACGCCGCCGCCAGTTGCTCGGCGGTCTCGTCGGTCTCCAGTCCAGCCACCAGGTTGTAAAAGTCATCACCTTCAAAACCCACCGGCGGATTCTGGTACACCGGCGAAAGATCCAGTGATCCATACCGCTGGCGCAGGGCGTGAACGGCGGCGCGGACGTGATACTCGGGATCGATGTTGCTGCCGATACTCAAATAGGCGCGGGTCATAGAGCCTCTTGCTGACTGCGTTCAATGGTCACACCGACTCCCTGGGCCGCCGGCACGGCACCGGGCTTGTGCAGGGTCAGCTGGACGCGCTGCACCGCCGGATTGTCCAGCGCCTGCATGGCCAGCCGATCCGCCAGGGTTTCGATGAGTTGATAACTGGACTCGGCGGCGGTGCGGGTCAGGGCCTCCGCCAGCCGGGCGTAATCCACCGCGTCCTCCAGCGCATCCGAGCGGGCCGCCGGCGCGGTGTCCACACTCAGCCGCAGGTCGACCCGCAGGCGCTGGGCAAAGGCCCGCTCCCAGTCGTGCACGCCAATCACCGCGCGCAATTCAAGGCCCTGCAAAAAGACGGTGTCCATGGCTCGGCGAGCATTCCACGTCGCAGCAGGCAGCACAAGTCCGCTTGACCCCACCCCGGGCAGCGGGTGGAATGCGCCCATGATAGAGGGGTTGCTGCTGATACTGGGCTATCTGGCGGGGTCGGTGTCCGCCGGCATACTGGTGGCCCGGGCCCTGGGGCTGGGCGACCCCCGGGAGGCGGGCAGCGGCAACCCGGGCGCCACCAATGTGCTGCGTCTGGGCGGCCGGCGGGCCGCGGCGATCACGCTGTTGGTGGATGCCCTCAAGGGCGTCATTCCCGTGCTGATCGCCCACGCGGCCGGCCTGAGTGTGCCGTGGCTGGCCGCCGTGGGGCTGGCCGCGTTCATCGGCCATCTCTATCCGGTGTTTTTCGGCTTTCGCGGCGGCAAGGGCGTGGCCACCGGCTTCGGGGTGCTGCTGGCCTGGTCCTGGCCGGTGGGCGTCGCCGCGCTCCTGACCTGGGCGGTGGCCGCCGGCCTGGTGCGGATCTCCTCGGTGGGGGCGCTGGCGAGCTTTCTGCTGGCCCCGGTCTACTGCCTGGTGCTGGTGGACTCGCCGACCCTGGCCGCTGCCACCGCGGTCATGACCGCGCTGATCGTCTGGCGCCACCGGGGCAACATCCAGCGGCTGATCAACGGCACCGAGGGTCGACTGGGTCGCTCCTAGGCCCCCGGCGGCCGTAGCTCGTCCAGCGGCCATCGGGGCCGGACATCCTCGTCGGCGGTCTCCCGCTCGCCGGCCGCCAGCCGACAGAAACCGGCATAGGCAATCATGGCGCCATTGTCGGTGCAGAACGCGAGACGGGGATAAGCCATCCGCGCGCCCTCCGACGCGGCCACCTCCCGCAGTCGGTGCCGGAGCACCTGGTTGGCACCCACGCCCCCCGCCACCACCACGTGCCCTACGCCGGTCTGGCGCAGGGCACGGCGGATCTTGATGGCGAGGGTGTCCACCACCGCGTCCTGAAACGCCCGGGCCACCGCCGCCCGGGTGTCCGCGCAGTCGTCGTCCACCTCGTCCACGGTATTCACCACCGCGGTTTTCAGGCCGCTGAAGCTGAAGTCCAGCCCCGGCCGATCGGTCATGGGGCGGGGAAAGCGAAACCGCTCCGGGTCACCATCCGCCGCCAGTCGCTCCAGCTGGGGCCCGCCGGGATACGGCAGCCCCAGGCGCTTGGCGGTCTTGTCAAAAGCCTCGCCGGCGGCATCGTCCAGCGACTCGCCCAGCACCTCATAACGACCCATGTCGGCCACCCGGACCAGCAGGGTGTGACCGCCGGAGACCAGCAGGGCCAGAAACGGAAAGGCCGGGGGATCCGCCTCGAGCATGGGGGCCAGCAGGTGAGCCTCCATGTGATGCACCCCCAGCACCGGCCGGTCCAGGGCCCAGCCCAGCCCCCGGGCCACCGCCGCGCCCACCAGCAGCGCACCGGCCAGCCCCGGCCCGCGGGTGTAGGCGATGCCGTCCAGGTCGTGGCGGCTTAACCCGGCCTCGGTGAGGGTCTGCTCCACCAGGGGCACCACCCGCTGGACGTGATCCCGGGAGGCCAGCTCCGGCACCACGCCCCCGTAGACCGCATGGGTGTCCACCTGGCTGTGGAGCTGATGCGCCAGCAGGCCCGCCGTGCCGCTGTAGACCGCGATCCCGGTTTCGTCACAGGAGGTTTCGATGCCCAGAATGTTCATTCGGGTGGATGGCCCCGGCGTCTTTTGCATTGAACGGCGCCGGGGCCTATACTGCCCGGCTCGATCGGAAACCCCCGATTCTACGTCGATTACAGCAACACGGTAAGGTCAGAACTCTATGCCGAGCGTCAAGGTTCGCGAGAACGAGCCCTTCGAAGTGGCCCTGCGCCGCTTCAAACGATCCTGCGAAAAGGCGGGTGTCCTCTCCGAGGTACGCCGCCGCGAGCACTACGAAAAGCCCACCCAGGAGCGCAAGCGCAAGCAGGCGGCCGCGGTGAAGCGCCACGCCAAGCGGGTGCAGCGCGAAAACCAGCGCACCCAGCGCCTTTACTGAGCGGACCCTGCCCGTGAGTGACCTGAAGACCGGCATCATGGGTGCGGTCAAGCATGCCATGCGTGCCGGCGACAAACCCCGCCTGGGCACGCTGCGCATGATCAGCGCCGCCATCAAGCAGAAAGAAGTCGACGAGCGTCGCACCCTGGACGACGCCGACGTACTGGCGATCCTGGACAAAATGGTCAAACAGCGCCGGGAATCCGTGGCTCAGTACGAACAGGCCGGCCGCCAGGATCTCGCCGATGCCGAAAAGGCGGAAATCGAGATCATTAACGAGTTCCTGCCCCAGCCCCTCAGCGATGACGAAATCGATGCCCTGGTGGCGGAAGCCATTCAGGCAAGCGGTGCCGAGTCCATTCGCGACATGGGCAAGGCCATGGCCCTGCTGAAACCCCAGGTGCAGGGCCGGGCGGACATGGGTGCCGTCAGCGCCCGGGTCAAGCAGCAACTGAACTGATCCACCGCTCTGCCCCACGGCCGAGCCTTGCCGTAGAGTAAGGGTTATGGCCGGACGAATCCCCGATCACTTCATTGACGAGCTGCTGGCGAGGGTCGACATCGCCGAGGTGGTGGGAGAGCGGGTTCAGCTCAAGCGCTCCGGCAGCAACTACCACGGCCTGTGCCCTTTCCACGGCGAAAAAACCCCCTCCTTCACCGTGGCCGCCGACAAGCAGTTCTATCACTGCTTTGGCTGTGGCGCCCACGGCAGTGCCATTCGCTTTCTCATGGAATACGACCGGCTGGAGTTCCGCGAGGCCGTGGAGCAGCTGGCCGGGATCGTCGGCATGGAAATCCCCGAGGAAGCTCGCCAGGCCGCCCCCCCACCGGAGACCGGCGGCCTTTATGACGTCCTGGAACGGGCCAACCGCCACTTTCAGGCCTGCCTGCGCCAGCACCCCCAGCGCGACCGGGCGGTGAGCTACCTGCGCCAGCGGGGCGTGAGCGGTGACATCGCCCGGCGCTATGGCATCGGCTTTGCGCCGCCGGGCTGGGACAACCTGCTGCAGGCTCTGGGCGAGCCCGAGTCACTGAAGCGCGCCGGCCTGGTGGTGGAGCGGGACGGCAATCGCACCTACGACCGTTTCCGCGATCGCATCATGTTTCCCATCCGCGACCGCCGCGGCCGTACCATCGCCTTTGGCGGACGGGTGCTGGACGACGGCGAACCCAAGTACCTGAACTCCCCCGAGACCCCGGTGTTTCACAAGGGCCAGGAGCTCTACGGCCTCCACGAGGTGCTAGAGGCGGATCGTCACCCCCCGGACATCCTCGTGGTGGAGGGCTACATGGACGTGGTGGCACTGGCGCAACACGGCTTGCCCCGGGCGGTGGCCACCCTGGGGACCGCCACCTCCACCCGCCAGGTGGAGCGCCTGTTCCGGGCCAGCCGCGACGTGGTGTTCTGCTTCGATGGCGACGCCGCCGGGCGCCGCGCCGCCTGGCGGGCCCTG
This sequence comes from Spiribacter sp. 2438, assembly GCF_009676705.1. Classification (GTDB taxonomy): domain Bacteria; phylum Pseudomonadota; class Gammaproteobacteria; order Nitrococcales; family Nitrococcaceae; genus Spiribacter. Next base: position 122,144 of record NZ_CP046046.1, on the reverse strand, counting down.
GAAGGCGCTCTGCCCGCCATGCGCCAGGGCCGTCAGGTGCGGTTTCTGTTTTTGCCGGAAGGCGATGACCCGGACGACCTGGTTCGCCGGGAAGGCCGCGAGGGTCTTGAGGCCCGCCTGGCGGAAGCCACCCCGCTGTCGGATTACCTCATTCAGCGGCTGTCCACGGACATCGACATGCAGGCCATGGACGGCCGGGCGCGCTTTATCGAGCAGGCGGTGCCCCTGCTGCGCAAGCTGCCGCCGGACGTCTACCGGCACATGCTGATGGAGCGGGTCGCCGGTCTCGGCCGGCTGGAAGCTGACTATCTGGAATCGGTGGTGGACCAGCGCCAAGCCGCGCCGACAACCCGGCGCCCCACCGAATCGGGACTGGGCGGCGACGCCAGCGCCGTGCGCCGCACTCCGGTGCGCCTGGCCATCGCCCTGTTGTTGCAGCGACCGGCGCTGGCCGCTCGGGCCGGCGACCTTGAGGACCTGGCGGGGCGGGATGATCTGCCGGGGCTGCCCCTGCTGGTCCAGCTCCTTGAACTGGGCCGCCAGGAGCCCCATATCACCCCTAGCGCGATCCTGGAGCGGTTCCAGGACAGTGAATTCGAATCCGCCCTGTGGAAACTGGCCACCTGGGATCACCTGGTGCCGGATGCCGGGCTTGAAACGGAGTTTATGGACACCATGAACCGCGTGCGACAGCTGCTGGCCCAGCGTCGGCTGGAACATCTCAACCAGCGACTGCAGTCCGGGGAACTCACGGCGGCGGAATGGGCCGAATGGACTCGGCTGAAGTTGTGAACTGAAAAAGTCGTGCTATTATTTACGGTTCCGCGTGATATGCGCGGGCCCACCGGCCCACCTCAGCATCGGTAGCTTATGGCAGCTCAGGACCAGCAATCCAAGATTCGCGAACTCATCGCCCGCGGCAAGGAACAGGGCTACCTGACCTATGCCGAAGTCAACGACCATCTGCCCGACGACATTGTCGAGCCGGAGCAGATCGAAGACATCATCGGCATGATCGCCGACATGGGCATTCCGGTCCACGAGACCGCCCCGGACGCCGACACCCTGCTGCTCAGCGACGGCGCCGTGTCCACCGACGAGGACGAGGCCGAGGAAGCCGCCGCGGCCCTGGCCGCCGTGGACGCCGAGTTTGGCCGCACCACCGACCCGGTGCGCATGTACATGCGCGAGATGGGCACCGTGGAGCTGCTCACCCGGGAGGGCGAAATCGAGCTGGCCAAGCGCATCGAGGACGGCCTCGATCAGGTGCTGGGCGCGCTGTCCGGTTATCCCGAGTCCTCCCGCACCATGGTGGCGCTGCATCACGGCATTCAGAACAGCGAACTGCGTCTCACCGATGTGGTGGCGGGCTTTCGGGACATCACCGACCTGGTGGATCACGTCCCGGAGCTGGTGGCCACCCAGCAGGCCGCCGCCGCCGAAGCCGCCCGGGCGGCGGAAGCCGCCGCCGAGGCCGCCGGCGAGGATGAGCCCCCGCCCGCCGACACCGGCCCGGACCCGGAGCGGGCGGCGCAAATTTTTGATCGCATCGAAATGCTCCACAACGAAATGCTCGAGGTCCTGGACACCGAGGGATCCGACAGCCCCCGCCTGGGGGAGATCCGCCAGGAAATGCTGGGGCTGTTTCTGGCCATTAAGTTTGTGCCCAAGGTCATCGAGGGGCTGGCCAACAACCTGCGCAAGGCCGTGGAGCGGGTGCGGGCCGCCGAACGCGAGGTCATGCGGGTGGCCACCAAACAGGCCGGCATGACCCGCAAGGACTTCATCGCCGCCTTCCCGGGCCGCGAGACCGATCCCGCCTGGATCGATGAAATGATCGCCGCCGGCAAGTCCTACAGCAGCGGTCTCAAGGAGCATCGCCAGGCACTGCTGGACGAGCAGTCCGAGCTCATGCAGATCCGCGAACTCACCGGCCTGCCGCCGGCGGAAATCAAGGACATCAACCGGCGCATGTCCATCGGCGAGGCCAAGGCCCGCCGGGCCAAGAAGGAAATGGTCGAGGCCAACCTGCGGCTGGTGATCTCCATTGCCAAGAAGTACACCAACCGCGGCCTGCAGTTCCTGGACCTGATCCAGGAGGGCAACATCGGCCTGATGAAGGCGGTGGACAAGTTCGAGTACCGCCGCGGTTACAAGTTTTCCACCTACGCCACCTGGTGGATCCGCCAGGCCATCACCCGGTCCATCGCCGATCAGGCCCGCACCATCCGCATTCCGGTGCACATGATCGAGACCATCAACAAGCTCAACCGGGTCTCCCGGCAGATGCTCCAGGAGATGGGCCGCGAGCCTCAGCCCGATGAGCTGGCGGAACGCATGGAAATGCCCGAGGACAAGGTCCGCAAGGTGCTCAAGATCGCCAAGGAACCCATTTCCATGGAGACCCCCATCGGTGATGACGAAGACTCCCACCTGGGCGACTTCATCGAAGACACCTCGGTGATGTCCCCGGTGGACTCCGCCACCCGCGAGGGGCTGCGGGAATCGGTGCGGGAAGTGCTCTCCGGGCTGACCCCGCGAGAGGCCAAGGTGCTTCGCATGCGCTTTGGCATCGACATGAACACCGACCACACCCTCGAAGAGGTGGGCAAGCAGTTCGATGTCACCCGCGAGCGCATCCGCCAGATCGAGGCCAAGGCCCTGCGCAAGCTGCGGCATCCGACCCGCTCCGACAGTCTGCGCAGCTTCCTCGACGAGCAGTAGGTTCCAGTCCGGGGGCGGCCCCGCGCCGCCTCCGCGTCTGCTGGCTCATCTGTTGCGTTCCCGCAACACCCCGCCTCAACGCCGCCCTCGCGACATCCAATCTGGCGGTTATCAACCACTTGCCGCGTCTTCATCACAATAATTTTTCACAAAACGCTTGCAATGCAACCGGACCCTGTATACGGTTCGAGTATCGGAAACGCCACAAGTGTTGGCATAACGCCACAAAACGTGACCGCTCCGATAATCATTGGGGACGGCCAGCCGCCACGGCGGCGCCGGCCCGAGTGAAACAACATGTTGTTTTGACTGAAACTTTTAGGAGTTCAAAATGAAAAAGACGACTATTGCACTGCTGACCGCAGCTGCCATGGGCACCAGTGGTGCCGTGATGGCTGCCGATCACAGCCCGGAATTCTCCGGCCGTATCGATTTTAGCTACACCAATGAATCCGAGGATGGCTCCAGCGGCTCGCTGTCCAACCGCACCTCGAAGCTGGAAGTCAGCGGCAGCGGCGAAGGCGTTGAGGGTATCAATACCTTCTACTACGCTCGCTTGGGTCTCGACGAGAATGGTGATGCTGGCGTCGACTATGCATTGGCAGGCGCCTCTGGCGCCTTCGGGTCTCTGCAGGCTGGTATCGATGACGATCTCGTTTACAAGTTTGCCGGCGCCCACACCGACGTATACCGTGGTCTTGGCCCAGTGTCTTCAGCCTACTATTCGGATGATTTCTCATTCGGCGACACGGCTTCGGTTCAGTATTCCCTCACCGTTGATGCGTTCACGTTCGCAGCCTATGCCGATACAGCTGGCACGACTAAGCTGGACCGCAATGTCGCCGTAACCGATGATGACGGAAACGAGACTGGTAAGTTCGAGCAGGAAGAAGCAACAGTCGATAACCCTGACGGCATCGAGCGGTACCAGGTTGCTGTTGGCTTCGATGCGGGCATTGGACAGGTCGGCTTGATCTATTCCGACCGTGACGAAGCGGGCGATTCCAGCCAGGTCGTGTTCGGCGGCCGGGTTGACTTGGATATGGTGTCGCTGCGCGGACATGTCAGTGATGACGAAAATGGCAACAACCCCTATGCCGTGGCTGCCATCGTTCCCCTCACCGACATTCTGAGCCTGACCGTTGGTTATGGCGATGATGATGAAGGCGGCAGCAGCGTGGCTGCCATGCTCCTCGCCGACCTTGGTGGCGGTCTTGACGTGAACGTCGGATACCGCAACACCAGCAGTGGTACGGTGGATGACGACGGTGACGCAGTTGAAGATGCCTTCAACATCGGCATGCGTTACTCCTTCTGATCAATCCTGATCTGAAGCTGTAACGGCTCGAAAGCCCCGCCTCGGCGGGGCTTTTTTATGGGCGAATGATCGACCTGGAGGCCGGATCCTCCAGCGTCAGGCCACCGCCCGCTTCAACCCAGCCGACGACGGCTATACACTGCGCCTTTCGCTATCCCGGGCCCGTAGCTCAATGGTTAGAGCAGAGGACTCATAATCCTTTGGTTCCAGGTTCGAATCCTGGCGGGCCCACCAATTCCGGATATCTCTAATGAACACCTCCGGCTTCGAACTTCTCAAAAGCCGCTGCCAGGATGACTGGCAGGCCTACACCCGGCACCGATTCCTTCGCGAGCTGGCGATCGGGTCGCTGCCCCGCATGGCGTTTCAGCACTATCTCCAGCAGGACTACCTGTTCCTGATTCACTTTGCCCGTGCCTATGCGCTGGCGGCTTATAAAAGCCCCACCCTGGCGGATCTGCGTCAGGCCCATGAGGGCCTGAAGGCCATTCTGGATCTGGAGCTGGGTCTGCATGTGGAATATTGCGCCGGCTGGGGAATCAGCGAAGCGGCCCTGGAGCAGACGCCAGAGGCCCGCCCCACCACCGCCTACACCCGCTATGTGCTGGACACCGGCCAGCGCGGTGACCTGCTGGACCTGCATGTGGCTCTAGCTCCCTGCGTCATTGGCTACGCGGAGATCGCCAACTGGATTAACGCCCAGCCGTTCACCGTTCGCGGCGCCGAGAATCCCTACAACGCATGGATCGCCATGTACGAAAGCGAGGAATTCCAAGCCGCCGCGCGCAGTGAGCAGCAGTGGATTGATGCCCGCATGGCGGGGCTGCCGGAAGCCCGTCTCGAAGCGCTCACCACCATCTTCCGTGAGGCCACACGGCTTGAGACGGATTTCTGGGCCATGAACCTAGAGATGACCCCATGACAAAGCCGAAGCAAAGCCAAGTGATCCTGGTAACCGGCGCCAGTCAGGGCATCGGCCAAGGCGTTGCCGAGGCATTGCTGGCCGATGGGCATCGCGTGGTGCTCGCCGCTCGGCGAATCGAGCCGCTCGAAGCGCTGACCAACCGCTACCCGGACCAGGCACTGCCCATATCAGTGGACGTGTCAGACCCAACTGCCGTCGACGCACTCTACGAAAAAGCCGCCGCGGAATACGGCCGAGTGGATGCCCTGTTCAATAACGCCGGCGCCTTCATGGCCTCCACGCCGATCGGTGATGTGGACTGGGATGACTGGCGTCGGGTGCTGGGCGTGAACCTGGATGGCGCCTTCCTGATGGCCCGGGGAGCCTTCCGACTGATGCGCGACCAGCAGCCCCAGGGCGGACGGATTATCAACAATGGGTCCATCTCCGCCCATGCGCCGCGGGTGAATTCCGTGGCGTACACGACCTCAAAGCACGCGATCACGGGGCTGACCAAGTCCATTACGCTGGATGGCCGAGCCCACGACATCGCCTGCAGCCAGATCGATATCGGCAATGCCGAGACCCCGATGACCGAGCCCATGAAGGCCGGGATTCCGCAGCCGGATGGCAGCGTGATGCGCGAGCCGGTGATGGATGTCCGCCACGTCGCCGACGCCGTGCGCTACATCGTCAACCTGCCGCTCGACGCCAATGTGCAGTTCATGACCGTGATGGCCACGAAAATGCCCTACCTCGGGCGGGGCTGATACCGGCTGACCATTTCCTGGCGAATGGCCACGGCCGGCTGATCCCCCAACGCTACGTCGTCACTGGTGAGCACCGCCCCCGCCGGGACATCCCGCGTGAGCGTGATGCCATGGGCCAGGCCAATGGGCAGGGCTTGTTGCTGCGCACTCTGCGCGGCGCTGAGCAGTTTGCCCCAGACGGTATAACCACCCTCGCCATCGAGGGTTTCCCCGGCCCGCAGCGGACGCTTCGCCACCGCGGCGACGTCGCCGATCCATCCCCGGGTCTGGCCGGTCGGCTCCCCTCGCAGGGCGGCGGACAGCACGCTAATCCCCAGCTCCAGGCCAATCAGATGAAAGGGCTTGTGCATCGCGGCGTACTGACCCGTGCTGTCGGTGGGCAGTCCGTACTGCCGGAAGCAGGCGGCGGCATAGTCATTGGGCGCCTTCAGCACCACGTAGACACCCCAGCGCAGATCCCGGTAGACCGGCCGGCCATCGCGCTCGAGGCTGCTGACGACTTCGACCATGCCTTCCTGGGGCAGGCAGCCGCCGACGGACTGCGGGCGCAGCACATGGGCGAGGTCATCCACGCCACAGGGCGGGAAGGCCAGTCCATCCGCGGGGACGGCCAGCTCACAGGCATTGGCGATGGCCGCCATCTCGATCGCCGACTTCGTGCCGTCCAGAAAACTGTTGAACATCTGCGGGTTCATGCCGGCGGCGGCCGCTTCCTCCGCTGTCAGCCCGTAATGCGACCACACGTCATCCGGGGTGACCTGATGGTAGGCGGGAAGGTACTTGGTGCCCTTGCCGGCGGCCACCACCTCGAACCCCGTGGCCCGGGCCCAGTCCACCAGCTCCGAGGTCAGAGCGGGCTGATCGCCGTAGGCCATGGAATAGACCACGCCCTGCGCCCGGGCCCGCTCGGCCAGCAGGGGGCCGGCCAGCACGTCGGCTTCCACGTTCACCATCACGATATGCCGGCCGGCCTCGATGGCGGCGAGGGCATGACGGATCCCCGCCGCCGGGTGGCCGGTCGCCTCGATGACAACCTCCACATCATCGCGGGCGCACAGCTCGGCGCCATCCTCGACAAACGCCACCGCGTCGATCTGCGACTCACTCCAGTGCACGGCCCGGCAGGCGGCCCGCGCCCGGTCCGGATCGAGGTCGGCGATGGCGCTCACCTCAAGGCCGAGCGTGGTCGGGACCTGGCTCAGGAACATGGAGCCGAACTTGCCCGCCCCGATCAGGCCGGCCCTGACGGGGCGGCCGGCGTCCAGGCGCTCGCGCAGCAGTCGATTGAGATTCATGGGGCGGCTCTCCTCGTTTGGGGGTCTAGGCGCTCGAGGTCTTGAGTGCCTCGATGGCGGACTGCGCGATTGTATCCCGATCAACGCCAAAGTAGCGGCGCAGGGCCTCACGCTGATCCGAGCGACCGAAGTCGTCGGTGCCCAGCAGGGTCAGGGGGGCGTCGACAAACGGTGCAACCCGGGCGGGCCAGGCCTTGACGTAATCGCTGGCCAGGATCACTGGCGCCTCACCGCTCAAACACGCATGGGCATGAGCGGCCCCGGTCCGCTCCAGCTCGCTGTAACTCGTGGCACTCCACACCTCGGCGTGGATACCCTGGGCAGCGAGTTGATCCGCCGCGGCAAGCACCTCGTTGAGAATGGCGCCGGAGCCCACTAGGCGCACATCCGGGGTGACCGTCGGATTGGAAGCGGGCCGGTAGCAGTACAGCCCGGCGAGGATGTCCGCCTGACTGACATGATCCGGCCAGGCGGGCTGGGTGTAGGCCTCGTTCATCACCGTGATGTAGTAGAAGACATCCTGCTGGTCCTCGAGCATCTCGCGCATGCCCCGGTCCATGATGGCCGCCAGCTCGAACGCAAATGCCGGATCCCAGCAGCGGCAGTTGGGGATGGTGGCCATGAACACATGGCTGCTGCCGTCCTGGTGCTGCAGCCCCTCGCCATTCAGCGTGGTGCGGCCCGCCGTCGCCCCCAGCAAAAACCCGCGGCTGCGTTGCTCGGCGGCGGCCCACATCAAATCGCCCACCCGCTGGAAGCCGAACATGGAGTAGTAGATGTACATGGGCAGCATGGCGGTGCCGTGGGTGCTATACGCGGTGCCTGCGGCCACCCATGAGGCCAACGCCCCCGCCTCCGAGATCCCCTCCTCGAGGAGCTGACCCTGCTCATGCTCACGATAGACCAGCATCGAGTCGGCGTCCTGGGGCTGGTAGCGCTGCCCCCGGGGCGAGTAAATGCCAATCTGGCGGAACAGGTTGGCGATGCCGAAGGTGCGCGCCTCGTCCGCCACAATGGGCACGATACGCGGACCAAGGGTCTTGTCCCGGAGCAGGCCGCTCAGCATCCGCGCCCAGGCCATGGTGGTAGAGATGGGCCGGGTAGTTGCTTCCATCGCAAAGCCGGCATAGCGATCCAGCGCCGGCACCGGGATGACGTCCGCCGTCTGCTGGCGTCGGGGCAGATACCCACCCAGCATCTCGCGATGCTGATGCAGATATTGCATTTCAGGGCTGTCCGCCGGCGGCCGGTAGAACGACAGGCCAGTCACCGCCTGGTCATCCAGCGGCAGCTGAAAACGGTCACGGAAGGCCAGCAGGGCTTCCTCATCCAGCTTTTTCTGCTGGTGACTGGTCATCGTGCCCTGACCCCAGTGACCCATGCCATAGCCCTTCTTGGTCTTGGCGAGGATCACGGTGGGCCGGCCATTGCTCTCCATGGCCCGCTGGTAAGCGGCACTGATTTTGACAATGTCGTGGCCGCCACGGCGCAGGCGATCCACCTGCTCGTCAGTCAAATGAGCCACCAGCGCCTGCAGCCGCGGATCCTGCGAGAAGAAATGCTCGCGATTGAACTGTCCGTCGGTGGCAGCCAGCGTCTGGAAGTCGCCGTCCAGGGTCTTCTGAAGATACTCCGTCAGCACGCCGTCGGAGTCCCGGGCAAACAGGTCGTCCCAGTCCGAACCCCACAGCACCTTGATCACATTCCAGCCGGCGCCACGAAAAACGCCTTCCAGCTCCTGAATGATCTGGCCATTGCCGCGGACGGGGCCGTCCAGGCGCTGGAGGTTGCAGTTAATGACGAACACCAGGTTGTCGAGGCCCTCGCGAGCGGCCAGCCCGAGGGCGCCCAGACTCTCGGGCTCGTCCATCTCGCCGTCACCGAAAATGCCCCACACCCGGCGGTCGCTGGAGGCGATTATTCCCCGCGCCTCGAGATATCGCATGAAACGCGCCTGATAAACCGCCTGAAGCGGGCCGAGGCCCATGGACCCCGTGGGGAACTGCCAGAAGTCCGGCATCAGCCAGGGGTGCGGGTAAGAGGACAAGCCCCGGCCATCCACCTCACGGCGATAGCGGGCCAGCTGCGATTCCTCCAACCGGCCTTCCAGAAAGGCCCGCGCGTAAACCCCGGGGGCGGAGTGGGGCTGGAGGAACACCAGATCCCCGGGTCCACCGTCCACCCCAGCGCGGAAGCAGTGGTTGAAGCCCACTTCGAACAGGTCCGCGGCGGACGCGTAGCTGGCGATATGGCCGCCGAGACTGGGATCGGCCCGGTTGGCTCGCACCACCATGGCCAGGGCGTTCCAGCGAATGATGGCTGAAAGCCGTTCTTCCAGTGTGACATCCCCGGGGAACGTCGGCTCGTCCTCCGGGCGGATGGTGTTGCGATAGGGCGTCGACAGCGGCAGATCCAGGTCAACGCCCCGGGCTCGAGCCGACTCCACCAGTCGACGGATCAGGAAGCTGCCCCGAGCCGTCCCGCCGTGGGTCAGCGCTGAAGTCAGGGCGGCCAGCCAGTCATCGGTCTCGTCGGGGTCGGTGTCGGGGATGAGGTGCTCGTTGTTCATGCTCAGCAGACTACGGGAGCGCCCACGGCATATGGCAATATTTATGCTGCCTCAGTGATCCTGGAAAAGTTGATCCTGCTTTTTAGACAAGTCATTGGAGTATGTCATGCCAAAAAACACACTGGATCGCACCGATCTGCGGATTCTCGAGGAGCTCCAGGACAACGCACGCCTCACCAACGTAGAGCTGGCGGAGCGGGTCAACCTGACCCCGTCTCCCTGCCTGGCCCGAGTCCGGGCGCTGGAGGCGGCGGGGATTATCGACCGCTACACCGCGGAGATCGTGCCGGAGAAACTCGGCCTCAGCGTCAATGTGTTCATTCACGTGAGCCTCGATCGACAGGTCCGCAACGCCCTCGAAAACTTTGAGGGCGCAATCCGCGCCCTGCCCGAGGTGATGGAGTGCTATCTCATGACGGGTCAGTCGGACTATCTTCTGCGGGTGCTGGTGGCGGATACCACGGCGCTGGAGCGCCTGATCGTGGATCAGCTGGCGAAGATCGACGGCGTCGCCAACATCCAGTCGAGTCTGGCCCTCAAAGTGGTCAAGTCGCGGTCGCGATTGCCCACCGCCCGGTAAAGACCGGCCAGTCGATATCCCGAACAGATGCGTCCGCGCCGCGAGTGCGCCACAATCGCCGAAAATAATTCACTCAAGGAATGGAGGAGAGCCCCATGACCCGTGCCGGCCAGCTTCGTGATTTGATCCTGAACCATCCCCCGGTGGTGGCCCCCGGCGCCTTTGATGGGCTCTCGGCCCGGCTGGTGGAGCAGGCGGGTTTTGCCGCGGTCTATGCCACCGGCGGCGGCATCGCCCGCAGCAACGGCATCCCCGACCTGGGGCTGATGAGCCTCGATGAGATCGTCGCCCGGCTCGAGAGCATGATCGACGTCATCGACATCCCGCTGATTGCCGATGCGGACACCGGCCACGGCAACGCCCTGAACGCCCGCAAGACCGCCCGGGCCTTCGAGCGGGCCGGCGTGGCGGGTTTCCATCTCGAAGACCAGGTCTTTCCCAAGAAGTGCGGGCACTACGACGACAAGTCCATCGTCCCCGAAAAGGAAATGACCCAGAAGATCCGGGCGGTGAAGGACGCCCTGCACGATCCGGACATCACCCTGATCGCCCGCACCGACGGCCTGGCGGTGGAAGGTTATGAGCCCACCATCGTCCGGGCCCATGCCTACATGGAGGCGGGCGCCGATGCCATCTTCGTGGAAGCGCCAACCTCCGAGGAGCAGATCGAGCAGATCGCCCGGGACCTGCCGCAGCCCAAGCTGATCAACATGTTCCATGGCGGCAAGACGCCGCTGATGCCGGCGGATCGCCTCGGGGAGCTGGGCTACAGCGTGATCATCATCCCCAGCGACACCCAGCGGGCGGCCATCAAGGGCATGCAGGACGCCCTGGCCGCCATCCGCGAGGATGGCCACAGCGCCTCGGTGCAGGATCGCATGGTGACCTTCAAGGGCCGGGAGGCGGTGATCGGCACCGATGAGTACACCGCGCTGGACAAAAAGTACGGCGTTTAGGCAAAAAAATGGGGGCGTCCTGCCCCCATAAAAAAGCCCGAGTGGGCGGCGATCAACCCACTCAGCCGTTCTTGAACTGCTCTTCTTCGGTGGAGCCGGTCATGGCGGTCACCGATGAGACACCGCCCTGGATAGTCTGGGTGACCGAGTCGAAGTAACCGGCGCCCACCTCCCGCTGATGGCGGGTGGCGGTGTAGCCGTTCTTCTCGGCGTCGAACTCCGCCTGCTGCAGCTCCGAGTACGCCGCCATCTGCCGGGTCTTGTAGCCCCGGGCCAGCTCGAACATGGAGTAGTTCAGGCTGTGGAAGCCGGCCAGGGTGATGAACTGGAACTTGTAGCCCATGGCACCCAGCTCGTTCTGGAACTTGGCGATGGTGGCCTCGTCCAGCTTGCCCCGCCAGTTGAAGGACGGCGAGCAGTTGTAGGCCAGCATGGTATTGGGGTGGTCTTTCTTGACGGCCTCGGCGAACCGCCGGGCAAACTCCAGATCCGGCGTGCCGGTCTCGCACCACAGCAGGTCCGCAAACGGCGCGTAAGCGAGCCCGCGGCTGATGGCCTGCGCCTCGCCGGCATTGGTGCGGTAGAAGCCCTCCACGGTGCGCTCACCGGTGATATGGGGGGCATCGTACTCGTCGATGTCCGAGGTGATCAGGTCCGCGGCCAGGGCGTCGGTCCGGGCCACCAGCAGGGTGGGCACATCCATGGTGTCAGCGGCCAGGCGCGCCGCGGCGAGCTTCTGTACCGCTTCCTGGGTGGGCACCAGCACCTTGCCGCCCATGTGGCCACACTTTTTGACGGACGCCAGCTGGTCTTCGAAGTGCACGCCAGCGGCCCCCGCCCGAATCATGCCCTTCATGAGCTCGAAAGCGTTGAGCACACCGCCGAAGCCCGCCTCGGCGTCCGCCACAATGGGCTGCATCCAGTCGACGCTGTCATCGCCCTCGGCGTGATGAATTTCATCGGCCCGCAGCAGAGCGTTGTTAATCCGCTCCACCACCGCCGGCACCGAGTCCGCCGGATACAGGGACTGATCCGGATACATGGTGCCCGCCAGGTTGGCATCCGCCGCCACCTGCCAGCCGGACAGGTAGATGGACTTGAGTCCGGCCTTGACCTGCTGCATGGCCTGGTTGCCGGTCAGCGCACCCAGCGCGTTGACGTAGTCCATGTCGCCATCATTGAGGTAGCCCCAGAGCTTTTCAGCGCCCTGCCGGGCCAGGCTGTACTCCACCGGCACCGTGCCGCGCAGGCGAACCACTTCTTCGGCCGGGTAGGGGCGGGTGACGTCCGCCCAGCGGGGGTTGCTGGACCAGTCTTTCTGGATTTCTGCTGCGGTTTTCAGCTGTTTCATTGCTCTCTCGCCTCCTCAGGCCGGTTCAATAGTGCCAGGGCTGTCCCGACCTCCTTACGGTATGGCGCGTTGCACCATAGTACAAGGCAATGTAAACAATACAGTGTATAAATTTTAGCAATGCTAAGGAGCAATCCCGTGGCCCAGGTCATCGACCCCGCGTCCCCCTATCGTCACGACCGTCTGCGGCAGTTGCGGGCGTTCTGTTTTACCGCCGAGGCGGGCAGCATTTCCCAGGCGGCGGAGCGCCTGGGCCTGACCCAGCCCTCGGTGTCGCTGCAGGTCCAGGCACTGGAGCGGGATCTGGCGGTGACCCTGTTCGAGCGGCGCGGCCCGCGCATTCGGCTGACTCCGGATGGCGAACAGCTCTACGCCGAGGTCCATGAGCTGGTGGAGACCATTGACGCCCTGCCCGGGCGCTTCGCCGAAGGCAACCGCCCGCTGGACAGCGGCCGTCTGGACATCGGCGCCGGTGAGTCGTCCACGCTTTATCTGCTGCCGGCCACCCTGGAGCGGTTCATGACCCTGCACCCCAATGTCCGGGTGCGGCTGCACCATCTGTCCGTGGGTGAGCTCACCGAAGCGGTCCGCCAGGACCAGGTGGACTTTGCCGTGGGGGCCATTCTCGACATGCCCGACGAGCTGCGCTATCGCGCCATTTACTCCTACGGGCTGTCACTGATCACCCCCCCGGATCACCCCCTGGCCCGCCGGGATGTGATCAATCTGAGGGATCTGGCCGGGCAAGATTTCATTATTCCGCCCCAGAATATGACCACCTGGCGGTTGATCAGCCTGGTGTTCCAGCAGCACGCCATCCGCTACCGCATCCGCCTGGAAGTGGGCAGCTGGGAGGCGGTGAAGCGCTACGTGGGCCTGGGGTTCGGCATTGCCATTGTCAGCAACGTGTCCCTGGCCGAGGATTACCCCGGGATCGTGGTGCGCTCTCTGCCCGAGGTATTCCCCAAGCGCACCTACGGGGCCATGTCCCGCCGGGGGCGCTTTCTCTCACCCCAGGCGCGGCGGTTTCTCGAGATGATGCGGCCGGATTTCTTCAGCGATGGCTGAGGCGCAGTTCAATGCGCCGATTGGCCGCCAGTGCGTCGGCGGAGTCGCCGTCGGTCACCGGCTGGTGCTCGCCATATCCCACCGCGGCCAGACGCTCCGGCGGGATGCCCTTGTCAATCAGCGCATAGAGGATCGACTGAGCCCGGGCGGTGGACAGCTCCCAGTTGGACGGAAACTCCGGGGTGCGGATCGGTCGGCGGTCGGTATGGCCTTCCACCTGTAACACCCAGTCCACCTCGTCGGGAATGCGCTCCGCCACCCGCTGCAGGGTGTCCGCCACCTGCTCCAGGCGATCCTGCCCCTCATCGCCCACTTCCGCCGAGGCGGTGGCAAAGAAAAGCTCGGACTGAAAGCGGAACCGGTCGCCGACAATCTCGATTTCGTCCACTCCCTCCAGCACCTGACGCAAGCGGCCAAAGAACTCCGAGCGATAGGTGGCGAGCTCCTGGACCTCTTCGGCCAGGGCCACGTTGAGCCGCTCCACCAGGGTGTCAATGCGGGCCTCCTGGGCCACCACGGTCTCTTCTTCGATGCGCAACGCTTCGGCCAGGCTGCTGATCTGCTCCCGCAGGGCCATGATCTGACGACGCAGGCGCTCCACCCGGACCTCGGCATCGGCGGTCAGGGCCTGCTCCTGCTCCAGCGCCTCCTGACGGTCCTCGATCTCGGCCACCAGATCACGAATGCGCATGTCCCGCGCTTCAATGGTCCGCTGGGCCAGCTGGGTGCGCTCCTCGGCATCCGCCAGTTCGGTTTCCAGCTCCCGGCGGCGGTCCCGGGCCGCTCCCAGCTGCGCCTCGGTGTCGTCCAGGCGCGCCGCCAGCTGACCCACCTCGGCCTCAAGCTCATCCCGGACCTGGCGCAGCGCCGCAATGTCCTGTTGCAGGGACGCGATCTCCACCAGCCGTGCCTGCAGGGCCTCCTCGCCGATGGTGACTTCCTCCCGCGCCGCGGCCAGGGCTTCCTCGGTAGCGGCCAGTTCGTCCCGGGCGGCATCCCGCTGGGACAGGGTGGCATGCAGTTCGGCGAAGAGGTCCGAGACCTGCTCCTCGAGGCGCTGCCGCTCCACCCGCTCCATGGACAGGGCATCGGCCATTTCCGAGAGCTCCGCCTGCAGCGCATCCAGCGCCTGATTACGATCGGAGAGCTGGCTGCTGAGGTAAACCTGCGCCACCACGAACAGCATCAGGACGAACACGAATGCCAGCAGGATGGTGGCCAGCGCGTCCACAAAGCCCGGCCAGATATTGACCGCGGATCGGTTGCGTCGGGAGCTGCCGAGCATGAAGAGCCTCAGTCGCCGTCGCTGCGCAGGTGGGACACCGTTCGGGTCAGCAGCCGGACCTCGTCCCGCAGCTCGGCGATGAGCCGCTCCCGGTCAGTGGCCAGCTCCTGGCGCAGGTCCTGCAGACCGTGAGCCATGGCCCGCAGCTGCTCGATGTGTTCACCCTCCCGGGCCCCGGTGGTTTCCGTGGCGTCCGCCAGCCGGCCCAGCACCCCCTGCAGCTCGGACTGGGTGCGGGTCAGGCTCATCACCCCCCGCTGCTCGCTCTGGGACTGCTCCGCCAGGCGCGACACCTCTTCGGTGAGTTCAATGATACGGGCGTCAACCCCGCGCCGTTCTTCCTCGCCCCGGGCCATGGTCCGCTGCAGCTTGTCGAGGCTGTCGGCGGTGTTCTCCAGCAAAGCCTGGATGTAGGCCGGCACCGAGCCCTCCCCATCGCCACCCAGGGCGCCACTGGAGAGCCGCGTCTGGCCGGAGAGCCATTCTTCCAGGTCGTTGTAGAAGCGGTTCTGGGCGTGGGAGGCCTGCAGGTCCACAAAGCCCAGCACCAGCGCCCCGGCCAGGCCGAACAGTGACGAGCTGAATGCGGTGCCCATGCCTTCCAGCGGCGCCCGCAGTCCATCCCGCAGTTCGGCGAAAATCTGCCCGGCGTCGGCGCCGCTGACGGTCAGGTTGCCAATCACGCCGCCCACCGCCCGCAGGGTGTCCAGCAAGCCCCAGAACGTTCCCAGCAGACCCAGGAAAACCAGCAGGCCGATCATGTAGCGCGACACGTCGCGGGATTCGTCCAGGCGCGAGCGGATGCCGTCCAGCACCGTGCGCAGGGACATGGCCGAGAGGCTCAGATGGTCCCCCCGGCGGCCGGTGAGCATTTTGGCCATGGAGCCCAGCAGACGACTGCCCGGCAGGGGCGGCATGTCACTGGGCTCGGAGCGACGGAACTGCTCCACCCATTCCACTTCGGGGCGCAGCACCACGATTTGCCGACAGTTGATCACCAGGCCGATGAACAGCACTCCGAGAATCATGCCGTTGAAGACCGGATTGGCGAGAAACGCCTCACTGAGCGGTTGATGCAGCAGGCCGGCCACCAGGGCCACGGCGGCCAGGAAGGCCATGATCCAGATCAGCACGCGATTGGGATTGCGCACACCCGTTCCCCCCACTTTTGATTCGCGTCGTTCCGACACCTTAGCGCGATCGTTTCGCGTGGGCTATCCTCGTTCCATGAATGATGCACTGCGCACATACCGGGTTGGTGTCGGGCTGGCCCTGCTGGTGCTGACCGGATTGCTGATCTACTGGCTTCAACCGATTCTCACCCCATTTCTGGCCGGCGCATTGCTGGCTTATCTGGGGGATCCTGCCACCCGACAGCTGCAACGGTTGAAGCTCAACCGAACGCTGGCGGTGTCGGTGGTGTTCCTGGGGCTGGTGGGGCTGCTGGTGGCCGTGGTTCTGACCCTGATTCCGCTGATCGGACGTCAGGTGGACATGCTGCGCACCCAGATCCCGGGGATGCTCAGCTGGGCCCAGGAGCAGCTGCTGCCATGGCTTCAGCAAACCCTGGGCGTCGACCCCGGCGAACTCGATGTCGACGCGGTCCGCGCCGCCATCGCCGAGCACTGGCAAACCACCGGCAATGTGGCTGCCGAGGTCATCGCCCGGGTTACCCGCTCGGGCATGGCACTGGCCGGCGCCGCCATTACCGTGGGGCTGACGCCGGTGGTGGCGTTTTACCTGCTGCGGGACTGGGATCGGGTGCTGCGCAGCACGCTCAATACGCTGCCTCCGCACTGGCGCGACACCGCCGCCCGCCTGGCCGGGGAATGCAATGAAGTGGTGGGCGCCTTCCTGCGGGGCCAGCTACTGGTGATGATCAGCCTCGGCCTGATCTACGGGTTCGGCCTCTGGCTGGTGGGCCTGCAGCTGGGCATCCTCATCGGGGTGCTGTCCGGCCTGGCGGCCATTGTTCCCTACCTCGGTTTTATTGTCGGCATCACCGCCGCCAGCGCCGCCACGATTTTTCAGTTCAGCGACTGGCTGATCCCGCTGCTGCTGGTGTGGCTGGTGTTCGGCGCTGGCCAGGCGCTGGAATCCGCGGTGCTCACGCCCTACCTGGTGGGCGACCGCATCGGCCTGCACCCGGTGGCGGTGATTTTTGCCATCCTCGCCGGCGGCCAGCTGTTTGGGTTTGTTGGCGTGTTGCTGGCGCTGCCAGTGGCGGCGGCCATCTATGTTCTGCTTCGCCACGCCCATGCCTTCGTGACAGGATAGGGCCATGAGCGAATCCAACCGAACCCGGCGCCGGCCCTTGCCCCCGCCGCCCCGCGAGCCGGATCTCGACGAGTGCTGCGGCAACGGCTGCGACCCCTGCGTATTTGACCTCTACGAGCAGCGCCTGGAGCGCTGGGAAAAGCGCTGTGAGGCCATCCGTCAGGCCCAGGAGTCCCGGCCATGATGCGGATTCTGAGCTTTCTGATCCTGATCGCCTTTGTGGCGTTCATGCTGTCACCCCGTCTGCGCGCCTGGATGCGGGACAATGCCACCATGCTGCTGCTGGGCGGGGTGGGCGCGGCCGGGCTCATGCTCGCGGCCACGGGTCGCCTCAACTGGGTCCTGGCCGGCATCGGCGCCGCGCTGCCGGCCCTCTGGCGGGTGGCCTCGCTGCTTCGCTATCTGCCGCTGATCCGGCGCCTGCTGGGCGGGGTGGCCTCCGCCGGCTCCCGCCAGGGACAGCGTGATGAGGGCTCAGGCAGCCGCCCCCGCAACGGCGCCATGACCCGGGCGGAGGCCGCCGAAATTCTGGGCGTGGCTCTCAACGCCACCCGGGACGAGATCATGGCCGCTCATCGACGGCTCATGCAGAAACTGCACCCCGACCGTGGCGGCACCGATTACTTCGCCGCCCGGCTGAACGAGGCCCGGGACCGGCTTCTGAGCGAGGACTAGCCGTGATCGGCTTTATTGCTCTGGTTCTGGTGCTGCAGCTGGTGGGAGAAATGGTGGTCCGTCTGGCGGCACTGCCGCTGCCCGGCCCGGTGGTGGGCATGGGGCTGCTATTCATGGCCCTGATGGTGCGGGGCGGCGCCCCGGCCGGACTGAGTCGGCTGGCCAATACCCTGCTCGGTCATCTGGCGCTGCTGTTCGTGCCCGCTGGCGTGGGGGTGATTGCCTATCTGGGCATGCTCGCGGAGGCCTGGCTTGCCCTGGGGATCACCCTCATCGCCAGCACCCTGCTGGGGACGGTGGTGACGGCGTTCACCCTGCGCTGGCTGCAGCGTCGGCTGCCCCGGGAGCCGGAGTCATGAACGACTTTTATGCCACCTGGGTCTATCTGGCGGAGCAGCCCCTGCTCTGGCTCACGCTCACGGTCAGCGCCTATGCCCTGGCCCACTGGCTGTTCCTGCAGGCCCGGGAGTTTCCGCTTTTCAACCCGGTGCTGGTGGCGGTCACGCTGGTGGTCCTGGCCCTGATGCTCACCGGCACGGATTACGGCACCTACTTCGAGGGAGCGCAGTTCGTGCACTTTCTGCTGGGCCCCGCCACCGTGCTACTGGCGGTTCCCCTTTATGCCCAGGCCCGGCGCCTGAGGCGTCAGTGGCTGCCGCTGACTCTGGCCCTGCTGGCCGGCTCGGTGACGGTCATCTTGAGCGCGCTGCTCATTGGCCGGACCCTGGGACTGGATAGCGGGACCCTGCTCTCGCTCATGCCCAAATCCGCCACCACGCCCATTGCCATGGGGGTGGCCGAACAGGTGGGGGGCGAGCCGTCGCTGGCGGCAGTGTTCGTGATTCTTACCGGCATCATCGGCGCCATGGCCGGCGTGCCCCTGCTGCGGGCCCTGGGCGAGCGGGACGCCGACACCAAGGGCTTTGCCCTTGGGGTGGTCGCCCACGGCATTGCCACCGCCCGGGCGTTTCAGCACAGTGAACGGGCGGGTGCCTACGCCGGTCTTGGCATGGGGCTGAATGCCGCGCTAACCGCCCTGCTGGTGCCACTGGTGGCCTGGCTTTTCGGACTTTACTGAATACGGAGTGATCGCCATGCGTCACGGCTTGATCGCCCTGCTGCTGACCACGGCCATGGCCTCGGCCACGGCCCAGACCAGCGACCCGGCAAGCCCGTCACCGGCGGGCCCGGATGACCCGGGCATCGAAGCTTCACCGTTGGCCCCTGGCAGCGACCGGCTGCGCAGCACCGCGGACGACCGTCGTTCCCTGGAAATCACCATCCCGGTGTCGGGACCGGCCCAGGTCATGGAGCACCGCGATCTGGCCGTGCTATCGGGCCATAACCGGCTGGAAATCCATGACCTGCCCGCCGGCCTGATTCCCGGCAGCCTTCACTGGTCTCAGGAAACATTGCCGGAGCTCACCCGGCTGCAGCGCGTGACAGCAGATACCGATGAGGCCACCGCGCGCTGGCAGGGATCACTGCTCATGGAGCAGGGCGGCATCCGGGATCTCATGCTCGGCTATCGGCTGCCGGGCCTCACCGCCGAGGCCGGCTATCAGCTGGTGCTTGCGGAAAACGAGGCCTCCACCGGGAGGCTCCACAGGACGACCACGCTGCACAATCAGACCGGCGCCAGCCTGGAGAACCCCCGGGTGCGGCATGATCGCCCCGGCGAAGCCGCCAGAGACCTGGGCCGCATCGGCCAACTGGCTCACGGCGATGCCCTGAGGATCACCCACTCCGACAGGGCCGAGGTTGAGGTTCGTCATACCCGGGTGGCTCGGGGCGAGGGGGATCGGCCCCGCTCCAGCCCAACCTCCGCAACGGTGAGCCATGGCTGGGTGCTGCAGGGGGTTCCCGCCACTGCAGCGGATGCCCCGGTGGCGGTGATCATTGGGGAGGGCGACCAACGGCAGACCGCCGCCGGTCAGAGCCGTATGACCCTGACCGCTGAGACCGGCGGGGGCCGGGTGGTGGCCGGCGCCAGCGATGCCGTGCAGGTCATGCGGCACACCGAGGATTATGCACCGGCCCGGGACGGCGATGTGGAGATCGGCTGGCGCCTGGTGCTGGATAACCCGGGGGAGCGTTCCCGGGAACTGACACTGGAGGAATCTCTGGCCGAGGACTGGGTGTTGCTGGAGGGCGACGGCCAGTGGCAGCGCACCGCCAGCGGACTGACCCGAACCCTGACCCTGGAAGCCGGTGAACAACGGACGGTGAACTACCGCATCGGGCGTTAGGGCTCCCGGGACAGATCCAGATCCACCAGAACCCGCACCTCGTGACCCACGGCGGAGGGATCTTCCCACTCGCCCTGGCCGACGCCGAATTCGGTGCGATCAATCACGGCTTCGCCGCTCATGCTGGCGCGGTCGCCGTCCGCCTCCCAGTCGAAGCTCAGCACCACTTCCCGGGTGTGATCGCGAATGGTGAGATCGCCCACCGCTTCAAAGCCGTCGTCGGTGGCCCGGACGGTGTCCGCCCGATAGGTCGCCTCGGCGTACTCCTCAAAGAAGAACCAGTCGGCGGTGGGCAGCTCGCGATCCCGCTGGCTGCTGCCGGTGTCCACGCTGGTGACATCGATGACCACGTCAAACCCGCTGGCATCCAGATCATCCGGTGAGAAACGGATGTCCGCCGCGAACTCACCGAAATGCCCCTCGAACTCGCCACCCTGCTGGGTCGCCAGAAAACGCAGGTGACTGTCATCATGATGAATCTGCCAGGATTCGGCGGCCAGCACGGATCCGTGGACACCGAAACCGGCCAACAGCATTAATGCGGTGGCACGCATACAAACTCTCCTGATTGAGTGGATTAGCGGCGCCCGCCGGGCAGCATCCGCCGTAGCGTGTTGTCGCCCAGCACAAAATGATGCCGAAGCGCTCCCGCCACATGCAGCACCAGCAGGCCGGCGAAGCCCCAGAACATGCCCAGATGCAGGTTGCTGGCAATGGCCTCCAGGCGCTCGCTGGACGGGGTGACATTGGGGATCTGGAACAGACCAAAGACATTGAGGGGAAAATTGGCCGCCGAGTTGATCACGTAGCCGGACAGGGGCATCAACAGCATCAACGCGTAGAACAGCCGATGGACGCCCTTGGCCAGCAGTTTTTCATGGTGGGGCGTGTCGGCGGCGATGGCCGGTGTGACATTGACCCAGCGCCAGACCAGCCGCAGCAGCACCAGCGCAAACAGGGTGACGCCCAGGCTTTTATGCAGGGCATAGAGCTCGAACTTGAGGGCGCTCATGGGCAGGCTCACCATGACCCAGCCCAGCACCATGGAGGTGACGATGCCGATGGCCATCAGCCAGTGGAGCAGTTGAGCGCCGCCGCCCCAGCGATCGCTTGTGTTTCGCACCTGGATCATTAACTGTTGGGACTGTCCTCGAACCCTGAAGTTCAGCGCATGCCCCGGGCCTGTTTGACGGTGTCATAGGCCGCCTGAATGTCCTGGGCGCGCTCCTGGGCCAGGCGCATCATCTCCTCCGGCAGGCCCTTGGCCACGAGCTTGTCCGGGTGATGCTCGCTCATCAACCGCCGCCAGGCCTTCTTGACCTCGGCGTCACTGGCCCGCTCGCTGACCCCCAGGGTGTCGTAGGCCGACGCCAGCGCCGAAGACTGTCCCGGTGCCGCCCCGGCAGCGCCCCGGGGCCCGCCGCGGGCGTGGCCATGGGCGTGCCCGCCCATCATCACCTCCAGCCGGGCATAGTCCGCCTCGGACAGACCCAGCCCCAGGGCAATCCGCCGCAACATGCCCCGCTTGGCGTCGTTGAAATGGCCGTCGGCCAGTGCCGCCTGAATCTGGATTTCCAGAAACATCCGCACCAGCTGGATATGGCCCCGGCAGTAGCGACGGAACTCCTTGAGGGTCTGCTCCAGATCCGCCTCGCCGTCCCGACCGGCGCGGAAATAGCTGATGGCTTCCTCGCGCTGGGTGGCATTCAGGTCCATGTGATCCATGACCTGCTCGGCCACCTGGATCTCGGCCCGGGTGACGCGACCGTCCGCCTTGCAGACGTGGCCCATCACCACAAAGACGCTGCGGAAGAAGGCGGCATGCACCATCTGCCGATGGGCGCTGCCGGAAGCGCCGCCCCCAAAGCCGGCAATCCGGCCGCGGGCCAGTGCCCGATCCAGCCAGTTGCCGACAATGAGGCCGATCAGGGCGCCAATCCAGCCCCCGGCCATGGCGCCAAAGAAAACCCCGAGAAGCTTGCCGATCCACAACCTCATGACGGCAAGGGTGCCGTCACTGGGTCCAGAGATCCATGAACTCGTTAACCGGCATCGCCTCCAGTCGGTTCTGATCACCACAGGCCGCTTCGATGCGACGGGCCTGACGCGGGGCAAAACGGGTCGCCAGCGCCGCTTCGAATTTCTTCACCAGCTCGGGAATGCCCTCATCCCGGCGCCGGCGATGGCCAATGGGATAATCCACGGCGACACGCTCGGTCTGGCTGCCGTCCTTGAAGAACACCTGCACGGCGTTGCCGATGGCCCGCTTCTCCGGATCCAGATAATCCCGGGAGAACTGCGGGTTCTCGGTGACCTCCATGCGCTCGCGCAGGGCGTCAATGCGGGGATCGGCGGCAACGGCGTCCTCGTAGTCCGCCGCGGTCAGCCGGCCGAAGATCAATGGCACCGCGGTCATGTACTGAATGCAGTGGTCCCGATCCGCCGGGTTGTTGAGCGCTCCGGTCTTGTCGATGATGCGAACGCCCGCCTCCTGGGTCTCGATGACGATCTTCTCCACCTCATCCAGCCGGTCCGCCACCTGCGGATGCAGGGTCATGGCCGCCTCGGCGGCGGTCTGGGCATGGAACTCCGCCGGGAAACTGATCTTGAAGAGAATGTTTTCCATGACGTAGCTGCCCAGCGGCTGCGCCAGGTTGACCGTCTCGCCCTTGAAGAGCACGTCCTGGAAGCCCCAGGTGGGCGCGGTCAGGGCCGCCGGGTAGCCGATTTCGCCGGTGCGGGTGATCAACGCCAGCCGCAGACCGCGGGCCGACGCGTCACCGGCCGCCCAGCTCTTGCGCGGACCGGCCTGGGGCGCATGGCGGTAAGCGCGCAATGCGCCACCGTCCAGCAGGGCATGACTGGCCACGGTCATGACGTCTTCATGGTCGCCACCCAGCAGCCCGGTGCTGACACAGGCCGAGGCCAGCCGCACCAGCAGGACGTGATCGAGCCCCACCCGGTTGAAGCTGTTTTCAAGGGCGATCACCCCCTGGATTTCGTGGGCCCGAATCATGGCCGTCAGCACGTCCCGCATCAACGGCGGCTCGCGCCCGGCCGCTACCGCCTCACGGGCCTGGTAGTCCGCCAGGGCGAGGATGGCGCCCAGGTTGTCCGAGGGATGACCCCATTCCGCCGCCAGCCAGGTGTCGTTGAAGTCCAGCCAGCGCACCATGGCACCGATGTTGAAAGCCGCCTGCACCGGATCCAGCTGCCAGGGGGTGCCCGGCACCCGGGCGCCACCGGCCATGTCTGCGCCCGGCACCACCGGCCCCAGCAGCTTGGTGCAGGCCGGATACTCCAGCGCCAGCATGCCGCAGGCCAGGGTGTCCATCAGACAGTAGCGGGCGGTGTCATAGGCTTCGTCGGAATTGATGGGCTGGCTGGTGACGTAATCCGCCAGGGCACGCAGCAGGGGATCCGGCTCGGGCCGCTCGGCGCTTTTCACACGAACTTCAGTCATATCCTTAACCTCGCTGTTCAATGGGGACCCAGGTCCGGAGTTCCGGGCCCGTGTAATCGGCGCTGGGGCGAATAATCCGGTTGTGCCCCCGCTGCTCCTTGACGTGAGCGGCCCAGCCGGTCAGCCGCGATATCACGAAAATGGGGGTAAACAGGGGCGTCGGAATGCCCATGAAGTGGTAGGCGCTGGCGTGGAAGAAGTCGGCGTTGCAGAACAGGCCTTTCTCTCGCTGCATCACCGCTTCCACCCGCTCGGACACCGGGTACAGCCGGGTGTCGCCCACCTTGTCGGCCAGCTGCCGGGACCACTCCTTAATGATGGCGTTGCGGGGGTCACTCTTGCGGTAAATGGCATGGCCAAAGCCCATGATCTTTTCCTTGCGCTCCAGCATGCCCAGCAGCTCACGCTCCGCCTCGTCCGGCGTCTGCCAGTCCTCGATCATGGCCATGGCCGCCTCGTTGGCACCGCCATGCAGCGGCCCCCGCAGGGTGCCGATGGCGCCGGTGATGCAGGAATGGATGTCCGACAGCGTCGAAGCACAGGTTCGGGCGGTGAAGGTGGAGGCGTTGAACTCGTGCTCGGCGTAAAGGATCAGCGAGGCCTGCATGACCTTCACGTGGAGAGGATCCGGCGAGCGACCGTGAAGCAGCCGCAGAAAGTGGGCCCCGGTATTGGGTTCATCGCTGTCCGTTTCGATGCGGGTCCCGTCCTGGGCGAAGCGATGCCAGTAGGTAATGATCCCCGGGAACGTGGCCAGCATCCGGTCGATGTGCTGGTCCTGCTCACTGAAATCCGCCTCGGTCTCGAGATTGCCCAGCATCGAGGCGCCGGTGCGCATGACGTCCATGGGGTGCGCATCGGCGGGGATGCGCTCCAGTACTTCACGAAGCGCCACCGGCAACTGACGCAGGCCCTTGAGGCGCTCCAGGTAGGCCTCCAGCTGCGGCGCCGTCGGCAGCTCGCCGTATAGCAGCAAGAAGGCCACTTCCTCGAAAGTGGCCTTCTCGGCGAGATCATGGATGTCATAGCCCCGGTAAGTCAGCCCGGTACCGGCTTGTCCCACCGTGCACAGGGCGGTTTCGCCGGCGGTGATGCCACGCAGTCCTGCGGTGTTTTCCGCCATAGGTCTCTCCTCCTCTGGCCGATCCCTGCCGAGGCCGTCGGGCCGTCGCAGCGGATTAGTTGGCTTTGTGAATGGCTCGCTTGTGAACGGACAGGGCGGCTTCGTGCACCGCCTCCGACAAGGTTGGGTGAGCGTGAATGGTGCGGGCCAGATCCTCGGCACTGGCCTCGTACTCCATGGCCAATGTGGCTTCGGCGATCAGCTCGCTGGCCTGGGGACCGACCATGTGCACGCCCAGGATCCGGTCGGTCTCGGCATGGGCCAGAATCTTGACCATGCCATCCGCCCGGTCCATGGCTCGGGCCCGACCGGTGGCCGCGAATCCGAAGGTGCCGCTGCGATGCGGAATCCCCGCGGCCTTGAGCTGCCCCTCGGTGCGACCCACCCAGGCAATCTCCGGATCCGTGTAAATCACCCAGGGAATGGTTTCGTAGTTGACATGGCCGGCATGGCCGGCAATCCGCTCGGCCACCATGACACCTTCTTCCGAGCCCTTGTGGGCCAGCATCGGGCCCCGCACCACGTCGCCCACGGCATAGACGCCGGGGATATTGGTCTCGCAGTAGTCGTCCACATGCACGAAACCGCGCTCATCGGTGAGCAGATCCGCATCCTCGGACGCCAGCCCGTCGGTGTAAGGCCGACGCCCCACTGACACCACCAGTTTGTCCACCTGCAGATTGCTCTTGCCGTCGCTGTCCTCGTAGTGAACGCTGATGGTTTTGCCCTTGCGGGTGTCGGTGACCCGGCAGCCCAGCTTGATCTCCAGGCCCTGTTTTTCGAAAAGCTTGCGCGCTTCCCGGGCCACCTGCTGATCCACCGCCGACAGGAAGGTGTCCTGGGCCTCAAGCAGGACGACCTTGGAGCCGCAGCGGTTCCAGACACTGCCCATTTCCAGGCCGATCACACCGGCACCGATGACGCCCAGTCGCTTGGGCACCTCACTGAATTCCTGGGCGCCGGCGGAATCGACGATGCGGTCCCCGTCCAGCGGCGCCGCGCCGATCTCGATGGGCCGTGAGCCGGTGGCCAGCAGCACATGGCCGGCGCTCAGGGTGCGGGCCTTGCCCTTGTGCGGGGTGAACTCCACCTGCCGCTCCGCCAGCAGTTTGCCGTGCCCCTGCAGCCACTCGATCTGGTTGGCCTTGAACAGCTGTTTGATGCCGCCGGTGAGGTCGGACACCACTTTGTCCTTGCGCTTGATCATCTGCGGCACATCCAGGGAGGTGCCCTCAACCCGAATACCGTGACCCGCCAGCTCCGACTGCACCCGGTGATAGTGCTCCGAGGAGTCCAGCAGCGCCTTGGAGGGAATACACCCCACGTTCAGGCAGGTGCCGCCCAGTGAGGGCTGGCCATCCTTGCGGATGAATTCGTCAATGACCGCCACGCTCATGCCCAGCTGCGCGCAGCGAATGGCGCCAACGTAGCCGGCGGGACCGGCCCCGATAACAACGACGTCGTATGTGTCCGTCATGGTGTCTCCCCGATTCAGTGGGCTCAGACCTCCAGCAGCAGGCGTGCCGGGTCCTCGAGCATGTCCTTGATGGTGACCAGGAATTGGACCGCCTCACGGCCGTCGATGATCCGGTGGTCGTAGGAATGGGCCAGATACATCATCGGGCGGACCACCACGGCTCCGCCCTCGACCATGGGCCGCTCCTGTATTTTGTGCATCCCCAGAATGCCGCTCTGCGGCGGGTTCAGGATCGGCGTGGAGACCAGTGAGCCGAAAATGCCGCCATTGGTGATGGTAAAGGTGCCGCCGGTGAGCTCATCAAGATCGATCTTGCCCGCCTGCGCCCGCTGACCGAAGTCGGCGATGGCCGCCTCAATTTCGGCGAAGGACAGCTGATCCGCATCCCTCAGCACCGGCACCATCAGCCCCCGATCCGTGGACACCGCAATACCGATGTCGTAGTAGCCGTGGTAAAGAATATCCGTGCCGTCGATGGACGCGTTGACCGCCGGGAAGCGCTTCAGGGCCTCCACCGCCGCTTTGACGAAAAACGACATGAAGCCGAGCTTGGTGGCGTGGGTCTTGAGGAACGAATCCTTGTACCGCCCGCGCAGATCCATCACCGGCTGCATGTTCACCTCGTTGAAAGTGGTAAGCATGGCCGCGTTCTGCTGGGCCTGAACCAGGCGCTCGGCGATGCGCTGGCGCAGCCGGGTCATCGGCACCCGGCGCTCCTCGCGGTCCCCGGTGGGGACCGATGCCGCCGGCGCCGGCGAGGCCGAGGTCGTCGGTGCCGGCTCGGAGGAGGGCGCCGCAGCCGGTGAGGGCGCTGGCGCCGGCGCGGGGGACGGAGCCGCCGCAGCGCTGCCGCCACCGCTCTCGATGAACTTCAGCACATCCTCCTTGAGGATCCGGCCATTCCGACCGGTGCCGGGGATCTGCCGCGCGTCGAGCCCGTGCTCCTCCACCAGATGACGCACCGCCGGGCTGAGTGCCGGCATTTCTCCGCTGGGAGCTTCGGCTTCAGCCGGGGCAGGAGCCGCCGCCTCGGCCGGGGCTTCCGATTTGGCCGGTGCCTCTTCGGCAGCCGCGGGAGAGGCCGCTGCCGCGGAGTCCGCACCGCCACCGGCTGTCAGCGTGGCCACCACTTCACCGGCGGTGACGGTCTCGCCCTCGGCCTTGAGGATCTCGCCGAGCACACCGTCCTCCGGGGCCGGCACCTCCAGGACGACCTTGTCCGTCTCGAGATCGACGAGGTTCTCGTCGCGCTCCACCGTCTCACCCGCCTGCTTGTGCCAGGTGACAACCGTTGCCTCGCTGACCGATTCCGGCAGCGCGGGTACCTTGACTTCGGTGCTCATCGGCTCCTCACTCTTTTGTGTTATCCGTGTGCTTTGCCGAGCGCATCCGCCACCAGCCGGCGCTGCTGCTCGTGATGAACCTTGGCGTATCCCACCGCCGGTGATGCCAGCGCGTCGCGGCCGGCGTAGCTCAGTTTCTGCTCGCGGGTGATGCAGTTAATCAGGTGGTGGTAGCTCTGATACCAGGCGCCCTGATTCTTGGGCTCTTCCTGGCACCAGACCACTTCCCGGGCGCCTTTGTAGCGGCGCTTCAGCAGGGCCGAGAGCTCCGCCTCGGGGAACGGGTAGAGCTGCTCGATCCGCACCAGGGCCACATCCCGGCGCTCCCGGCGACGGCGCTCTTCCAGCAGGTCGTAATAGACCTTGCCGCTGCAGACCACCACCCGCTTGACTTCACTGGCTTTCAGCCCCTCGGTCTCATCAATCACCAGGCGGAAGCGACCGCTGGAGAGATCATCCAGCACCGAGGTCGACAGCTTGTGGCGGAGCAGACTCTTGGGCGTCATGACCACCAGCGGTTTGCGCCAGTGGCGAAGCATCTGCCGCCGGATCATGTGAAAGAACTGCGCCG
The DNA here is from genome assembly GCF_009676705.1 of Spiribacter sp. 2438. Taxonomy (GTDB): domain Bacteria; phylum Pseudomonadota; class Gammaproteobacteria; order Nitrococcales; family Nitrococcaceae; genus Spiribacter. Next base: position 94,146 of record NZ_CP046046.1, on the reverse strand, counting down.
GCGTCGACGGCACACAGACCTGGATGTTGTGCTCGGCGCAGAGCTGCAGGAACCGCTCCAGACGCGCCGAGGAGTGCTCTGGCCCCTGGCCTTCATAGCCGTGGGGCAGGAACAGGGACAAACCGCACAGGCGGCCCCACTTGGTCTCGCCGGAGGCGATGAACTGATCAATGAGCACCTGGGCGCCATTGGCAAAGTCGCCGAACTGAGCCTCCCAGATCACCATGGTTTCGGGATCGGCAGTGGCATAGCCGTATTCAAACCCCAGCACGGCTTCTTCGGAGAGCAGCGAGTCAATCACCACAAAGTCGTCGGGGCGCTGGGTAATGGTTTTGAGTGGCGTGTGCGTGGAGCCATCCGCTGCATTGTGCAGGACGGAATTGCGATGGAAGAACGTGCCGCGGCCGGAGTCCTGGCCGGTCAAGCGGACCCGGTGCCCTTCCTCCAGCAGGCTGGCGTAAGCAATGGTCTCGGCGAAGCCCCAGTCCATGGCCAGCGCCCCCGCCGCCATTTTGCGGCGACTCTCCATCACGGTGGCAACCCGCGGATTCAGCTCGAACCCCTCGGGCAGCGCCAGCAGTTGCTCCTGGAGGCGTCGAATTCGGTCCACCGATACCGACGTGTCTACCGCCTCGTCCCAGCGGGAATCAAAGTACGGCGACCAGTCAACGGTGAACTCGTTGGTCTGATCCTCGAGAGCGCCGGGGGCCACCACCTGTTCGGCGTCCATCGCGTCCCGATAGTCCCGCTCCATGGCCTTGGAGCCTTCCGTGTCCACAACGCCCTCGCTGGCCAGCTGCTCGGCGTAGAGCTTGCGCACCGACGGACGCGCCTTAATCTTTTTGTACATCATGGGCTGCGTGGCCGCGGGCTCGTCGGCTTCGTTATGGCCGTGACGGCGGTAGCAGACCAGGTCGATCACTACGTCGGAGTGGAATGCACGGCGATAATCCATGGCCAGCTGGGTCACGTACAGCACCGCTTCGGGATCATCACCATTCACGTGAAAGATGGGCGCCTGGACCATCTTGGCGACCTCGGTGCAGTAGAATGTCGAGCGCGTATCCAGCGGATTGGAGGTGGTAAATCCAATCTGGTTATTAATGACCAGATGGACCGTTCCGCCGGTGTAGAACCCGCGGGCCTGGGACAGCTGGAAGGTCTCCATGACCACGCCCTGGCCGGCCATGGCGGCGTCACCGTGAATCAGCACCGGCAGTACCGACTCGCCGGTTTCATCGCCGCGCCGCTGCATGCGGGCCCGCACCGAGCCCTCCACCACCGGATTGACGATCTCCAGATGGGACGGGTTGAAGGCCAGCGCCAGATGCAACGGTCCGCCCTCGGTCTGAATATCCGAGGAGTACCCCATGTGGTACTTCACGTCGCCCGCGTTGGCGTGCTCCGGCGAGTGATCCCCCTCGAATTCGGCAAAAAGCTCCGCCGGCGATTTGCCCATGATGTTGATGAGCACATTGAGCCGGCCCCGATGGGCCATCCCCAGCACCAGCTCCTTGACGCCCTGAGAGCCACCTCGCTGGACGATTTCGTCCAGCACCGGAATGGTGGCTTCGCCCCCCTCGAGGGAAAAGCGTTTCTGGCCGACATACTTGGAATTGAGGTATTTCTCGATGCCCTCGGCGGCGGTCAACCGCCCCAGCAGGGCCTTTTTCTGCTCGTTGCTCAGTCGGGGGTCGAGACCTGACCGTTCCAGGCGCTCCTGAATCCAGCGTTTCTGGACGGTGTCGGTGATGTGCATGTACTCCGAGCCCACCTTGCCGGCGTACACGGAGCGCACCTGCTGGATAATTTCCCGCAGGGTCATCTGGTCCGGCGCACAGAGTGAGCCAGTGTTGAAAGACGTATCCAGATCGTCCTCGCCCAGTCCGTGGAAGGCGGGATCCAGGTCGGGCACCTCCGGCGGCTCGCGCAGGTTCAGCGGATCGGTGTCCGCGTGCTGGTGCCCCCGCACCCGATAGGCGTTGATGAGGCGAAGCACCGCCGCCTGCTTCTGGGCGGCCACCGCATCCATGCCTTCACCGATCCTGGCGCTTCGGCCGCGGGCGCTGCTGCGCCCCATCTGCTCGAAGGCGTCGCGAATCGGTCCATGGGGGACATCCCGGACCCGGGAAGGGTCCATGGACTCCAGGTCGCGGAAGTAGTCGCGCCAGTGGGGCTCGACGGAATCCGGATCCTGCAGATAGTTCTCGTAGAGGGCTTCGATGAAGGCGGCGTTGGTGCCGTTCAGGTAGGAGCGACTCAGGGACTGCTCGAACGCGCTACTCATGGTAGATCACCTGGCGTTTTGGCGGGGAAAGCCTCGTTGAACGAGTTTTCTGGAACGATACGCTCCGCCGACTGCAAACGCAACCGGGACGGGGCTTGCAGCCATTTTTGCCGCGCTTTACGGACAGGCACCACCCCCGACTGTGCCGTTTACTGACCTTGAGATCAGCAAATGACTACCCATCACTCGGCCTCACGGGCATCCGGCTCCTCCGCGGGCGTGAACCAGCGGGACAGGAACACTCCCAGTTCGAAGAGCAGCCAGACCGGTAACGCCAAAAGCACCTGAGAGATGACATCCGGAGGAGTCAGCAACATGCCGATGGTGAACGCGCCGACGATGACATAGGGGCGCTTGGCCGCCAATGCGGCCGCTGTGGTGGCGCCACTGCGCACCAGCAGGATGGTGGCGATGGGCACTTCGAAAGCGGCGCCGAAGGCAAAGAACAGCGTCATGACGAAGGACAGATACTCGCCAATGTCCGTCATCATGGCCACGCCGTCGGGAGTGGCCGCGGCGAAAAACTGGAAGATCAGGGGAAACACCAGAAAGTAGGCGAAGGCCATGCCGGAATAGAAGAGCACCACACTGGAGATGAGCAGCGGCCAGACCAGCTTTTTCTCATGGCGGTACAACCCGGGGGCCACAAAAGCCCACAACTGGTAGAGCAGGTACGGGATGCTCAGAAAGAATGCGCTGACCAGGGCCACCTTGAGAGGAATGAGAAACGGGGTGGCCACCTGGGTGGCGATCATCGAGGCCCCTTCCGGCAGAACCGCCATCAGCGGCCCCGCCAACCCCGAATACAGGGGCTCACGAAAGGGGTAAAGCCCGAGGAACAGCACCAGCACCACACCCACCGAGCGCATCAGCCGACTGCGCAGCTCCAGCAGGTGAGTCAGCAATGGCCGATCGTCGTCCTGGGGTTCACGCGACCCGGTCTGGCTCACCGGCTATCCTCCCCGGGCGGTGACTGATCGGAGGCGCCCCGCGAGGCGGGCTTCACCGGGCTTTCTTCGGGCGCCCCGGCCGCCCGGGTCGGGGTCGTGCCGTCGGCTGCATCCTCACTGGGGGATTTGGCACTGACGTCCACGGCTTCGTTAATTTCGCGCTCGGTTTCGCGAGCCTTGCGATTCAGGGCTTCACGGGTCTCCCGCAACCCCTCGGCGTTGACTTCGCGCTCCACCTCTTCGCGGATGGTCTGAAAAGACGCCCGGGCGCGGCCCACCCAGAGCCCCACGGTCCGCATGACACGTGGCAAACGCTCCGGGCCGACCACCACCAGGGCAATGACGGCGATGATGAGCAGTTCAATGAAACTGACATCAAACATGGGCGGCTACTCCGACGGCGATCAGGAGCCGCTGTTGCTCTTGTCTTTTTCGTCCGCCTGTTCACGCTTCTGCGTCTGAGTGTCCGCCGGCTCTTCGTCACTGTCCTGCTCGAGGCTGTCCTTGGCCTCGTTGGCTTCTTTTTCGCCATCCTTCATGGCGCTCTTGAAGCCTTTCAGCGCACCCCCCAAATCACCGCCGATGTTGCGCAGCTTCTTGGTGCCGAATAGCAGCAGGACAATAACCAGGATCAGCAACAGCGACCACGGACTGATTCCACCAGGACCCATTTCTCTTTACCTCCAGAAAAAAATCACCGCGCGCTGTCGTCCGTGCCTGGCCGCGCTGCCTTTTCCGCCAGGCCTGAAAGACCAAAGCGGCGTTCAAGCTCACCCAGCACCTCCGCCGGGCCCAGTCCGCAATGAGACAGCATCACCAAGCTATGGAACCACAGATCTGCGGTTTCATAAACAATCGCATCGCTCTCGCCATTCTTGGCCGCCACCACCGTTTCGGTGCACTCTTCCCCCAGCTTGCGCAGAATCCGATCAAGCCCGGCCGCGTGCAATCCGGCCACATAGGATTCATCGGGATTCGCGTGGCGCCGGGCCTCCAGCACCTCGGCCAGACGGGCCAATGTCTCGTCACTCATCGTTTTTTCCTGCGTAGGTGCGGGCCGGATCCTTGAGCACCGGTTCGCCCTCGCGCCATGCCTGATCATCCAGATGACGATAGAAGCAGCTGCGCCGGCCGGTGTGGCAGGCAACGCCGCCCCGCTGCTCCACCTGCAGCAGCACCGTATCGCCGTCACAGTCCAGGGCAATGTCGCGAACCCGCTGAACATGCCCCGAGGATTCGCCCTTGTGCCACAGGCGGCCCCGTGACCGGGACCAGTAGACCGCTTCACCGCGGGCAAGGGTTGCCTTCAGTGCCTCCAGGTTCATCCAGGCCATCATCAACACCCGGCCGTCCTCGGCATCCTGAGCGATGGCCGCTACCAGGCCCTGCTCGTTCCATTTCACCGCATCCAGCCAGCTCATGTCCGTACCTCAATGCCCGCGGACGCCATGTGCGCCTTGGCCTCGGCAACGGTGTGTTCACCAAAATGAAAGATACTGGCCGCCAGCACCGCATCCGCCTCGCCCTCGAGTATGCCATCGGCCAGGTGCTGCAGGTTGCCCACGCCGCCGGAGGCGATCAGGGGCACGCCGGCGCGCCGGGAAATGGCCCGGTTCAGTGCGTTGTCAAACCCGATGCGGGTGCCGTCACGATCCATGCTGGTCACCAGCAGCTCGCCGGCCCCGGCACCAGCCATGCGCTCGGCCCATTCCAGGGCATCGATGCCGGTGGGCCGCCGCCCGCCATGGGTGAAGATCTCCCAGCGGGGCGCCTCCGGGGTGCCACCGGTGCACTTGGCGTCCACGGCCACCACGATGCACTGCGAGCCGAACCGCTCGGCGGCCTCGGTGACCAGCTCCGGGTTGTGGATGGCGGCGGTGTTGATGGACACCTTGTCGGCACCCGCGTTGAGCATGTGCCGGACATCCGCCACCGAGCGGATCCCGCCGCCCACCGTCAGGGGGATGAATACCTCCGAGGCCACCGCCTCGACCATGTGAACCAGGGTGTCCCGCTCTTCGTGGCTGGCGGTGATGTCCAGAAAGGTGATTTCGTCGGCACCCGCCCGATCGTAGCGGCGGGCGATTTCCACCGGATCACCTGCATCCCGGATATCCACGAACCGGACGCCTTTCACCACGCGCCCGGCGTCGATATCCAGGCAGGGAATCACCCGGGAAGCCAGTGTCATTCCTACCCCCCCGTCAGGCTGTCGGCCAGCGTCTGCGCCTCGGCGAGGTCCAGGGTGCCTTCATAGATCGCCCGTCCGACGATGGCGCCGCTAATCCCGGCGCCAGCCTCGGCACACAGGGCTCGTACGTCAGCCAGGTTGGTCACACCGCCGGAGGCGATGACCGGAATATCGATCCCCCGCGCCAGCTCGGCAGTGGCCTCCACATTGACCCCATTCATCATGCCGTCCCGGCCAATGTCCGTGAACACAATGGCGTCGACGCCGGCTTCCTCGAAGCGGCGGGCAAGATCGATGGCGTCGGTGTCCGAGGTCTCCGCCCAACCATCGGTGGCGACCCGCCCCCCGCGGGCATCCAGCCCGACGATAATCCGACCCGGGAACTCCAGGCAGGCATCATCGACGAAATCCGGCGCCCGCACGGCCTGGGTGCCAATGATCACGCTGTCGACCCCGACGTCCAGGTAGGTCTGGATGACTTCGGAGGTGCGGATGCCGCCACCCACCTGGATTTCCACTTTGGGGTAAAGCTCCGCAATACGGCCGATGATGTCGGCATTAATGGGGAAGCCCGCCACGGCGCCGTCCAGGTCCACCAGATGCAGCCGTCGGGCGCCGGCGTCTACCCAGCGGCCCGCCATGGCCACCGGATCATCGGAAAAGACGGTTTCGTCATCCATGCGCCCCTGACGCAGGCGCACGCATTTGCCGTCTTTCAGATCGATGGCCGGTATCAGCTGCATGACTCTCCATCCCAGGCCAGGAAATTTTCCAGCAGCCGCAGGCCCGGCCGCTGACTCTTCTCGGGGTGAAACTGGGTAGCGAACACGTTGCCGGCACCCAGAGCGGCCGCGAAGGACCCGCCGTAATCGCTGCGCGCCTGAACGATGCCGTCATCGTCCGGCAGCACATAATAGCTGTGCACAAAGTAGAAGCGCTCATCCTGGGGAACCCCGGCCCACAGCGGATGCGCCGCCACCTGATGCACCCGGTTCCAGCCCATGTGAGGAATCTTGAGGCGGGACTCGCCCTGGGTCAGCGCCCGGAAATGCCGCACCGTCCCGACGAAGTGGCCGAGAGCGTCAACCCCGTCATTTTCCTCGCTATGCGCCATCAGCGCCTGCATGCCCATGCAGATGCCCAGGAAAGGCCGGTCAACAATCACCCGCTGAATCACGTCCACCAACTCATGGCGGTGGAGCGCGCTCATGCAGTCGCGCACCGCCCCCTGGCCGGGAAAGACCACTCGCTGGGCGGCGTCGATCACTGCGGGATCGTCGGTGACCCTGACCTCCCGGCCACCCACATGCTCAAGGGCACGGGCCACCGATCGGAGATTGCCCATGCCATAGTCAATTACCGCCACGGTCATGGGGTCAGAGCGCGCCCTTTGTCGAAGGCAGAGCGCCATCCAGACGCGGGTCCTCGGAACAGGCCAGGCGCAATGCCCGGCCCGCCGCCTTGAACAGTGTCTCGGCAATGTGGTGGCCGTTGTGCCCGGACAGGCTGTCCAGATGCAGCGTCACGCCGGCGTGGTTCACGAACCCCCGCCAGAATTCCTCCACCAGCTGGGTGTCGAACTCGCCGATGCGCTCCACCGGAAAGTCCACCCGAAACCACAGCCCCGGCCGCCCGGAGAGGTCCACCACGGCCCGGCCCAGCGCTTCGTCCAGGGGACAGTAGGCGTGCCCGTAGCGCACCAGCCCGCGCTTGTCACCCACCGCCGAGGCAAACGCCTGACCCAACGCGATGCCCACGTCCTCCACGGTGTGATGGTCGTCCACGTGAAGGTCGCCCTCCGCCTGAACGTCCAGATCCAGCAGACCATGACGGGCCAGCTGATCCAGCATGTGGTCGAAAAAACCCACGCCGGTCTGTCGCTCGCCGGCGCCGCTGCCGTCCAGGTCAAGGCTGACCCGGATGCGGGTCTCAAGGGTGTTGCGCTCGATGACTGCGCTGCGCTGACTCATGGAAGGATCCACCCGGAACAATCGGATGCAAAGGATACCACGCTACCCGCTGGCCCGTGAGCCGGGGTTCACCCGCAGCTGAAAGGTGACCGGACCGTCATTACACAGGTGAACCCGCATGTCGGCGCCGAAGGCACCCGCGGCCACCGGATCATGCCGTGGCCGGGCCTGTTCAACCAGGTCAGCGAACAGCCGGTCCGCCACCTCCGGCGGAGCCGCGGTGGAGAAACCCGGCCGAGTGCCCTTGCCGGTGTCCGCAGCCAGGGTGAACTGCGGCACCAGCAGCAGCCCACCATGGATGTCCGCCAGGCTGCGGTTCATGCGGCCCTGGGAGTCAGCGAAGACCCGATAGCTCAGCAGCCGGGTCAGGAGCCGTTGGCCGGTTTCGGTGTTGTCCTCGCGCTCCATGCCCACCAGCACCAGCAGGCCCGGTCCGATGGCGGCCACGGTTTCGCCGGCCACCTCCACCCGGGCCTCCGTGACCCGCTGCAAAAGCCCGATCATGACTTTTCCAGGCGCTTCACCCGCACTTCCAGCTCGCGGACGATCTGCATGTCACCCCGGCGCCGGGCCGCCTCCAGGCCCTGGCGGAAGGTCTCCAGGGCCGCGGGCTCATCGCCGGCTTTCAATTGCAGCCGGCCCAGGGCCCGCCAGGCGGCGGAGTAATCAGGCTCGAGGGCGATGGCCTGGCGCAGGTGGGTCATGGCCGCCTCGATGTCGCCCTGCCGGGCATGGGCCTCGCCAATGGTCAGCCGGAGCATGGCGCTGTCCCGGCCACCGTCGATCATTTTCTGCAACGCGTCGATATCCATGGAAACAGGCTAGCAGCTGCGCCCTCAGCGCCTCCAGAACGCCGGGGTGAACAGCACCAGCAGGGTGAAAATCTCCAGCCGCCCCATGATCATCGCCAGGCACATGAGCAGCTTCGGCCCGGACCCGACACTGGCAAAATTGGCGGTCACATCGCCCAGCGCCGGGCCCAGATTGGCCAGCCCCGAGGCTGTGGCCGAGAACGCGGTGATCTGATCCAGACCCATGGCCATCATCGTCAGCATGATCAGCACAAAGATCACCACATAGGCCGCCAGAAACCCCCAGACCGCATCAATGACCCGCTCGCTCACCGGGCGATCGCCGATCTTCACCACCACCTGGGCCTGGGGGTGGATCAGGCGCATGACCTCGCGGCCGCCCTGGCGCCAGAGCAGCAGGACCCGGATGACCTTGAGCCCGCCCGTGGTGGAATTGGCGCAACCGCCCACCACCGCCAGAAAAAGCAGCAATACCGGCAGGAAGATCGGCCAGGTGGCATAGGCGGCGGTTGTATAACCGGTGGTGGTGGCAAAGGACACCACCTGGAAGATGGCGCTGTGCCAGGCCTCACCGGGGGGCAGATCATGGGCGGCCTGATAGATCCGCAGTCCGCCAATCACCAGCACGCAGGCCAGGGCGACCACCGTCAGATAGGCCCGTAACTCCGGATCCCGTCGCCAGGGCTCGGTGCTCATCCGTCGCCAGGCCATGAAATGGAGGGAATAGTTAAGCGCCGAGGCCAGCATGAACACCACGGCAATCATCTCAATCATGGCGCTGTCGAAGTGGCCGATGCTGGCGTCATAGGTGGAAAATCCACCGGTGGCGACGGTGGTAAAGGCATGACTGAGGGCATCGAATGGCGACATGCCCGCCAGCCAGTAGGCCACGCCACAGGCCACGGTCAAACCCAGGTAGATGTACCAGAGGGCCTTGGCGGTCTCGGCAATCCGGGGGGTGAGCTTGGCATCCTTGACCGGGCCCGGCAGTTCGGCCCGATAGAGCTGCATGCCACCAATGCCCAGCATGGGCAGAATGGCCACCGCCAGAATGATGATGCCCATGCCGCCCAACCACTGCAGCTGCTGGCGGTAATAGCGCAACGAGAGGGGCAATTCCTCAATGCCCACGATGGTGGTGGCGCCGGTAGTGGTCAGGCCGGAGACACTTTCGAACAACGCGTCCACCACCGGGAAGGGCACCTCCCGCTGCAGGATCAGCGGCAATGCACCGGCCGCTCCCAGGACCACCCAGAACATGGCCACCACGAAGAATCCGTCCCGGGTCAGCAATTCCCGCCGGGAGCCCCGCACCGGCAGCCAGAGCAACGCACCCAGAACCAGCAGCAGCGCAAAGGTCAGCAGAAAGGCGGTGGCGACGCCATCATTGGCCGCCAGCGCAAACAGCGCCGGCGGCAGCATGGTGAGGCTGAACACCATCAGCAGGACGCCGAGAACGCGCTGAACGGGCTCCAGGTGCATGGCGGGTCTCTAGAGAAAGGTCACGCCGACGGAGAACAGCTTCTCGACGTCGGCGAGCCGTGACTTGTCCACCAGGAACAGGATGACGTGATCCTCGGGCTCGATGACCGTGTCATGGTGAGCCATGACCACTTCGTCGCCCCGAACGATGGCACCAATGGTGGTTCCCCGGGGCAGCCGGATCTGATCAATCCGCTTGCCCACCACGTCCGAGCTGCCGGCATCGCCGTGAGCCACGGCCTCAATGGCTTCAGCCGCCCCGCGCCGCAGGCTATGCACGGTGGTGACATCACCGCGCCGGATATGGGCCAGCAGGCTCCCAATGGTCGCCTGCTGGGGGGATATGGCCACGTCAATGTCGTTGCTGGACTGAATCAGGTCCACGTAGGCGGCGCGGTTGATCAGCGCCATCACGGTTCGGGCCCCCCGGCGCTTGGCCAGCATGGCCGAAAGAATGTTCGCCTCATCGTCATTGGTCAGGGCGCAGAAAATATCGGTGTTTTCGATGTTCTCTTCCAGCAGCAGATCCTCATCCGCCGCATCACCCCGCAGCACGATGGTTTTCTTGAGCTCGTCGGCAATCACCCGGCAGCGGCCCGGATTGTGATCAATGATCTTGACCTGGTAATCCCGCTCGATGGACTTGGCAAGACGGAACCCGATATTGCCACCACCGGCCACCATGATCCGCTTGACCGGTTTCTCCAGCCGGCGCAGCTCGCTCATCACCGCCCGGATATTGCGTCGGGCCGCCACGAAAAACACCTCGTCACCGGCTTCCACCACCGTGTCGCCCTCGGGGATGATCGCGCTGCCACGGCGGTAGATGGCCGCCACCCGGGTCTGCACCCCGGGCACATGCTCACGCAGGGTGCGCAACTCCTGGCCCACCAACGGCCCCCCGTAATAGGCCCGCACACCCACCAGACGGACACGGCCGTCAGCAAAGTCCATGACCTGCAGCGCTCCGGGATGCTCAATCAGACGCCGGACGTACTGCGTGACCAGCTGCTCCGGGCTGATGAGCACGTCCACCGGAATCGCATCATGGGCGAACATCTGGGGATGAGAGAGGTATTCCACCGCCCGCACCCGGGCGATCTTGGTGGGGGTGTTGAACAGCGTCGACGCCACCTGACAGGCCACCATGTTGGCCTCGTCGGAATCGGTAACCGCGATCAGCAGGTCGGCGTCGTCAGCCCCGGCCCGCTCCAGGACCTCCGGGTACGTGCCGTTGCCGCTGATGGTGCGAAGATCCAGCCGATCCTGCAGCGCCTGCAGCACCCCCGGGTCGCTGTCGATCACGGTGATGTCGTTGTTTTCGCTGGTCAGGCTGGCGGCCACCGTGCCACCCACCTGGCCGGCACCCAGAATGATGATTTTCATCCTCGCCCCTCAATGCCGAGCGCCCGCAGTTTACGGTAGAGGTGCGTTCTTTCCATCCCCGCCAGTTTCGCCAGACGAGCCACGTTGCCTCCGGCCCGCGCCAGCTGCTGTTCCAGATAGGCCCTTTCAAACTGCTCTCTCGCCTCGCGCAGCGGCAGGTCCAGCGACACCCGCGGGGGCCAGCCGTCGGCGCCGGGGCCGGGCTCCGGGGCCGTCAGCGCCGCCTCCACCTCGGCAACATCAATGTCCACGCCGTCCCCCAGCACCAGCAGGCGCTGCACCAGGTTGCGCAACTCCCGGACATTGCCGGGCCAATCATGATGTCGAAGGCGATTCTGGGCCGCCACGGTGAAATGCCGGTAGCGGAGACCCTCTTGCTCCACCAGCCGGTCCACGTAGAAGCTCACCAGCTCAGGCACATCCTCGACGTGCTCCCGCAGCGGCGGGACCTGCAGGGGCACCACGCTGAGCGCGTAATACAGATCACCCCGAAAGCGGCCGGCGTTGACCTCCAGCACCAGATCCCGGCAGGTGGTGGCGATCAACCGAACGTCCAGGGGGACCCGGTGCGCGCCACCCACCCGCTGGAAGCTGCCGGCGTCAATGGCTGACGCCAGGCGGGTCTGGGCCTCGGGGTCCAGGTCGCCGACCTCGTCCAGCACCAGTGTGCCGCCGGTAGCGTCCTCCAGCCGACCCCGGTTAATCCGCCCGCCCTGTTCGCTGCCGAAAAGCTCCTCGGCGGCGGCCTGACCCGCCACCGTGCCGGCGGCCAGCTCGATCAGGGGCCGCCGGTTGCGAGCACTGAGGCCGTGCAGATAGCGCGCCAGCAGCTTGCGGCCACTGCCGACCTCGCCGGTGAGCAGCACCCAGCTGTCGCTGCCGGCCACCCGGCCGGCCCGATCCCGAAGCGCCTGCATGGAGGCACTGCGGCCGACGGGTGTCATCGGCGCCTCGGCCGGGGTGACCTCACCCGCAGTGTCCGCGCCCGCCAGCGCCTGTTCCACCGTCACCAGCAGCTTGCCCATGGACAGCGGCTTCTCAACGAAATCCGTGGCGCCCTGACGGGTGGCCTCCACGGCGGTTTCCACCGTGCCATGGCCGGAGATCATCACCACGGGAAATGCCGGGGCGCCATGGGCCGCCCACTCCCGCAGCAGCGAGATGCCGTCCTCGCCGGGCATCCAGATATCCAGCAGAGCCAGATCCGGGCGTTGCTCCGCCAGCAGTCGCCGCGCTTCGTCAGCGCTCTCGGCGGTGGCCACCTGATAACCCTCATCCTCGAGAATTTCCCTGACCAGGCCGCGGATGTCCGGCTCGTCATCCACCACCAGTACATGGGCCTTGCTCATGGGCTGTCTCCCGATTCCGTTGTCAGCGCAACATCCAGCGGCAGGCGAACCGTGATGCGGGCACCATGGCTGACGTTGCGCGCACTGATGGTGCCACGGTGCTCTTCAACGATTTTCTTGACGATGGCCAGTCCGAGACCGGAACCCCGCGCCTTGGTGGTCACGTAGGGCTCGAAGAGGCGATTCAGCATGTCCTCCGAGAACCCGGGGCCATTGTCCTGAACGTCCAGCTCGATCCGGTCGGCATAACGCCCCTCACCCCGTGCGGTGCTCAGCGTGATGTGACAGCTCCCCGGCTCGGCGGCCTCCAGCGCATTGCGCAGCAGATTGTTGAGCAACTGGCGCACCCGGCCGGGGTCCGCCATCAGCGGCGGGAGGTCATCCGCGAGCTCAAGCTCAAGCTGTGGTTCTCCGGGCTCGCCGCGGTACAGCTCCACCACCTCGCGAATCAGGGCGTTCAGGTCCACGGGCCGGCGTTGCAGAGCGGGTGGGCGGGCATAGTCCGAAAAGGCCTGAACCATGTCCTTCATCACTTCCACCTGATGAACAATGGTCTGGGTGGAGCGCTCCAGGAGCGCCGCTGCTTCACCATCCAGGGCGGGCGCCACCTTTAACTGCAAGCGCTCCGCCGACAGCTGGATCGGGGTCAGCGGATTGCGAATCTCGTGCGCCAGGCGTCGTGCCACTTCGCCCCAGGCGGCATCGCGCTGGGCCTGGATGAGGGTGGTGACGTCGTCGAACACGATGACATGGCCACCGATCTCCCCCTCCCCCGGCAGCGCCGTGCCACTGCACATCAACACCCGCCGGCCCTCGGCGGTATCGAGGGCGATTTCCGCCCGCCAGTCCGTGCCGTTGCCCTGGCGGTGCTGATCCACCAGCTCGGCGAAGGGTTCAAAATCGGGGTGCTCCGCCGCCAGCCCGGATAGCGGCTGGCCGACGCCGGTGTGCAGCGGCACCGAGAGGATATCGCTGGCAGCCTGGTTGAAGGTGCGCAGACTGCCATCCGGCGCCAGCGCCAGCACCCCGGAGGACAGGCGGCCCAGCACCGCCTCCAGATAGGCCCGCTGTGACTCCACCAGCGCCTGACTGCGCCGGGCCGCGTCGCGAACCTCTGCCACCCGCCGGCTCATGTCATTAAAGGAGTGCACCAGCGACCCGAGCTCGTCATTGCCGCCCGGGGGCAGCTGAGTGCCGTACCGGCCGGCGGCCATGGCCCGGGTGCCCTCCGCCAGTCGGGAGACCGGCGCCACCAGCCGCCGCGCCAGATAGAACGCCGACCAGACCGCAAACAGCAACGACAGCAGCAACACCAGGGATAGCGTCAGGCTGAAGCTGTCCTTGAGGGGCCCGCGCAGGTAGGCGAGCTCACGGTACTCGCTGAATGCGAGCTCCACCTGTTCCGCCAGGTCGTTGACCCGGGGTGAGACCGGAAAGAGGCCCTGCAGCACCCGGCTGCTGCCGGGCCCGTCGGGGCTCGGCGCTGGCACCAGCGCGCGGATGTGCAGCCCGGCGTTGCCGATGGGATCAAGCCCCACATAGGGTCGATCCTGGCGAAGCTGCAGCAGAATGCCTTCCTCCGGGCGGTGCGGCAGAATGCTGACCGTATCGATGCTGCTGGCCGCGATGATTTGACCGTTCTCTCCCAACAGGGTCAGTTCGGATGCCCGAATCTGCTCGCGCAGATCACCGAGGATGACCGGAGTCATGGCCGGCTCCACATCCACCAGCTCGCTGGCGGCATCCTCCACCCGCTGTTGCATGTCGCGCATGCGCTGATCCAGAGCCGCCTGGGACAGTGCCAGGGCATCGTCCAGTGCCCGCTCGATACGCACGTCAAACCAACTGTCCACACCCCGCTGCAAAAACTGCATGGAGAAGGCGTAGACGATGAGCCCGGGCAGCACCGCCAGCAGCACGAACAGGGCCATCAGTTTGAGAGTCAGGCGACTGCCGGTTTCCCGCCGCTGGACGGAGCGCACCAGGCGGAGAATGTTGTTCAGGATCAGGCCCAGCAGGGCGACGATGACCACGCCATTGAGCAGCAGCAGCCAGACATAGAGCCGACCGAAACGCTCGGAGTTCTCGGTGGCTGCACTCAACAGGTAAAGCGAGACGATCAGCAGGACGCTGAGGGCCACCCGCACAAACCCCTCGCTGCGCAGCCAGCTCACCGCCGCACCTCGACACGGCGGGTTTCGCTGCCGAGCTGCCAGTCACCGTCGGTCAGCGTCACCGTGCGCAGCAGACGGGGCAGTGCCTCCAGATCGAGAGTGGTCTCCATGGCCAACTGATAGACCTGTTCCGCATCCAGCCGCTCGCTTCTCACCAGCGGCCAGGATTCCACCCGGCCCAACTCCTCCAGCAACGCATCCAGGCTGCGGAAGCTGCGGCTCTCGCCGGTGCCGATCCAGGTCAGCACGAACCGCCGGCTCATGGCGTGGTACTGCAGCTGATAGCGCCGCTCACGCTCTACCACCCGGACATTCCGCCACCACCAGCGCGGCCGCTCGATCACCAGTCGCTGCTCGATGACCAGGGGCACGCCGTTTTCCAGGGCGTCGCGTGCCGGCTCGCTGAGGGCGTAGCGCAGACGCGCGTCGGCGATCACCAGGCCGTCGTCGAAGCGCGCCTCCACGGACTCCACTTCGAAGGCATCCGCCACCGGCGAGGCCATGGCCAGACACAACCCCATCATCAGGGCCAGCGGCCAGCGCTTAGCGTTTTTCAAGACAGGCATAGTAAAAGCCATCCACCGTGGACTCGCCGGTGAGGATCTGGTGACCGTAACCGACGGATCGACCCACGGGAAGCGCTGGCGGCACCGCCGTGGCCTCCGGGTGCGCCGACATGAATGCCGCCAGCACGGCTTCATTTTCGGCCTGCAGGATCGAGCAGGTGGCATAGACCAACCGACCCCCCGGCGCCAGGAGCGGCCAGAGGCGCTCCAGCAGTCGCGTCTGCCGGGCCTGTAGCCGCGGGATATCATCACGGCGACGCAGCCACTTGATGTCCGGATGACGCCGGATGACGCCGGTGCCCGAACAGGGAGCATCCAGCAGGATTCGGTGGAATGGCTTTCCGTCCCACCAGTCATTCACCGCGCCCGCATCCGCCGCGCGCAGATCCGCCGTCAGCGACAGCCGCGCCAGCGCCTGCCGCACCGACTCGAGCCGCTCGGCGTCACTGTCCAGGGCGAGCAGGGAGACATCGGCGAGCTCGAGGATGTGAGTGGTCTTGCCACCCGGGGCGGCGCAGGCGTCCAGCACCCGGTCGCCGTCCCGCGCGGCCAGGAGGGGTGCCGCCAGCTGCGCGGCGCCGTCCTGGACGGTCACCTGCCCGGCCTCGAACCCCGGTAGGCGGGATACCGCCACCGGACGATCCAGCACCAGCGCCTGGGGCCAGTCAGGCAGCGTCCGGGCATCAATGCCCTCATCCTGCAATGCTTTGGCCATTGCGGCCGGACGGGTCTGGCGCGGGTTGACCCGCAGGGTCATGGGGCCGCGCTCATTAAGCTGTCCGGCCAGGTCTGGCCAGTGATCCGGCCAGTCCTGGCGGATCGTGGTGGCCAGCCAGTCAGGCAGTGAGTGCGTGACCGCCGGATGGCCATCCACCGCCGCCAGGCAGGTCGCCGATTCCCGCTGGAAACGCCGCAGCACGGCATTCACCAGCCCGCGGGCCCAGCGTTTGTCCCGCTGGCGGGTCAGGGCTACGGTTTCCGAGACCGCAGCATGGGCGGGCACTTCCATTTCCAGCAGCTGAAAAAGCCCCAGCTCGATCAGCAGGGCAATATCCAGATCCCGCTGCCGCAAGGGGGAACGCATCAGGTGATCGCGCAGGGCGGCGAGCCGTCGGTGATGGCGCAGCACGCCGTAAGCCAGCGCCCGGCAGAGGCCCCGATCCCGCTCGTCGGTCAGTGCCGGCTCGCTGACCTGCAACACCCGATCCAGCGACTGATGGTCGCGCAGCACCCTCAGCAGAGCCTCCAGGGCAATGGCGCGGGGATTCGGGGTCTCAGAGGAGGCTTTCGCCGACATGAATATCGTGCCCCCGCAGAAATTCCGCCGCGGGTTGCGCCCGGCCACCCGGCGCCTGCACTCGGGTGAGGCGCAGGCGCCCCTCGCCGGTGGCCACCTCGATGCCGGCCTCGCCCACCGCCACCACCGTGCCAATCGGTCCTGCCACGGTGGGGGTCGGGTCAGCGACCTCAGCCGCCCAGACCCGTAACGATTCGCCCCGATACCGGCACCGGGTCACCGGCCAGGGATTGAAGGCCCGGACCTGACGCTCGAGCACCTCCGCCGGCCGGGACCAGTCCAGCCACGCCTCGGCGGCGTCAATCTTGGCCGCATGAGTCACGCCCCGGGCGGGCTGGGGCTCTGCTGTCCGCCGGCCCGCGGCCCAGTCGTCCAGCGTCTCGTCCAGCAGTTCCGCTCCCAGCGCCGCCAGTCGATCATGGACCGTGGCCGCCGTATCGTCCGGATGGATGGGGGTGGATCGGCACGACACCACCGGACCGGTGTCCAGGCCGGCCTCCATTTCCATGAGGCAGACGCCGGTCTGCGGGTCACCGGCCTCGATGGCTCGCTGGATCGGCGCTGCCCCGCGCCAGCGCGGCAGCAGCGAAGCATGGATATTCAGCGCGCCGTGCCGCGGCAGATCCAGAACCCGCTGCGGCAGGATCAACCCGTAGGCCGCCACCACCAGCACGTCCGGTGCCCAGTCAGCCAGGGCCGCGACGGCATCCGGCGCCTTGAGGCTATCCGGCTGGAAAACCGGCACCCCGGATTCCTGAGCCCGTTGCTTGACCGGCGAGGCTCGCAACCGCCGCCCGCGCCCTGCCGGCCGGTCGGGCTGTGTGCACACCCCGACCACCCGATGAGGGCCATTCAGCAGGGCCGTGAGGGCCGGCACGGCAAAGTCTGGCGTGCCCGCGTACACGACATTCAGCATGGATGGCTCCCGGTTGGTCAGACGGCGTCGGTGCCCGCCGCCGCGCCAGGGCGCTGGCGGGCTGCCTTTTCAAATCGGCGCCGCAGGCGCTTGCGCTTGAGCTCGGACAGGTAGTCAATGAAAAGCCGGCCCTCCAGGTGGTCCACCTCGTGCTGAATGCAGCGGGCCAGCAGGCCCTCGGCCTCCAGTTCGAAGGGCTCGCCCTGGCGGTCGAGTGCCCGAACCCGAATCCGCTCGGGCCGGGTAACATCATCGGTGTAGCCGGGAATGGAGAGGCAGCCCTCTTCGGCGACGTCGGACTGCTCGGCGCGCTCGATGATCTCGGGGTTGATCAACACCCGCTGGTCGTCGCCCCCGTCACTGACGTCCATGACCACAATCCGCTCATGGACATCCACCTGGGTCGCCGCCAGCCCGATGCCCGGGGCGTCGTACATGGTTTCGAACATGTCATCGATGAGAGCCTGAATACGGTCATCAATGACTTCGACCGCTCGGGCGGGCGTTCTCAACCGCCGATCGGGATACTGAAGAATTTCGCGTTTTGCCATGCCAGTTCCGTTGAGGGCCGCAACAGGCCGCTGCTAGCCTCAATCGATCAAGTGTCATCGAATTATACCCGGGCCGCAGCAACAGCGGCCAGCGGGCACCTACGCGCATGGAGGGAGTTCAATGACCGTTCAGACCGCCCTGCGGGGTCTGTTCAGCGCCCTGATCGGGCTCATCATGTTGCCCGTTGTCCACGCCCAGCCGCCCCTGTTGCTGCCGCCGGTGGCCGAGCTGCCGCAAGTCGTGGCCGGCACCGAGGGCCGGCAGCTGCTGGCCGCCGGCGACGTCATCACTGCTCGCGGCCTGGCGGGCCGTGACGCCCGGCATTATTACCTGGTGCGTCCGGCCACCCACGAGGCCCGCGGCCAACGCTGGGATGAGGTCGGCCAACGCGCCATGATACTGGGGGAAGCGCGGGTGATCCGCCCCGGATCGCCGGCGCTCCTGCGTATCGAGCGATCCCACCGGGAGATCCGGCCAGGGGATTACCTGCTGGCAATTAACAGGGAGGCGGAAGCCTTTGGCAACCACTGACACCCTCAACGACTGGTTGTTGCTGTGGCGCTTGCCGGGCGTCGGCCCCATGGCCATCAAGCGGATCCGGAAGCAATTCGGAAGTCTGTCGGCGTTTATTGATGCCAGCGAAACCCAGCGCCTTCAAAGCGGCCTGGAACCGGCGATTGCCACGGCGCTTCGCCATCGGGAGACCGCCACTGAGGGGGTCCAGGCGGATCTTGCCTGGCAGGCCGGCGGCCCGGACCGCCACATCATTACCGGGGACGATGCCCGCTACCCGGTACAGCTGAGTCACATTGCCGACCCGCCGCCGGTGCTGTTCGTCAGAGGCAACGTCGAGGCACTGAAAACTCACCAGCTGGCCATCGTGGGCTCACGTCATGCCACCGCCGGCGGCCTTCACAGTGCCGGCGACTTTGCTGCTCACCTGGCCGCCAGTGGCCTGACCATTACCAGCGGCCTGGCGCTGGGCATCGATGCCGAAGCTCACCAGGGCGCGCTGGCCGTCAAGGGCACCACCATCGGCGTCATGGCCACCGGGCCGGATCGGCTCTATCCGCGGGAACACCGCCACCTGGCCCGGGAGATCCTCGACAACGGGGGCGCTCTCGTCACGGAAATGCCGGTCGCCACCCCAGTGAGCCGCGGCCTGTTCCCGCGACGCAACCGCGTGATCAGCGGACTGTCTCTGGGGGTGCTGGTGGTTGAGGCCGGTGAGAAAAGCGGGGCCCTGGGCACCGCCTACAGCGCCCTGGACCAGGGACGCGAGGCCATGGCCCTGCCCGGCTCCATCCACAACCCGGTGGCGCGGGGCTGTCATCGGCTGATCCGGACCGGCGCGCGTCTGGTGGAAACCGCCGATCACGTCATTGAGGAGATACGCAACGCCGCTGGTCCGCTGCATGGGTTGCCGACTGAAACCACGCCTGCGCATCACCATGCCCCGTCAGTGGACACGGCGCCCGACAGCGAATCACTGGATAGTGACTATCGGGCCCTGCTGGAGGCCATGGGGCACGACCCGGTGAGCTTCGATCGCCTGGCCGAGCGGCTCGGATTGACGCCCGATATCCTTTCCTCCATGCTCCTGAGCCTTGAACTGAAAGGGCTCGTGGCGCCCTGTAACGGCGGACGGTATATGCGCACGAACCAGGGGAATGCAGGATGAAAGAAAACGTTTTCGACATCCTGATGTACCTGTTCGAGCATTACTTCCACGACGCCGTTGATATCGATCCCGACCGGGGTCGGGTCGAAGCCGATCTCCTGGAAGCGGGATTCACCCGCTCGGAAATTCACAAAGCCCTGAACTGGATCGACGCCCTGGCCGAGACCCGCGAGTTGCCGTCCGGCAGCAGTCTGCAGCCCGCCACCCGAATTTTTACCGAAGCGGAGTGTCGACAGCTGGACACGGAGTGCCGCGGCTTTCTGGTCTTTCTGGAACAGGCCGGCGTGCTGACCCCGACCAACCGCGAGGTGGTGGTGGACCGAATCATGGCACTGGAAGACGGTGACATTGATCTGGACAAGCTCAAATGGGTAGTCCTTATGGTGCTGTTCAGTCTGCCCGGGCAGGAAGCCGCCTGCGCCTGGATGGAAAACCTGCTTTTCGACCACCCGAATCCTCTGACCCATTAAAAGCGAATGAGCACCAAACTCGTCATCGTGGAGTCGCCGGCCAAGGCGCGCACCATCAACAAATACCTGGGCAATGACTACGAGGTCATGGCGTCGTACGGCCATGTGCGTGATTTGGTGGCCCGCGAAGGTGCAGTGGACCCCGAGCAGGGCTTCGAGATGCACTACACGGTGGTGGAGCGCAACGCCAAACAGGTGGATGCCATCGCCAAGGCCACCCGCAAGGCCGAAGCGGTCTATCTGGCCACTGACCCTGACCGCGAGGGCGAGGCCATTTCCTGGCATTTGCACGAGCTTCTGCGGGAGCGGGGCGTGCTGGACGGCAAGCCCGTGCACCGAGTGGTGTTCTATGAAATCACCAAGGGCGCCATCCAGGAAGCCATTGAACACCCCCGAGGACTCTCCGATGACCTGGTGAACGCCCAGCAGGCGCGCCGGGCGCTGGATTACCTGGTGGGCTTCAACCTCTCGCCACTGCTCTGGCGCAAGATCACCAGCGGCCTCTCCGCCGGTCGGGTTCAGTCCCCGGCCCTGCGGATGATTGTCGAGCGTGAACAGGAAATCGAAGCCTTCGTGCCCCGGGAATACTGGAGCGTCGAAGCCGACCTGCAACGTGAGGGCCATGATTTTGTTGGCCGCCTGCAGCAGCTGGACGGCGGCAAGGTGGAGCAGTTCACCATCACCGATGGCGAAACCGCCGAGACCGCTGGCCGGCGCATCCTGGCCGCCGCCGGAGCCGCCAGCGATACGCCACTGGGCGAACCCCTGCCGGAATCCGGCCGCGGCGAACTGGTGGTGACCCGGGTCGAGAAAAAACAGCGGCGGCGGAATCCTTCCGCGCCCTTCATTACCTCGACGCTGCAGCAGGAGGCCTCGCGGAAGCTGCGTTTCTCTGCCCAGCAGACCATGCGCATCGCCCAGCAACTCTATGAAGGCGTTGACACGGGCAGTGGCACCGTCGGCCTGATCACCTACATGCGGACCGACTCGGTGAACCTCTCCCAGGAAGCGATCCAGTCATTACGGGCCGTCATCGAAAAGCGCTTTGGGCCCGAGAAACTGCCCAAGCAGGCGCATCAATACCGCACCCGGGCCAAAAACGCCCAGGAAGCCCATGAGGGCATCCGGCCCACCGACGCCGCGCGGGCACCCGAGCAGCTGAAAGGTTACCTGAGCGACGACCAGTACCGGCTTTACGACCTGATCTGGAAGCGCACGGTGGCCTGCCAGATGATCCATGCCACCATCGACACCGTGTCGGTGGACCTCGCCGCCGGCGAGGTGGCCAATTTCCGGGCCACCGGCTCCACCATTCGCGACCCCGGGTTCATGGCGGTCTACCAGGACGGTGGTGACGACCGGGCGGCCGATGGCAACGAGCGCATCCTGCCGCCGTTGAGCGAGGGCGACCGCATTCCGCTGCTGGCACTGCGCCCCGAGCAGCACTTTACCGAGCCGCCTCCCCGCTACTCCGAGGCGAGTCTGGTGCGAGCGTTAGAGGAGTATGGCATCGGACGGCCCTCCACCTATGCCGCCATTATCTCGACGCTGCAGACGCGCAATTACGTCACCCTGGAGAACCGCCGGTTCCAGCCCACCGACACCGGTCGGGTGGTGGCCCGGTTCCTGACGGAACATTTTGATCGGTATGTGGATTACGAATTCACGGCCAAGCTCGAAGACCGCCTTGATGCCGTCTCCCGGGGCGAGAACGATTGGGTGCCGGTGCTGGAGGAGTTCTGGAAGCCCTTTCGGGAGCGGGTGGAAGAAAAACAGCAGGTCTCCCGCAGCGATGTGATGAAAGCCCGGGAGTTGGGCACGGACCCCAAATCCGGTCGTCCGGTCAGCGCTCGCCTGGGGCGCTACGGGCCGTTCGCGCAGATCGGCACCCGCGACGACGAGGAAAAACCGAAATTCGCGAGCCTGCGGCCCGGCCAGAGCATCGAGACCATCACCCTGGAAGAGGCCCTGGCGCTGTTCACGCTGCCCCGGGACCTGGGGACCACGCCGGATGGCCTGCCGCTCAGCGTCAACATCGGCCGGTTCGGGCCCTATGTGCGATTCGGCGATCAGTTCGCTTCCCTGAAAAAAGATGATGATCCTTATTCCATCGATCGGGAAACGGCCCTGCAGCGGGTGGAAGAGAAAAAGGAAAACATCGCCAAGCGCACCATTCAGAGCTTTGATGACGGGGCGCTTACAGTCATGAAGGGCCGCTTTGGCCCTTACGTCACCGACGGTCGAAAACGCGCACGGGTGCCCAAGGATCAGGATGCCGAGAGCCTGACGAAAGCGCAGTGCCAGACTCTGGTGGACGAGGCGCCCGAGCCCAAGGGCCGGGGCGGCACCAAGCGCAAAAGCACCTCGGGTCGCAAAACCGCCAGCAAGGGCGGCGGCAAGCGCTCCTCCGGCAGCTAGCCATGAGCGCCCATTCTGTCCGGCTCCGCCGGATCCGTGACCGGATACTCGCCGGCGGCATTGGGGCCTATCCCACCGAGGGGGTGTACGGCCTGGGCTGCGACCCCCTCAACGAGCATGCCCTGCAGCGCCTGATTGCCCTCAAGGGTCGGGGCACTGAAAAAGGGCTGATTGTCATTGCAGCGGACCCCGCGCAGCTGGACGAGCTGGTGGAGTGGCCCGACGATCCCGACGCACGGGACGCCATTCTGGGCAGCTGGCCTGGTCCCGTCACCTGGGTGATGCCAGCGGCGCCGGGTCTGCCGCCTCTCCTCACCGGCGGCCGAGACACCATTGCCGTGCGGGTCACCGCCCATCCGCCCGTGATTGACCTGTGCTGCGCCGCCGCCATGCCGCTGGTCTCCACCAGTGCCAACCTCAGTGGCCGGCCGGCCTGCCGACGACCCTGGCAGGTGCAGCGCCTGTTCGGCCCACGGCTGGACTGGCGGTTACCCGGGCCGCTGGGCGGACAACGGGGTCCCTCCGAAATCAGAGAGGCCGGCACCGGTCGCGTGCTGCGACCGGGGGCCGGCCCCGTGTAGACCGACTTTTCCCGACGAAGCTAGCCGGACGATGCTGGTTTCTCGTCACCGGTCATGGTGGACTCAACCGCCCGTGCGGCGACGCCGGACGTCAACCCTACTTCGGAGGCGTCTACCGCCTGATGCTTGACCTCTTCATACCAGAGGTCATGGTGCTGCTCCGCCCACTCGACGCTGGAGTAACCCGTGGTCATGCCGTCAATGGCCCCCTCGGTGCCCACCGTGCCGATGTAGGCATGGCCGAGAAACAGGGAGATCCAGAGGATGGAAGCCACTGCGTGAACCAGATGCGCCTGCTGCATGGTCTCTCGGGTCTGACCCCAGATGGGAAAGTCCAGCACCACGCCGGTGGCGCAGACAACGCCGCCCACCAGAACAATGAACCAGAACCACACCTTTTCGCCGCCGTTCATGCGGCCGGCCGAGGGATGCTTGCCTTTCAGGAAGCCGCCAGCGGCCTTGAACCAGGCCAGGTCGGTCCGGTTGGGAATGTTGTGGGAGACCCAGGCCAGTGCCATGGCAGCCACGCACAGGGTGAACACCGGCCCGACGTAGTTGTGGGCATTCATGGCCACGGTGGCGTAGGCGGCAAAGCCCTGGTGCCCCAGGAGGGGAATCAGCACCGCTCGGCCGAACAACAGACTCAGGCCAGTGATCGCCAAGACGATGAATAGCGTCGCCGTGGTCCAGTGCAGGACGCGCTCCCACAGCTTCCAGCGCAACACGACCTTACCGGAGGCCGGCGCGTCGAGTCGCATTCGACCCACCAGGGTGTACACCAAACCGACGGCCAGCACCGCCGTCCCCAGCACCCAGGGCATGACGTTGGCGACCACACCGTTTCGCAGCTGTCGCCAGTTCTCGCCGCTGTTAAGGATCAGGACTCCGGTCTCCTGCCCCTGAACGGTGGTCACGCCGACGTTGCCCTCGCGGGCCTGCCGCCAGGTCTCGGAGCGCGGGTTGGTCTCCTGAAAGCTCTGGGCGCCGGCCATCTCCACGAAGACATAGCCTCCGAGGGGGGCGACCATGGCGCCAACGGCAATGACGAGCATGCTCCAGAGCATGATGCGGACGTGAAGCCGCCGGCCTCCAGGCTGTTTTCCGTCAGTCTTGCTCATTATTTTTCCCTCCACACCGATGATCCGGGATCAGCGGTCGGTCTGTACGGCCTGAAACCGCTGAGCGAGCTCCTCATGCAGCTCCTCGGTCCCGGATATCTCCATTAGTGGATCCTCGGCGCCTTTGTAGACGCCGGGGTCATAGACGCGGACATCGCTCATCTCCTCGTAGCAGCCAGCCAGTAGCAGAATCGCCACCGCGAGGCCGGACAGCGTCATCCAGCGCGGGATACATCGGGTGCTTCGAACCATGATCTTCGCTCCCATCAGCGGCGGGCTAGACACCCGCCCCGTAAGCCTTGCCCCAGCCCCAGGTCTGGGGCCGTCCGGATCGCCGCAGGACCCGTTCGCGGTAGATATCCGCGACCATGTCACCGTCACCGGCCAGCAGGGCCTTGGTGGCACACATCTCTGCGCAGGCGGGCAGCTTGCCCTCGGCCACCCGGTTGGCCCCGTACTTGGCATACTCGGCGTCGCTGTTGTTATCCGAGGGGCCACCGGCGCAGAAGGTGCACTTGTCCATCTTGCCCCGCACCCCGAAGGCCTCCTGCCGGGGGTACTGCGGCGCACCGAAGGGGCAGGCGTAGAAGCAGTAGCCGCAGCCGATGCAGAGGTCCTTGTCGTGCAGGACGATGCCGTCGTCGGTGGTGTAGAAGCAGTCCACCGGACAGACCGCGGCACACGGGGCATCGGTGCAGTGCATGCAGGCCACCGAAATGGACTTTTCGCCCGGCACGCCGTCGTTCAGGGTTATCACCCGCCGGCGGTTGATCCCCCAGGGCACCTCATTTTCGTTCTTGCAGGCCGTGACACAGGCGTTGCATTCAATACACCGCTCGGCGTCACACAGAAATTTCATTCTTGCCATGTCGGCTCTCCTTCAGGTTCCGTGTCGCCTCAAGCGGCGCGAATCTGGCACAAGGTGGTCTTCGACTCCTGCATCTGGGTGACGGAGTCGTAGCCGTAGGTGGTGGCGGTGTTACAGGCTTCGCCGCGGACATGGGGCGCTGTGCCTTCGGGGTACCGCGCCAGCAGGTCCTCACCCTGGAAGTGGCCACCGAAATGGAACGGGGTCCAGACCGTGCCCCGGGGGACGCGCTCGGTCACCATCGCCTGGATGCGGATACTGCCGCCCTCCGGACCATCCAGCCAGACGGTGTCGCCGTCCTGGATGTTGCGGTCGTTGGCGTCTGCCGGGTGAATCTCGACGAACATCTCCTGCTGGAGCTCGGCGAGCCAGCGGTTGGAGCGCGTCTCCTCGCCACCGCCCTCGTATTCCACGAGCCGGCCGCTGGTGAACACCAGCGGAAAATCGCCGGAGTAGTCCTGGGCCTGCACCGAGGCGTACCGCGTTGGCAGGCGATAGGAGGCCCGGACGTCGTCGTAGGTCGGGTATTCGGAAACCAGGTCATAGCGGGGCGTGTACAGCGGCTCCCGGTGAACCGGAATCGGATCCGGGAACTGCCAGACTTCGCAGCGGGCCTTGGCATTGCCGAACGGTGCGCAGCCATGGTCGATGGCCACCCGCTGAATCCCGCCGGAAAGGTCGGTTTTCCAGTTGACGCCATCCAGCTGCTCGAGCAGCGCGTTACTGGCAGCACGGATATTGCCTGGCAGGGAGCTCGGGTCGACACCGGCCACTGAAGCGATGGCCGCCAGCTCGTCGCGGCGCAGATCCGTGTGCCAACCCAGCTGCCGCAGGGTGCCAAAGTAGAATTCCGGATAACCGTCATCCAGCTCGGAGCCCACGGAATAGGAGCCGTCGGCCAGCAGGCTCTCGCCATCACGCTCGACGCCGAAGCGGGCCCGGAAGGTCAGCCCGCCGTCCTTGACCGGCTGGCTGGTGTCGTAAAGCACATGGGTACCGGGGTGGTTCATCTCCGGCGTGCCCCAGCATGGCCAGGGCAGACCGTAGTAATCACCGTCCGCCGGACCGCCAACCGCCCGCAGGGTGGTGGTGTCAAAGGTGTGCTTGTTCTGGGCATGCAGTTTCAGGCGCTCGGGACTCTGACCGGTGTAGCCAATCGTCCACGTGCCGCGGTTGATTTCCCGCAGAGTGTCCTCGACGTTCGGCGCACCATCGTCGTCGATGGCGATGTGCTTGAACATCTGGTCTTCGAATCCGAATTTGCGGGCAAATTCATAAAGGATGTGAGCGTCGGTCTTGGACTCGAAGAGCGGCTCGATCACCTGCTCACGCCACTGAATGGACCGGTTCGAGGCGGTAATGGAACCCCGCTGCTCGAACTGGGTACAGGTCGGCAGCAGATACACTCCATCAGTTCGCTCGCTCATCACCGCCAGATGAGTCGGATAGGGGTCGGATACCACCACCAGCTCGAGTTTCTCGATGGCCTCCTTCATGTCGACATTCCGGGTCTGCGAGTTGACCGCATGCCCCTGGAAGAACACCGCCCGCGTGTTGTCACGCTGACTGAGGTTGGCCGGATCCTCGAGGATGCCGTCGATCCAGCGGGATACCGGGATGCCCGAGATGTTCATCGGGCTGGTCATCTGGCCGCCGCCTGCATCGTACTCGCCGTCATCGAAGCGGCTCTTCAGATAGTCGAAGTCCACATCCCAGACCCGGGCCCAGTGCCGCCAGGCCCCTTCGGAGAGGCCGTAGTAGGCGGGCAGGGAATGGCAGTTGGGGCCAACGTCCGTGGCCCCCTGAACGTTGCAGTGACCGCGGAAGATGTTGGCACCGCCACCGGACTTGCCGATGTTGCCCAGAGCCAGCTGCAGCACACAGTAGGCCCGGGTGTTGTTGTTGCCGATGTGATGCTGGGTGCCACCCATGCACCACACGATGGTGCCCGGGCGGTTTTCGGCCAGCGTCTTGGCCGCCTGGTACATCTGATCCTCGGGCACGCCGGTGACGTCCTCGACCCGGCTGGGTGTCCAGTGCGCCACCTCTTCACGGATCTTGTCGAGCCCGTACACCCGCTGGCGGATATATTCCCGGTCTTCCCAGCCGTTTTCGAAGATGTGCCAGAGCAGCCCCCAGGTAAACGGCACGTCGGTGCCTGAGCGGATGCTGATGTGCTGATCCGCATGGGCCGCGGTACGCGTGAACCGCGGGTCGACCACGATGATCTTGGCGCCGTTTTCCTTGCCTCGGAGGATGTGCTGCATGGACACCGGATGCGCTTCGGCGGCGTTGCTGCCAACAAAAATCATCGACTTGCAGTTGTGCATGTCGTTGTAGCTGTTGGTCATCGCCCCATAGCCCCAGGTATTGGCCACACCCGCCACCGTGGTGGAGTGGCAAATCCGGGCCTGGTGGTCGATGTTGTTGCTACCCCAGAACGCCGCGAACTTGCGCTGGATGTAGGCACCCTCGTTGCTGGCCTTGGAGGAACCACACCACCAGACGCTGTCGGGACCGCTTTCCTCACGGATCTGCAGAAGCTTGTCGCCGATTTCATCAATCGCCTGATTCCAGTCGATCCGGCGCCAACGCCCCCCCTCCAGCTTCATGGGGTACTTGACCCGGCGCTCACCCACGCCGTGCTCCCGCAGGGCAGCGCCCTTGGCACAGTGGGCCCCGAGATTGATGGGCGAGTCGAAATCGGGCTCCTGGCCGGTCCAGACGCCGTTCTGCACCTCCGCCACGACGCCGCAGCCCACCGAGCAGTGGCTGCAGACCGAACGCCGCAGCTCCACCGGGACGCCGGCCAACCGCGAATTCGCGGACTCGGCGGCTTCGGTACGGCGCATCATCGCCGGTGACAGGGCCGCGCCAGCCACCGCTGCACCGGCGGTGAGGCCGGAGCGGCGCAGGAAGGTGCGGCGATCCATGGCGGTGTGAAAGAGGCTCGGAAACACCGAGGTCGCGTTCCGGCCCGTGTCCGAGCCGGCGGATTTCTTGATCAGTTTCATTGCGCTATCTCCGGATCAGCCGCGGGCGAGGTCGTAGAAGCGACGCACGTGCGCAGTTTCCTGGTAACCCGAACCGCGGGATGATGCCGTCGGCTCCTCCGTGGTCGGCGTGGGCTTCTGGGCCATGGCGAGAGCCGAGCCACCGCTCGTCACTCCGACCACGGCACCGCTGGCAGCCAGCCCCCCGAGAAAGCGTCGGCGACTGCTGTCGTGCTGGGAGTCTTTAGCGCTCATGGTTCTCTCCTCCATCCTGTGATCCGGTCAGACCATTTCGAGATATTGTTTTTCCGTCACAAAAAAGCGTTCACCGAACGCTCCGACGGCTTGATAGAAATCGGCAGATTCCGCCTGCTGAACGTCTTGCATGAAGCGCTCGATCCAGGCGGATAAGTGGGCATTGAAGAATTCCCGCTGAGCGGCCAGGGACATCCCGTCCGGACCGCTGAGTAGCGCCATGCACTCCAGCAATGCTCCGACATGGTCCTCGGGCTCTTTCACATCGGCCTCGCGCTCGAGGCCCAGCGCCCGCAGATCCTCCCGGAGCTGCACCAGCGGCCGCCCCATCAGAAAACCGGACTGGTACCAGCTGCCGTAGGGCAGCACCTCGCCTCGGCCCAGGCCGATGAACAGCGCGTGGTATTCGGTGTCGAGGGATTCGGGATCGGACTGATCGGCCGCCCGGGCTAGCCGTTGCCAGGCATCCACCAGCGGCCCCTCTTCGTCACCGGTTTCCAGCCCGGACAGGCTGTCGATGACGTCCGCCGACGGGATCTCTGCAAACAGACGGGCCAGCAGTGCGTAAGCCCGGGAACGGAGCCAATCCTCCGGCCCGGCCTCTGCACGGGTTGGCCTGACTGCTTCGCCGGCAGCCTCAACGCGAGTTGCGTCCAACAGTCTCACTCCTCAACTCTGGCAACTTTTTATCTGCCATTTTTATCCTGAATTTGTAACGGTTGGCAAAAACTTTCTGTGGTGCGGCGCGACACGATACCCCCCATTATCGGCCATTACCGCGCCATCTGTTCGTCATCGAAGAGGTCCTTAACCCGGCAGTCCTCGCACATTTCCAGCCGCCGGCGAGCCCGCTCATCCTCGAACATCCAGTGCCCGGACAGCTGATCCGCGACGCGGTTGATGATTTTTTCGGTGGCGAAGACTTTCCCGCAGCCGACACAGTGAAACGGTTTCTCCTCATTGAGTACCCGTGCCTCCGGGCGCGCGAACGCGGGCAAATGAAGCCTCGCCTCCAGGGCAATCGCATCCTCGGGGCAGGCCTGCTCGCAAAGACCACACTGCAGACAGCGGGACTCGTCGAACAGCAGCTGCGGTTCTCCGCCGGCACTGGCAACGGCTTCCACCGGACAGACCGCCGCACAGGACATGCACAGCGTGCAGGCGTCCCGGTCGACCTGAATCTGGCCAAAGGGGGCGCCCGGCGGAAGCGGGGTCGTTGCGACGTCGCGGTTCGGCCGGTACAGCTCGGCGAAGGCCACCTGAAGTCGCTCCCGCTTGCCGCCGCCGATGCTGAACTGGCGTGCCTGTCGGCCATGGGAGTCATGCAGCGGTGTCTTCACCAGCCACTCCTTGAGGCCTTCGGTGCCGTCCAGCAAGGCAAACCGGGCCGGCTCCATCTGCAACGCTTCCAGAACCGGTGTGAACAGCGCCCGCTGGGTAGCACTGGCTTCCACCACCGACGGCTCGGCACCGTCAGGCTGCAGGATCAGAACATCCGAGGCCCCGAAAGCCAGGGTCATCAACCAGATGTCGGGCCCCAGACTGCCGGTGTCCTCCACCGGAACGGGGATGACCCGTTCCGGCAGTTCAGCGCCCAGCGGCGCCAGGGTTCCCGCGCCCCAGTCATCGTCGTGAAACAGAACCGCCGGGGGTTGGCTGGCCATGGCGCTGTAGCTTTTGAGGGCTCGGCGCAACACCCCGAGCAGATCCCGGGCCTCGGGGTAGGCATAGGCAATGGCGCCGCTGGGACAGGTGGTGGCGCAGCTGCCGCAGCCCTGACACAGATAAGGATCCACCTCAATCATCTCGCCCAGGGAGCGGATCGCACCGGTGGCGCAGGCGTCCAGGCAGCGCGTGCAGCCGCTCAGGCCGCGGGCGCCATGGGCGCAGAGGTTCTCGTTGTAGGCGAAGAAGCGGGGCTTCTGAAAATCCCCCACCATCTCCGGGAGTAGCGCCAGCGCCTCGCCCAGCGCCTGCGGGTCCTGCCCGACGCGCTGGTAGCCAATGGGTGGCTTTTCCACCTCAATCACCGGCTCATCCGAGACATCCAGAACCAGGTCAAAGTGGGTCAACTTGCCTTGCGCGAGGGACGCCAGATTGACCTCGCCCTTATCGGTGTCGAGGGTGGCGACGAACGCCCCCAGGTGGCCAGTGATCATGGGCCGGCCCCGAGCCAGCAGATACTGCCCCAAGTCCGCCCCCTGGCCCGGGTCGTCGGCCACAATCAGACAGCGCATCGAGTCCCCGAGCACCCGGGCCGCGCCGAGTGCGCGCTCCGCTGGTCCGACAATGAGCACGGCACTGCCCGCCTGGTAATCGACGAAACCGGCGGTTCCAAGGTTGGCCTCGGACAGCACCGCCAGCGCCGCCGCCCGGGCCCGTCCATTGGCTTCCACGGCCGGCAGCTCCGTGAGAGGCGGATGAGTAATCTCAAGCAAGGCTGTCTTCCTCCTCGCCATCGGCGGCGTTATTGTCAATGCGAGTGGGCGGGTTCGCGTCGGGGCCGGCGGGCACTTCCGACCGGGCAGCCGTCCGGGTGTCCTCGTCGCTCACGGCCCCGGTCTCGGCCTTTTCCCCCATCTCGTTTTCGGTCTCTGCCTCAGCCTCAGTTTCGGCTTCGGTTTCGGCCTCCGCCGCCTCCCCGGCCTCTTTCGCCCTCTGACGCTCCGCCAGTCGTTCGTTCTGCCGGCGCAGGTCGTGGGTCATGGTGTTGCCCAGCGGCTGGAGCTGGGTGTAATCATCGTCGTAATCATCCAACCCATCTTTGACATTGAAGCGGCTGCTGTGGAAAAGCTTGCGCAGCGCCTTGCGCCGCAGGGCATCACTCACCCCGGGCGAGAAAAAACCGCTCACATCACTGTCCGGCTGCAACGTCTCGATGTCCGGCATATCGGCATCGGTGAGGGTGGCAGGCTCCGTGGACGGCGCATCGTCCATGCCCTCGCCGGGCGTCCCCTCCGGGCGTGGCGCCGCCGGCAAATGATCCTCGGACCCATCCGCCTCGACTGGCGGATTCGGCGCCGCGGACGGCTCTGCCGCCACCCGGGCCGCCCCCTTGCGCCGCGCCCATCGCCCGAGGAAACCCTCATCCGGCGATGGCTGATCGTGTTCGTTACTCATCGGACGCCTCCCGGGGCTTGCGACGCTTGCGACGACGCGGCTCGGGGCGATAATGGCTCATGACAAACCGCTCGACTTCGTCAATCAGCCATGCCGGCAGCGGCGTCGAAAAAATTTCGGCCTCGCTTTCCTGCTGCCGCGCCGATTCGTCCTGGTCCAGCGTGACCAGCCAGGGCATGAGCCCGTATTGCGGGTCCTCCTGGCAGATCACCAGCAGCGATGGCTGCCGGCTGGTGAGGTTGTACCAGTAGGTTTCGGCATTGGAGCGATGCAGGCTGAGCCGCAGGCCGGACCATCGAAAGTCCCGCACCCCCTCTTCAACCCGGGTCTCCACCACGCCGCGTTCAGCCGTGTCCAGCTCAACCGCCGCCAGTGACCAGGCCGGAAATGTCCAGCCTCGACGCTCCCGCATGGCACGCCTCAGGGTCACACTCACCGGCCAATGGGTGCGCTCCGGGGGATCCATCGCCATTCCGGTCATCGGGGCTCACCTCCTGTCTCCGGGACGATGCGAAATACCGGGGCGCTCTCCCAGTCGCTCTCGCTCTTTGGCCGATGAACACGAAAGGCCTCTTTAACCTCGCCGTCCACAAAATCCCGCTGGACCGACAGCACCGTGTTGATGTCCGGGGTACACAGGGATTCACAGAAGGCGACCTCCCCGCGGGCTTCAACCAGGGCCGCCTCCATATCCGGCGCACCGTAGGCCTCGACGAAGTGTCGGGCCAGGCTTTCGAGCACCTGACGCTGCTCGGCCTCCGGCATCTCCACCACCACCGCCAGCGTCGACCAGCCAAAGCTGCTCAGGCCGAGAAAGCCATGCCGAAAGGCGGCCTGTTCACCGCTGTCCAGCTGCTCCGGGGGGCGTTCGCCGAAGGTGAAAACGAAGGTCCCGGGCACCACCCATTCACCGGCTGTGGCTGCCCGGGGATAGATTTCGTCGTCGCTGTCATCGAGTCGCAACGCACGCAGAAACCGCACGTGGGCTCTCCTCCCTAGGGTCAATGTGTCATTTTTTTCTTACGGTATATTACGCCAACCTGTAACAGAAGTCGGAGTCACCAATGGCCAAGGCCGCCGCCGACATCGCCGCCGTGGCTGTCCTCATTGGCACCCGGAAGGGGTTGTTCATCGCCCGTGCCCCCAGGGACCGCTCGAAATGGGTTCTCGAGGGGCCTCACATCGCCGGTTACGAAATTCAGTCGGCCCTGCTGGACCCGCGGGATCCAACCCGGGGCTGGGCTGCCGCTCATCATCCGGTGTGGGGGGTGCATATCTATTGCACCGAGGATGCGGGGCGGACATGGCAGCCCCACGAGGAGGTGCCCCGTCATCGCAGTGACGACGATCCGACCAGCCTGCGCATGATCTGGAGCCTGGCTCCCGGCCCCGCGGACCAGCCCGGGATGTTGCTGGCGGGCATCGAGCCGCCGGGGTTTTTTTTCAGCAACGATGGCGGTGGGCACTGGCAGCCATTCGGCGGATTCAACAACCATCCGGACCGGCCCCACTGGTCCCCGGCGAAGGGGGGCCTCGCGGTCCACTCGGTGCAGGCAGACCCCCATGACCACCGGCGGCTCTATGTGGCCATGTCCGCCGGCGGTGTCTATCGATCCGACGATGAAGGTGCCACGTGGCGGGCCCTGAACCGCGGCATTCGGGCGCCTTATCTGCCGGAATCCGAACCCCATTGCGGCCATTGTGTCCATCGTCTGCTGGTGCACCCGGCCAGAGCCGGTCGCTGTTACCAGCAGAGCCATCACGGTGTGTACGTCAGCGACGACGGGGGTGAGCACTGGTGCGAGATCAGTGCCGGCCTGCCCAGTGACTTCGGCTACGCCCTCGCCACTGATCCGCGGGATCCGGATGTCATCTACTGCATTCCGGAGGACAGCAGCCAGTTCCGGGCCACCGCGCAGGGACGCCTGCGGGTATACCGCAGCACGGACGCGGGCAAACACTGGCAGGCCCTCACCGACGGGCTGCCCCAGGAAAATGTCTTCGTCACCATTCTCCGGGACGGGCTGGACAGCGACGGGCTGGACCCCCTGGGGCTCTATCTCGGGACCTCCAGCGGCCACCTGTTTGCCAGCCGGGACGGAGGCGATCAGTGGCAGACACTGGCGGGCTTTCTCCCGGGTATCCTCTGCGTGCGGGCGGCGGTGACCGGTGGCGACGGCCCATGACCGCTTGCCTGATCGACGCGCTACAGGCCCGCTCCGGGATCGTTTGCGCGGTGGGCGCCGGAGGTAAAAAAACGGCGCTGTACCGGCTGCTGGAGAGCCACCCGGGAAAACTGGGCCTGACCGCGACCGCCATGACCACGCCACCGCCCCGCCGGCTACTGGATATCCGGCTGGTGGACAGTGCGGATGCACTGACCCAGGCCGTCCCCCGGGCGGCGGCCATGCATCGCCGGGTCGGCTTCGCCTGTCCGAGCCCCAAGTCCGGCCGTCTGGCGGGCCTGCCACCGGCCAGCCTCGCCGGCCTCCACGCCAGCGCGGGCTTCGATGTCACGCTGGTCAAGGCGGACGGCGCCCGCATGCGAGGCATCAAGGCACCCCGCGACGATGAACCGCTGGTCGCCCCCGGCTGCCGCACCGTGGTCTTCGTGGTATCCGCCGGCGTCATCGGCAAGCGACTGGATGAGACCGTTGCTCACCGCCTGCCGGAATTGACCCGGCGGCTGGATATCGCACCGGGCGAGCCCATAACGCCTGACCATGTCGGCCACCTGCTCAGCCACCCGATGGGCGCCGCTCACCGGGTCGGCGAAGCCACGTTGATCGCCCTGATCAGCCAGGTGGATGACCCGGCCCGTGTCGAGCTTGCCCGCCGGGCCGCGCGCCGGGCCATGGCCGGAGACCGCCCGCCGAGCCGGGTGGTCCTGGGTGCCATGACCGCCCCGGATCCGGTTGTGGACATTGTCGAATCGACAGCCTCGAGGGCAAACTGAATTGATGCCAACCATTCAGCTGGAATTGCCGGCAGCCCTGCAGCCGCTGGCCGATAACACCGCCACCATGGACCTCGCCGGCGAATCCGTGCAGGAGGTCCTGTTCGCCCTGCAGCAGCGATACAGGGCGGTGGGCCAGCGAATCCTCACCCGCGGCGGGGCGCTGCGGCAGCACGTCAACATTTTTCTGGACGAGGACGATATCCGCGCCCTGGACGGCCTGGACACCCCGGTCAACGGCTATCGCCGGATGATCGTCGTGGCGTCGGTGGCCGGTGGCTGAGCCGGTGGCCCCGACGGTGGCGGCGGTGGTGCTGGCCGGCGGGCGCGCCACCCGCATGGGGGGTCAGGACAAGGGCATGATCCCGCTGGCGGGACGGCCCATGGTGAGTCACGTGATTGACGCCGTTCGCCCGCAGGTCACGGCGATGGCCATTAATGCCAACCGCAGTCATGGCACCTATGCGGCGCTGGGGCTGCCGGTCCTTTCGGATGCCACCGGCGATTACCCGGGCCCCCTCGCGGGTATGGCCGCCGGCCTGGCCTGGTGCCCGGCGGATTACCTCCTGATCCTGCCCTGTGACGGCCCGCTGGTACCCGAAGACCTGACAGAAAGGCTGCTGGCCGTCATCGGCGATGCGGATGTCGCCGTGGCCCACGACGGCCAGCGGCTGCAGCCGGTTCATGCCCTGCTGCACCGACGATGCCTGTCTGGCCTGCAGGCATTTCTAAGCGACGGCGGGCGAAAAATTGATCGCTGGTATGCCACCCTTGATGCGCGAACCGCCGATTTTTCGGATCGCCGCGAACTGTTCACCAACGTCAACACCCCGGAGGAGCGTGACGCCATGGAGGCCCGGCTTCTCACTGGACCCGAAGGACACCGCTGACCATGACTGATGCCCGGACTCCCCCTGATCGCGGCCACGACAGCCCCGCGCTTCCGCTGGAAGACGCCCTGGCCCGCATCTTTGCCGAACTGCGACCCATCACCGGCCGCCAGCGGCTTGCCCTGCGCAGCGCCCTCGACCAGGTGCTCGCCGAAACCATTACCGCCACCGAGCCGGTGCCGGCCCACGACAACTCGGCGATGGACGGCTATGCCATCGCCAGCGGCTCGGAGGATGGCCAGCCATTACAGCTGGTGGGCTCTGCATTCGCCGGCCACCCCTACACGGGCACCCTGCATCCGGGCGAGTGTGTCCGAATCATGACCGGGGGCGTGGTGCCCGCGGGTGCCGGCGCGATCGCCATGCAGGAGCACGCCCGGGCGCAGGACGACACCGTTCATGTGGCACCGTGGCCAAAGCCCGGCGAGAATATCCGTCGAGCCGGCGAGGATCTGGCAGAGGGTGCGGTTATTCTCGATGCCGGACGTCGGCTGACGGCGGCAGATCTCGGGGTCATTGCCTCCCTGGGGCGTGCCGAGATTGATGTCATGCGCCCGCTTCGCGTCGCCTTTTTCTCAACCGGTGACGAGCTCCGCAGCCTGGGTCAACCGCTGGGCGCGGGGGAAATCTATGACAGCAACCGCTACACCCTTTACGGCATGCTGCGGCATCTGGGGGTGGACTGTCTCGATGGGGGCGTCGTGCCCGACGATCCAGGCGCCCTGCAGCAGGCGCTGGACGAAGCCGCGGAACAGGCGGATGTCATCCTGACCTCCGGCGGAGTTTCCGTTGGCGAAGCGGATTACATGGGCGACATTCTGCGCAGTCAGGGCGAGGCACACTTCTGGAGCATCGCCATGAAACCCGGCCGACCATTGACCTTCGGCCGCTACGGAACGGCGTGGTATTTCGGGTTGCCGGGCAACCCGGTTTCGGTGATGGCCACGTTCACCCAAGTGGTGACGCCGGCGTTTCGTCGACTGGCCGGCGAAAATGCTGACCCGACGCCCCGTTTCCGGATGCCGTGTCTTGGCGATCTGCGAAAAAAACTGGGACGACTGGAGTTTCAGCGCGGGATCATGGCGCCTCAGGCCGACGGCTCCATGGCCGTGCAGGGTATCGGCCGGCAGGGCTCCGGTGTGCTCAGCTCCATGAGCGAGGCCAATTGTTTCATCGTCCTGCCCGCCGACAGCGGTGACGTTGCCGCCGGGGACTGGGTCACCGTGGAGCCCTTCGGGCGGCCCATCGTCTGACAAAGAAGTCGCCCCCTGGGCTATTCGAGCTCGATGGGGCCCTCGATTTCATGCTCCAGGGATAGGCCGTCCACTTTTAATGTGACCCGGGCGGTCATGACCTCATCGCCGGTGATCTGGCCACTCTCGATTTGCTCACGGACCGCGGCCTCGATTTCCCGCTGCGCGGTGATACCCACCTTTTTCAGGAATTTGCGCACACTCAGGTTCAAGGTGTCTTCGTCCATGGCTCAGCCTCCAATGTAGGACATTTCTATTTTTCGTGAGTCGATGGGTTTGGTGTCGTGGGTGCGCAGCTCCGAGTATCGGTCGGCACGGCGGGACCAGATCCCGGCCAGATACTGCTGCAGCGCCTCATCACTTTCACCGGCCCGCAAACGATCCCGCACCTCGTGACCGCTACTGGCAAAGAGGCAGGTAAACAGCTTGCCCTCTGCCGATAATCGGGCCCGGCTACAGTCGCCACAGAATGGCTGGGTCACCGAACTGATCATGCCAATCTCGCCGGACCCATCGGCGTAGCGATAGCGCTCGGCCACCTCACCGCGATAGTTGGGCTCCACCGCTTCCAGGGGCCACTGCTCGTGAATCCGCTCCACCACCTCCGCCGAGGGCACCACCTGGTCGAGGCGCCAGCCGTTGCTGTTGCCAACATCCATGTACTCAATGAAGCGCACGATATGCGGACTCCCCCGGAAGTGCCCGGCCATCGCAACGATGTCGTGATCGTTCACCCCGCGCTGGACCACCATGTTGATTTTGATGGGAGCCAGCCCCGCCTGCTCGGCATGATCGATGCCCTCCAGCACCCGGGCCACCGGGAAATTGACATCATTCATCGCCCGGAAAGTCGGGTCGTCGATCCCGTCCAGACTCACGGTAATGCGGTTGAGGCCGGCCGCCTTCAGAGCTCTGGCCTTCTCCCGGGTCAGCAAAGACGCATTGGTGGTCAGACTGATGTCCTCGATGCCCGGGACTTCCGCCAGCATGCCCACTAGCGCGTCGATGTCCCGGCGGATCAGCGGTTCGCCGCCGGTGAGCCGCAGTTTACGAACGCCCAGGGTCGAAAAAATCCGCGCGAGTCGGGTGATTTCCTCGAAGCTGAGCAACTCCGCCCGGGGCATGAATGCATGATTGGCGCCGAACAGCGCCTTTGGCATGCAGTAGGAACAGCGGAAATTGCAGCGATCCGTCAGGGAAATTCGCAGATCCCGCAGCGGCCGGTCCATGCGATCCGTCAGTGGCTTGGTCATGACATTACTCTCCGGCCCCGGGCAGCGTCTCACCCTGCAGATAGACCTCCGTGCCATCCCCATAGGCTTCCCGTTTCCATACCGGCGCCGTCTTTTTCAGCGTATCGATGGCGTAGCGCCCCGCTTCGAAGGCATCCGCTCGATGAGCGGCCCGCACCACCACGACCACACTGAGTTCACCCACTTCGAGCTTACCGGTGCGGTGACGAATGGCACACGAGAGGATGTCGAAGCGGGCCATGGCATCCGCCTCAACCTCAGCCAGCGCCTTTTCCGCCAATGGCTCGTAAGCGGAATACTCGATGGCCGTCACCGATTTGCCGTCGTGGTGGCGGCGGACGGTGCCTCCAAACACGACCACGGCGCCGGCATCCGGCGATTCGGTTTCCTCAAGCAGGCGATCGATTTCGATTGCTGCGCTGTCGACACGCTGGGACATTCAGCCAACCTCTCCTCACTTGGCGGTGCGAGACATTCGTCGCAAACTAGGGCGCCTATTCTGCGCGCAAAATTAATTTAAGAAAAAATGCCGTCTCGCCCCTACGTCTGTCCAGCATTACCGCCATCGGGCTTCGACCACGATCCGCTGGAACCCGCGACCAATGCCGTGGAACACCTCGACCACGGCGCCCGCGGCGGTCGCCGTGTGCTGCTCACCGGGCCAATGGCCAGCGGTCGCACCGCGACCCTGCGAACCTGGCTGGATCAGCAGCCCTCCGACACGTTCCGCTACGTTTTCAGCGGCGGCGCCGACCCCGATGCGGCGACCCCCGCCCGGGTGATCCACGGCCTGCTGAGCGCACTGAAAATTCACCTCGACGCCCGGGATGCCCTGCCGCTGGATGAGGCCGGACTCCGGGAGGCGTTGCCGGGCTGGCTGGCACGGCTCGGGGATTCGCCCGCCGTGATCGTCATCGATGATCTGGATCGGATCACCGGCAGCGACCTGACCAGCGACCCGGACTGGCTGCCCCCTTACCTGCCGCCTGGCCTAATTCTGGTGGCCAGCGCCGAGCGGGGCCTTCTGGCCGAGGGGCTGCGCGACCTGGGGTGGGAGCGGATGGACATCGCCCGTGGCACTCAGCTTGAAGATCCCGCTGACGCCCTCTCAATGGCAGAAGCGAATCCGCGGCAGGCTATCGCCCTCAAGCATCTGGCCGCAGCCCCCGCCGGGTTACCGATTGCCGCGCTGGCGGACCTGGGCATCGATCCGATCGACTTTCCCGCCGGGCTGGTGGAACTCAGCGACGGCTGGATTGGTTTCCGTCATGCCATGATTCGCAACGCGGTCCGAAAAACGCTGCTGGCAGGCCGCGCCGACCATCGCGCCCTCTGCCGACGGCTGGCGGACATTGCTGATGACCCACTGGACCGTGCCGGCTGGCTGGCCCGGGCCGCTGACTGGCCCGCGCTCATGGAGCAATTGACCCAGCCCAATGTCCTGCAGTCCTGGCAGGGCCAGCCCTTTGCGTGGCGAACCCTGTGGGCGGCGCTCCCGGCCCGCGACACGGCGACCCGGCATCTCCTGGCAGAACTGGACAAACGGCGATCCACGCCATCCCCGGACAGCGCGTCCGTCAGCGAGCAACACCTCAATGCGGGGCGTATCCTGGATGCGCTGGAGCAGCCGGAGGCCGCGTCCCTTGCTCGCCGGACCGGCCATGGCCATGTGTTGAAAACCGCGCCCGACAGCCTCGAGGCGGCCGCGCTGGCCCACGCCCGTGCCGTTTCCGATCTGGCCGAGAGCGACCCGAACGAGTCTGTCCGCCTGCTACGCATGGCGGTCGACCATCGCCGGCGACGGCTGGGAGACGGCCACGCACTGACCCAGTCCAGTGGTCATGCCCTGGCCGCCGCACTGGAAGCCAACGGTGAGCTGAGCGATGCCATTTCGGAATACACCAGGCTTGTGGCAGCCCGGGAAGCCGAGGTGGGACGGGAAGATCCAGCGCTTCTGCCTCTATTGGCCAATCTTGGGGCCGCACACCGCGCGGCCAACCAACTGGAGCAGGCCCGCGGTCCCTTTGAGCGGTGCGTAAAAATCGCGCGGCGCGTCCGGCCCGGACCCGCCCCCGCGCTGGCCGTCGCCCTCGACAATCTGGCGGGGCTGCTTTACGCCGGCGGTGATCACCAGGGGGCGGAGGCGCGCTACCGGGAAGGCCTGGAGATCACCCAGCGCCTGTTCGGTCCGGGCCACCCCGCCACCGCCGCCGCGATTCACAATCTGGGGACCGTGCTGGATGCACTCTCGCGGTTTCTGGAGGCGAAGCCGTGCTTTCGACAGGCCGTGGCCATCCGCTCGGAGGCCCTTGGCCGAGAGCATGCCGAGACCGCCACCAGCCTGCACAATCTGGCCGGGGTACTGGACGTCACCGGCGAACGGGAAGAAGCCGAGGCCCTTTACCGCGAGGCCGTCGACGTCTGGCGAGCGGTGGTGGGCAGCGAGCATCCCGCCACGGCCACCAGCATCAACAACCTCGCTGATCTGCTGAGGGAAAACGGGCGGCTGGATGAGGCGGAGCCGCTTTATCAGGAAAATCTGGCGCTGTGGACCCGGCTGTACGGAGAAAACCACCCCAACACGGCCATGACCGCCGCCGAGCTGGGCGGCCTGTACGCCGACGCCGGCCGCGTCGACGAGGCAGAACCCCTGTTACGCAGAGCCATTCAGCAACTCGAGCAGATGATGGGCATCGACAACGCCCTCCATGTGGACAGCCTGTGTCGACTGGCCGCCTTGCTGCGCGACCGAGGCCGGCTTGCCGAAGGGGTCGCGCTGCTACAGCACACCTACGACCGGGCCGCTGGCAGCACCAAGATCCTGTCACCGTCCTTGCAGAAACTCCGCCGCCACCTCGAGGGGCTGCGACAGGCCGCGGGAGCCCATCGACCATGAATGAAACGACGTCTCCCTCCCGGAGCCAGCCGGAAGATCCCCGTCTCCGGGCAGAATTCCCCGCTGTCTATGAACCCGACTTTCTGTCGGTGCTGGACAGCGTCCAGGCCGAAGCCATACGTCGCGCCGACGCCGGTGCCGGCGAGGGGCTGCTGATCT
Source organism: Spiribacter sp. 2438 (assembly GCF_009676705.1). GTDB lineage: Bacteria > Pseudomonadota > Gammaproteobacteria > Nitrococcales > Nitrococcaceae > Spiribacter. The sequence continues at coordinate 53,303 of NZ_CP046046.1, read as the reverse complement.
GGGCGGCGGAACAGACCCACGGGCAGGGGCAGCACGGCCCCTGGGACTCCCCCGCGGGGGGGCTGTACTGTGCCGTTCTGCTGGAACCGGATTTTCCCGCGGACCGGTGGCCGGAGGTCGGACTGGTCGCCGTATTGGCGCTGGGAACCGCCGCGGCGGAATTGCTGCCGCCGCTGACCGGTCTCGACTATCGCTGGCCGAACGACATCCTCGTCAATGGCTACAAAGTCGGTGGCGTCAATCTGACCAGCCACCGTGGATTCCTGATTGTGGGTGCCCAATTGAACATCGTGCCTCCCGTGGAGGGTTGGGAATACGCCTCCCTGGTGGCGGACGGGGCGGCGATGACCACCCCCGGCGAAGCCCTGACCGGCTATGCTCGACATTTCATCGATTTTCTTCAGCGCTGGCATGACCAGGGGTTGGCCGCCGTTCTGAAATCCCTGCGGGCGCGGGGACTGCAGGACCTTGATGAGCAGGGCGGCCTGACCGGGGAGACCCACCAGACGCTGGCGGCGTTTTTCGGGGAGCTGAACCCATGACCGCCGTCGATACCGCGTCCGTTCACGACTATCTGCTGGATCTGCAGGACCGCATCTGCGAAGCGCTGGCCGGACTGGACGGGGGTGCCTTCCACCAGGACACCTGGAGCCGGGCCGCCGGTGGCGGCGGCCGAAGCCGGGTGCTGGCCGACGGCAGCGTCTTCGAGCAGGCCGGGGTCAACTTTTCCCATGTCCACGGAGAGAGCCTGCCGGCGGCGGCCACCGACCGCCGCCCGGAACTGGCGGGCCGCAGTTTTCAGGCGCTGGGGGTCTCCCTGGTGGTGCATCCGCGCAACCCCTACGTGCCCACCTCCCACGCCAATGTGCGCTTCCTGGTCGCCGAGGCGCCGGGCGCGGAGCCGGTCTGGTGGTTCGGCGGTGGCTTCGACCTGACACCGTTCTATCCTTTCACCGATGACTGCCGCCACTGGCACCGGGTCGCCCGGGACGCCGTGGCGCCGTTCGGCGACGACCTCTACCCCCGCTTCAAGCAATGGTGCGACGAGTATTTCTACCTGCCTCATCGAGAGGAGGCCCGCGGCATCGGCGGGCTGTTCTTCGACGATTACAACCGCGGCGGTTTTGCCCGGTCATTTGCCCTCATGCGCTCCGTGGGGGATGGCTACCTGACGGCCTATCTGCCCATCGTGGAAGCGCGCCGGGACAACCCGTGGGGAGACCGGGAGCGGCAGTTCCAGCTGTACCGCCGCGGGCGGTATGTGGAGTTCAATCTCCTGCACGACCGTGGCACCCGCTTTGGCATACAGTCCGGCGGGCGCACCGAATCCATTCTCATGTCCCTTCCGCCCCAGGTCCGCTGGGAATACGGCTATCAACCGGAGCCCGGCAGCCTGGAAGATCGGCTGGTCACGGATTTTCTGCCCCCCCGCGACTGGGTCTGACCGCCACCGGGCGCGGACAGAATTTTCCGCCGACAGGTTCGGTCATATTATTTGTGCCTTCAAGGCAAAGCTTATCTGACGACATCCGCTGATTTCTTGGGTACGTTGTGCGTCCCTGCGCTTTTTCGGATAGGCATTTTTCCGCAGCGCAACAAAGATTTACGTGCGTGCCAGGGTGGCTGAGCGAGTTCATGGACGCTAGTCTGGCGACGCAAACGACCACGCAAGAGGTGAGCGATGGCAGCAAGAATGAAGCCCATGCCGGTTCCCGGCGACGCCGACCCCCAGGAAACCCAGGAGTGGCTGGAAGCCATTGAGTCCGTGCTGGCCTATGAAGGCCCGGAGCGCGCCCAGTTTTTGCTGGAGCAGCTGGTGGACACCACCCGGCGGCGCGGAGGGCAGCTTCCCTTCAAGGCCACCACGGCCTACCAGAACACCATCCCGCCACAACATGAAGCGCCCCATCCGGGAGACCGGGCACTGGAGTCGCGGATCCGCTCCATCATTCGCTGGAACGCCATGGCTATGGTGGTGCAGGCCAACCGGGACCGCGACGGCATCGGTGGCCATATTGCCTCCTTTGCCTCGTCCGCCACGCTCTACGAAGTGGGCTTCAATCACTTCTGGCGCGCCCAGAGCGAGGACCATGGCGGCGACCTGGTCTTCATCCAGGGTCACTCGGCACCCGGCATCTACGCCCGGGCCTTCCTGGAAGGTCGTCTGACTGAGGAAGACCTGCTGAACTTCCGGGCCGATCTGGCCAAGTCCGGCAAGCCGCTATCTTCCTATCCGCACCCCTGGCTGATGCCGGATTTCTGGCAGTTGCCCACGGTGTCCATGGGCCTCGGACCGATCATGGGGGTCTATCAGGCCCGCTTCCTGAAGTATCTGCACAATCGGGGCATCGCCGACACCGCCGATCGCAAGGTCTGGGTGTTCTGTGGCGACGGGGAAATGGACGAGCCGGAGAGCCTGGGGGCCATTGGTGTCGCCGCCCGGGAGGGCCTCGACAACCTGATCTTCGTGGTCAACTGCAACCTGCAGCGCCTCGACGGCCCGGTGCGCGGCAACGGCAAGATCATCCAGGAGCTGGAAGGTGAGTTCCGCGGGGCCGGCTGGAACGTCCTCAAGGTCATCTGGGGCTCCTACTGGGATCCGCTGCTGGCCAAGGACCACGACGGTCTGCTGCGGCGGCGCATGGAAGAAGCCGTGGACGGCGAATACCAGAACTTCAAGGCCAAGGGCGGCGCTTATACCCGCGAGCACTTCTTCGGCAAATATCCCGAGCTCAAGGCCATGGTGGCCAACATGTCCGACGAGGACATCTGGCGGCTCAACCGCGGTGGCCATGACTCCACCAAGGTCTACAACGCCTACAAGGCCGCTTCGGAGCACGAGGGCCAGCCCACGGTCATCCTCGCGAAGACCGTCAAGGGTTATGGCATGGGTGAAGCCGGCGAAGGTCAGAACATCACCCATCAGCAGAAGAAAATGGCTGAGACCGCCCTCAAGGAGTTCCGGGACCGGTTCCATATTCCGGTCCCCGACGACAAGGTCGCCGATGCGCCGTTCTACCGGCCGGCGGATGACTCGCCGGAGATTCGCTATCTCAGGGAGCGCCGTGAGGCCCTCGGGGGTCACCTGCCGGCACGAAAGGTCACCGCCGAGTCGCTGAAGACACCGGAGCTCTCCGCCTTCGAGGTGCTCCTCAAGGACAGCGGCGAGCGGGAGATGTCCACCACCATGGCGTTCGTGCGGGCCCTGTCGGTGATCGCCCGGGACAAGGCGCTGGCACCGCGACTGGTGCCCATCGTCCCCGACGAGGCCCGCACCTTTGGCATGGAGGGCCTGTTCCGCCAGGTGGGCATTTACTCACCCAAGGGTCAGCTCTATGAGCCCCAGGACGCCGATCAGCTGATGTACTACCGGGAGGACCAGAAAGGCCAGATCCTTCAGGAGGGCATCAATGAGGCCGGCGCCATGTCCAGCTGGATCGCCGCGGCCACCGCCTATGCCAACCACGGCGTGGAGATGATTCCGTTCTTCGCCTACTACTCCATGTTCGGGTATCAGCGAACGGGCGACCTGTGGTGGGCCGCCGGGGACATGCAGGCCAAGGGCTTCCTGATGGGCGGCACCGCCGGCCGCACCACCCTCAATGGTGAAGGCCTGCAGCACGAGGATGGCCACAGCCACCTGAGCACCGCCGCCATCCCCAACTGTGTGTCCTACGACCCGACCTTTGCCTACGAAATGGCGGTGATCATCCAGGACGGGCTCAAGCGGATGTATGAAAACCAGGAATCGGTTTTCTACTACATCACCATGATGAACGAGAACTACCACCAGCCGGCCATGCCGGAGGGCGCCGAGGAAGGCATCCGCCGCGGCATGTATCTGCTGCAGAAGGGCGGCCGCGGCAAGAAGCGGGTTCAGCTCATGGGCTCGGGCACCATCCTCATCGAGGTCATGGCCGCCGCCAAGCTGCTCAAGGAGGACTGGGGCATCGACAGCGACATCTGGAGCTGCCCGTCCTTCACCGAACTGCGCCGTGACGGCATCGACTGCGAGCGCTACAACCTGCTTCATCCCGAAGAACCCCCCCGGGTGCCGTACGTTCGCCAGTGCCTTGAAAACTACGAGGGCCCCATGGTCGCGTCCACGGACTACATGCGGGCGTTTGCCGACCAGATCCGGCCCTATGTGGATCGCCGCTTCGTGGTGCTGGGGACCGATGGTTACGGCCGATCCGACACCCGCGAGAACCTCCGTCGGTTCTTTGAGGTCGACCGGCACTACGTCACCGTGGCCGCCCTCAAGGCGTTGGCGGATGACGGCGTGATCAAGCCGGACCAGGTCAGCAAGGCCATCAAGAAATACAACATTGACACCGAAGCCCCCAACCCGGTGACGGTCTAGGGCACAACGGCGCAGGAGGACATTGCGTGGCAGAGGTACAGGAAATTGCCGTCCCGGATATCGGCGACTTTGATGCCGTGGAGGTCATCGAGGTCCTGGTAGGCCCGGGTGACGCGGTCGAGGCCGAGGACTCACTCATCACGCTGGAGAGCGACAAGGCCACCATGGAGGTGCCCTCGCCGGTGGCCGGCACCATCAAGGAAATACTGATCCAGCCGGGTGACAAGGTCTCGGAAGGCACACCGTTGGCCAAGGTGGAAGTCAGCGGCGATGCGGGTGGCGACGCCGCCGAGGCACCCGCCGGCGCCGCCGAGGAAGAAAGCGCTGCGGCCCCGGCCGAAACGCCCGCCGAGCCCGCGGATACGGGTTTGGCACCGGCCGCTCCCGCCGCCCCGACGGCGGCGGCACCGGCGCCCGCAACGGGGGGCGGCGAGTCCCTCGACGCCGAAACCCAGCGCCTGGCTCATGCCGGGCCCTCGGTACGCCGCTTCGCCCGGGAACTGGGCGTTCCGCTGGATCAGGTCAACGGCACCGGTCGAAAGGGCCGGATCACCCGCGAAGACGTGCAGTCCTTCGTCAAATCGGTGATGGAGGGCGGCGGCACCAGTGCCGCGGCACCCGCCGCCACCGGCAGTGCCGGCATCCCGCCGATCCCCGATGTCGACTTCAGCAAGTTCGGCGACGTCGAGGAAGTGGCGCTGCCGCGCATCAAGAAACTCTCCGGGCCCCATCTGCACCGCAGCTGGCTGAACATTCCCCATGTGACCCAGTTTGACGAGGCGGACATCACCGAGCTCGAAGCCTTCCGCAAGGATGAGAAGGCGGCGGCCGAGAAAGCCGGCGTCAAACTCACGCCACTGGCGTTCCTGGTCAAGGCGTCGGCTCGTGCCCTGGCGGAGTTCCCGGACTTCAACAGTTCCCTGCGCAGCGACGGCGAGGTGCTGATCCGCAAGCATTACATCAATGTCGGGGTGGCGGTGGACACGCCCCAGGGCCTGGTGGTGCCGGTGATTCGGGATGCCGACAAAAAAGGCATCTACGAAATCGCGGCCGACCTGGGCGAGCTCTCCGGCAAGGCCCGGGATGGCAAGCTCGGCCCCGCGGACATGCAGGGCGGGACGTTCAGCATCTCCAGCCTCGGCGGTCTTGGCGGCACGGCGTTCACTCCCATCGTCAACGCCCCGGAAGTGGCCATTCTGGGGGTGTCGAAATCCGCCACCAAGCCGATCTGGAACGGCTCGGAGTTCACGCCCCGGCTGATGCTGCCGCTGAGCCTGTCCTATGACCATCGGGTGATTGACGGCGCTTCCGCCGCCCGCTTCACCACCTACCTGTCCGGTGTGCTCGGCGATCTCCGCCGGCTCATCCTCTAACGTTCAAAGGATCGAGATCCATGTCAGAAGCCAGGGAAATTCGCGTCCCCGACATTGGTGACTTCGATGCCGTGGAAATCATCGAAGTGCTGGTCTCGCCGGGTGACCAGGTTGAGGCCGAGGCCTCGCTGATCACCCTCGAAAGCGACAAGGCCACCATGGAAGTGCCCGCCCCCTTCGATGGAACCATCGAGTCACTGTCAGTGAATGTGGGCGACAAGGTCTCCGAGGGCGATGTCATCGGCATGGCCGTACCGGCCGACGGCAGTGGAGGCGGCGACGAGGCCGCAGCGGATAGCGGCGACGCGCCAGCGGCCGAGCCCGCCGCCACTGAGTCGACATCGGCACCGCCGGCAGCGCCCGCCAGCCCGGCGCCGGCAGCCAGCGCCAACGCCGAGGCGCCGACGGACGCGGACTGTGATCTTCTGGTGGTGGGTGCGGGCCCCGGCGGATACAGCGCCGCCTTCCGCGCCGCCGACCTCGGTCTGCGCACCATCCTGATCGAGCGCTACCCCACCCTCGGCGGGGTCTGCCTGAACGTCGGCTGCATCCCCTCCAAGGCATTGCTGCACGCCGCCAAGGTCATCGACGAAGCGGAATACTTCGCCGACCACGGCATCCGCTTCGGCAAACCGGAGATCGACCTGCCGAAACTCGAGTCCTGGAAGTCCGACGTGGTGGGCAAGCTCACCGGCGGGCTGGTGGGCCTCGCCAAGCAGCGCAAGGTCGAGGTGGTCCACGGACCCGCGCAGTTCGTCGATGACTACCACGTTCGGGTGGACACCGAGGGTGGCGCCCGGGACATCAGTTTCCGCAACGTCATCATCGCCGCGGGATCCCGTCCCATTGCCCCCCCGGGCTTCGATCTGGATCACCCGCGAATCATGGACTCCACCGACGCCCTCAAGCTCGAGGAGGTGCCCAGGCGCATGCTGGTGGTGGGCGGTGGCATCATCGGCCTGGAGATGGCCTCGGTGTACCACGCCCTGGGCAGTGAAATTACCGTGGTGGAGCTGGCGGACCGGCTGATGACCGGCGCCGATCCGGACATCGTCAAGCCGTTCCGCAAGATCATCGAGAAGCGCTACGCCAACATCTTCCTCAACACGCGGGTGTCCAGCCTCAGCGCCGACGACGACGGCGTCAGCGTCACCTTCGAAGGCGACAAGGCCCCGGCCGAGGACCGCTTCGATCGCGTGCTGGTGTCGGTGGGCCGACGGCCCAACACCGACCTCCTCAACATCGAGGCCACCGGCGTCAACGTGCTGGACAATGGCTGCATCGAGGCCGATGAGCAGATGCGCACCCGGGTGCCCCACATCTTTGCCATCGGTGACCTGATCGGGCAGCCCATGCTGGCTCACAAGGCGGTTCACGAAGGCAAGGTGGCCGCCGAAGTGGCCGCCGGCGAAAAAAGTGCCTTCGACGCCCGGGTCATTCCATCGGTGGCCTACACCGACCCGGAAGTGGCCTGGGTGGGCGTTACCCAGGAGCAGGCCAAAGCCGAAGGCCTGGACGTGGAAGTGGGCAACTTCCCCTGGGCGGCCAATGGCCGGTCCCTGTCCAACGGCCGCGACGAAGGCATCACCAAGCTCATCTTCGAGAAGGGCACGGAGCGGGTCATCGGCGCCGGCATTGTCGGCACCAACGCCGGTGACCTGATCGCCGAAGTCGGACTCGCCATTGAAATGGGTGCCGACATGCACGATATTGGTCTGACCATTCATCCGCACCCGACGCTCTCCGAGACCGTCGGCATGGCGGCCGAGGCCGCCGCGGGAACGTTGACGGATTTGTACATCCCCAAAAAGAAGCGCTGAGGGATCATGCCCGAAACCGCCGCCGTCGTTGCCACCGGACGCTATATCCCCGAGCGCCGAGTGACCAACGACGAGCTGCGGCAGCGTTTCGAGCCTCACGGTAAAGCGGAACTGATTGATCGCTTTGAAGCCAGTTCCGGCATCCTGCAGCGCTTTTACGCGGCGCCGGATCAGACCACCTCGGATCTGGCCCTGAAGGCGTCGCAACAGGCCCTGAGCCAGGCCGGTCGGCAGCCGGATGATCTGGATCTCATTATCCTCGGCACCGACACGCCGGATCGCCTGACCCCCGCCACCAGCGTCATCCTGCAGGCCAAACTGGGCGCCCGGCGAGCCGGTACTTTCGATATTGGTTGCGCCTGCGCCTCCTTTCCCACCGGTCTGGCCACCGCGGCGGGCCTGATGGCCGGCAACCCCACTCTGCGCTCGGTGCTGGTGGTGGGCGCCTACCTGATGCAGCGATTGGCGGATCCGGACGACCCGACGGTGTTCTTCTATGGCGATGGGGCGGGAGCGGCCCTGTTGGAACCCGCCGAGAACCGCGGAATCGGCGCCACCGCGTTCATGGCGGATGGCCGATACGCCGATCACTGGGGCATTATGGCCGGGGGCACCCAGGAACCGGCGAGTCAGGAGGCGGTGGCGGCGGGTCGCACCCGGGTGCGACTACAGGAGCGCTATCCCCCGGCCATTAACGAGGAGGGGTGGCCGGCGGTCATGCGGGAGCTGGGCCGGCGCGGCGACTTTGACCCGGCCACGGTGGATCTGGCGCTGTTCACCCAGGTGAACGCCGGCAGCATCGATACCGTCTGCGGGACACTGGGCCTGCCGCCGGAGCGGGCGCCCCGGCTCATGGCGGAATACGGGTACACCGGTTCCGCCTGTCTGCCCATTACACTGGACCACGTGTTGCGCAGTGGACAGGCCGGGCCGGACGACCGGGTCACGCTGGTGGGGTCGGGGGTTGGATACAACATGGCTGGAGTGGCACTGACCCTCTAGGCTTTTACGGGAGGAGGCGGAGATGAATCAGGCGAGCGCTTTGCGTACACGCCGGGTCGACGCGTTACTGGAGCGGGCCCAGGAGCGCTGGAAGACCGACCGCCTGCCACTGATCCAGGATTTTCTTCGCCATTACGCCGCCGCCCTGCCGACTCCGGACCTTAACGAACGGGACATCACCAACCTCTACGGCGCCGCCATTTCCCACTGGAGTCTCGGCGAGCGTCGTCCGACGGGTCATACCCGCCTGAGCGTCTATAACCCCGACCCGCAGCACAACGGCTGGGAGTCTACCCATACGGTGGTCCAGCTGGTCACCGATGACAGCCCGTTTCTCGTCGACTCGTTGTCCATGGCGCTCAACGAACTCGGCCTGATGATCCACCTGATCGTTCATCCGGTGCTGGAAGTGGATCGCTCGGGCGACGGCCATGCCCGACAGGTCAGCGGCGATCCGGCCAGTGATGGCCAGGCCGAGGCCTGGATCCACCTGGAAGTGGATCGCCAGAGCGATGGCCGCCAGCTGGAGGCCATCGAGCAGGCGCTATGGTCCGCACTCGGCGACGTGGAGGCCGCCGTCAGTGACTGGCAGCCCATGGCCCGGCAGGCCCACAAGGCCATTGAGGGGCTTCGCCGCCACGGACCGGCCATGGAGGATGACTATCTGGAAGAAGTGATCGCCTTTCTGGAATGGCTGCTGGAAGATCATTTCACCTTTCTGGGGTACCGCCGTTACAACCTCCGCCGGCAGGGCCGCGAACTGGAGCTCAATGCCGTCAAGGACAGCGGCCTGGGGTTACTGCGCCAGGACAGTCAGGAGCGGCATCTGTCCAGCCGCTTCGATCGATTGCCCGCGCCCATGCGGGAGCAGGCGGTTGACCCGGATCCGCTGATTCTGACCAAATCCAGCCACCGCTCCACGGTGCACCGCCGCGGCTACATGGACAGCATCAGCGTTAAGCGCTTCGATCGGCAGGGTGAGGTCATCGGCGAACACCGATTCCTGGGGTTGTTCACCTCCGCGGCCTACAGTCAGAGCCCCCACCGCATCCCGCTGCTGAGGCGGCGGGTGCGTGCCGTGCTGCAGATGGCCGGGTTGCGTCAGAACAGCCATGCCGGCAAGGCCCTGGGGCATATCCTCGAGACCTATCCCCGGGACGAGCTGTTCCAGATTGATGCCGCCACCCTGCACGACATTGCGGTGGGCATTCTGCAGCTCCAGGAGCGCCAGCGGGTTCGGCTCTTCACCCGCCATGACCGTTTCGGGCGCTACGTCTCCTGTCTGGTCTACGCGCCCCGGGATCGTTACGACACGGCGGTGCGCCAGCGCATGCAGTCCATTCTCATGGACGCCTATGGCGGCGCCCACTCGGAGTTCACGGTGCAGCTCTCCGAGGCCGTGCTGGCCCGCATTCAGTTCATCATCCATCTGGATGACGGACCGATGCCTAAAGTGGACGAGGACGCCGTCGAGGCCCGACTGGCCGCCACCACCCGCGCCTGGACCGACGATCTGGCTCAGGCATTGGTAGAGCATTGCGGCGAAGCCCGGGGCACGCGGCTGCATCATCTATACGGTGAGGCGGTCAGCGCCGCCTACCGCGAAGACACCAGCCCCCGGGCGGCGGCCCAGGACATCGAACGAATCCATGGCCTGAGTGCCAACGAGCCACTGGCCATCAGCCTCTACCGCCCCCTGGAGGCAGAAGCCGGCACCCTGCGGCTGCGGCTCTATCAGCGCGGCGACCCCCTGAATCTCTCCGAGGTGCTGCCGGTGCTCGAGCACATGGGCCTGCAGGTGGTGGATGAGCGGCCCTATGGCATTCACGCGCCGGCCCGGTCGGCTCGCTGGATCCATGACTTCGGCCTGCGTCACGAGCCGTCTCTGAACCTCAACCCCGGCGAACTGCAGAGCCGGTTTGCCGAGGCCTTCAAGGCCATCTGGCGAGGCGAAACCGACGACGACGGGTTCAACCGCCTGTTGCTGGACCCGGGTCTGGACTGGCGGTCCATCGCCGTGTTGCGCGCCTATGCCCAGTACCTGCGGCAGGCCGGCAGTGCCTACAGCCAGGCCTATATCGAGGACACCCTGGCCGCCAGCCCGGCGGTAGCGGCACGCCTGGTGAGCCTGTTCGGTGCACGGCTCGACCCCGCCGGTCACGATCCGGACCGGGCCGAGCAACTGGCGCGGGCCATCGAGGCCGACCTTGAGCAGGTTCAGAGCCTGGACGAGGACCGCATTCTGCGACGCCTGCTGGCGGCTATTCAGGCAACCCTGCGCACCAGCCGCTATCGCTGTGACACCGCCGGTCAGCCTCGCCCCTACCTGGCCCTGAAGCTCAGCCCGGCATCCATCCCCGGCGTCCCTCAGCCGGTGCCCGCCTACGAAATTTTCGTCACCTCCCCCCGCATGGAGGGCGTGCACCTCCGCGGGGGCAAAGTGGCCCGTGGCGGGCTGCGCTGGTCCGACCGGCGCGAGGACTACCGCACCGAAGTCCTCGGGCTCATGAAGGCGCAGATGGTCAAAAACGCCGTGATCGTGCCGGTGGGCGCCAAGGGCGGTTTCGTCTGCAAATGCCTGCCCCGGGAGCGGGCGGCGCAGGCCGAGGAGGTCCTGGCCTGTTATCGGCTGTTCATCCGCGGTTTGCTGGACATCACCGACAACATCGTCGATGGGCGAATACAGCCTCCGCCCGCGGTGGTGCGGCACGACGAAGACGACCCCTACCTGGTGGTGGCGGCGGACAAGGGCACCGCCACCTTTTCGGACGAGGCCAATGCCATTGCCGAGGAATATGACTTCTGGCTGCATGACGCCTTCGCCTCCGGCGGTTCCACCGGCTATGACCACAAAAAAATGGGGATCACCGCCCGCGGCGCCTGGGTGGCGGTTCAACGGCATTTTCGCGAGCTGGGACGGGACATTCAGGCACAGCCCTTCACCGCCGCCGGCATTGGTGACATGTCCGGCGACGTATTCGGCAATGGCATGCTCTGCTCACCGCAGATCCGGCTCGTCGCCGCCTTTGACCATCGACACGTGTTCATCGACCCGGACCCGGATCCGGCGGTGAGCTACGCCGAGCGCCAGCGGCTTTTTCGTCTGTCCCATTCCAGCTGGGACGACTACGATCGCGACTGCCTGTCCGAGGGCGGCGGCGTCTGGCCACGAACCGCCAAAGCCATCACGCTGCCCGAACCGGCCCGGGCAGCACTGGGCATCACGGCCTCGCAGCTGACCCCCGCCGAACTGGTCAGCGCCATTCTTCGGGCTCCGGTGGATCTGCTCTGGAATGGCGGCATCGGCACCTACATCAAAGCCGCTGACGAAAGTCATGCCGACGTCGGCGACAAGGCCAACGACCCGGTACGGGTCGATGCCGAGTCACTGCGGTGCCGGGTCATCGGCGAAGGGGGCAACCTCGGTATCACCCCGCTGGGACGGGTGGCTTTTGCCCAGGCCGGTGGCCGGGTGAACAGCGATGCCATCGACAATTCCGGCGGCGTCGACTGCTCCGACCACGAGGTCAACATCAAGGTGTTGCTGAATGGCGTCGTGGATGATGGCGACCTGACCATCAAGCAGCGCAACCAGTTGCTGGCCGACATGACCGACGCCGTGGCCGATCTGGTGCTGGCCAACAACTACCGGCAGACCCAGGGCCTGAGCCTGATGGCCGACCGCGCGCCCGGCCAGCTGGAGGAGCAGGCGCGCTGTCTGCGTGCCCTGGAGCGGATGGGCCGGCTCGACCGGGGCGTTGAGCAGCTGCCCGACGAAGAGACCCTGGATGAACGCCGCCAGCGGGGACAGGGCCTGACCCGGCCGGAGCTGTCCATTCTGCTGGCCTACGCCAAGATTCTGGCCTTCGAGGAACTGCTGGACTCGGATCTGGTGGCGGGAGAGCTGTTCCTGGATGATCTGGTGGCGTATTTTCCCGGGCCGCTGCGCGAGCGCTTTCGCCACCGCATCGATCAGCATCCGCTGCGTCGCGAGATCATTGCCACCAACCTCGCCAATCACGTCCTCAACCGCATGGGCGCCACTTTTCTGATGCGGGTCGCAGCCATCACCGGCAATAACGTGCCCACCGCCGCCCGGGCCTTTGTCGCCACCCGCGACATCTACGATCTGCGGGATCTCTGGTACGCCGTGGATGCCCTGGACAACCAGGTGACCACGGACCACCAGCACGCCATCCTGCAGGGGCTCTGCGGGGTGCAGGAGCGGGCCACGGTCCGGATGCTGCGCCAGGGCCTGCCGGAGCAGGCGCTGGCCGATCATATCCACTCCACCCGGGAGGCGGTTCAGCGCCTCGATCGGCAGCTGCCCGACCTGCTGGCCGAGCGCGACTGCGCTCGCCTGGAGGCAATCCGCGCCGAGCATGTCGCGGCCGGTGTTCCCGAGGCACTTGCCGGGCGCCTGAGCCGGCTGCCCACCCTGTACGCGGCGCCGGACATCGACGTCGCCGCCAGGCGCCATCAGACCACGCTGGAAGAAGCCGGGCGCATCCACTTTGGGGCCGCGGACCTCACCGGGGCGAACGACCTGCGGCACTGCCTGCAGGCGTTCAACCCGGCAGACGACTGGCAGGCGCGATACCAGACCGGCCTTGTTGAGAACTTGCACGAAGAACAGCGGCGACTCACCGAGACCATCCTGGCGGAGACCCCGGCAGCCGAGACCGAGCAACGACTGCAGCGGTGGATCGAGACCAACCAGGAAGCGGTGGATCATTTCCGGCAGACCGTGGAGCAGATCACCGCCGCGGCCCAGCCGGACACCGCCATGCTGGGTGTGGCCATGCAGTCACTGCACTGGTTGAGCCGTCCCCATCAGGAGAATGCCCCGTGACCCGCAGCGTGCCCCTCAATGTCCGGACCAGCGGCGATGGCCCGGCGGTGATTTTCCTGCATGGCCTCTACGGCTCCGGCAGTAACTGGCGCGCCGTGGCCCGCCCGCTGGGAGCCGACCACCGGGTATTGTTGCCGGATCTTCGCAATCACGGTCAGTCGCCCCATGCCGCCGACATGGATTACCGGGTCATGGCCGACGATGTGGTGGCGCTCATGGATGCCGAGGGCATCGACGCCGGCCGCCTCGTGGGCCACAGCATGGGCGGCAAGGTGGCCATGGCCCTGACCCTGGGTCACCCCCAGCGGGTTCACTCCGCCCTGGTGGTGGACATCGCGCCGGTGGCCTACGACCACTCCGCCGAGCACGGCCGCCTGATCGCCGCCATGCAGGCGCTGGACACCCAGGGCCTGCGCAACCGAGAGGATGCCGATGCACAACTGGCCGCGGCGGTCCCCCACCCCATGGTGCGGCAATTTCTGCTCACTAATCTGCAGCGTCAGCAGGGCGCCTGGGGCTGGCGGATCCCCCTGGCAATCCTGGCGGACCAGCTGTCAGTGATTCAGGACTGGCCGCTGCGGGAGCCCGCGCCCCGATCAACCCCCATGGTGTTCCTGCATGGCGGGGCGTCCGACTATGTGGACCGCCGCGGCCGCGCCGCCATCAATCACCAGTTCCCCCAGGCCACCATCGAGTCCATCGACGGGGTGGGCCACTGGGTTCATGCCGAGGCGCCCACCGCATTCGGTGAGCGGCTCGAACGATTTCTCCATTCGCGAGCATCAACATAGCACCAAGGAAACCGACATGGCAGAGGATTTTCGACAAAGCGCACTGGACTATCACCGCTACCCCACCCCGGGGAAAATCGAGGTGGCACCCACCAAGCCACTGGCCAACCAGCGGGACCTGGCACTGGCTTACAGCCCGGGGGTGGCGGCCGCCTGTGACGCCATTGTCGAGGATGAACGGGCCGCCGCCGAGGTGACGGCCCGGGGCAACCTGGTGGGGGTGGTCACCAACGGCACCGCAGTGCTGGGGCTCGGCAGCATCGGCCCGCTCGCCTCCAAACCGGTTATGGAAGGCAAGGGTGTGCTGTTCAAGAAGTTCGCCGGCATTGATGTCTTTGACATCGAGATCGACGAAACCGATGCGGATCAGCTGGTGGAAACCATTGCCCGCCTGGAACCCACCTTTGGCGGCATCAATCTCGAAGACATCAAGGCACCCGAGTGCTTCGAGGTGGAAGCCCGCCTGCGCGAGCGCATGAACATCCCGGTCTTCCATGATGATCAGCATGGCACCGCCATCACCGCGGCGGCCTCTCTCTATAACGGCCTGCGTCTCGTCGGCAAGAACTTCGAAGACGTCAAGCTGGTGACCTCCGGCGCCGGCGCCTCCGCCATCGCCTGCCTGGACCTGCTGGTGTCCATGGGGCTGCGCCGGGAGAACATCATCGCCACGGATCGGGACGGTGTGGTCTATCAGGGCCGGACCAGCTCAATGGACCCCCGCAAGGAGGTTTATGCCGCCGACACCGGTGCCCGCACGCTGGCCGAGGCCATTGTCGATGCGGATATCTTTCTGGGGCTGTCCGCCCCGGGCGTGCTTACCCCGGACATGGTCCGCACCATGGCCGATCAGCCCCTGATCATGGCGCTGGCCAACCCGACCCCGGAAATCTGGCCGGAGGAGGCGCTGGAGGCCCGCCCCGATGCCATTATCTCCACGGGCCGCTCGGACTATCCGAATCAGGTCAACAACGTGCTCTGCTTTCCGTTCATTTTCCGGGGGGCACTGGACGTCGGCGCCACCACCATCAATGACGAAATGAAAAAGGCCTGCGTGCGCGCCATTGCCGACCTCGCCACCATGGAATCCTCGGATGTGGTAGTGGCCGCCTATGGCGGTAAACCGCTGTCCTTCGGCAAGGACTACCTGATCCCCAAGCCCTTCGACCCGCGGTTGATCACGCGCATTGCCCCGGAGGTGGCCCGGGCCGCCATGGAAAGCGGCGTCGCCACCCGGCCCATCACCGATTTCACCGCCTACCGCCGCCGCCTGTCGGAGTACGTGTTCCAGTCCGGCCTGCTGATGAAGCCCATTTTCGAGCGGGCCAGTCAGAATCCCCAGCGGGTGGTCTATGGCGATGGCGAGGACCCGCGCATCCTCCAGGGCATTCAGCAGGTGGTGGACGACGGCCTGGCCCGTCCCACCATCATCGGTCGCCGGCGGGTGGTGGAAATGCGGCTCAAACGCCTGGGGCTGCGGCTGCGCATCGGCGAGGACTTCGAACTGGTGGACCCCGAAGACGACCCCCGCTTCCGCGAGTACTGGCAGCTCTACCATTCGATCATGGAGCGCCGCGGCGTCACCCCGGATCGGGCCCGGCAGATCGTTCGCACCCGCAACACCGTGATCGCGGCGCTGATGGTGCGGCGGGGCGAAGCCGATGCCATGCTCTCCGGTGCGGTGGGCAAGTATCACCGGCAACTGGATTACGTGAACGAGGTCCTGGGTCGGCGCACCGGCGTGCGCAACCTGGCAGCCATGAACGCCATCATCACCCCCAAGGGCACGCTCTTTCTGTGTGACACCTACGTCAATCAGAACCCCACCGCCCATCAAATCGCCGAGATGACTATCCTGGCGGCGGACGAAATCCGGCGATTCGGCATCACCCCCAAGGTGGCGTTGCTGTCCCACAGCAACTTCGGCACCTCCAATAACCCGGAGGCCGTGAAGATGCGCGAGGCCATGCAGATCATCGAAGACCGCGATCCGGGTCTGGAAGTGGAGGGCGAAATGCACGGGGACGCCGCCATCAACGAAAACATCCGTCAGCGGATCTTCCCCAACTCGCGGCTGGAGGGTCAGGCCAACCTGCTGATCATGCCGACGCTGGATGCCGCCAACATCGCTTTCAATCTTCTCAAAACCGTCACCGACGGCGTGTCCATCGGCCCCATTATGCTGGGCATGTCAAAACCGGCACACATCCTCACACCGTCGGTGTCGGTGCGCAGCATCGTCAACCTGACCGCGCTGGCCAGCGTCGAAGCGGCCATGGCGGCTGCCGACCGCGGGGACAAACCCACCGACCAGGAGGCTTCGTCGTGAGCCCACAGGCCATCCGCATCCACCAGACCGGCGGCCCGGAGGCCCTGCAGCTGGAAGCCTTCGACCCGGGGCAGCCTGGCCCCGGCCAGGTGCGGCTGAAACACAGCCACATCGGCGTCAACTACATTGATGTGTACTTCCGCACCGGGCTTTACCCGGCGCCCACCCAGCCTTTCACGCCAGGCGTGGAAGCCGCCGGTGAAGTGGTCGCAGTGGGCGAGGGGGAGACGGATCTCCAGCCCGGGCAGCGGGTGGCCTATGCCGCCCGCCCGCCGGGGGCCTACGCCGAAGAGCGACTGATCGCCGCGGATCAAGTGGTACCGCTGCCGGATTCCATCGATAACGCCACCGCCGCCGCCGCCATGCTCAAGGGCATGACCGCGCACATGCTGCTGCAGCGGGTTTATGCCGTGCAGCCCGGCGATACCGTGCTGATTCATGCCGCCGCCGGCGGTGTCGGCCTGATTGCCTGCCAGTGGGCCAGCGCCCTGGGCGCCACGGTCATCGGCACCGTGGGGAGTGACGAAAAGGCCGAACTGGCCCGCGCCCATGGCTGCGACTACCCGCTGCTGTACCGGCAGACCAATGTCGCCGAAGCGGCCCGTACCCTCACCGACGGCCGGGGCGTAGACGTGGTCTACGATTCCGTGGGAGCGGACACCCTGGAGGGATCCCTGGGCGCACTGCGCCGCCGGGGGATGCTGGTGAGCTTCGGGCAGTCGTCCGGTAAGCCGCCAGCCATCGAGGTGGGGCAGCTGGCCGCCGGCGGGTCGCTGTTCCTGACCCGACCCACCCTGTTTGACTACATCGACACCCCGCAGGAGTTGCAGGAGGCCGGTCGCGCGCTATTCGAGAACATCGGGGCAGGCCGGATCCGGGTTCGCATCGGCCAGACCTGGCCGCTTTCAAGGGCTGCCGATGCCCATCGGGCGCTGGAGGCGCGGCAAACCACGGGGTCGAGCATTCTGACCGCCGGCTAACCCACCAGCGAGTCGTCCACTCCCAGGGCCGCCCGGTAGGCGCGTCGCGCCTGCTCGGGCTCCTCGAGCCGCTCGTGCACTTCGGCCAGGCAGCGGTGGACGTCTGCCCGGTCACTGCGGGCGGCGGCCGCTTCCAGGTAACTGCGCGCCTGGCCCCAGAGCTCGGCCCGGATGGCCTGACGGGCGGCGGCGAACAGCAGAGTCGGATCCTCCGGCCGCTCCCGAAGCCACTCCGAAAGCGGTTTGGCCGCTCGCTGCGGCGGATCCACCGCCAGCTCCCCGTAAACCTCCACCAACTCCGGCGACCAGCGATCCTTCAACCATCCCCGCAGCAGGCGCTCGGCGGCGTCATGGTGGCCACGACGGATCAGTGCTCTCGCATAGAGCACCCGCAACGCCGGATCTCGCTGCCGGCCCCTGGGGACGGTCTTCCAGACACTCGCCAGGGTGGGTGCCGTGGCGTCCAGGGGCAGCGCCTCAAAGCGACGCTCCAGCGTCTGGGCTTCAAGGGCTGCCATTTCCTGATCCGGCAGCACCCCCTCTCGGCGCAGGTCCGGCAGCAGGGTTTCCAGTCCCGACTGATCGTTCAGGGCCCGCTTTGCTCGCACCAGCAGAGACAACACCCGGTGGTTGCGGGGGGCCTTTTCCCGCAGCCAGCCGAGGGTGGCCACGGCCTGCTCCCACTGCCCCGCGTCCAGCTGCAACTGTGCCTGCACCAGGCCGACCGCTACGCGGGCTCGGGGCTCGGCGGCATCCGCCTCGGCCAGTAAGTCGTCCCGCCGCGTCCAGTCACCCCGGCGCTGGGCCGCCACCGCCGCCAGCAGATGGTTGAAGATGGGCAGCCGCGCCGCCCGGACACTGCTTTCCAGCCGCTTTTCGGCCAGCGCATAACGGCCCTCGGCGAGCTCGATCACGCCTTCCAGCAGATCATTGGCGGCACGGCGGCGGCGACGACTGCCGAGCCGGTCCCGGAGGCCTTCGGGCACCCCCCGAATCCGTCGCAGCAGGCCGGTCCCCAGCAGGGCCGCCGCGACAATCAGAACCACCCCCGCCAGCGCCACGAACAGGCTGCTCTGCACGGTGATCTCGCCAACCCGCACCATGACGAACCCGCCCTGGCGCTCGAACCAGATGGCCGCCGCCACGCTGCCCACCAGCAGACCGAGCAGCGCCAGGATACGCCGCATCATTGCAGCCGCCCCCCGCTCAGCACCGGCGCCAGGACATCGGCAATGTCCGGCCGATCGGTCTCGACGCGCAGTCCGGCCAACGCCTCGATGCGGCCTCGCAGGGCGGTCACGCTGTCCGCGGCGGAGTCAAAATACGCCTCGATCCAGATATCGACCCGCTGCAGCGCCTGCTGATAGGACTCCGGTTCGCCTCGCAGCGCTGCCAGCCGGGCCGCCTCCAGCTGCAACATCAGGTTCTGCTGCAGCAAAAAGCGGGCCTCCGGATCCGGCAACGGCTCCACCTGGCGCTCCCGGCTGACGGTGACGAGCCCTTCAAGACCCGTGCGAAGCTGTGACCAGGCGCGCTCCAGCCGCTCCTGCCAGCCATTCGGCGCTTCCGTGAGCCGTTCCGGCGCCGTGACCCCACGGCGCTCGATCCCCTCGGCCAGCGGCAGATCATCCAGCCCGTCGGCGACCCGGCTCAGACCGGTCATGATGGCCGGCATGTCGTCCCGCGAGGCATCCAGCAAGCGATTGGTGGCCTCGGCCAGCGCCTCGCGCCCGCGGATACCGGCACCGCCGAGCGCCGCCAGCAAATGATCCGCGCCTTCCAGCGCCCGCAGTGCACCGCTGATATCGCCATGGAAACGCACCCGGTTGACGGCAATGCTCGCCAGATAGGCCGCCTCGGCCTCTCGCCAGTCGTCGGCGTCGGATTCCATGCGTCGGTAGAGCTGATCCACCCGGTCCGCCAGCGTGTCCCGGGCGTCGGCCTGGTCCTCAAGCCGGTTTTCGAGCCTGGCCATGGCCTGAAGACGATCCTCCAGGGTCTCGCCAAACTGGGCCAGCCGTCCGCTCATCTCGCCAAACTGCTCAGATTGCCGGGCTTCCAGGGACTGGAGGGCAGACTGCCGGGCGAACTGATCCCTCGCCTCCTGCAATGCCTCCACCTCCTGATAGAGGTACCAGCCGCCGCCGCCACCGAGAATGGCCACCAGCAGCACCCCGACCAGGGCGAGCACACCGGCCACGCTGCGGCGCCCGGCCACCGGCGGTGAAGGCGGTGACGGCGGGCCGGTTTTGGCCGACGCTCCCTTGTCGGTGCCACCGCCGCCGGCGCTCTCTGCCTCCGGGGGACCGCCCTCCGCCGGCGCGTCGGCAGACGCCGTGTCGCTGGACTCGGTGGTCACCGGGTCATCGGCACCCCCGGCGGGTGGTCCGGCGGCCTGGTTGTCCGCCTCGGTGGCATCGCGCTTTTTATCGTCACTCATGTGCGTCTCTCCGTACCGCCTGGCCGGCGGCCTGTTCCAGCTCGGCATCCGCCGCGCCCGCCGCTACCCGAGTGTCCCGGAATCCCGCGTCGCGGGCGGCGCCTGCGATCCGCTCGCTGACGGTTACCAGCCGACTGTCCTGTAACCACCTTAGCGCGTCCGGGGCTGCCATGCCGAGCAGGGCGGTCAGCCCGGCCTGACTGGTCACGATCGTGACATCCAGATCATGGCGCCGCCAGTCGGCGGGCACCGCGAGATCCGTGCTCACCGGGCATCGGCGGTAGACCTCCGCCTCGGCCACCCGCACGCCGCCGGCACGCAATTCATCCTGAAGCCGCCGACGGCCGCCCTCGCCGCGGACAATCAGTACCCGCTCATCGGCCGCTGGCCGGAATGCCGACTCTGCCAGCAGGTCGTCGGCGCCACCGCCGCCTCGGGGTGCGACGTCGACAGACAGGCCGACTGCCCGGGCCGCCGCCGCCGTGCCGGGTCCCACGGCAGCCACTCGGGGCGATCCGCCGGCTCCGCCGACATCCCGGGCCTTCAGCCACGAATGGCCATGGCGTACGGCATTGGGGCTGGTGAGAACAATCCAGTCGGGGGGCTCCGCCAGAGCGGCGGTGTCCGGCTTCAAAGGCTCGATGGTGAGGGTGGGGCGGTACAGGACATGGGCGCCGCCATCCCGGAGCCGCTGCACCAGGGCCTCGCCCTGGCCCGCCGGACGGGTCACCAGCACCCGACGCTGCGCCAGCGGCCCGTTCACCGGACCTCGGCGAGAATGTCGCCGGCCCCCTGATCCAGCATCTCACCGGCCAGTCGATGCCCCAGGGACGGCCCTTCTCGCCGGCCAGCCCGTCCCTCGGCGCGAATCACTCGGGTGCCGTCACGGCTCGCCACCAGCGCACGCAGGTACATTCCTACATCGTCGGTCAGCTCGGCATAGGCAGCCAGCGGCACGTGGCAGCTGCCTTCCAGGCGCGCGTTGACCGCCCGCTCCGCGGCGACCCGGTCATGGGTGTCCGGGTCATCGAGTCCGGCGATCAACGCCGCCACCTCGTCATCATCGGAGCGGCACTCAATCCCCAGGGCGCCCTGGCCCACCGCCGGCAGACTCTCATCCGGTGTCATCACCCGGGTAATACGCTCTCCGAGCCCCAGCCGGCGCAGGCCGGAGGCCGCGAGAATGATCGCCTGGAAATCATCGGCATCCAGTCGCGACAGACGGGTCTGGACGTTGCCCCGCAGGGATTCCACCACCAGATCCGGCCGCCGGGCCCGCAGCTGGGCCTCGCGGCGCAGACTGGCGGTGCCCACACGGGCCCCCTCCGGCAACTCGTCGACGTCGCTGAAGCGGTTGGAGACCAAGGCATCACAGGGATCTTCCCGGTCGAGGATGACCGGCAACTGAAAAGCCGCGGGCACCACCGCGGGCACATCCTTCATGGAGTGCACGGCAATTTCCGCCCGGCCCTCCAGCATGCCCTCTTCCAGGGCCTTGACGAAAAGCGCTTTGCCACCCACCGCCATCAGCGGGCGGTCCGTGATTTCATCGCCCCGGGTGGACATGCCCACCAGTTCGACGGACAGGCCCGGGTGCAGCGCCCGCAGGCGGTCCGCCACGTGGTTGGCCTGCCAGAGCGCCAGCGCGCTGCGGCGGGTGGCAATGCGTAGGTGTTCAATCGGCATGGACAAACAATGATTCTTCGCGGCGGCCGCGGCGGGCCGGGATCGGTCAGCCGCAACCATACCGCGCCCATGCCGGCGGGCAAAACGCTAGTGGGCGCCGGCGCTCTCCCGCAGCCAGCGCCGCACCGCGGGCAGCCGCCGGCGACTCACCGGCACCGGCTCATCACTGCCATCCACCAGCGCATGGGTCCGGCCAAACGGGTCCCGCTCCAGACCCCGGAGACTGTTCCGCGCCACCAGCGCACTGCGATGGACCCGCAGAAATCGCGGCCCGAACTCCTCTTCCAGCCGGCACAGGGAATCTTCAATGAGATCCTCGCCATCGTCATGCTGGACCGCCACGTATTTGTGATCAGCGACGAAGCAGCGGACGTCGTCCACGGGGATCAGGCCCAGGCCGGCCCGGCGTCGACAGAGGATGTGGCGGCGACCGCGCTCCGGGTCCTCCGCCTGCAACGACTCAATCTGGGCCCGGGACAGCGGTTCAGCCTGGTGAAGCGCGGCGGCCAGGCGCTCCGGCTGAACGTGCTCGAGCACATGGTTGATGCGGGCCTGCTCCAGCAAAGGCAGCATGGGGGCCTGCAGCGACGTGGCGGCTACCAGAGCGGGCGCCGGGTCCTCCTGGCTGATGGCCACCGCTGGGTGCAGGTCCGATGCGTCGACGATGCCCATTACCACCACCGCCACCGGATCAGCGCGATGCCGCTCAATGGCCTCCCGGGGATCGGCCACCGCCGCCGCCACACGGCCGGTGTTCCCACTGGCAATCAACCGGGCAAGACGGTGGCGAAGCGAATCCTGTGCGCAGGCAATTACGATTTTCATACACAACCTCCTTGATCAAGTTGAAAGGACATCGGGTTCCGATTCCTTCGGAACCGGGCTGACCGAGCATGCGCAAAGCCGGCGGCGGCCGCCGCCAAACGGTTCACATCCGGCGCGATCCGACGAATGGAAAGCGGCTGCTATACTTCGCCGATCTCACCCCGGCGTTGGATGACCAGCATGAGCAAGGCGGACAACAAAGCACTCTGGAGCGGGCGTTTCAGCGAAGCCACGGACGAATTCGTGACGGCGTTCACGGCCTCGGAGCACTACGACCGGCGCCTGTTTCGGGAGGACATCCGCGGCTCGAAAGCCCACGCCCGCATGCTCGCGGACCAGGGGGTCCTGACCCCGGCGGATGCCCGCGCCATCATCGAAGGGCTGGACGCCATTGCGGTGGAAATCGAGGCGGGGGACTTCCCCTGGGATCCGGCCCTCGAAGACGTCCACATGAACATCGAGGCCCGGCTCACCGAGCGAATAGGCGATGCCGGCAAACGGCTGCACACCGGGCGTTCCCGCAACGACCAGATCGCCACTGATGTCCGCCTCTGGCTGCGGGCGGAAATCGACGCCTGCGTCGGCCTGCTGCGGCGGTTTCAGGCCGGTCTTGTGGATCTGGCGGATCAGGAGGCGGACACCATCATGCCCGGCTTCACCCACCTGCAGGTGGCCCAGCCGGTGAGCTTCGGTCATCACATGCTGGCCTGGTACGAAATGCTGGTGCGTGACGAGTCCCGCCTGCTGGATGCCCGGGTGCGCACCAATCAGATGCCGCTGGGATCCGCGGCACTGGCGGGCACCACCTTCCCCATCAACCGGGATCAGACCTGCACCGAGCTGGGCTTTGACGCGCCCACCCGCAACTCGCTGGATGCGGTTTCGGATCGGGACTTCGCCATCGAGTTCGTCTCGGCGGCCGCTCTGGCCATGACTCATCTGTCACGCATGGCGGAGGAACTGGTGATCTGGGCCTCGCCGATCACCGGCTTTATTGATCTGCCGGATCGCTTCTGCACCGGCAGTTCCATCATGCCGCAGAAGAAAAATCCGGATGT
This sequence comes from Spiribacter sp. 2438, assembly GCF_009676705.1. Taxonomy (GTDB): domain Bacteria; phylum Pseudomonadota; class Gammaproteobacteria; order Nitrococcales; family Nitrococcaceae; genus Spiribacter. The sequence goes on along the minus strand of NZ_CP046046.1, from coordinate 29,784 downwards.
GGCGGAGCTGGTCCGGGGCAAGAGCGCCCGGGTTCATGGCGCTTTGAACACCCTGCTGACCCTGATGAAAGGCCAGCCACTGGCCTATAACCGGGACAATCAGGAGGACAAGGAGCCGCTGTTCGACGCCGCCGACGCGCTGCGGGACAGTCTGCGGGCCTTCGCCGACATGGTGCCGGCACTGGTGGTCGATCGGGAGCGAACCCGGGAGGCCGCGCGCACCGGCTTTTCCACGGCAACGGATCTGGCGGATTATCTGGTCCGGCGCGGCGTGCCGTTCCGGGATGCCCACGAGATTGTCGGCCAGGCCGTGGCACTGGGGGTCCAGACCGGTCGTGACCTGGCGGATATGGAGCTCGCGGAGCTGCAGCAGTTTTCCGATGCGATTACGGGGGATGTCTTCGAATTTCTGACCGTCGAGGGTTCGGTGGCGGCTCGGGACCACTTCGGCGGCACCGCGCCGGATCAGGTTCGGAAACAGATCGCTGCGGCCCGCGCCCGTCTGAAGACAGACGCCCGGGGCGGCAGCGTCTAGAGGCCCAGGACCCGCCCCAGCCAGGTGCCGATGTCCCGAATCTCCTCCAGACAGACCTGGTGAGCCATCGGGTACTCGTGCCACTCCACCGGATGCCCCAGGGCCTGCAGGGCGTCCCTGGAGGCCACGCCCAGGTCGAACCCGAGCACCGGATCCTGGTGCCCGTGGGCGAGGAATATCGGCGTGTCGCGGTTGGCCGCCGCCCGGGCCTGGGCCAGGTGATCCCGCAGTGGCAGATAAGTGGACAGGCCCATGATGCCCGCCAGCCCGCCGCTGAAACGCAGCCCGGCATGGAGCGCCACCGCACCGCCCTGGGAAAACCCCGCCAGCACCAGCCGCTCCGCCGGCACCCCCCGCCGGGCCTCGCGGTCAATGAGATCGCTGACCCACTCGGCGGCCCGGTCAAGCCCCCGTTCGTCTTGAGGCGTGCCCGCTTCCAGTCCGTAAACGTCATACCACGCCGGCATGGTCATGCCCCCGTTCAGGGTCACCGGCTGCTGCGGCGCGTGGGGGAAAACAAACCGGACCGACGCCGACGGCGGCAGGCCGAGCTCGGGCACGATGGGCTCGAAGTCGTGGCCGTTCGCCCCCAGGCCGTGTAACCAGAGCACCGTGTGGCGAGCGTCCTCCGGCCCGGTCTCTACCGTCTCAAGCAACGTCTGCGCCATGGGTCATGCTCCCGGTGCTGATGGTCAGAACAATGCGTCAGCCTACCGCAGCGTCGGGGGGCCGAAAACGCCGACCACAATCGCTATACTGGCGATCCTTGCGTGCAGGAGATCGACCATGACCAGCCACGGACTCCGAGTCCTGCTGATTGCCGTTGTCATCGGCCTTGCCGGCTGTGGCGTCAAGGGCGATCTGGAGCTGCCCGCGACCCGGACCACCGGAGCGGCCCCGTGAGCATCACCCGGCAAAACGGCCACCTGCAGGTCGAAAATCATTCGGTGGAAAGCCTGGCCGAGCAGTTCGGCACGCCGCTGTACGTGTACTCGCGGCAGTCCATCGAAACCGCCTTCAGGGCCTATGACGCCGCCTTCCCGGACCGGGATCATCTGGTCTGCTACGCCGTCAAGGCCAATGGCAGCCTGGCGATTCTGCAACTGCTGGCACGGCTGGGCAGCGGCTTCGACATCGTTTCGGTAGGCGAGCTGGAACGGGTCCTTCAGGCCGGCGGTGATCCACAGCGGGTGGTCTTCTCCGGCGTGGGCAAGCGGGTCGATGAAATGGAGCGGGCGCTGGACGTCGGCATTCTGGCGTTCAACGTCGAGTCCGAAGCGGAGCTGGAGCGGCTTGACGCCGTGGCCTGCGCCCGCGGCGTGCAGGCGCCGGTGTCGCTGCGAGTGAACCCCGACGTGGACGCCCGCACCCACCCCTATATTTCCACCGGCCTGCGGGACAACAAGTTCGGCATCGACATCCACCGGGCCGAGGCGGTGTACGCGCGGGCCGCCAGCCTGCCGGGCATCCGGATCACCGGACTGGACTTTCACATCGGCTCTCAGCTCACCGAGCTGGAGCCTCTGGCGGACGCGCTTTCCCGCAGCCTCGCACTGGTGGACCGGCTGGACGAGCGCGGCATACCGATCGAACATCTGGACATCGGCGGGGGGCTGGGCATTCGTTACCAGGACGAACACCCGCCCACGCCGGCGGAACTGGGCGAGTCACTGGCGCCGCTGATCGGGGACCGCAACTTGCGCCTGCTCATGGAGCCGGGGCGAGCCCTGGTGGGCGAGGCCGGCCTGCTGGTGACCCGGGTGGAATACCTCAAGCCCGGGCACCGGGACTTTGCCATTGTCGACGCCGCCATGACCGACCTGCTGCGACCGGCGCTCTACGACGCCTGGCAGCGCATCGAACCGGTGGCGTCGCCGGACACCGAACCCCGGGTATACGACGTGGTGGGGCCGGTGTGCGAGACCGCCGATGTGCTGGGGCGGGAGCGTGCCCTGGCACTCCAGCCGGACAGCCTGCTGGCCATTTACGGCGCCGGCGCCTACGGCTTCGTGATGGCCTCCCAGTACAACGCCCGGCCACGGCCCGCCGAGGTGCTGGTGGATGGCGATCAGGCGCATCTGATCCGCGAGCGGGAGACCATCGCCGAACTCTGGCGCGGCGAACATCTTCTGGACCGGCCATGAGCCTGGCGTTCACCAAAATGCAGGGCCTCGGCAACGACTTCGTGGTGCTGGAGGCAGTGCGCCAGCCGTGCCCCATGGGCTCCGACCGCGTCCGCGCCATTGCTGATCGCCGTCGGGGCATTGGCTGCGACCAGGTGTTGCTGGCCGAGCCCGCCACCCGGCCTGAAGCGGATTTCGGATACCGGATCTGGAACGCCGATGGCAGCGAAGTGGAGCACTGCGGCAACGGAGTGCGTTGCATGGCCCGTTTCCTGATGGATCAGGGCCTGGTGGACCAGCGACCGGTGACCCTGGAAACCCGGGACGGCCGCCTGACCCGGGTGGTGCCCGGGGAAGATGGCGCCATGCAGGTGGACATGGGCTCGCCCATTCTGGAGCCCGCTGCCATCCCCTTCCATGCCGATCATCGAGCCTTGTCCTACCCCCTGCCGGTCAATGACCAGGCGGTGGAGGCCATGGTGGTGTCCATGGGCAATCCCCACGCGGTCATTCGGGTGGACGAGGTCCGCCATGCTCCCGTGACCACCCTCGGCCCGGCACTGGAAAATCACCCCGCTTTCCCGAATCGCGTTAACGTCGGCTTCATGGAAGTGGTCGCTGCCGACCTTATCCGACTGCGGGTCTTCGAGCGGGGCGCCGGCGAGACCCCGGCCTGCGGCACCGGTGCCTGCGCCGCGGTGGTGGCCGGCCGGCTCAATGGCTGGCTGGACCCCCGAGTCTCGGTTTCCCTGACCGGCGGTGAGCTGGTGATACACTGGCGTGGCGAGGGCCATCCGGTCTGGATGACCGGCCCGGCCGAAACGGTCTTTGACGGCAGGTTAGTGACGGACCATCCATGACCCAGCAGCACTCGGAACCCGCAGACACCCCGGCGAGCCTCGACGAAGGTCAGGTGCTGGAATTCCTTCGCGAACACCCGGATCTGCTGCGCCGGCACCCGGACACCCTGGCGGCCCTGGACATCCCCCATCAGGTGGGCGACGGCGCACGATCCCTGATCGAGTACCAGGTCGCCCTGCTCCGCCAGGAATCCCGGCAACTCGCCACCCGCCTGGACGAGTTGCTGCTGATTGCCCGGGACAACGACCGCCTGGCCGAACAGCTGCACCGCTTCACGCTGGAGCTGCTGGCCGCTGACGACCTGGAAGGTGTGCTGGTCAGCCTAAGGGACGGCCTCCGTCAGGACTTTCGCGCCGATGTGGTGTCCGTGCACCTGGTGGGCCGGGATTTGCCGACGCTCAGTGTGCCGGTGCTTGATCCCGATGACCCCGAGGCGATGCGGCTCGAGGAGCACTTTCCGGGCAGCGAGCCGGTGCTGGGGGTTTATGACACGGGTTGCTTCGGGCCGCTGTTCGAAGCCGACATCGAACCCCCGGGCTCGGTGGCCGTGATCCCGCTGGATGAGTCGCCCCTGCGCGGCTTTGTCGCCATTGGCAGCCGCGACCCGGAACGCTACACCCACCATCAGGGGACGGTGTTCCTGAGCCAGCTGGGGTCGCTGGTGGCCCGGATTCTGCGCCGTTCCCTGCACGGGGAGGCGCGTTGAGCCAGGCGCCGCTGGAGGCCGCCGTGGCCGACTACCTGGCTCACCTGCGAGACGAGCGCCGCCTCGCCGATCTGACCCGTCGCCATTACCGGCGCGATCTCGATGGACTGATGGCGTCCCTCACGGCCCGGGGACTCACCGACTGGCGTCAGGTGACGGCGACCATGGTTCGGGACTGGATCGCCCGGGAACATCGCCGGGGCCTGGCCCCCCGCTCGCTGCAGCGGACCCTTGCGGCGGTGCGGGGGCTATACCGCTATCTGCAGCGGGAAGGCCGGGCCGACTTCGACCCCGCCGCCGACCTCCGCGCGCCCAAACAGCGCCGGAGACTGCCCGAGACCCTCGATGTGGACCAGGCCGCCCAATTGCTGGACGCGCCCACAAACCCCGGTGCCGATGACCCGTTGGCCATTCGCGATCAGGCGCTGTTTGAACTGGTCTATGGCGCCGGGCTGCGACTAGCCGAAGTGGCCAGTCTGGAGGCGACGGATCTGGCAGGCGACCCCCGGGAACTGCGCATTACCGGCAAGGGTGCCCGCACCCGCATTGTCCCGGTGGGGCGACAGGCACGCCGGGCCGTGGCCCAGTGGCTGGTGGTGCGCCCGCAACTGGCGCGGGCCAGTGAGTCCGCGCTTTTTGTCAGCCGCCGCGGGCAGCGGCTGTCCCATCGGGCCATTCAGGCCCGGCTCGATCAGCGGGGACGGGCCCGCGGCCTGGACCAGCATGTCCACCCCCACATGCTGCGGCATGCGTTCGCTACGCATTTACTCGAGTCCAGCGGCGATCTGCGCGCCGTCCAGGAACTCCTGGGGCATGCCGACATCAGTACCACCCAGATTTACACCCATCTGGACTTTCAGCACCTGGCGGAGGTCTACGACCGCGCCCATCCGCGGGCCCGGCGCCGGTAACGACCGCCCCGTCAGCTGCGTTAGAATCGCGGCTCACAGTATTGCGGAGAGCAGCCTTGCAGCAGTTTGAGGGCACCACCATTCTCGCCGTCCGTCGTCATGGCCAGGTTGCCATTGGCGGCGACGGGCAGGTCACGCTGGGCAACACCATCATGAAGGGCAATGCCCGCAAGGTTCGACGGCTGTTCAATGGCCAGGTCCTGGCCGGTTTTGCCGGCGGCACCGCCGACGCCTTCACGCTATTTGAGCGCTTCGAGGGTCAGCTGGAAAAGCACCGGGGCAACCTTACCCGTGCCGCCGTAGAGATGGCGAAGGACTGGCGCTCCGACCGGGCGCTGCGGCGGCTGGAAGCGCTGCTGATGGTGGCCGACAGTGAGGCCCTGCTGATGATTTCCGGCAACGGCGATGTGGTGGAGCCGGAGCGGGACCTGATGGCCATCGGCTCCGGAGCCGGCTATGCGCAGGCGGCGGCCCAGGCGCTGGTGGACGAAACCCCGCTGGACGCTGAAACCGTGGTGCGTCGGGCTCTAGGGATTGCCGGCGACATCTGCATCTACACCAACCACACCCTGACCGTGGAAACCCTGGGGGAAGACAGCAGCCCATGAGCGAAATGACCCCGCGCGAAATCGTCCAGGAGCTGGACAAGTACATCGTCGGCCAGGCGGACGCCAAGCGGGCGGTCGCCAACGCCCTGCGCAACCGCTGGCGGCGTCTACAGGTGGAAGAAACCCTGCGGCCGGAAATCACCCCCAAGAACATCCTCATGATCGGTCCCACCGGCGTGGGCAAAACGGAGATTGCCCGGCGCCTGGCACGCCTCGCCAACGCGCCCTTCATCAAGATCGAGGCCACCAAGTTCACTGAAGTGGGCTATGTGGGGCGGGATGTGGAATCGGTGATCCGGGACCTGACGGACAATGCCCTCAAGATGGTGCGCGAGCAGGCCATGGCCCGTCAGGCCGGCCGGGCCGAAGATGCCGCCGAGGATCGCATCCTCGATGCGCTGCTGCCCCAGGCCCGCGGCGGCGGCGGCGAGGCGGACGACAGCCTGCAGAGCACCCGCCAGAAAATGCGCAAGAAGCTTCGCGAAGGCGAGCTGGACGACCGCGAGATCGACATTGAAGTGCAGGGCCCCCAGGCTGGCATGGACATCATGGCGCCACCGGGAATGGAGCAGCTCACCAGTCAGCTCCAGGGCATGTTCCAGAATCTGGGCGGCCAGCGCAGCCAGCGCCAGCGCCTGCGGATCGCCGACGCCTGGCGGGTTCTGCGCGAGGAAGAAGCAGCGCGGCTGATCAATGACGAGGAGATCAAGCAGCAGGCCATTGCGGCGGTAGAGCAGAGCGGGATCGTGTTTATTGATGAAATCGACAAGGTCGCCCGGCGTGCCGAACAGGGCACGGGGGGCGATGTCTCCCGGGAAGGGGTGCAGCGCGACCTGCTGCCACTGGTGGAGGGCAGCACGGTGTCCACCCGCCATGGCATGGTGAACACCGATCACATTCTCTTCATCGCCTCCGGGGCCTTTCATCTGTCCAAGCCCTCGGACCTGATCCCGGAGCTGCAGGGCCGACTGCCCATTCGCGTGGAACTGGATTCCCTGGGCGTCCGGGAGTTCACCAGCATCCTCACCGACACCGATGCCTCCCTGGTGCGCCAGTACGAGGCGCTGCTGGCCACCGAGGGAGTAACGCTGCAGTTCACCGACGACGGGGTGGCCCGCCTGGCCGAGGTCGCCTGGCAGGTGAACGAAAGCACCGAAAACATCGGCGCTCGCCGGCTGCACACCGTCATGGAGCGCCTGCTTGAGGAAATCGCTTTTCAGGCGCCGGACCGCAGCGGCCAGACCGTGCGCATTGACGCCGACTACGTCCACCAGCAGTTGGCGGACCTGGCCCAGGATGAAGACCTGAGCCGCTACATCCTGTGAGGTTTACATGAAACGCCCCGAGCGCAAGGACACCGGCCGCGTGCCCACGGACATCCGCCTGCATCGCGGGTCCGGGGTGCTGGCACTGACCTTTGACGACGGCGAGCAGTTCGATCTGAGTGCCGAATACCTCCGGGTCCACTCTCCGTCGGCGGAAGTCCGCGGTCACGGCCCCGGACAGGCAGTGCTGCAGGTGGGCAAGGAAAACGTCGGGATCTCGAGTCTCGAGCCGGTGGGCAATTACGCCCTGCGGATTTTCTTCGATGACGGCCACAACACCGGCCTGTACTCCTGGGATCTGCTCTACGACCTGGGTGCCAACCAGGCAGAATACTGGCAGGCCTATCTGGATGCCCTCAGCAAGGCCGGATATGCCCATCGCGGCGGAGGCACAGCATGAGCCGGGATCAGGACAGCACCGCCGACGAAGCGGATTTCGGTTATCAGCGGGTGCCCGCCGGCGACAAGGCCCGTCGGGTGGGCGAAGTGTTCAGCTCGGTGGCATCCCGTTACGACGTCATGAACGACGTTATGTCCGCCGGGCTGCACCGCCTGTGGAAACAGCAGGCGCTCCGACTGGTGAACGCCCGTCCGGGCCACCGGGTGCTGGACCTGGCAGCGGGCACCGGTGATCTCAGCGTGGGTCTGTCCCGTACCGTCGGCAAGGACGGGCGGGTGGTAGTGTCCGACATCAACGAGGCGATGCTGAACGAGGGTCGGGACCGGCTGCTGAACGAAGGCTTGGCGGACAATCTCGACTACACCCTGGCCGACGCCGAGCAGCTGCCATTCGCGCCCCGGAGTTTCGACCGCATCACCATTGCCTTCGGGCTGCGCAATGTCACCCGCATCCCGCGGGCGCTGGCCGCCATGCGGGAGGCACTGCGCCCCGGCGGAAAACTGGTGGTGCTGGAGTTCTCCCGGCTGTATCTCCAGCCCCTGCAGCCGGTGTATGACGCCTATTCATTCCAGGTGCTGCCGCTGATGGGACGCCTGGTGGCCGACGATGCCGACAGCTACCGCTATCTGGCCGAGTCCATTCGCATGCACCCCGACCAGGAGACGCTGCTGACCATGATGGAAGATGCCGGGTTCGAGGACTGTGGTTTCATCAACCTGAGCGGGGGGATCGTTGCCCTCCACCACGGCCATGTCTACTGAGTGGCTGCCACTGGGTCCCATCGAGCAGGGGATCAACCGCATCCTCGCGCTGGATCCCGCCAGTGCCGACCGACTGGCGCCGCTGGCCGGCCGCGAACTGGGCCTGTCCCTGACCGATGCCGGGATGGCTCTGCGGGTCATCATGGACACCGAGGGGCTGACGCTCATCCACGACGACACCGACATGAGCGACTGCGACGTGGTGCTGGAAGCCACCGTCGCCGGGCTCACCGGCCTGGTGCTGTCCCGTGGCCAGCGCAGCCGCGACGTGGCCTTTCGTGGCGACATCGGCACCATTCAGGAGATTCGTGGCCTGTTCGCCGATCTCGATGTGGACCTGCAGGCCCAGTTGGGCCGGCTCATCGGTGACTCCCTGGCGGTGCAGGTCACCGAAAGTGCCCGAGCCGGCTGGCAATGGGGGCAGCGGAGCGTCGACACCCTGGCCCGCAACGCCGGTGAACTGGCCACCGAGGAGCGCCGCTGGCTACCCAGCCAGCCCGAGGTCGAGCAGTTCCTTGACGACGTGGACAGCCTGCGGGAGTCCGTCGATCGTCTGGAAGCGAGGCTGCGACGCCTGACACCGCCCCGGGACGGTGCCTGATGCCCAGCCCCCGCATTCTCCTCCGGCTGGCACAGATCAACCTGGTCCTGATTCGATACGGGCTGGATGAAATCCTGCTGGCCACCCGCTGGTTCCGACCATTCCGCTTTGTCCGGATATTCATGCCCTGGAGCTGGGTCCGCCGCCAGCGGGAAAGCCGCGGCGTGCGCATCCGGCTGGCCCTGGAAGACCTGGGCCCGATTTTCGTCAAGTTCGGGCAGATCATTTCCACCCGGCGGGACCTGTTGCCACCGGACATCGCGGCGGAGCTGGCCCGCCTGCAGGACCGGGTGCCGCCCTTTCCCAGCGCCCAGGCCCGCGCCATCATCGAAGCCGAGCACGACCAGCCGCTGGATGGCTGGTTCGCTCACTTCGAAGCGGATCCCATGGCATCCGCCTCCATCGCCCAGGTCCACGGCGCCCGCCTGCACGATGGCCGGGACGTCATCGTCAAGGTGGTCCGACCGGGGATTGAGCAAGCCATCGCCCGGGATCTGCAGGTGCTCTATACCTTTGCCCGCCTGGCCGAGCGTTACTGGAGCGAGGGTCACCGGCTGCGCCCGGTGGAAGTCATCGAGGAATTCGACACCACCCTCCATGACGAGCTGGATTTGATGCGCGAGGCCGCCAACGCCACCCAGCTGAAACGCAACTTCCGGGACTCCGGGCTGCTCTACGTCCCCGAGGTCTACTGGCCCGCCACCCGCCAGCGGGTGATGGTGATGGAGCGCATCAGTGGCCTGCAGATCAGCGACATCGAGGGGCTCAAGGCGGCCGGCGTCGACATGAAAGTGCTGGCTGAGCGGGGCACGGAAATCTTCTTCACCCAGGTCTTTCGGGACAGCTTCTTCCACGCCGACATGCACCCGGGCAATGTTTTCGTGGATGTCTCCGATCCGGCGGATCCCCGCTACGTGGCGGTGGACTTCGGCATCATGGGCTCCCTCAGCCCGGTGGATCACCGCTATCTGGCGGACAACTTCATGGCGTTCTTCAACCGCGACTACCGCCGCGTTGCCGAACTGCATGTGGAGTCCGGCTGGGTGCCGGCGGACACCCCGGTGCATGAGTTCGAAGCCGCCATGCGCACGGTCTGCGAACCCATTTTCGAACGCCCCCTGGGCGAGATTTCCCTGGGCGCCCTGTTGATGCGCCTCTTCCAGACCGGCCGTCGCTTCAAAATGGAGATTCAGCCCCAGCTGGTGCTGCTGCAGAAAACCCTGCTGGCCATCGAAGGGCTGGGCCGTCAGTTGTATCCCGACCTGGACCTCTGGGACACCGGTAAACCCTATCTGGAGCGATGGATGCGCGATCAGGTGGGCATTCGGGCGGTGGGCCGCAACCTGCAACGGGAACTGCCCTATCTGGCCGAGACCCTGCCATCGCTGCCGCGGCGGATTGACGGCGCGCTGGACGAGCTCAGCCAGACGCGCCAGCGACTGGAACGGCAGGATGAGAGCCTGCGGTCCCTACAACGTCAGCTTCGCCAGAATGGACGGCGGACGTTCGCGGCCTCGGTTGGCGGCGCGCTCATTATCGCCGCGTTCATCACCGCCGGCCTGGATGGTCGTGCGCCGGCCATGCTGGGCCAGGCGCCCCTGGTGAGCTGGGTGGTGGGCGGCCTTGGCGTCCTGATCTGGCTGGCGGCCTGGCCGCGGCGGTAATCCGCCTCGAATTAGCGATCAGGGGCGAGCACTCGCAGCCCCTTGAGCAGATTGACCGCCTCCGCCAGCGGATAATCCCGGGCGCTCAGGCTCTCATCGTCACCCTCATCCCGCACCACCACGTTGGCCAGCGTTACATCCGGGACGATGCCCTCCGCCTGAATGGACCGGCCGTCGGGGGTGAAATAGCGCGCCGTGGTCAGCTTCACGGCGTGGCCATCCCGAAGCGGCAGGACGCTCTGCACGGACCCCTTGCCAAACGTCGACTCCCCCAGGATCACCGCCCGGCGATGATCCTGCAGTGCACCCGCCACGATCTCTGAGGCCGAGGCCGAGCCCGCATTCACCAGCACCACCAGCGGGGCACCACTAATGGCATCGTTGGGCGTGGCAATGAAGCGGCTTTCCGCCCGAGCCACCCGACCGCGGGTGGAGACGATTTCGCCCCGGGACAGAAAGGCATCCGCCACTTCTACCGCGGCCTGCAACACCCCGCCGGGGTTGTTGCGCAAATCCAGCACCAGACCATCCAGCCCGTCTGCGTTGCGGTTCAGCCGCTCCAGGGCCCGCAACAGGTCATCGCCGGTGCCGGACTGGAACTGACTGATGCGGACATAGCCCAGACCCGGTTCCAGCATCTCGGTGCGAACACTCTCGACGCGAATGATGGCCCGCTCCATGGTGACTTCCCGGGGCTGATCGGCGGATTCCCGCATCACGCTCAGGGTCACTGCTGAGCCCGGCTCACCGCGCATCAGACGCACCGCCTGGCGCAGCTCCATGCCTTTTACGGACTCGCCGTCAATGCGAATGATGAGGTCTCCCGGGCGCATGCCGGCGGCGTCCGCCGGGGTGCCGTCAATGGGGGCAATGACCTCCACGAACCCATCCCGGGTGCCCACCTCGATACCCAGGCCGCCAAACTCCCCGCGGGTGCCTTCCTGGAGTTCCTGATAGGCCTCGGCATCCAGATAGGCCGAGTGCGGATCCAGATTCTCCAGCATGCCGCGAATGGCGTTGCGGATGAGGGCCTCATCGTCAACGGACTCCACGTAATCACTCTGAATGCGCTCGTAAACCTCGGTGAAGCTGCGCAGCGCCTCCAGCGGCAGGTCGCCCTCCGTGGCCTGCCGGGCCACCACCCATTGCGCGTTGCCAAGGGCCAGCCCCAGCAGAACCGCCGCCGTCAGGGCATAAAGGGATCCGGAAAATCGCATGTCAGCATCCTCATGTTCGGGCGTCCGCTTCCCGCAGCCAGGTGAGTGGATTCACCGGCTGACCGCCAGCCCGCAACTCGAAGTAGAGTGCCGGCTCCGGCCGCCCGCCGGTCTGTCCCACCGTGGCAATCACGTCCGAGGGGGTGACCTGTTCCCCCACCTCGAAGTAAAGCATCTGGTTACGGCCATAGAGGCTGAGGTAACCATTGCCATGATCAATAATGAGCAGCAGGCCGAGGCCGCGCAACCAGTCGGCAAAAACCACCTGGCCCGGCGCAATGGGCCGCACCGGCGTGCCGGCTTCGGCCCCGATCAGCAGCCCGGTCCACTCCATGTCGCCGGCCCGCTGACTGCCAAAACTCGCCAGCAGCTCTCCTTCCAGTGGCCACTCCAGAGCGCCCCGGGCCTCGGTGAGTTCAGGCCTGTCCGCCAGGTCCTCCTGACGCTCCGCCAGCCGGGCCTCAAGCTCGGCGATCAGCTGCTCGACGCTGTCCGCTTCCCGGCGCCGCTCGGCCAGCGCGGTGTCGGTGTCCTCGATCTGCGCCTGCAGCTCGGCTAACAGGTCCTCCCGCTCCGCCAGACTGCTCTGCAGCACGGCCAGCTGCTCGGCCCGATCGCGCCGGTCGGATTCGTGGCGGGCCTGCAAAGCCTCCAGCTCCCCTCGCTGGGCGGCGAAGGTCTCCAGCGCCTCACGGGCATTGGCAATACGCTCCGCCCGGGCGGCGCCCAGATGCTGGCGGTACACCAGCAGCCGCTGCAGACGGGCGGGGTCGGTCTCGCCCAGCAACAGGCGCAGCGTGTCCGCCTCGCCACGCCGATAGGCCGCCCGGACGGTGTCGGCAAGGAACGCCCGATGCTGTTCGGCTTCCTCCTCGGCGGCCTCCAGGGCGCCGGTGAGATTCTGGATGCCGGCGGCGTTGTCCCGAATACGCTCATCCAACTCGGCCAGTGCCGTGCGCTCGGCGCCAATCCGCTGCTCCAGCCGGGCCAGTTCCAGCTCCACCCCGCCCGCTCGCTCCCGCTCGGCCTCCAGCTGATCGGTGATCCGGGCAATGTCCTGCTGAAGGGCCTGGAGACGCTGTTCACGCTCCGCCAGTTGGGCGCGTTCATCCGCGGCAACCCCGCCCCACAGCAGCGCCAGAGTCGATAAGACCCCGGTCATGATCCGCTGCGGTTTTCGACTGCTATACTGGCGCGCCATCTTTCAATGCTAACAGCGCCAGGTCATGGACAGAGTCATAGAGTTCAGTCTCAACAATCCGATTCTCATCGCCGCCCTGCTGGTCGTGCTTATCGCCATCGTGGCGAACGAGTTCCTGGCCTGGCGCCGTGGCAAACACGCCATCGACACCACCGACGCCACCCAGCTCTACAATCGGGACGAGGCGGTGTTCGTGGATATTCGTGGCGAGAACGCCTTCCAGACCAGTCACCTGCCGGGGGCCATCAATATCCCCATGACTCATCTCGAGAAGCGTCAGGATAAGCTCAAGCGGTTCAAGGGCCGCTCGATCATTGTCTATTGTGACAACGGTCAGACAACGCTCAAGGCCGTCAATGCCCTTCGCGAGCTGGGATGGCCCGAGGTCTACCAGCTCAAGGGTGGACTCGATGCCTGGCGGGACGCCAGCATGCCCACGGAAGGTCGCGGCTGATCCGCGCTATTTGATCGGTTAACCCCAGACAGGAGAATCCCATGGCTGAAACGCCCAACGGAACCGACACCACTGCCGGTCAGGGTGCCGGCGCCAGCAACGAGGCGCCGCAGCAGCAGTTCGCCATCCAGAAGGTCTATCTCAAGGACTGCTCCCTGGAAACGCCGGCCACTCCAGAGGTGTTCCGGGAAACCTGGAAACCCGAAGCCCGGGTGGAACTCAATACCCGCCACCAGCCCATGGACGAAAACCTCCACGAGGTGGTGGTGACGGTGACGGTCACCGCGCAGAAAGATGACCAGACCATCTATCTCTGCGAAATCCATCAGGCCGGAGTTTTTGCGGTCTCCGGCTTCAGCGAGACGGCCCAGGCTCAGCTGCTGGGGGCCTACTGCCCGGGGGTGCTGTTCCCCTACGCGCGTGAAGCCGTCACCGATCTCACCGCCAAGGCAGGCTTTCCGCCCATGACCCTGGCACCGGTGAATTTCGAGGCGCTCTACGCCCGTCGTCGCCAGCAGGAAGCCGCGGCGGCGGACGCCCCCGAGACCACCCAGTAAATCAATGCGATCCCTGGCCGTACTCGGCGCCGGCTCCTGGGGCACCGCTCTGGCCCTGGTGCTGGCCCGCAACGGCCACCGCGTCCGGCTCTGGGGTCACAACCCCGACACCATAGCGGCCATGGCCCGGGACCGGGTCAATGACCGCTATCTCCCGGACTTTCCGCTGCCGGAAGCCATCCACCCCGAAGCCAGCCTGGAACAGGCGGTGGCGGGCACTGACGCGGTTCTGGTGGTGGTGCCCAGCGCCGCCTTCGCAGAAGTGATGCAACGGCTGGGCGATGTCCTGGCGGCCGGGATTCCCGTGGCCTGGGCCACCAAGGGGCTGGAGGCCGCCGGTGGCGGGCTGCTGCACGAACGCGCCGGCCGGGAGCTGCCCGGCCACCCACTCGCGGTGCTGTCGGGGCCGAGTTTTGCCGCCGAGGTCGCCGCCGGTCTGCCCACCGCCGTGGCCCTGGCCAGCACCGACCGGACCTGCCTTGAGCAACTGGCCAGCGCCTTCCACGACCCCCGTTTCCGGGTCTATGCCAGCGACGATCTGATCGGGGTGGAACTGGGCGGTGCAGTGAAGAACGTGCTGGCGATTGCCACCGGCATGGCCGATGGACTCGGCTTCGGGGCCAACGCCCGGGCCGGGCTGATAACCCGCGGCCTGACCGAAGTCCGCCGTCTGGGAGTGGCCATGGGCGCCCGGGACGAGACCCTGACCGGGCTCGCCGGCATGGGTGATCTGATTCTGACCTGCACCGATGACCAGTCCCGCAACCGTCGCATGGGGCTGGCCCTGGGTCGCGGTGAATCCCTCACTGACGCCGAGGCGGCCATCGGCCAGGTGGTGGAGGGCGTGCGTACCGCCGCGGAGCTGCGTCAGCTGGCGGCGCGGGTGGCGGTGGAAATGCCCATTTGTGAAGCGGTCCACTCAGTCGTGGTTGACGGCCAATCGCCGCGCCAGGCCGCGGAATCGCTTATGCAGCGAGCGCCCCGCTGGGAATTCTCCAATCCTTGACCGGCGTCCACTGATCCCCGCTCACGCGCCACCGGCGTATCCCATCTGGCGCCAGGCCTCATAGACCGCCACGGCAACACTGTTGGACAGGTTCAGACTGCGGTTGCCGGGTCGCATGGGCAGCCGGAGCCGCTGCTCCGCGGGCACACTCTCCAGCACGGGCCCGGGCAGTCCCGCCGTTTCGCTGCCAAATAGCAGGGCGTCGTCGCGGCCATAGACCGGTTCATCGAAGCGCCGCCGGGCGCGGGTGGTAAAGGCCCACAGGCGAGCCGGCTGCACCGCCGCCATGAACCCCGCCAGATGGTCGTGCACACTGACTCGGGAGAGTTCGTGATAATCCAGGCCGGCGCGACGCATGCGCCGGTCGTCCAGAGTAAACCCCAGCGGCCGAATCAGATGCAGATGAGCCCCGCTGTTGGCGCAGAGCCGGATGACATTGCCGGTATTCGGCGGAATTTCCGGGCTTTGCAGGACGACATGCAGCGGCATGCCGCCATCATACCTGCAGCTGCAGATCCCGTATTTTGCGGGTGAGGGTGTTGCGGCCCCAGCCGAGCAAACGGGCGGCGTCCTGGCGGCGGCCGCCGGTCCGGCGCAAAGCCGCTTCAATAAGAATCCGCTCCAGCCGCGTCTGCGCCTCCCCCAGCGCACCCGCCCCGTGCTCCGACTGGCTCTCGGCCCACCGAGCCAGTGCGCTCTCCCAATCCATGGCGGGCTCGGTGCGCGCTTCATCGCCCACCAAATCCTGGGGCAGATCGTCCATCTGCACCTCCCGGCCGCTGGCCATTACCGTCAGCCAGCGGCAGGTGTTTTCCAGCTCGCGGACATTGCCCGGCCAGGACAGACTCTGAAAGCACTGCTCCACGGCGGGGGTCAGCTGCTTGGGCTCGACGTTCAGCTCTCTGGCCGCGCGCAGCAGGAAATGCTCGGCCAGGGCCGGTACATCCGCGGCCCGCTCCCGAAGCGCCGGACAGTGAACGCGAATCACGTTGAGGCGATGGAACAGATCTTCCCGGAACCGCCCTTCATGAACCAGCTGCTCCAGGTTTTGATGGGTGGCGGCAATGATGCGGACATCCACCCGCATGGGCGTGTGCGCCCCCACCCGGTAAAACTCCCCGTCCGCTAAAACCCGCAGAAGCCGGGTCTGCAGCTCAGCGGGCATGTCACCGATTTCATCCAGGAACAGGGTGCCGCCGTCCGCCTGCTCGAAACGCCCCCGGCGCACCTGATGAGCGCCGGTAAAAGCGCCCTTTTCGTGACCGAAGAGCTCCGACTCCATCAGGTCCCGGGGAATGGCCGCCATGTTCAGGGCAATGAACGGCTTTGACGCCCGCGGGCTGTGCCGATGCAGCGACCCGGCCACCAGCTCCTTGCCGGTGCCCGACTCGCCATTGATCAGCACGGTGATGTTGGAACGGGACAGACGCCCGATGGCCCGAAAGACTTCCTGCATGGCCGGCGCTTCACCGATGATCTCCGGCAGGTTTTCACGCCGGGCCTCCGGGGGTGTCGCGGATTCCGCCGCGGCGGCCGCCCGCCGCACCAGATCCACCGCCTCGCCCACGTCAAAGGGCTTTGGCAGATACTCGAAAGCGCCCCCTTCATAGGCAGACACCGCCGCATCCAGATCGGAATGGGCGGTGATAACAATCACCGGCAGCGATTCGTCGTGCTCATGAAACCGCTGCATGAGGGTCAACCCGTCGAGGCGCGGCATGCGGATATCCGTCACCAGCACGTCCGGTGATTCCCGCTCCAGGGCGGCAATGGCTTCCTCACCGGTTTCAAAGTCCCGGGCCTGCATGTCGGCCCGCTCCAGCGCCTTGCGAAGTACCCAGCGGATGGACCGGTCGTCGTCAACGATCCAGACGCTCGTCGTATTAGCCATCGTGTTCCTCCAGGGGCAGCCACACCGTAAACATCGTGCAACCCGGCTCGCTGCTGCACTCGATCAGGCCGCCGTGCTGATTGACCAGGGTCTGCGCGATGGGCAGGCCGATGCCACTGCCCTCCGCCCGCCCGGTCACCATCGGATAGAAAATCTGGTTCTGCAGCGCCGGTGGAATGCCGGGGCCGTCGTCAATAATGTCCACCCGTGCCACCAGGCGATGCTGCGCCCCGCCAATGGTCAGCCGCCGCTGGGTGCGGCTGCGCAGGGTGATCTCTCCCTCGCGGCCCAGCGCCTGCATGGCATTGCGCACCAGGTTGAGCAGGGCCTGGATCAGCTGATCGGCGGACGCCGGAATGGCCGGAATGCTGGGATCATAGTCACGGGTGATGCGGATGGCCGCCGGCGCTTCGGCCACTGCCAGATGACGCACTCGCTCAAGCACCTCATGCAGGTTGGTGGGCTGGATATCCGGCTTGGTTTCCGGACCCAGCAAACCGTTGACCAGTGTGCGGAGGCGATCCGCCTCGTTAATGATCACGCGGGTATATTCCCGCTGCTCCTCGTCGCCCAGCTCCGCCTCCAGCAACTGCGCCGCCCCGCGCAGCCCCCCCAGCGGATTCTTGATCTCGTGGGCCAGGCCCCGAATCAGCTCCCGAATGGCCTGGTTCTGAGCAATCAACTGATTCTCCCGGGAAATCCTCAAATGCCGATCCAGCGGCTCGAATTCCAGCAACAGTCGCTGCGCCGGCAACGGCGTGATGGCGCAATCCACGGTAATCACCCGATCGGCACCCAGACTGAGGCGAATCTCGCGCTCCGCGTAACTGGCCCCCTCATCCAGAGCCTGACTGATGGCCCCATCCAGCACCGTGACACCGGGAAAAATCTGGGTGAGCGCCTCGCCCTCGATCTGCCGGGCACTGATTTGCAGCATCCCCTCCGCGGCGCTGTTCAGCAGTGTCACCCGCCGGTCCGCATCGAGCACCACCACCGCGCGGGTGAGGTTGTCGAGGACTTCGGTCATGGTGGCGTCGCGAGACTGATTCATCATTGCACCCCGATGAAGCAAGAAGCGGGCCACATTGCGATGGTGGTCACTGGTGGGGTCAGTATAGGGGGAAGGCCGATGACTGTGCACCATTATGGTGCGAGCGCCATCAGCAACTCGGTGACCTGACACCAGGCCGCACCGGATTCGGAGGGACCGCAAAGCGCGATGTCCAGGCAAAAAAAACCCCCGCCGAAGCGGGGGTTCACACGCCTTGAGAAGCCGCTTACACGCTGTAGTAGAGGTCGAACTCCACCGGGTGCGTGGTCATGCGCAGCTGCAGCACTTCCTCGCGCTTCACCTCAAGATAGCCATCAATGGCGTCATCGGTGAACACGCCGCCGACCTTGAGGAACTCACGGTCGTTGTCCAGTGAATCCAGCGCCTCTTCGAGGGAGAACGCCACCTTATCGATCTCGGCTTCTTCCTCGGGGGGCAGGTCGTAGAGATCCTTGTCCATGGCGTCGCCCGGATGGATCTTGTTCTGGATGCCGTCGAGGCCCGCCATGAGCATGGCGGCGAAGCACAGGTACGGGTTGGCGGTGCTGTCCGGGAAGCGCACCTCGATGCGCCGCGCCTTGGGATTGGACACCCACGGAATCCGGACCGATGCCGAGCGGTTACGGGCCGAGTAGGCCAGCAGCACCGGCGCCTCGAAACCCGGAACCAGACGCTTGTAGCTGTTGGTGGATGCATTGGCAAAAGCGTTGATCGCCTTGGCATGCTTGATGATGCCACCGATGTAATACAGCGCCGTCTCCGACAGGCCGCCGTACTGGTCGCCGGCAAACAGCATCTCGCCGGTCTTGCCGATGGACTGATGGACATGCATGCCACTGCCGTTGTCGCCAACCACCGGCTTGGGCATGAAGGTCGCGGTCTTGCCGTAGGCCGCAGCCACGTTATGCACCACGTACTTCAGGGTCTGAACCTCATCGGCCTTTTTCACCAGGGTGTTGAAGCCGACGCCCAGCTCACACTGACCGGCGGTGGCCACTTCGTGGTGGTGCACCTCAGTAGTCATGCCCATGTCCGTCAGGCACTCGAGCATCGCCGAACGCATGTCGTGGAGGCTGTCCACCGGCGGCACCGGGAAGTAGCCACCCTTGACGCCCGGGCGATGGCCCATGTTGCCGTCCGGGTAAACCTTTTCGGTGTTCCACTCCGCTTCGGCGGAATCGATCTTGTAGAACGAGCCGCTCATGTCCGTGCCCCAGCGGACATCGTCGAATACGAAGAACTCGTTTTCCGGCCCGAAGTAGGCGACATCGCCAATGCCGGTGGACTGCAGGTAGGCCTCGGCGCGCTCGGCGATGGAACGCGGATCCCGGCCGTAACCCTGCATGGTGTTGGGTTCGATGATGTTGCACACCAGAATCAGGGTGGCGTCATCGAAGAAGGGGTCGAGGACAGCGGTGTCCGGATCCGGCATCAGGATCATGTCGGACTCGTTAATGCCCTTCCAGCCTTCGATGGAGGAGCCGTCGAACATCTTGCCCTCGGCGAAGAAGTCGGCGTCCACGGCGTGGGCCGGCAGGGTCACGTGCTGGGACTTGCCCTTGGGGTCGGTGAAACGCAGGTCCACGAAGCGGACCTCGTTGTCCTCGATCATCTTGAGAACGTCGTCGGCGGACTTTGCCATCGTTTGGCCTCCAGTCTTTGTCATACCAATTGTTTATGCCGTCCGAGAGTAAGCACGATCCGTGCCAGCGTCGAAAAACGCACCAAAACGGGCCGTTTTTTATCTCAAAGTGAGCAATGGCCGCCACTATGCACCGTTTGTGTGCGTTTTCAATCGCGGAGGCACTTTTTTGGTGCATCCACCAACGGGTCGCCGCCTGACAGCCAGCCGCCCGGCGGGCTATACTGCGGTGCATTTCGCGGATTCGCCGGAGAATCAATGACCTTTCAGGCCCTGATCCTCGCCCTGCAGAACTATTGGGCGCAGCGGGGCTGCGTGCTCATGCAGCCCCTCGACATGGAAGTGGGTGCCGGGACCTTTCATCCCGCCACCTTTCTCAAGGCCATCGGCCCCGAGCCCTGGCGGGCGGCCTATGTCCAACCGTCGCGCCGGCCCACCGACGGCCGTTACGGGGAAAATCCCAACCGGCTGCAGCATTACTACCAGTTCCAGGTGGTCCTCAAGCCCTCACCGGCCGATCTGCAGGAGCAGTATCTGGGGTCCCTCAAGGCGCTGGGCATTGATCCGCTGGTCCATGACATCCGGTTTGTGGAGGACAACTGGGAGTCACCCACCCTGGGGGCGTGGGGGCTGGGCTGGGAGGTCTGGCTGAACGGCATGGAAATCACCCAGTTCACCTACTTCCAGCAGGCCGGTGGGCTGGACTGCCACCCGGTCATGGGCGAGATCACCTATGGACTGGAGCGCATCGCCATGTATCTCCAGGAGGTGGAGAGCGTCTACGACCTGGTCTGGACCGAGGGGCCGGACGGTGTGGTCACCTATGGCGATGTCTATCTTCAGAACGAGCAGGAGCAGTCCCGCTACAACTTCGAAGAAGCGGATGTCGACAGTCTATTGGGCTGGTTCGACACCTGTGAAAGCGAAGCCCTGCGCCTGGCCGAACAGGGCCTGCCGCTACCGGCTTATGAAATGGCCATGAAAGCCTCGCACACCTTCAACCTGCTGGATGCGCGCCATGCGATCTCGGTGACGGAAAGACAGGGCTACATCCTTCGGGTGCGGGGGATGGCCAGAGCGTCGGCCAAGGCCTATTACGATTCCCGGGAAGCGCTGGGCTTTCCGCTGGGCCGGGCGGACAGCGGCGATCGGAGCGTTGCATGACGCAGCACACCGACACCCTGCTGTTCGAACTGGGCATGGAAGAATTGCCCCCGGGCGCCCTGTCCTCACTCACCCGATCCCTGGGGGATCAGGTGGAGCAAGGGTTGACCCGGGCGGAGATCCCTTATGGGGGAATCAGGGCCTATGGGGCGCCCCGTCGGCTCGCCGTTGAAGTCCGGGATCTGGCCCGGCATCAGCCGGATCGGCCCTTCGAGCGTCGCGGCCCCGCGCTGGCCGCGGCCTACGACGCCGACGGCGAACCCACCCGGGCCGCCCTCGGCTTTGCCCGATCCTGTGGCGTTGAAGTCGCTGAGCTGGATCGACTCGAGAACGACAGCGGGGCCTGGCTGGTTCACAGCGGGGTCGAGTCGGGAAAGCCCACCGCCGACCTGATCCCCGGCATCATTGATCAGGCACTGACCCAGCTGCCGATCCCCAAGCGCATGCGCTGGGGTGCCCAGACCACGGAATTCGTGCGGCCGGTTCACTGGGTGGTGCTGTTGTTGGGTGAAACCGTAGTCCCCGCCCGCTTTTTTGGCGTGGACAGTGGTCGCCAGAGCCGCGGTCACCGGTTTCACCACCCGGAACCGGTAGAGATCAGCCACGCTGACCACTACGCCGACGTCCTGCGGGGGGCTTACGTCCTCGTCGATCTCCAGGAGCGGCGCGATCACATCGTTGAAGGAGTTCGCGCCGAGGGTGAGCGGGTTGGCGGCCACGCCGTCATGGATCCGGCGCTGGTGGACGAGGTGAATGCCCTGGTGGAGTGGCCCGCGGTGCTTTCCGGCACCTTCGACGCCGATTTCCTGCGGGTGCCACCCGAAGCGCTGGTCTCCAGCATGGAAGGCCACCAGCGCTATTTCCCGGTGCGGGACGCCAACGGCGCGCTGCTGCCACGGTTCATTACGGTGGCCAACCTGGAAAGCCGCGAGCCCCAACGGGTCATCGCCGGCAATGAACGGGTGATACGCCCCCGACTGGCGGATGCCGCGTTCTTCTGGGACCAGGATCGTGCCCGACCCCTCGGCGAGCGGGAATCCGGCCTGCGCTCCGTGGTGTTTCAGAAATCCCTGGGCAGCCTGCAGGACAAGGCCGAGCGGGTCGCCGCACTGGCGGGAGAGTATGCGTCGCGATTCGAGACCTCCACCGACGATGCGGTGAAAGCGGCACGGCTCTGCAAGGCAGATCTGCTCACCGAAATGGTGGGCGAATTTCCGGACCTGCAAGGGGTCATGGGCCGCTACTATGCCCTCGAGGATGGCGAGTCCCCGGCGGTCGCCACGGCACTGGACGAGGTCTACCAGCCCCGTCATGCCGGCGATGCCGTGGCTGGCACGCCCTTGGGACGACTCCTCGCAGTCATGGATCGCGCCGACACCCTCATCGGCATTTTTGCCATCGGCAAGGCACCCAGCGGCGCCAAGGATCCTTTCGCCCTTCGTCGAGCCGCGGTGGGTTTGCTCAGATCCCTGATCGAGGGCGAGCATGCCATTAACGTCCATCAGCTGTTCAGTGAGGCGGCGGCGCGGCAACCGGAGGGGGTCAACGCAGCCGCCCAGGTGGAGCCTCTGGTAGAATTCTGTCTGGAGCGTCTGCGAGCCATCTATCAGGAAGCCGGATTCGGAGCGGAGCTTTTCGAAGCGGTGCGCTCCGCTCTGTCTCCCACCGATTTCGAACCACTGGACTTCGACCGTCGGCTGCGGGCATGCCAGGACTTTGCCAGGCTGCCGGCCGCCGGCAGTCTGGCGGGGGCCAACAAGCGTATCCGCAATATCCTCCGACGGGCCGAGGACTGGACCCCCGCCGAGGTGGACGTTCACCGCCTCGAGGACGAAGCGGAACGATCCCTGCACGATGCCATCGAAGCTCGAGCCGGCGAGGTGCAGCAGCGGATCGAGGGCGGGGAATACAGCGCGGCACTGGCCTTGCTGGCCGAGCTGCGGGGACCCGTAGACCGGTTCTTTGATGAGGTCATGGTCATGACCGATGACCCGGCCCTGCGAGCTAACCGGCTGGCACTGCTGCATCGATTGCAGGGGCTTTTTCTGGCCATCGCCGACGTATCGGCGCTGCCGGAAAGCGCCTGATCGGACGACGAATTCTGGAGCACAGGCGTTGAGAACCCATTCCGATGCCGCGGAGCCATTGCGTCAAGGCAGTGTAATCCGCGGGACCATTTTTTACGTGGCATTGGCGCTATCCGCGGTGATCTGGGCCTTGATCAGCCTGCCGCTTTTTCTTCTGCCATTGCGGCGCCGGTACTGGTGGATCACCCGCTGGTGCGTGATCGTGGACTGGCTGGTGCGGGTCATCGGCGGGATCCGTGTCCAGGTGGAGGGGCTGGAAAACCGCCCAGACACCCACGGCGTCGTGCTGGCCAATCACCAGAGCGCCTGGGAAACCCTGAACATGGTTTTCCATTTCTACCCCCAGAGCTGGGTTCTGAAACGGGGGTTGCTGAAGATTCCCGTGTTTGGCTGGGTACTGGCCCATCTGGAGCCCATCGCCATCGATCGACGGGATCCCCGGGCTGCGCTCCGCCAGGTTCTGGAACAGGGAAAGGAGCGCCTGGCCTCCGGCCGCTGGGTCGTGGTGTTCCCGGAGGGCACCCGGGTTCTCCCCGGTCAGCGTGAACGCTACCAGCAGGGCGGGGCGCTACTCGCCTGCCGGGCGGGCGTTCCGGTCACACCGGTGGCCCACAACGCGGGGGAGCACTGGCCCCGTAACGGCGTGCGCATGCGCCCCGGGACCATTTACGTTCGAATCGGTCCACCCATCGACACCGTCGGGCGAACGCCGGCCAGCGTCACCCAGGAAGCCCAGGACTGGATCGATGCCCACCGCCAGGATCTAATGCGCTAGACGTCCAAGTTGCTGACTTGCAACGCATTTTTCTCGATGAACTCGCGCCGCGGTTCGACTTGGTCGCCCATCAGCGTGGTAAAGATGTCATCCGCGCCGACGATATCTTCAATGCGGACCTGTAGCAGCCGGCGGGTCTCCGGGTTCATGGTGGTCTCCCAGAGCTGATCCGGGTTCATCTCACCCAGCCCCTTGTAGCGCTGCACGGACAGGCCGCGTTTGCCTTCCTCCATCAACCAGCTGACCACGGCCTGGAAAGTATCGATGGGCTGGGAACGCTCGCCCCGGCGAATCTCGGCGCCTGGCCCAAGGAGCCCGTCCAGGGCCGTCGCCACCTCGCGGATCGTCTGATATTCACGGGACAGGAAGAAAGGCGCCGGGAAGGTGTAGGGGTAGAGAATGCCGTGCATTCGCTTGGTCACCACCGCTTCCTGGAAGCCGCCATCCGGCCCGGATTGGGTGCGAACCCGGTACTCCGTACCGGTCGGCAATCCCGTGTTAATGGCGGCGGACAGCCGTTCAAACCACTGCGCCACGGCCTCGCCATCCTGCAGGGCATCCTCGGCCAGTGGCGGGAGGTTGACCATGGCCCGAAGGATATGAGGATCGGAGCGACGCCCCAGGCGATCGATCATCGCCATGGTGTCAAGGTACTGGCGGATCAGCGTCTCCAGCGCCTCCGGCCCGATCACCGGGGTGTCCTCGGAGGGCAGCAAAGAAGCGCCGGACAGCGACATCTGAAGCAGATAGTTGGTCAATTCGGCTTCGTCCTTGACGTAATGCTCCTGCTTGCCCCGCTTGACCTTGTAAAGCGGCGGCTGGGCGATATAGACGTGCCCCCGCTCCACCAGCACCGACATCTGCCGATAGAAGAACGTCAGCAGGAGGGTGCGGATGTGAGAGCCATCCACATCCGCATCGGTCATCAGGATAATTCGATGGTAGCGCAGCTTTTCCGGGTCGAATTCTTCCCGGCCGATGCCACAGCCCAGGGCCGTGATGAGCGTGCCCACCTCGACGGAGGACAGCATCTTGTCAAAACGGGCCTTCTCGACGTTCAGGATCTTGCCTTTCAGGGGCAGGATGGCCTGGGTCCGTCGATCCCGGCCCTGCTTGGCAGAGCCGCCGGCGGAGTCACCCTCCACCAGGTACAGCTCGGAGAGGCTGGGGTCCTTTTCCTGGCAGTCGGCCAGCTTGCCCGGCAGACCCGCCACATCCAGGGCACCCTTGCGACGGGTCATCTCCCGGGCCTTGCGGGCGGCCTCCCGAGCGCGGGACGCATCCACGACTTTCTCAACAATGGCGCGGGCATCATTGGGGTTTTCGTAAAGAAAAGCGTTCAGGGCCTCGGACAGCGTGGATTCCACCACTCCTTTCACTTCCGAGGACACCAGTTTTTCTTTGGTCTGGGATGAGAATTTCGGATCCGGAACCTTTACGGATACCACCGCCGTCAGACCCTCACGGATGTCATCGCCGCTGGGGGAAACCTTGAGTTTCTTGCTGTACCCCTCGCTGTCCATGTAGTTATTCAACGTTCGAGTCAGTGCGCCCCGGAACCCCGACATGTGACTGCCACCATCCTTCTGGGGGATGTTGTTGGTAAAGCAGAAGATGGCTTCCTGGTAGGAGTCGCTCCACTGCATGGCCACTTCCACCACAATGTCATCTCGCTGGGTACTGAGATAAAAAACCGCCGGATGCAGTGGGGTCTTGTTCTTGTTGAGGTGCTCAACGAAGGCGCGTATGCCCCCGGCGTATTCAAAAACGTCTTCCTTCTCGCTGCGTTCGTCCTTGAGCGCGATCCGCACCCCCGGGTTGAGGAAGGAGAGCTCCCGAAACCGTTTCGCGAGGATGTCGTAGTTGAAGTCGATATTGGTGAAGACTTCGGGGCTGGGATGGAAAGTGATGATCGTTCCGCTGTCGGTGGTCTCCCCGGCCACTTTGAGGGGCGTCAGCGGCTCCCCGGCGGCGTATTCCTGCATGTAGACCTTGCCGGCCTTGTTGACCACCAGACGAAGCCGATCCGACAGCGCATTCACCACCGAAACCCCCACGCCGTGGAGGCCGCCCGAGACCTTGTAAGAGTTGTTGTCGAACTTTCCCCCGGCGTGGAGGACCGTCATGATGACCTCGGCGGCGGATCGTCCTTCCTCGGGATGAATATCCACCGGCACTCCGCGGCCGTTGTCACCCACGGTGACCGACCCGTCCCGGTGCAGCGTCACTTCAATTTCCGAGCAATAACCGGCCAGCGCCTCGTCAACGGCGTTATCGGCCACTTCAAAAACCATGTGGTGCAGGCCGGTGCCATCGTCCGTGTCGCCGATGTACATCCCGGGGCGCTTGCGGACCGCATCGAGCCCGCGAAGCACCTTGATTTGCGAGGAATCGTACTCGGTGTTCTGAGTGGAATCCGTTTGATCGGTCATTTGCAGCCCTTATCGCCTAAGCCCCTAATTATAGCCGATTTCCACCCGTGGCGCTGCCCCACCGGTTCTACCCTCAGTCTCGCCGGACACACCCATGTTCCACGTGGAACCAACGGGCTGATCCCACCCCAGGCAACTGCTCGGACTCAATGGTCGTCAGAAACACCTGGGCCCCGGAGGCCAGCAACGAGTTCAACAGGAACTGACGATGCTCGGCATCAAGCTCGGCTGGCAAGTCATCTACCAGCACCAGGGGACGGTAAGTCCCGCGGGCTGCCCATTGCTCCACCAGCGCAATGCGCAAAGCTGCCACCAACAGCTTCTGCTGACCGCGGCTCAGCCTGGCCTCCGCTTCGGTTCCATTTGCCGTGAGCCGCAGATCCGCACGCTGAGGGCCGTACAACGCAAAACCCTGAGCCAACTCCTGCTCACGACCCTGCGCAAGCACTTCAGCCAAAGGGTGGTCGGCTTTCCAGCCCCGCCGGAATTGCCACCCCGGCTGACTCGCCGGTAACCATTCGAGGGCGATAGCCATGGCACGGGGCATAAGCGTCTCGAGAAACGCCTGGCGACGTCGATCCACGGCTTCGGCGGCCGCCACCATGTCCGGCTCCCAGGCCGCAACCAATCGCCGGTCCCCGGCCCGAAGGGCGGCGTTCCGTTGCCGCAATGCTTTTTGATAACGCCGCCAGTCATCCCGATAGGTGTGTTCCACGTGGAACACACCCCAATTGAGAAAAGCCCGGCGCCCAGCCGGGCCATCGGTCAGCAGTCGTTGCCCCTCGGTGTTGATGACCTGAATGGGCAACAGGCCCGCGGATTCCGATAACGCCTGCACGTCGCGTCCATCCAGGCGCGCCCGAGTCTGGCCCTGTTGGTATTGCACCCCCAACCGGTGCTCAGTCCTCGCAGCACGAATCTGCCCATGAACAAGGACCCGCTCAGCGCCCTTGGCCACCATTCGCGCCGTGCGGTGGGTGATGAAGCTACGGGCGCGGGCCAGGAAATGAATGCTTTCCAGAAAACTGGTCTTCCCGGCGGCGTTGGCCCCCTGTATGACGTTGGCACGCGGATCCAGATCGAGGGTGTCGTCCTGGAGATGCCGAAATCCCTGCAACGACAGGCGGTGAAGCCCGTCCTCCTCGTGGCAGGGGTTCATGGCTACAGCCGCATCGGCATCACGACATAGCGGGCGTCGCGACTCTTTTCACCCAACACCAGCGCGCTACTGCTGCCATCCCGGACATAAATGTGGACCGTCGCGTCATCGATAGCGGCCAGGGCATCCATCATGTAACTGGCATTGAAGCCAATTTCGACAGACTCACCATCAAAGGCCGCCGGGACTTCCTCAACGGCCTCTTCCTGTTCCGGGTTGTTGGACTGAATCTGAAGCTGATCGGCGTCAAATCCGAAACGAACCCCCCGGTATTTTTCATTGGAAAGGATGGACGCCCGGACCAGCGCCTTCCGCAGGGTTTCCCGATCAATCACCGCGCAGGGGCCGTCCTCGGCAGGAATAACCCGCTGGTAATCCGGGAAACGGCCGTCGATCAGCTTGGAGGTGAAGCGGATATCCGGGAGAGACAGCTGGACATGGCCCGCGCCGAGCACCAGCTCCACCTCGCTCTCGCTGTTGTCGAGCAGCCGGAGCATTTCCTGGACACCCTTACGGGGGACAATCACTTGGGTCGGGGCTTCAATATCCAGGGTGGGAACAAGTTCGCTCATGGCCAGGCGGTGACCGTCGGTGGCCACTGCTCGCAACCGCTGAGGGTCCAGTTCCAGCAGGAGGCCATTGAGATAATAGCGGACGTCCTGCAGCGCCATGGCGAAATGACTCTTTTCGATAAGCCAGCGCAATTGTGCCTGGGGCAGCGAGACCCGATGGCTGGCTTCAACCGCGTCAACGGTCGGGAAATCATCCGGCGGGAGGGTGGTCAGTGTAAAACGGCTCCGGCCGGCCTTGACGGAAACTCGCTCGGCTTCCCGCGCGATGGCGACCCGACTGTCTTCGGGAAGATTTCGGATAATGTCCATCAATTTCCGCGCCGGTACGGTGACGCTGCCCGTTTCCTCGGAATCCAGTTCAACCTCTGCCCGGAGCTCGACTTCCAGATCGGTAGCGGTCAGGGACAGCTTGCCGTCTTCCAGGCTTAACAGAACATTGGAGAGCACGGGCAGGGTCTGGCGGCGCTCAACCACGCCAATCACTGACTGGAGTGGACGGAGGAGCTCATCCCGATCGATTTGGAACTGCATGGCGATATCCGATCTTTCTTCTGTTAGGAGTACATATTAAGACTTGTGATAGTAGTAAGGCAGCCCTTCAACGCGGGACAAGTCATTTAACTAACTGATTCAATGAGGTTTTCCATCGCTTGCAACCTGTGATTAGAGCGCCCTTTTTCTGGGTATCAACCGGGGACAACCTGTGGATGGAATCGGGGACAGATTTTGTGCACGGGTTATCCACATCATGATGACAGGGTTCTGGACAGGTTGTGATAATCCTCGTCCAGCCGGCCGTCCGCCTCCCGTAATTCCCGAACTTTGCGACAGGCGTGCATGACGGTGGTGTGGTCTCGACCACCAAAAGCTTCACCGATCTCCGGCAGGCTGTGGCTGGTGAGCTCTTTGGCAAGCGCCATGGCCAATTGCCGGGGACGGGCAATGGAACGGCTGCGGCGCTTGGAGAGCAGATCGGACAGACGGATTTTGTAGTACTCCGCCACGGTCTTCTGAATGTTTTCCACCGTCACCAGCTTGTCCTGCAGTGCCAGCAGGTCACGCAGCGCCCCCTTGGCAAAATCCACGGTGATGGCCGAACCGGTGAAATGGGCGTTGGCCACCACCCGCTTGAGGGCCCCTTCCAGCTCGCGGATATTGGAGCGGATCCGCTTGGCGATGAAAAATGCCACTTCCGGCGGCAGCGGCGTGCCCGCCTGCTCGGCCTTGCTCATCAGGATGGCGACCCGGGTTTCCAGCTCCGGCGGTTCAATGGCAATGGTCAGCCCCCAGCCGAAACGGGATTTCAGCCGCTCTTCCAGGCCGTTGACCTCCTTCGGATAACGGTCACAACTCATCACCACCTGCTGGTGGCCCTCCAGCAACGCGTTGAAGGTGTGGAAGAATTCTTCCTGGGAGCGTTCCTTGCGGGCGAAAAACTGGATGTCATCGATCAGCAGCGCGTCTACGCCCCGGTAATGACGCTTGAACTCGTTGATGGCGTTGTGTTGCAACGCCCGAATCATGTCCGCGACGAACCGCTCTGAGTGCAGATAGAGCACCCGGGCGTCCGGCCGGCGGGCCAGCAGGTCATTGCCGATGGCGTGCATCAAGTGGGTCTTGCCCAGGCCGACGCCTCCATAGATGAACAGCGGGTTGTAAGCGGTCCCCGGGTTTTCGACCACCTGGAGGCTGGCCGCCCTTGCCAGTTGATTGGACTTGCCTTCCACAAAGGTTTCGAAGGTGAAGTCGCGGTTGAGGTTGCTGCGGTTTGGCGTGGCGGCGGGTGTGCCGCTGACCACGGTCGCCGTGGGCGTATCCGGTGCCACCGGCGCGGGGCCGCTACCGCCCACTTCCAGGGCCAGTGTTGGCGGGCCGTCGGGATGCTGGGTTGCCAGCAGTTCCTGAATGCGGTCGTAAAAATGTTCGCGGACCCAGTCGCAAACAAAGCGGTTGGGGGCATAGAGCCGCAGCTGATGATCCGATTCTTCAGCCTGCAGGGGCCGAATCCAGGTGTTGAGCTGCTGGTCCGGCATTTCCCGTTCCAGGCGTTGCAAACAGCCTTTCCAGAATCGATCGACCAA